>JBCQWE010000008.1:0-61352 GCA_047172505.1 Rikenellaceae bacterium | reverse complement strand
CCACAACAGCGGTGATGTTATAGGTTCTTATTCTACAGGTGGCGTGGTAGGTTATGCTGTCGGCGGCACTCTTACCTACTGCCACAACAGCGGTGATGTTATAGGTTCTTATTCTACAGGTGGCGTGGTAGGTTATAATGAGGGTACGCTCACTAACTGCTATAACACCGCCTATATTGAAGGCGCTACATCTGGAACAACTTCAACTATTTATGATGTTGCCCAGTCGGCTGCTGGGGGTGTTGCTGGTCATAACTTTGGTACTACTGCAAATAGCTATAGCAGAGGCTCTGTTAAATGTAAATATAGTATTGGCGGCGTGGCTGGTGCTAACACTAACATAGGTCTTATCACGAATTGTTACGCTAGTGGCACTATTGACCCTGATGGAGGTGTGAGTACATATGTTGGAGGCGTAGCTGGTACTAGTAGTTTTGTAGAATCAAGTAGTATTCTGTTTGCTAATTGTTATTGGGATTTCGACACTCTAGATGTAGCAGGCAATATTGATAGCTCGCACTATCTTGTTAAAGATTCCGAGAAAAAGACAACTGCCGAAATGCAGGATGCCACCTTTGTCGACCTGCTAAACAGCAACGCCGACACATATAACAACCCAACAGACGGCACCGATGCACCCGTCATAAAGGCCTGCACCTGGAGCGCCGACACCCAAGGCATTAACAATGGTTACCCCATTTTGCTGTATGATGTTGAGTAAGAAGTAAACCCCAAGTCGTCATTCTGAACCCAAGCCGTCATTCTGAACCCAAGTCGTCATTCTGAACCCAAGCCGTCATTCTGAACTTGATTCAGAATCTCAAATAAAACTAACCCAAATCGTCATTGCGGACTCGATCCGCAATCTCGAAGAAAAGAAGAACAAATGAATAGGTCGTACATATACTTTATAACAAACAAAAACAACACCGCCCTATACATCGGAGTAACAAGCGATTTGCAAAAACGTATTCGAGAGCATAAAGGACATGAGAAAATGGGTAGCTTTAGTGATAAGTACAATTGTGATAAAATCGTCTATTTTGAGGAGTTTGGATATGTTAGAGATGCTATTGCAAGGGAAAAGCAACTAAAAAATTGGAAGCGTGAGTGGAAAAATAAACTGGTTGATGCTGTGAATCCTCGGTGGGATGATTTAATGGATGGAAGAGATTGCGGATCAAGTACGCAATGACGGTAAAGAGGAGTCCGCAATGACGACAAAGAGGAGTCCGCAATGACGGTATAAACCCCAAGCCGTCATTCTGAACTTGATTCAGAATCTCAACCCAAGAGATTGCGGATCAAGTCCGCAATGACGACAAAAGGAAGCAATGACGACGAAAGGAAGTAATGACGACAAATAAAAAAAGAAATAAAAAGAGAATGATGAATAAAAATAAAAAATAGTGAAATGAAAAAGAAATTGTTTACAATAGGAGCCTTATTGGCACTAGTCTTCACCTCGTGCACCAAAGAGAGAGGTGTCGATCTAGCAGACAATTCCCTTGTGGGCGCGGTGCAGTTTAGCGCCTCGGGGGTTGAGGCAATGACTAAGGTAACGGGGACAATATGGGATGCGGGCGATGCTATCGGAGTCACGGCAACATCGACCGATGCCGCAGCCTCGAAGGTCAACGCCAAGTATACCACAACGGGAGGTTCGCCTGCCGAGTTTACCGCGGCCGATGAGTCGCAAACGCTATACTTCTCGGAGTCGGGCGCAGCCATTACATTCGATGCGTATTACCCCTACCAGGAAGATTGGAGCGCAAGTAGCCAAGTTTTCGACATCACGGTGCAAAACGATGGCCAATTAAACGATGCTGACTTCATGCTCAGTGCGACCTTGGCCGACCAAACCTCGGGAGTGCAAAATTTGACTTTCACACACTCTTTCAGCAAGGTGCAGATCACTATCGCCAACTATGAGGGCAACAGCGACTCGCAGATCTCTTCATTTGAAGATCTTAGCGTTACGGTTGCAGATGTGGCGACCCAATACGACCTTTTAGAGGATAGTTACTCCACTTTGGGCGAGGTTGCGATGCAGATCGAGCTCGACGACGACCTCTTAGGGGCACGAGCTACAGCGATCCTGCTCCCCACTTCGACAGATGCCAAGGTGGTATTCACCGTTGGTGAGGTTAGTTATACGGCGACGCTCAAAGTTGACCCACTCCAAAGTGGTATGCAACACTCATATAGCGTAGTTTTGGGCGAACCCCAAATTGAGATCGCACTCACAAGCGAGGGTATCGACTCGTGGATCGACAACGGCAGCTCGACTCCTTCGGAGTTCTTCGCCGAAAAAGATGGGGTCTATACAATTGACAATGATTTCGATCTGGAACTCTTCTTTAATCGTCTCGCCGAGGGTGATGACTTCAGTGGCAAAACCATTGAGTTGACCGCCGACGTTTCTTCAGCCGATCTTCTGTGGCTTATCTACACCGACAACCAGCAACCATTCCAAGGAACTTTAGATGGCGGTGGTCACACAATTTCCGACTTCACGGTAGTCTACGAATACTCAGCACTGCTTCCTGTGATTGGCAGCGAGGGCGTGGTGAAAAATTTAATTATAGGTAGCGGAGGTTCGACAAGGTCGAACACTGCGGCAATTGCATGCGAGAACAACGGCGTGATCTCTTCTTGTCACAACGTCGGTTTTGTGGTCAATTCAAATGGCTATAGTTCGGCCTCGATCGCCTCGGTCAACAATGGCACGATCATTAACTGTAGTAACTCGGTCGATATTACGGGTCAAGATTCGGGCGTAGGTGGCATTGCAGCATCTAATGCTGGAATGATCATCAACTGTTATAATGTGGGTAGCGTTACAGGCTCGATGAGAGTTGGTGGTATCGCAGCCTCAAACTCGGGTGTAATCGAGAGCTGCTACTCGGCATCTACTCTCGATGGTTCTTCTTTCTTGGGCTCGATCGCAGGATATAACGAAGGCACTATCACCTCGTGCTACTTCGACGCTACGCTTTGCGATACAGGCGTTGGCCAGGGCGATGATGCGACTACGGGCTACTCGACTGACGATATGCAGGGTGATGATCTTATTGTCCTGCTAAACAACGGAGCCTACACCTACAACCAAACTTCGCCCAAAATCGAGGCGTATGGGTGGAAAGCAAGCGATGAGGGCTACCCTGAATTCGACACCGAGAATGAGCCTACATATACTCAGTTTGATATAGAATATGATAGTGCGAGCGATGTTTATCTAATCTACTCAGCAGATGGACTCACAACATTTGCGGCGGAGGTGAATAGCGGCAGCACATCAATTAATGGAAAGTTGATGAAAGATATTGAGCTAAGTGGTACGTGGAGTTCGATGGTTGCAGGTGGTAGCGAGAGTTACGGATATGGCGGAACATTCGATGGCAATGGATACTCCATAACTGGTTTGAGCGTTTCGGGCTCGGAGTCGGGTCAAGGTCTATTTGGCACAACCCTCAGCGCCACAATCAAGAACCTTAAGGTGGGCGGAGAGGTAAGTAATAGCGCATCGCACGCCGCTATAATCGCAGGTAAGGCGTGGTACACCACCTTCACAGATTGCCAGGCGTTGGAGGGTTCGACAGTTTCAGGAACTTCGGGCGATAGCTTTGCAGGTATTGCGGGTTACTCTTATCAGTGCTCATTCACCTCATGTATAAATCGAGCAGATATAACAGGCGTATCGTGTTCAGCAGGTATTACTGGCTACACCAATGACAATACATCATATAGCACAATCACAGATTGTAAGAACTATGGAGCAATCACAGCGACTTCTACTTCAAATGGCCACGCTGCAGGTATTGTGGGCACAACCAACGCTAAGGCTATATTGGTAATCTCCAACTGCTACAATGAGGGAGTGATTAAATCTGAGTCGGGTAACTTCGCAGGTGGTATCATCGCAAAGATGTATGGAACATCCTCTTCGAGATATAGCAAGGTGATGAACTGCGCAAATATAGGCGCAGTGTCGGCGGCAGGTCAATATGTCGGCGGCTTGGTGGGAGCTTGTGCAGGTAGTGCGATATATAATAGTTACAACTTAGGTGAGGTTTCGGGCGACTCATCCGAGGTCGGTGGCTTGGTCGGAATCCATGAGGCTTATAGCAGCTATGGTTCAGTGATGGAGAATTGCTACACCTGCGCAGCGGTATCGGGAGAGAGCAATGTAGGTTTGGTGGTAGGAAAATGCGATAGTGCAACTATCACTTCGTGCTACTATGACGACTCTCAGAGCGGAGATGCAATCGGCTCGGATAGTAGCGACCAGAGTGTTGCGGCATACTCATCGTTCGCCGAGCTACTCACAGCTCTTAATTCGGGTACATCGAATATTGCAGGTGCTGCGACGTGGGTTGCAGGCACTGACTCATACCCAACCTTTTAGTTTTTAATTGAAAAAATATAATATTATGAAGACAAATTATATCGAACCACAAATCGTAGTAATCGAACTTGAACTTGAAAACATCTTGTGTGCAAGTGTAGAAGATCTTACAGATAACGGCAGTATTGGCGACTTTTAGGGAGGGTAGAAGATGAAAAAGAGATTTTTATATATAGGTATAGCCGCAGCAACAGTTGTGGGCTGTACTGAAAAGAGCGATTTTGTGACGCAGGAACCTGCCGCAGATCTGCTTACTGTAACCGTTAGCGCCTCGTCGGAGGGCGCTGCGCAGAGCCGTGTTGCACTCACAGAAAATGAGGATGGTGGGCTCAAAGCAACTTGGGCCGACGAGAACGAGACTTTGGGAGCTTGGAGCTCTGCGGCATCGACTTTTGCGAAATTCACAATGGTCGCGGGGTCGCTCAGCACCAACAACGAAAGCGCTTCGTTCGTAGGCGAGAACCCCAACGGCACTATGCGCCTGGTTCACCCCTACGTGGAGTCGGCGGCAATCTCTGCCGAAGGAATCTTCACGGCCGATGTCGCCAACCAAGCGATCGACATCACCGCCGATGGTGGCCTCTCGTCGCTGCGCGGCAGCACATACATGGTTAGCGAGAGCTTCGAGTCGAGCGAATCGGTTGTGCCATCGATGAGCCAACTTGGCGCAGTGGTCGAAGTGGGGCTGCGTTTTAGCGGTCTTGCAGCGGGTAGCACCTACCAAATCACCAAACTGCTCGTCGGAGGTAACTCTGGCATCAACCTTCCTACTCAGGCCTTGATCAACCTAAATAAAGAGGAGCCAGCCGAGATGGTTGTAACTGAGCAAGCGGGAACGATCACCGCCGAGGTGAGCGGTTCACCAATAATTGGTAACTACGCCGATAACTCGCTCACATACAGTATACATTTCAATACATTTGCCTTCGACTTGCCAAGTGATGGGCAGATAATGTTGGGTGTCGAACTTACCAATGAGGAGTCTCAGAGGGAGTCGATAGTATATAAAATTACCAATAACTCAGCTTCGGCTTATGCCTTTGGAGTGGCATCGTACACTGCGATCAACTACTTCTGCTCGGTGGAAGTGGTGGCGGGTGGTAGCATCGGCGACTGGGGCGAACTTGATCAAAGCACCGACCTCTCGCTCTCGGAATACGACGGAGCGATGTCAATTCCTTTAAAGAGATTATAGTTCTTGAGGAGTAACCCTAAATAAGCGAAAAAGATGAAAAAAGCAATAATAGCAGCTCTAGCCATGGTAGCCATGGTGGGCTGCGCCAAAGATCAGAACTTCGATGGGTCGACAACCACGACAGCTCAAGAGATTAAAATAACCTCGGGTATCGAGAGCCGCACCGATGGCAACGCTTGGGTGGCGGGTGACAAGATCGCAATATGTGCATTCTTCCCCAACGCCTACATGCTAACGGGCGATATATATTACCCGCTATCGAGCTACAGTGCAGCCTCTTCGGGTGCATCGACCACGTTTACCGTCGATCCCGACTACTCGTACCTACCCGTCACCTCAGAGGCGAGCCAATACGAGCCGTTGGCTATATGTGGTTTCTATCCAGCATCGATCGCCTCGGCAGACGACGAGAATATCTACCAGTGCCAATTAGATATTACCGATCAGAGCGACTTTTCGGCAATTGATGCGCTGCAAGCAACAGCTGAAATCACCGATGTAGCTGTCACGCAGGTAGAGCTCTCCTTCGAACACATCATGGCAATGGCAACCTTCAACATCGAAGCTGAGACCTCTGTAGGTTCGCTAGAGGATATGCGCTTCGAGATCGTGAATATCGCAACGGTAAGCGACCCCACAATGGTGCTTGACTCCTCGTCGACCGACGATGTGCAATATGGCACAATCGAGGGCTTCGCCACTGTTGCCGACGATGGATGTAGCGCAACGGTAACGATGATCCTATTCTCGACAGCATGTATCGTTCATCCTGACAATGGTGGTTACACCGATGCCACAATCAACCTCTACGCAGGCGACAAAATGTATACGACCCCCTTCGTTACAGCTCTATACCAAGGTTACAACAACACCTTCAACTTATCGTTGGGCACAGGCGCAATCACCTTCGACGGTTCGACAATCTTACCTTGGGACGATTCCGAGGATGATCCTACCGACCTGCCAACTACCAAACTCGACAACTACCTTACAGCCGAGTCATTTATGGCACTCACCGAAGATACATTGCCCACATCTAGCGATTCGTGGTATATTTCGGGCGAGATCACCTTTAGCGCTTCGAGCTTCGGATCGATGCTCAGCGGTATCGACGCGGCGTTGGGTAGCCGTAGCATATCGCTCACTTTCCTCGATGCCACAAACATCGATTTTATGGCGACGGAGTCTAATTCGGGAGGCATTAATCCCACCGCGCGTTTTATCGACAACATTAGTGAGGTATACGCTCCCCAGGCAACCACCCTGCAAGAGTATCATTTTTATGGTTGCAACACTCTTAATGTCATCTCGCTACCCAAGGTAGAGGCAGTAGTTAGTTGTGCATTTGGTTCTTGCCTTAGCCTCCATACACTAATCCTTCCCTCTGTGACAGCTATTGAAGGTTACGATTGCTTTGGCTCTTTAGGATTTCTCTGTTCTGTGGATATTTATATGACCTCACCCAATCCGATTACACTCGAAGAAAAAGTCTTTTATTCTTTCACTAGCTATAGTAAAAATTGCAGGTTATATCTTCACTACAATAATAGCGCCTTGGCTACCGACGAGGCGGCATTTGGCATGACCACTTGGTCCGAAATTGTTTTTGTGGATGACCTCGGACAGATTGTAGATGCTTCGGGAGAACCGCTTCTAAATTAAATAGTTAAAACTCGATGATAATGAAAAAGATTATATTTATAGCCATAGCTTTGGTAGCCGTTGTGAGTTGCGCAAAGCAGGAGGATAACCTTGGTGGGGCGACAACCACCGAAGCTCAAGAGGTGAAATTCACGTCGGGCATCGTAAGCCGCACGAGTGGGAACGAGTGGGAAGCAGGCGATAGAATTGGCATCTATACCGTAGATGGCAATGCGTCGGGCGAATCCATGAGAGACGTTAATGTGCAATACGTGGCAGACTTCGGCGGTTCGTCGACAACATTTTCTATTGCCGAGGGTGCAAAGCCAATCTGTCTACCCGAGAGCTCACCTGTGCAACTTATGTTGATGGCATATTATCCCTACGACGCAGACCACAGTGTCGATAATACCTATACAATGGAGATCACAGATCAAACTGATCTGGGTGCTATCGACTACATGTGTGCCAATGCCTTTATCTTAGAGGATGGGATCTCGACCGTAAACTTCGATTTAGAGCACATGCAGGCTTTGGCGAAGTTTAATATCACAGGTAGCGACACTGTACCATCGCTCGAAGGCCTTAGCTTCAAATTGGAGAATATCCAAACGTCGGGTGTTCCAAGCGAGGCACCTAGTCCAGCATCAGATGGTTACGAGTTAGCGCAATACGGCACTATTGACTCGGCAGTGGTTAACGTAGCCGACGATATGCAGAGTGCAGCTGTCGAGATGATTCTCTTCCCCGCATCAACAACATATCCTACAGATGCAACCATCTATATTAGTGTCGATGGCAATATCTACTCAGCACCATTGGTAACAAGCCTTTTATGCGGCAAACAACATACCTTCAACATCACCTTAGGTGCCGACAAGGCTGAAATAAGTGGCGCTATAATCACCGATTGGGGCAACATCGACGGCGGAGAATTAGAAGTGGAAGAAGTGGAGTAGGTTGGAGTATTTGAGAATAATAAGTCTAAACTTCACCTATATACGACATTGCGGACTCGATTATCGAGTCCGCAATGTCTTGATTTATAACATATATTACACTTGTTTCATGCGGTTAATTCCACCAGCGATTACGCTTTTTGCGGGCTTTGATTTTCTCTTTTTCGATTTCACCATCTGCGCCTCGGCCGCGCTCTTTGTACTTGGCGCTGTGCTTACCTACTTTTAACTTTTCGCGCTCGTCGCAGTCGTCGTAGTCGATTTCCGCGCCAGGCATCTCTATGATCATGCAATTGATATAATCATCCTCGATGGTGGCGCACTCTCTGCTCCCACGCTCGCTTTGCGCGCCATTTACACCAACCACCACTGTTTGTGCGGCTGGTTCAACCTCTTCGATGAGGGTGCGATTTTCAACTACGCGCCACGAATTGTAGGCGATATGGATCTCTACGCTGCGCATCGGTGGGAGGATAGTGTTTTTGAAGTAGCTCCACGAAGAGGGATTCTGTTCTAGCTTCTTTTGGATTTCGCTTTGCGCCTCGGCGCTCTCGATAATAGTTAGTACTTCGCCCTTGTTGTTAAGGTTCGAACTTTGAACGGCACTCTTGGTGTCGATCCACGAATATGGCTTTCCTATCACCGTGCGCGGGTAATCGCCCAATTGACACTCCTTGTCGACAAATTTCGAGAAATCTTCGGCGCGAGCTGTTGCCAAGCGCTGGTTGAGCGTCGAGGGGCCATCGGGCGAAGCATAACCCACGATGTCGTAGTGGGTGATTCGTTTGAGAGAGTCGTTTTGGATCGACTCGATAAAATTGTGCAGTCCTGCGATCTCCGACGAGTTATTGTCGTAGGACGAAATCAGCTTTGTGATGTTTATTTTGTAGCGTACAACAAATTCGTTGTTGCTGGGACTCGACTCCATCACAAGTAGTCGTTCTACGTTATAATTACCATCTACGTATGATGATAGCACAACAACCTCGTTGGGGTCTTGTGGTTGGCTCACACTGCCTGAATTCTGCGCTACAGCCGAATTGATCAAGCCAAGGGCCAAAATAATTGAAGTAAATACTCTATTCACGCCTCTAAGTTTTAATGTTTATACTGTAGAGGGTTTTCGCAATATTCATACCAAGATGCAAAAGAGAGTGGCCAACAATTTTTTGTTGGCCACTGCTTATAAATAGGGTGACAAGCAAGATTATTTCTTGAAAGCCACCCTCTCATGTTTTGCAAGAAGTTGGATAATAAGGTTAGTTTTGGGGCTGCGTGAGCATTTTTAACCGTAGCGTACCTTTAGTCCGTGAGGATTAAAAAGCGGAGGGCAGTGCCGAAAATGACCTTATTTGTCAGCTTCGTTACTTGCTTGGTTGTGCTGCTGCGGGGTCTGCCGAAACAAAACTCTTCTCGATGCGAAGCGTTACGTTGCTATCAACTTCGATAAGCAAAGTTGTCTCTTTGATCTCTTTTACTGTAGCGTGGATACCGCCAGCGGTGATCACCTTGTCGCCTTTTTTTAGTCCCTCGCGGAACTTTGTAACCTCCTTACGGCGTTTGTTCTCGGGGCGGATCATGATGAACCACACGAAAGCAATCATAAGTACAGGAAGTATAAATGGACCAATTTTGTCGCTTAGAGGTACCTCTGGAGCGATTAGCTCGCCACCCAAGTCAACAACTTCTGTTGTTGTAACTGGTGCGTCTGTTTGGATTGTGATGTCGGTATCAACCGATGCGTTAAGTAAGCTGAACATAATTTAACTCTTTTTTAAATTTGATATTTGTTACAAAGTTAGCAATTATTTCTAATTTTCACTATTCGTAACGGCCAGATTTTAATCTTTCGACCTCCTCGTTGGTCAAGAAACGCCATTGCCCACGCTTAAGGTTCTTCTTCGTTAGACCTGCGAAGTATACACGGTCGAGCTTTTGAACTGTGTAGTCAAGGTGTTCGAACATGCGACGAACGATACGGTTGCGGCCCGAGTGGATCTCCAACCCAACTTCGTCGCGACTATCCTTTACATACGATATTTCGTCGGCGTAGATCTCGCCATCTTCGAGCGTGATGCCCGAAGCTAAAGCATCGAAGTCGGCGCGCGTAAGAGGCTTGTCGAGAGAGACTTGGTAGATCTTCTTTTTGCGGTGCGAAGGGTGTGTAAGTTGCTTTGTGAGGTCGCCATCGTTGGTGAATAGCAACACTCCCAAACTATTTTTGTCGAGGCGACCTACGGGGTAGATGCGCTCGGTACAGGCATTACAAACTAGGTCCATAACTGTTTTGTCGGCGTGTGGATCGTCCGACGAGGTGACAAAGCCTTTGGGCTTGTTGAGTACAAGGTAGACTTTCTTTTCACCTTTTATCTTTTCGTCGTTGAATTTGATCTCGTCATTGGGCATTACTTTGGTTCCTAACTCTTTGACTATAACTCCATTGACCGATACCGTGCCAGCTGCAATATATTCGTCTGCTTCGCGGCGCGAACATAGCCCCGATTGAGCAATGTAGCGATTTAAGCGAATTTCGCCAGTCTGCGCATTGGGATTATATTTTGGGTAGTTATTGCTCACAGGACGATCTTGTCGCTCATCGTTGTTGCGAGGCGAGAAAGTGCGTTCTTTTCTATCTCCGTATTGCTTGCGCTCACCGTATTGCTTGCGCTCACCGTATTGCTTGCGCTCACCATAAGGTTTTCTGTCGCCGAATTCTTTGCGTTCGCCGAATGGTTTTCTATCGCCGTAAGGCTTTCTGTCACCAAATTCTTTGCGCTCTCCGTATTGTTTGCGTTCTCCGTAAGGTTTTCTCTCACCATAAGGTTTTTTGTCGCCAAACTCCTTACGTTTGCCAAACTCTTTGCGATCACCGTAAGGCTTTCTCTCGCGCTGGCCACCTTGGTCGCTTTTTGGACGATTGTCGTCGGTGAAATTAGGATTGTACGACGCACGTCGTGGTGCTCGTTGTTCCGAATCAGCAGCATCACGCTGCAAACGCGGACGTCGCTCAGGTCGTTGCTCTGTAGTTTTTTCTTCGCGTTTGTCGCGACCGAAACGTGACAGAGCCTTAGCTGAGTCGTTCTTAAAATCTCTCATAGATTCTTTAATAGTATTATGTTAACGCCACAAAGGTAGTTCATTTTTTTCGATCTATCACTCTTTGCAGCGAAGAAAAGACTGGAGTTTGTGTAAATTAGATACTTTACACTATATTTGCATGAAATTAATGAGAGTCAAAATGAATAGAGAGATCCTACGCATAGCGTTCCCCAATATAATTTCGAATATCACAGTGCCGTTGATGGGTATCGTGAGTACCGCCATCGCGGGCCATATCGGCAGCGACTCGGCACTTATGATCGGCGAGTTGGCTATCGGAGCCTCGATCTTCAATTTTATCTACTGGAATTGTAGTTTCGTGCGCATGGGTACAAGTGGCCTCACGGCGCAAGCTTTCGGTAGGGGAGACTTCAGTGAGACTACGCGCATGCTGCTGCGGGCGCTCTCCATTGCCTTGCTGCTGGGTCTGATGGTGATCCTCTTTCGGGTGCCGATCGCCTCGGGTGCGGTGAAGTTGATGAATGGTAATGATATTGCCTTTGAGTATGTTACCGCTCGCCTGTGGGCGGTGCCCGCGTGTGTCGTTCTATTTGGCTTCCATGGGTGGTTCACGGGAATGCAGAATGCTATTATCCCGATGGCGGTGGCAATTTTTGTCAATCTCCTGCATATCGTCATGAGCTTTTTCTTGGCGATGGAGTGCGATATGGGCATCTTGGGTATAGCCTACGCCTCGGTTGTGGCGCAGTGGGCAGGTGTGGTTCTAGCTGTGGTGTTATTATTTGCTAGATATGGCAAAACTCTGATTCTTAAGGGGCTCAAAGGTGTCTATGCGTGGGCCCCGCTGCGTGAATTTTTCGGTGTAAATGGCGATATTATCATCCGTTCGTTCTGCAACGTTTGTGTCTACTCATTCTTCACAGCCTCGTCGGCTCGCATGGGCGACAAGAATATCCTGGCTGTCAACACCTTGCTGCTCGAACTCTTTACTCTCTTTTCGTATATGACCGATGGTTTTGCTTACGCTGCCGAGGCGCTAACGGGGCGTTTCGTTGGTGCTCGCGACCGCGATTCGCTTAAGCGCTGCATCTACCTTTGTGTGCGTTGGTCGCTTGTTATTGCCGTGGTTTTCGTGGCGATCTATGTAGCGGGTTGGCGCTGGATCCTGGGGCTCTTTATGAGCGCAGGCGAGAGTGGCGCGGCGGTAATAGAGCTCGCAGGACAATATATAGGTTGGATTATGGCTGTGCCAATCGCATGCGCTCTGCCGTTCCTCTTCGACGGAATTATGGTCGGTGCAACCCTCACCCATGTTATGCGCAACTCGATGATCTTGGCGGCTTTAGGTTTCTTCGCTGTCTATTATGCCCTCTACCCATTTCTGGGCAACAATGCACTGTGGCTCGCCTTCATCCTCTTTGTTGTGATGCGTGGCGGCTTCCAATACCTGATGACTCACAGACTGCGTGACATAATCAATAAAGCATAAAAAAAGCGAGATTCCCATTTGTGGAATCTCGCTTTTTTATACTGGGAATAACTTACTCAGCAGAACCTGTGTATGCCACGGTGTAGTCGCCGTAGTCGAAGGTTAGAGTTAGAGAAGTTTCAGAGTAAACTCCCGCAACGTTGGTTAGTGTGCGATCTTCTTGAGCCTCGCCACCGATTGTTGGTACAACCGTCGAAGCAGAGAAAACACCTGCAATAGCTGTCATACCGCTGATTGTAATGTCCATCGAGTATGGCATTTCTGAATCGAAACATACGCCATTCATCAAGATTGAGACAGCGTTGTCTTCAGCCTCAAGAGTGAATACCGCGCTATTGTCGCTGTAAGAAACACTACCATCGTTGGTGACAACAAAAGCACCTGTGTATTCGATCGTGCCTTCGGTGTTTCCTAGTAGGTCATCTGCTAGATCGTCGATTTCGTCACATGATGTTGCGAAAAGTGCTGTAGCTACGAATAGTAGCATTGAAATTAATTTTTTCATCTTTTTGTTTTTATAGATTAATAGTTAATGTTGCTCCAATTGTTCGAGGTCGCCCACTTTGGACAAATTCTCGTTGCATCGACATAAAATAGAAGGTGTTATACTCCTCCTGCAATATGTTTTTTGCCCACAGCGACAAAGTTAATTTTTTTTGCTCAAAGCTTACAGATGTTCCAAGTAGAGCATAAAAAGGTTGCGAGCGGCTGTTATCCTCGTTCCAATAGATCTTGCCCGCGGCCGAACCATTTATCTCAAAACGGATCTTTTCTGCAAATTTGTATGATGTGGGTTGCGTGTAGCTGAGTTGGCTGTAGAGGGTGTGTTGTGGCGCGTAGGGTACAAAGTTGCCTGCGTAATTGTCAGTGCCACTTATGTATTCGATAAACTTTGCGTTGGTGTAGCCATACGAGGCATTAAAGTTAAGCCTCTCTGAGAGTCTGGCAGCTAGAGCAGCTTCGACGCCATAACTTCGCGAGTGACCAGCGTTGGTCATCATGCGACCTGTGGTTTCTCCTTCGGGGAATACTGTTAATTGTTGATCGCGGCAGTCGATGTAGAAGAGCGCCAAGTCAGCTGAGAGTGTTCCATCTGAATTTCTCCAATGGCTCCCAACCTCGTAGTTCCAACTGTGTTCGGGTTTGTAACTGATAATCTCGTCGGTGTCGTAGCTCGATGCAGAGATTCCAAACTCGGACATCACGCGTTGTTGCAAAATATCCGAAAACATCTGCGTGTTGAATCCGCCAGCCTTGTATCCCTTCGAGATGGATAGGTAGATGGATGATTGTTCCGAGCCTCCAATCCTGCGCAATACGCTAAGTCTTGGTAGTAATTCCAAAAAGTCTATCGATGTTTTGCCACCCTCGGCAATTGATATTGGTTTCGATTTAACCTCTCCATCGCTATAATATATAGAGTAGCTAGAGTTGGTGAAGTTGCCATACTTTAGTGTGGCCTTTTCGTAGTCTAGGCGCAGCCCAGCAGTTATAAGCCAACCATTGTTATCGTATCTCGATTCGTGGTATAGGGCTCCACCAATCGACCGATTTGTAAATTCGCTATTGAGCGAAAACTCTTCTTCGTCCCACTTGTACTCTCGCCCGTTTGGGGTTCCAAGATACATATTGACGTAGTATAATATTAGGTTGTCAATTCCATACTCCTTAAATACGACAGGGGCCTCCATATTTTGGTTTTTATAAAATCCAAAAGCGCCAAAGAGAAAGTTATAGGGTGAATTGCGCTCCGATCGGTAGACGATGTCCTCGGTCAAAGAGTGCTCCTTGATAGCTTGGCACAGGGTGAAGTAGTCGTCGGTAGTGAAGTCGTTGTCGAGAAACATGTCGTCGTCGAGGTATTGATAACTTGTGATCGACGAGAGTGAGAAACCGTTACCTTGGTATTTCGCAGTTGTGCCATTGCTCAACAGTGCTCTGTCGTAGCTCGAAGGAGTATTGTAGTTGGCCGCCTCGCTGTCGATAAGTTTGTAGGGGTAACCGCCTTGCTCTAAGACTGTTGCAGCGGTGGTGTTCTCCACTCGTATGCCACTGGAGGCTCTGTAGCTAACTTTTAGGCGTGTGCCAAAGCTCTGCTCCCAATCACACAATTCACCCGTGAAGAGGTTCTCGAAGAAACCATCTGTCGAGCTGTAGTAGGCAGAGACAGCCGTTGCTAGCTTGTCGGAGTGACGACTGTAGACCGATGCGCGAAGTTTATATGTGTTGCCTGAGCTATACTCCGCGCCAACTCTAACTCCTTGGTAATTAAACGGTGAGAGGGTGTAAATATTCATCACGCCACCCATCGTGTTGCGCCCATAGAGTGTGGATTGCGGCCCGCGCAGCACCTCGATGCGTTCGATCTCCATCACCTCTGTGTCGAATGCGTTTTTGTTTAGAAGTGGCACATTGTCGACATTGAGACCCATAACTGGCTGGTCGATTCTTGCGCCAAGGCCGCGGATGTAGATCGACGATGTTGTTCGCGACCCATAGTCGGGAATGTGTAGATTTGGAACTATTTGGCTTACATCCTTTATCTGGGTAATATTCTTGTTTTCAACCTCTTTGGATGATATGATCGTTGAGGCAACGGGCTGGCGATATAGGTTTAACCCCTGTTTTATTGTGCTGACGCTAACCTGGTCTACAGCAATCAGAGTGTCTATTTGTGGCTCTGCTACGGAGGCCATAAGTAGATTCGTTGCGAGTATAGATAGGGTAGTAAGTAGTGACAATTTTTTCATCGGGTGCAAAGGTACATATTAATCATCTGTTGTGCAATCCTTATTTATTAGGAGATTGTCCTATTTATTAATATGCATTTTTTAAAAATAATTATAGAAAAGTGATGGCAAAAATAAGTGTCGTGTCGTCTAGATATATAGGAGGGGATATTTCTCCGATTAAATTACTCGATAAACAAAAAAATGGATCACTCAAAATATAGCAAATATTCTGTCGAAGAGCTTCTTAAAGATGAAGCTTTCATCATGTGGCAGATAAACCCCACCTACGCCCAAAATATTTTTTGGGACAAGGTTATTTGTGGGGATAAGCAGCTGGCTATGAGGGTGAAACAGGCTGCTGCAATATTGAAGCAATCGAAGATGAATGATAGCTGCAAGTTGTCGAGCAAACAAAAAAGTGAGCTGTTTAGTAAAATAAACAAGAAGGCACGATCTCAAAAGCGCAGAGTAACGCTATACGAATTTTTAAGTATAGCTGCATCCATTATAGGTATCTTCATCCTAGCCACTGTGGCAACTATGCGTGTAAATAACGCGGCGGACCAAGATGAATTGTTGGGTGCTCTGAACCAACACGGCTCTATGCTCGACACGATTCAAAATATCCAGCTGATAATTGGCGACCAGAGAGCTATCAATATCGAAGATAATGAAGATATTGACTACACAGAGAAGGGATTGATCAATATCCAGAATGGCGACAGGGTTAAAAATTTTGCCGCTAGTGTGAATTCGCAAGAGTACAACTCTCTTTTGGTGCCACATGGCCGCAGAACGCAAATTGCACTTGCCGATGGCTCTAAAGTTTGGGTTAACTCTGGGACTAAATTGTGCTTCTCGCCCGACATGAGCGGAGCGGAGCGCCACATTTACGTTGACGGAGAGATCTACATCGAGGTGGCACACGATAAATCGCGACCATTCTACGTTCACACCGACAATATATCGGTCAAAGTGTACGGAACAAAGTTTGGCGTTTCGTCGATCGATTCGGAGAGAGTGTCAGAATCTGTAGTTCTGGTAGAGGGTAGTGTCTCTGTTGCTAGAGTGGCAAATTCTGGCAAAAATAGTAAAGCGAGTGAAGAGGTGTTTATAACTCCAAATCAGCGATACACTCTCTCGGGGCACAACATCGAGGAGGTCGAGGAGGTCAGCGTCGATAAATATATCTCGTGGCACGATGGTGTGTGGATCCTCGATCACACAACATACGCCGAAGTAGCAACAAAGCTTCGTCGCTACTATGGTGTCGAAATTTCATTGCAAAACGACCTTGCGGACTTAACATGTTCGGGTAAATTAGTTCTTAATAATCACATAGATACAACGCTTGATGTATTATGCAAGCTATTCGGTTCAAGTTATAAAATATCGGAAACTTCTTCCAATAAACTATTTGTAAAAATCACACAATAATTAACAAAAATATTAACAAAAAGAAAAAAAGAAAGAGCCTATGTAAATCCCGACTACAGAAAAAACGCACGGAATAATACTGCAATATTACCCCGTGCTATTTAGACTACCTACTAAAAAAATTATGTAATTCTAAACGTTACAAATGTATGAAAAAAACGTATAAGTTGAATAAATTCAACGCACTAATTTCACACATTGGACAAAAATGTATATATTTTGTACTTTTTGCGATAATGTTAATGGGAATTAGTGAGGTACAGGCGCAAGTTGTAAATGCTAAGACACCACAGTTGTCGATGAAGCTAGAGAATACAACTATCGCAAATCTGCTAACTCAGATTGAAAAACAGAGTTCATTTGCTTTTGTATATTCAGATGATCTCAAAGAAACACTCAAACAACGCGTTTCAATTAGTGTGTATCGCGAACACATCGAAGGAATCCTAGACAAAGCTTTCAAAGGAACTGACCTTGCGTATACAATTAATGCAAAACAAGTTGTGGTTTCAAAGAAAGCAAGCAACGCAGCATTCAATGTTGCAACCGCTCCAGCCACTAATCTAAAGATTATTGGTACTGTTGTCGACAAAGACGGAAGTCCTTTGATCGGTGTAACAGTGCAAGAGGTTGGAACAAATAATATTGTTGTTACCGACGTTGATGGTAACTATACAATATATAATGTTGCAAATTACGCGTCTGTTTTGAACTTCGCATATATCGGATGTAAAACAGTAGACGTTCTTGTCGGCAGCAAAACTGCGATCGATTTGACAATGGAAGCTGATGCAACAGGTATGGACGAGGTTGTCGTGGTTGGTTATGGTGTTCAAAAGCGCGAGAGCGTGGTGGGTGCCATCTCAACTATCAGCCCTTCGAGCCTTCAAATCAATCAATCACGTTCGGTAACCAATGCACTTGCAGGTCAAGTGTCTGGTATCATCGCTGTGCAACGCAGTGGTGAGCCAGGAAATGACTCTTCTGACTTTTGGATCCGTGGTATTTCATCTTTTGGTTCAGGAACCGATGCGTTGGTTTTGGTTGATGGTATTGAGCGTAGTATGGATAATATCTCTCCTGAGGAGATCGAGTCATTCTCGGTTCTAAAGGATGCGACCGCAACAGCTATCTATGGTGTGCGTGGTGCAAATGGTGTAATCCTTATCCAAACCAAAAAAGGTAAGATTGGTGCTCCACGCGTGACAGTTAAGGCGGACTTTGGTGTATCTACTCCAACTCAGTTGCCCGAATTTGTCGATGGTGCAACCTACATGGAGGCTATGAACAAGGCTAGCTACCTTACCGATGGTTCAACAATGTATACTCAAGCCGAGATCGATGCAACTCGCAATAAAACTGACACAGACCTATATCCAAGTGTCGACTGGCTCGACGCAGTGACAAACGACTATGTACCCAACAGTCGCGTCTCTCTGGATGTTAACGGTGGTAGCGAAAGACTTCGTTATAGCTTGGTCGCTTCGTATTATGGCGAAGAGGGTATCACCGTCACCGACCCAACGGTCGACTACGACTCATCGAACACATTGACTCGTTATACAATGAGAACCAACCTCGACATGGATTTAACCAAGTCGACTTTGCTTAATGTAAGCGTTGGTGGTTACATCACCAATCTTCGCGAGCCAGGATACTCATCGGCTACCGACATTCTCTACCTAGCGTTTAAGAATACACCTATCGTTCACCCTACGATCTATTCGAACGGAGAAATCCCTGCAAATACATCGCAAACTAATCCTTGGGCTGCTGCAACAAACAGTGGCTATAGAACAAGTTTCCAGAGTAGCTTGCAATCGGTATTCTCTCTTACTCAAGACCTTGGTGCTTTGTGCGATCCACTCGATGGATTCAAGGCTAAGGCTGTTTTCTCGTTTGACTCGTATGCTTGGAACGAATTTGACCGTAGTAAGACTACAACAACTTATATGGCTACTGGTCGCGACGATGATGGTAACCTTATAACTCAAATTAGTAACGAAGGAGACGACTACTTAGGTTTCAGCACCGATGCAGGTGGTAACAGAACAATGTATTTCGAGACTCAAATCTCTTATAGCAAACTCTTTGACGATCTGCACCAAGTCGATGGACTTGTCCTCTACAACATGCAGGATTATGTCAATGGTGATGCTAGCTCGTCGATCTACTCTCTACCATATCGTAGTCAAGGTCTTGCGGGACGTATCTCATATAGCTACGATTCTCGTTACTTTATCGAGTCTAACTTCGGTTACAACGGTTCTGAGAACTTTAGTGACGGAAATAAATGGGGTTTCTTCCCCTCTGTAGCGGCAGGTTGGCTCGTCACACAAGAGGATTTCATGCAATCTTACGCTTCAACGCTATCGAAATTGAAGATTAGAGCATCTTACGGTCTTGTGGGTAATGACCAACTCGACGGTCGTCGTTTTGCGTTCCTTTCTACAATTGACTCAGGTACGGGATATACGTATGGATCTACAGGAGGTCAATACTATAGCGGACTCTACGAGGGTGACTTCGGTGTCGATGACCTATCTTGGGAGACTGTATACAAGACAGATATAGGTCTTGAGATTGGTCTGTGGAACAGCTTGAATATCCACGCTGACTACTTCCACGAGCGTCGCGAGGACATCTTCATGGAGCGTCAAACAATCCCCGAAATCGCAGGTTTCAACTCGAACCCATGGGCGAACTTCGGTATCGTGACTAACCAAGGTTTCGACGGTAGCCTCGACTATAACAAGCAGATCAACAAAGATCTCTTTATCTCGGTTCGTGGTACATTTACATATAGCCACAACGAAATCATCGAGTGTGACGAATCTGAGTCAATCAAAGGCACAACACGTTCAGAGACAGGCAACCCTGTAAACTCTTATTACGGACTTGTTGCAATTGGTCTCTTCCAAGAAGAGGACTTCAAGGCCGACGGCTCGCTAGTTGACGGTATTCCAGAGCACAACTTCGGAACAGTTCAACCTGGTGATATTCGTTACGCCGACCTCGATGAGTCGGGTACTGTCGATGCTTACGATACTACATGTATTGGTGACCCTTACGTACCTGAGATCGTTTATGGTTTTGGTGTGAGTGCACAATACAAAAACTTCGACTTCAGCGCCTTCTTCCAGGGTGCAACCAACTCATCTATGATGATTTATGGTTCGATGGTTATTCCTGGTAGTGGTGGT
Organism: Rikenellaceae bacterium; assembly: GCA_047172505.1. GTDB lineage: Bacteria > Bacteroidota > Bacteroidia > Bacteroidales > Rikenellaceae > Alistipes. The sequence continues at coordinate 41,228 of JBCQWE010000008.1, read as the reverse complement.
GGTGGTTTGGGTAACATCTTCTCGAACTGGGAGGATAGCTGGAATCCAGACGACCCATACGCACAAGTATTCTGGCCTCGTTTGTCGACTAACACAAGCGCTAACAACATGCAATACTCGACTTGGTGGTTGAAAGATGCTTCATACATCCGTTTGAAGAATCTCGAAATTGGATATACACTTCCCTCTGACCTCACAAAATCTATGAGCATGCGTAACGTGCGCTTCTTCTTGCGTGGTAGCAACTTATGGACTTACTCTCCATTCGACCTATGGGATCCCGAGCTTCGTTCGGCCGACGGTATGAGCTATCCGCTAATGACAGTCTATTCTGTTGGAATTTCAGCAACATTCTAAAGAGATTGAATTATGGAAAATAAATTTAAAAACTATATATTGCAAAAGGTTGTCGTTGTTATAGCAGCAATCTCTTGCCTGGCATCGTGTAACTATCTCGACAAAGAGCCAGATGATATGCTTACTCTCGATGCTGTATTCGACAACGCTTCATACACAGAGGACTGGTTGGCAGCATGTTACAGCTTGGTTCCCGATCCACTTTGGGGCTTCCACACTTGGGAGGGTTACGGTTACTACCTACTGAGCGACGAGAGCCAAATGGCATCTTCGCTTAGCCAATTCGGTTGGAGCGATTTGATGAATGCTCAACAAGGTAGTTGGAGTCCAACTGATCTTCTTACTACGCTCGACCTTTGGGCCGAGTCTTACGCAAAGATTCGTGCATGTTTGATCTTTATCGAAAATGCAAAGGCGCTTACTTCTCAAGGCTTGACCGAGGCTACAGTCGAAAGATACAAGTACGAGGCTCGTTTCCTTATGGCTTACTACTACACTCGTATGCTCGAACACTTTGGCCCAGTGCCATTGGTGACCGATCTTTTCGACGTTAGTGCTTCGACAGAAGATCTTTCATTGCCGCGTGAGCCTTATGACGACATGGTAGATTACCTCGACGAAGAGCTTTTGGAGCTTTCGACTCTATTGCCAACATCGTACTCTACAACTAACGTTGGTCGCCCTACAAACGCAATCTGTTTGGCAGTGCGTGCACGCATGTTGATGTTTGCTGCAAGTCCACTCTTCAACGGTAACCCCGACTTTGCTGATATGACAAACCCCGACGGCACTGCGCTTTTCAGCAGCACTTACGACGAGAGTAAATGGAAGCGCGCAGCTGAGGCTTGTAAAGATGTTATCGACCTTTCGGGTTACGAACTCTACAAAGAGTACACCGAAGATGGCGACCTCGATGCTTTGATGTCGTGTATCAACGTGCACCTAAGTTCTGACTCAACAACAAACCCAGAGATCATCTTCCCATCGCCCGAGAAAACTTCGGGATACTACCAATACCACCTTCTACCTCGTGGTTGCGGTTGGGCAGGATGTATCGGTACTACTCAAAACGTTGTGGATGCCTTCTTTACAAAGAATGGTTACACAATCGACGAGGACCCAACATATTCTGAGACAGGTTATTCAACCACCGATGTTTACTACGATTCTGAATTCCAAGCAGGTAGCGCTGACGACAAACCAGGTTTGGTAACCACAGCAGGAACGTTCATGATGTACGTTAACCGCGAACCTCGCTTCTACGCAAATATCCGTTGGAACGGCGAATATATGCCATTCGACGACACAGGTCGCAACCACCAATTCTATTATGGCGGTATGGATGGTCCTTCGTCACACGATAGCCCACTTTGTGGTTACCATATCAACAAGGCGATCAGCCCTGATACTCGTTATGGAGTCTCTTATCCATCAACTATTGGTAGCATCATCCGCCTAGCTGAGATATACCTATCATACGCCGAGGCATTGAACGAATACGATCCAGGTAACGCGGAGATCGCATACTACGTGAACCTAATTCGCGAGCGTGCAGGAATTCCTAACCTCAGCTCGTCGCTTTCGCAAGATGAGATGCGCGAGGCAATCGTTCGCGAGCGCCGCGTAGAGTTTGCACTCGAAGGCGGTATGCGTTACCACGACATGCGTCGTTGGTTGATCGCAGAGGAGGTATTCAAGACCCCAATTTCGGGAATGAATACAAGTGGTAAGACCGATGCAGACTTCTTTGTTCGCACCGACATTCAAACCCGCACATTCCTCAAGAAGATGTACTTGCAACCTATACCGCAGGATTACATCGACAACAACTCCAATTTGGTACAAAATAAATATTGGTAACACATGAAACTTGTAAAAGGAATTGTATATATTGTTGGATTACTCTCACTGCTCTATTCATGCTCAGAATCAGAGACCGAGACAACAACTAAAACTATCACTGTCAGCATCTCACCCTCCGCTTATGTTGAGGTTGAGGCTGAAGGTGGTGAAGTTGCCTTCGAGATCACTCCTTCGGAGTCTGATGCAGAGTTGAAATACTCAACAAGCACAACTTGGGTTAGCGCCGTAGAGGATAAAACTACGACGTGGAGTGTCGAGGCTAACGAGAGTACATTTAGCAGAACTGCAAACATCTATATTTTCGAAGCGGAGACCCTAAGTCGCATCGACACAATAAAATTGGTGCAAAAATCCACCGAAGGTGTCATCGACGACGAACCAGAGTATTCGTTCACCGAAGACGAGGTTCCTGTATTTATTCCATTCGAGGGTAACACCTACTGTCGCTACCCCGAAGGAGGCTCTATCATAAGCACTACAACAGGTGCTTTCACGAGCACTTGGATGAATAGTGCATACATCACTAGCTCATACTTCAAGGTAAATACTACGGGCGATCTAAAAATAGGTGTCCTGGCGAGCAACGCAGCGGGAAGTGGAACAGTTCGTTTTACAGTTAACGACATCGATTACGACATATACATCAGTGGCCCTGTCGAGAAGGTCTACAGCATCACCTCTATCCCCATCACCGAACCAGGTTACGTGCGTATCGATATGCAGGGTATAGACCGCTCTACGACCTATTTCGCCGACATCCAAGGCTTTAGGATTGGTGGAGAACCATCGACTGGCGACCTCACCTACGTAAGCGCAGAAGATATAGCTGCCGACGGAACTACTTATTGGATCATGCGCGGCCCTTCGTCGCACTGGTTCTACACTATCCCATCGGCTAGCATCGAGTACTTCTACGGCGAAGTTATGGTCGAAGAGGAGGATGTAGTGACAAACACCTACTACATGACTTGTGGTTTTTCCAACGGTTATATGGGTATCCAACGTTTGGAATCGGGCTACAGAGTAATGTTCTCGGTTTGGAGCCCCTACTCGACTGACGATCCTGATGAAATTCCCGATGAGTACGAGGTTGTTTGCCTACGAAGAGGCTCAGGAGTAACGGTTGCAGAGTTTGGCAACGAGGGAAGTGGTGGTCAAAGCTATTCAACCTACGCGTGGTCGCCCGACACTGTTTACAAGTGTTTGGTTCACGTTAAACCCGACAATGAGGGTAACACAGTCTACACTGGTTACTTCTATGCCGATGGCGAGTGGAATCTGATCGCTTCGTTCCGCCGTCCATTTACCAACTCTTACGCTACGGGTCTCTACTCGTTCCTTGAGAACTTCAACCCAACCTCTACGCTCTCGGAGCGCAAGGTTAGCTTCATGAACCAATGGGTTTATCTGGCAGCAGGTAGGTGGCAAGAGCTCACTGAGGCGAAGTTCTCGCACGACAATACCGCGAGGAACAACTACCGAGTAGACTGCGAAGGGTATGTCGACCCCGAGACAAATGCCTTTGTTCTTCATGGCTTTGGATTTATTGACGAGTCGACCGAATACTACACTGAATTCACCCGCGAGGCGAATGGTGTAGCCCCAGTAATTGATTTTACAGAATTAGAAAATTTATAATTTAAAAGATTATGAAAAGTAAATTATTAACATGTTTTACAATGCTATGTGCGTTTATGATGGTCGGTTGTGGCGACTATTATAGTGTCGACGTAGCTCCAGCTGCTTTGGATATGAATGCGGTTCTAGTGCTTTCTCCCGAATCAGATATTACGCTACCTGCAACGGATGCTACGGCAACCATCCAGGTGACAACAAACGTAGATGCAGAATATTTCTCGTTTGCAGTAAGCTCTGCGGCTGAGTCATGGTGCTCGGCAGCCTACGAGGATGGTACTATCACCATCACTCTTGTTGACAACGCTTCGTATGTTGCTCGTGCAGGTATACTTACGGTGAAAGCATACACCGAGAAACAGACTATCAACATCACTCAAGAGGCTAAAGTTTACGTTGCAGCTCCCGACTACGCGATCGAAGGTGCCTACAAAGTTGCTTTGCCCGAGCTTTCAGCTTTCGAGAACTCGAAAATCTACTTGGTTCGCGACGATTCAGACGTAAAAGTAGCCGAGATCTGCCTTGAGTACCTAGGTGTCGACGATGGCCGCCGTGCCGTTGTTGTCTACCCAGCAGCTGGCGCAGCAGCCGACTACGACAAGGGCGTTTTGGCATACTACATCGACGAGACCGATTTCTCGGCCGACGACTCATACACAACTTGCGGTGGTATCCTAGCTATCGACTACACAATGAACACCTACACCTACTTCGACGGTGAAATGGGACCTCTTACCGAGTTCTACATCACCGAGACTGGTATCAGTGCAACTGAGCCCGAAGCAGACGAAGAGGACGAGGATTGGGCAATCGTAGAGCACACAGCTGAGCCTTATTACGTTACCGACCAAGAAGACAACATCTACCCAGTAGTTAAGATCGGCCGCGACGTATGGTTGGGTGCAAACCTCCGCGCGACATCACTTTCGGATGGTACCGAGATCCCTGTTGTTTCGATGTCTGATTCTTCATCTAATACAGGATCGGCAGCAGCTAACTACGCAGGTGATGATTCAGATGGTTTCGAAGAGTATGGCTTGCTCTACAACGCCAATACTCTAATCCTAAGTTGCGCAGAGCTAGTAGCTGTAATCGACGACGATTGTCTTTGGAAGATGTCCGAGGGAAGCTATAGCTCTTCGACAGCTGCCGTTCAAGGTTACGATTATGAGTGGTCACGCCTATTTATGTATGTTGGCGAATATGGCTTGGGTGATTTGCTTGCTACAGGTTATGAGGGCTGGGCAAATGGAAGTTCGGGCGACTTTGATGGTGTTTGTACTAACCTTACAGGTCTAGCGATTCCTCCCGCAGGTCAAAACTACTCAAATGGAACAACTTGGAATTATGAAAGTCAGGCATTCTTCTTCCAAGGTGAATTGGGCTACGGCTACAACTTTGCAGAGCTAGATGGTCGTGCAACCGACTTCGCAGGTATGCGTTCATGGTCTCACGCAGCAGACTGGTGCTCAATCCGCCTAGTTCGTGCCGACGTTAGAGAATAAAATATTTACAAACAACTATATACAAACCATTTAAAAAAATTAAAATCATGAAAAAGTTTTTAGCAATTTTTGCAATTATGCTAACTTTCAGTTTAGTTAGTTGCGATGATGTAGAAGATGCAATCGATGATGTAATCGAGGATGTAGTCGATGATCTAACCGATGACTCAACCGATGACTCAGCCGATGACTCAGCCGATGACTCAGCCGATGACTCAGCCGATGACTCAACCGATGACTCAACCGATGACTCAACCGCAACTGTAACTTACTACTCAGTAGCGATCCCAGCTATCGCTGACTTCGCAGACAGCAAGATCATCAAGATCACAGACGGTACTGACAAGATCGGTGAGATCTGCTTCGAGTATCTTGGATCAACTTATGACACACGTGCTGTTGTTGTATACGCAGGTATCGACTACACAAGTGGCGTTCTTGCATACTACGTAGACGCTGACGGCGCTGCTGAGACAACTTCAACTTGTGGTGGTTCTGTAGCAGTCAGCGAGATTTTCGGTACAATCACAGTTACCGATGGTACTTCTGCTCCACTTACAACTGTATACATCTCATCTGAGGGTGAGGTTACTACAGAGGCTCCTGACACAAGCATTGCTGCAACTACAGCTGCATACACAGTAGAGGACCTCGACGGCAACACATACCCAGTAGTTAAGATCGGTCTTGATGTATGGTTGGGTGCTAACCTTTACACTGAGACATTTGCAGGTTCTACTACAGTTGCAGTTGTCGACGTAACTGAATGTGCTTCTTACACAGGTACTCCATCTGCATGTTATGCTGGTAGCAACTCAGAGAATAGTACTGAAGAGTATGGTTTGATTTACAATGCAGCATCTCTTACAGCTCTTGCTGGTGCAATTGAGGATGAAGATGGTAGCTGGATTTTGGCAGCTGGATATGGCTCTGGTACAGCTTACGACATGAGAGGCTTCGACACACCATGGCAACGTCTATTCACAATCGTTGGCGAATATGGCTTAGGTGACATTCTTTGTACTGGTTATGAGTGGTCAAATGGTGGTTCAGGTGCTTTCGACGGTGTATGTACAGACATAACAGGTTTGTCTATTCCTGCTGCTGGTCAGATCTATTCTAATAGCATGGTTTGGAAGTTTGGTGTACAAGCGTTCTTCTTCCACACTGAAGGTGGTAACGGTTATAGCTTTGCTGAGACTGATGCTCGTGCGGCTGACTTCGCAGGTGCTCGTTCATGGCCACATGCTTCTGACTGGTGTTCTATCCGTCTAGTTCGTGACGATTCTAGCGCAGAATAATTAATGTAATTTTAGGGGGTCTACAGCTATAGTGCCGTGGACCCTCTAATTTTCAACTTAAATATACTTTAATACTTTTTTACAATGAAAAAACTCTTTTTACTGGTTATGGTGTGTGCTTGTTCTTTCACCACACTTCGTGCCGACGACCTATCAGCAATCAAAGGGATGTTGAATCGTCTTATCCCTCAACACGCTGCGAGTTTCGAAGCGCGTATGCTTCCAGCTGCTGCGGACGATTACTTCCAACTTTCGTCTGAAAATGGTAAGATTATCCTTGCTGGTAACAACGCAAATAGTATGGCTGTGGCACTTAACCACTACCTAAAATACTATTGCAACACCAACATCTCGTGGTTTGTTAACGATGCTATCGACATGCCCGACACTTTGCCTATGGTCGAGGGTACTGTAGAATCGAAAGCACGTGTTAAAAACCGTTTTTTCTTGAACTACTGTACATTCGGTTACACCATGCCTTGGTGGCAATGGCGCGACTGGGAGCACTGCATCGACTGGATGGCTCTCAACGGAATCAACCTTCCTTTGGCCATCACTGGTCAAGAGGCTACCTGGTTGAAAGTTTGGACCAAACTTGGTTTGAGCGACGAAGAGGTGCGTAACTACTTCACAGGCCCTGCTCACCTTCCATGGCACCGCATGCAAAACATCGACTACTGGCACGGTAACCTACCAATGTCGTGGTTGGACACTCAAGAGGAACTTCAAAAGCAGATCGTTACTCGCGAGCGCGAATTCAACATGAAACCTGTACTTCCTGCATTCTCGGGTCACGTGCCCTTGGAGCTTGGTCGTATCTACCCCGATGCTAAAATCACTCGTTTGGGCGCTTGGGCTGGTTATGCCGACCAATACGCTTGTAGCTTCCTCGACCCAATGGACCCATTGTACCTTACAATCCAAAAGGCGTTCTTGGAGCAACAAACCGAGCTTTACGGCACCGACCACATCTACGGAATCGACATCTTCAACGAGTTGGAGGCTCCTAGCTACGAACCCGACTATTTGGCTCGCGTAAGTCGTCAAGTTTACGGCAGCCTTCGCAAAGTCGACAAGAAAGCAACTTGGTTGCAAATGGCGTGGTTGTTCTTCAACGACCGCAAGGATTGGACTAACGAGCGTATCGAAGCATACATCACAGCTGTTCCAAAAGAACACCACATGCTTTTGGACTACTACTGCGAATACAAAGAGATCTGGCCTCAGACCGAGCAATTCTTCGGAATGTCATACATCTGGAGCTACTTGGGTAACTTCGGTGGTAACACAGCCCTTGTTGGTAAGATTCATAGTGTGAACGAGAAGATCGAGAACACATATGAGAATGGTGGCAAGAATATGAAAGGTATTGGCTCGACTCTCGAAGGATTCGACTGCAACCCCTACGTCTACAACTACGTATTCGAGAAGGCTTGGGACATCAAGAACCATATGGATGTAGCCTCGTGGACTCAATCTTTGGCTGACCAACGTGTAGGTCACGCCGACGAGAATGCTCGCGCAGCGTGGAAGCAACTTATCGACAGCGTTTATGTTGACAACAGCTCTCCAGGTCAATGTTCACAACTTAACCTTCGCCCAACACTTGGTGCTAAGAGTACATACTACGGTGCAACAAAGATCCACTACAACAACAAAGCGTTGCTCAAAGCGGTCGATTTGATGTTGAAGGCCGATTCTAAAAATGGCGCTTATGCTTTCGACGTTGTAAACACAACTCGTCAATTGTTGAGCAACTACTACATCATCCCTTACGAGAAGTACAAAAAAGCATACGAGGAGGCTAACTTCAAAGAGATGAAAGCCCTAGAGCAAGAGATGTTGGGTATCCTTTACGACCTCGACAAGTTGCTTGCAACAGAGCCTACATTCCTTCTTGGTAAGTGGATCACCGATGCTCGCGCAATGGGCGTAAACGACGAGGAGAAACTTTACTACGAGCAAAATGCACGTAACCTTCTCTCAACTTGGGGCGAACCCGCTGCATTGTTGAACGACTACGCTAACCGCACTTGGGCAGGTTTGGTATCTACCTACTACGCCGAGCGTTGGAAGATCTTCTTTGCTGCTGTTAACTCAGCTGTAATGAAGGGCGAGAAGTTCGAAGATGAGGTTTACGACGCTTACTTCGCCGAGGTAACCGAGTACGAACACAAGTGGTGGAAAGAGTGTATCGGTACATTCAACGACCAACCAGTGGGCGACGGCGTTGCTATCGCAAAAGAATTATTCGCAAAATATAGCGAGCGTATTGCTGCTGTTGAGTAGTTTCGCCTAGTTTTAGGCATTTAAAAAGTGGCTAACAAACCGACTTTTATAAGTCGGTTTGTTAGCCACTTTTTTGCGTAAATTTAGATCGGCTCCATTAATCCACTCTGTCCGCCTTATATAGCCTCGACCTTGCACTTTACGGCCCTAGAGACTAGGTTGCGTGCAGATTTTGCATTTGTCATGTTGAGCAAGTCGGCGATCTCCTCGTAGTCGAGGTTGTGGAAGTATCTGAGCGATACCGCTTCGCGTTGGCGCGAGGTCATAGTGTCGAGGACTTGTTTAACTTTGGCTCCAATGGCATCGCGCTCCTCTTCCTCGATCATATCATCTAGGATCGTCACATCTTCGACTGTAAATGTCGACAGTGAGAAATCTAGGTTGTGGAGAGTGTTGTGTTGATATTTGCTCTTCTTGATGTCGAGGATTTTGTTCTTTAACATCTTGAATAGGTAGTACTTAAGATTGCGGATTTCTCCCCCCCACCCCCCGACGAGGAGCGTGGGTTTGGCCAAAATCTTGTGAAATACATCTTGTATTGCATCCTCTAAAAGGGCCCTGTCGCCAATCAACGATTGGCCATAAGAGAAGAGGTGGTCGATATAGCGATTGTAGAGTTCAGCACACGCATCAACGTCTCCTCTAATGAACCTAGTCACTAGATAGCCGTCATCCTCATGTGTAGAATTACTCTCAAACATTTGCCAAAAAAAATTATAAAATAATGCGCGTTTTGCGTCATGGATACGACAAAGCTAATTATTTTTTTCTGGAAATACAAGTTTATTGAGCGAAAATTCAGGCAAACGCACGAAAAAACAATTTACTCTTTTGCGATTATTGGGCTTAGAGCTTTACTCTAAGAGTATAGTCTTTAATACTTTGGCATAAAGTAAACTTTACCAAAGCATTAAAGACTATACTTTTTCAAGCACCTTTCAGGTGTTTGAACCCAATATCGAGTAGCAGCGATCGATCGCATAAGTACTTAATAGTAAGTAGGTTATGCTCGACCACCCCCCCCCCTACCCCTCCTCGCTAGGCGCTATTCCGAGCCCTTTTGGCTCGGGCACCTCGCTAGTAGGAGGGGAGCCGTGAAGGCATGCCTTCGGCATAGGGTTATTAGTTTTGCGCTCTTGGGAGTTACAGAGGACTCAGAAAAGTCTCAGAAAGTCTCAGTCCAATGATAGCAAATAACTAACAAGGTGTGCAATAAGCGAATTATAAAAGAGGGGAAAAGCTTTTTTATGCGTTTGTCCTGAGCGAAAATTAGGATAAACGCACGGAAAATAGAGTTTCTTATTCTCTCCGACAGGCGGTGATAGCACCACCGCAGATGCAGTTATTGTGAGCTAGTTATCTATGCAAGGGCAAGTTTCAATATAGCATTTGCACATGCTTGGGGCTCCTCGATAAAACCCATGTGGCCCGATTTTGCTAGCCACTCCACTTGTGCTTGGGGGTGCGATTTGGCGATCTCTTGGGCTGCCTCTTTGGGTATATATCCATCCTTCTCGCCAAATATAAATAGCTGATTTACAGTTGATTTGCGCAGTATTTCATTTTGATCTTCGCGCTCCATCATGCCTCTGAGTAACGCTAAGATTCCTTCATCTTCGGTGATCATAACTTGATCGCGCAAATCGTCGATGTATGGGGCTAAACGGTGTCGATTCTCCTCGGCGAATCCTGCTGCGGGAGCAACTGCCGCGAGTGCCTCCTTTTTACCTGCCGCAACAAGTTTGATTTCTCGCTCTCGATTGCTGCGTTTTTCCTCGCTATCGCCGTTGGGGGTCGAACTGAGCAGCACCAAGGAGTCGAGCGCTTGCGGATATTTTTGGCAGAAGGCTAGTGCCGCGTAACCACCCATCGAGTGCCCGACCATCGTGCAGCGCTCGATGCCAAGTTCTTGGAGTGCAGCGTGCAGCGTGTCGGCGAGGAACTCCATTGTGTGAATCTGGTCGTTCACAACAGATATTCCGTGACCAGGAAGGTCGACTGTAACCACGCGGGCTTTTTTGTAGAGTAGTGGTACGAAGTCGTCCCAAACCAACATCGATTCTAAGTAGCCGTGGAGTAGTACGATGCAGCGTTCTCCATTTTCCGAATCGCAAAGGTGTAGCGGCGTAGAGCCTGCCATTATAAATTTTTCAATCATATTTTATTCTTCATCGTAAAGGTCATCGTCCTCCTCGTCGATATAGTCGAGGATCGATTCCCTTTGGTTGATGTTATAGTCGTCAATATCATCGTCGTCTTGTTCTAAACTTTGATAGAGATGATGTCTCTCTTTGCCACTTTTTTTGTTTGGCGCGAGTTTTGTTCCACGCTTTAGGGTGTCGCCAGCATAGTTTTCTTCTTTGAGGCGAGTGCTCTTAATAGCTTTCATTCTGAAAAATACAAATGTTATGTTTAACTTATTTATATTGCATTACACATTTTTCGTATTGCAATTTTATATATTTTTTTTGAAATATCCATCACTTCGTCAAAAAAAATTTGCTCATCATCTGATTTATTTCTACTTTTGGTGAGAAATTAAACAGATTCTAAGTCTATGGATAGGATTGAATATATATTGTGTCATGGTTCTGGTAACCGTTTTGTGATGTTAAACGCCGTAGATCGTGATCTAACAGAGTTGTTTAATGCACAATTCGTGCAAAAGATATGCCATACTAACTCCTCGGATGGGGTGTTATTCTTGGTCAAAGACCCTTCGGGGCTCTACGCTATGCGGATGTTTAACACCGATGGAAGCGAGGCTGAGATGTGTGGTAACGGTATTCGTTGCGTGGCGCGATGCGTTAGCGAACTCTACGTCGGGCAGAAGTCGTTCGAGATGATGTCGGGTGGCAAAAAATACCAAATCACGCACGAAGAGCCGATGGCCGATGGGGTGGAGACATTTAGCGTCGACATCGACATCGCAACTCACACTGCCGACTTCACCCTCACAAAAGATAGATTTGTGGGCAAAAGGATCGAGGCGCTCGACACATCGCTCTACTTCACCTATCTCAATTTGGGGAACCCTCACATCGTAGCGCTTTGCGACGAGATCGACCTGCAACACCTCTCGCAATTGGGCGAAAGAGTGAAAAAATTGCCGATGATCTTTCCTCGTGGCGTGAATGTAAGCTTTATGAAATATATGTCACCGCAACAAATTTTTGTGGCAACCTACGAGCGAGGTGTGGGCCTTACGCCATCGTGTGGCACGGCGATGACCGCATCGTGCACCGCCGCGACGCTGCTAGGGGTTTGCCGCGAGGCTATTTCGGTGGAGGTCCGCAACCGAGGTGGGGCAGTTCTCTGTACAACTACGCTCGATGGTTCGATCGTCACGAAGTTGTCGGGTAACGCTACCTACGACTCTATTGGCCACCTAAGTTCAGAAGGTGAGATCCTAGACCTCGAACCCGTGGTGGCAGAGAGAGAGGCGTGGGCAAAATTTGTTGAATCGTTAAAATAGAGAAGATGATTAAAGAGATAAAGGAGCACCGCTCAATTAGAAAATTCAAAGACACGCCCATCGAGCAACAGATACTCGACGAGGCACTTACGGCAGCAACGCGAGCTTCGACATGTGGTAACATGCAGAACTACAGCATAATAGTCACGCGCGAGGGCGATATGTTGAAAAAGGTCTCGCCGCTTCACTTTGGCCAAGTCGAGCGTATGAATTCGCAATGCGTTGTAACAATATGTGCCGACGTTAACCGTTTTAGTCAGTGGTGCGAGCAGCGCGATGCAAAGCCTGGCTACGATAATTTCATCTGGTACATCAACGGTGTGATCGATGCAATGATGGCTGCCCAGAACTTGATACTCGAAGCCGAGGCCAATGGTTTGGGGGCTTGCGTGTTAGGGACTACGCTCTATACTGCCGAGGCTATGATCGACCTTTTTGAATTGCCACGCGGTGTTATTCCAGTCACAGCGATTGCTTTGGGTTACCCCGACCAGGATCCGCCACTCACCGACCGTTTGCCTCTCGATGCGGTTGTGCACTACGAAAAGTATAGACAATATACCCCGCAGCAGATCGATAAGGCGTGGGCCGAGCGTGAAGCTTCGAGCGAGACTGCGGCCCTTTTGGCGGAGAACAACCTGCCCAACTTGGCGCAGATATTCACACAGAATCGTTATACAACTAGAGATAACGTAACTTTCTCGAAGAGCTATTTTGCGCTCCTAGAAAAGCAGGGTTTCTTTAATCATAAATAGTCTAAAAGATTGGGAATGAGGAGCTGGAAGCTTGTACGAGCCATAATTTGCACAATGACAGTTGCAGTCACACTTTCGTGTGGCGTGACTCGACACACGCCTCAAGGATCATACTTCTTGCAGCGGGTCAAAGTTGAGTCAGACTCCTCGACCGAACCCGACGAGCGTATAGCTTCCTATGTACTAAGTGGTTACATCCGTCAAGTGCCGAACAAGCGCCTTTTGGGTACCAACTTCTATGTTTGGGCCTACAACCTCGCCGACCCCGCGAAAGATAATAGTTGGAATCGTTTCAAGCGTAAGGTGGGCCAGGCTCCAATCTACTACGATAGTACCTCGACCGAGAAAGGTGCCGAGAATCTTAAGATCTTTATGAACTCGCAAGGTTACTACTCGTCGGAATCGGAGTTTGTGGTCGATACTACCAAACGCCGCCGCAGGGCCTTTGTGACCTACAAAGTGCAACAAGGTGAACCTTATGTTGTTGGTAGTCACAATTATATATTCCGCGATTCGTTGTTGCGCGACATCGTTCTACGCGACACAACAACCTCGTTGGTAAAGATAGGAATGCCATTCAATGCCACAACTCTGGATCGAGAGCGCGAACGAATTGCAAATAATTTGCGCCAAAAGGGTTACTACAATTTCACAACAAATAGTGTGGCATACTTAGCCGATACGCTCGCGGGCAATAAAACAGTGGCACTAACGACAATCATCAAGCAATATTTATCGGGCTACGATGAACAAGGCGAAGCGATTATGGTAAATAATACTCGCTTCAAGATAGCGGATGTAAATATAGCTCCCAACTTCGATCCGACAGTGATTATGACCGACACGGCATACCTAAGTAAAGTCGACACGACAGATTATCGAGGTTTAAATATTGTCTACGAAGGTGAGCGCGCCAATGTTCGCAGCAAGGTGCTTCGTCAAGCTGTGCCCATATATCCTGGCGACTATTTTAACTCATCGCGCGTGAGCGAAACATATAGTAACTTGATGTCGATTGGCTACTTTAAGAGCGCAAAAGTTATGTTTGCACCCACCGAGAGTGCCGACCAAGCCTCCGATGACGCCTCGCAGCACAAGATCGATACAGCGTTGCATTCGACTTCGCCGCCGAGCTACCTTTCGTGTAATGTGTTGTGTACGCCAGCCCTCACGCAGAGCGTGAAATTGGAGCTCGAAGGAAGTTCAACATCGAGCTTTTATGGTCTCTCGGCTACCGCAGGTTATCAAAATCGTAATGTATTTCGTGGTGCCGAAGCTTTCGATGTTGCCTTTACCACGGGTTACGAATATATGAAATCGGACGATGCCGCAAAGCGTAAAGCCATCGAGCTCGGACTATCTACGGGTTTGTCCTTCCCGCGATTTATCTTGCCTGTTTTCTCTTCGGCGTTCCCGCAAGTCTCGCAGCCTCGCACGAGCCTCGAACTTTCGGTTAATTACCAAGATCGCCCATACTACACCCGAACTCTCTTCGGAGGATCGTGGGACTACTCGTGGCGTTCGCGCAGTGGATCATCGAGTTATACAATTCGCCCTATCGACATCAACTTGATCGATGTGGAGAGTCTCGACCAAGATTTTTATGATAGTCTCAACAACGACTATCTCGAATTAAGTTTCGAGACACAGCTGGTTGCAGGACTCTCTTTTAGCTATACGTATAATGGGCAAATGGCAAATAAGTCGCTCGATGCTACGGTGTTACGATACAACTTTGAGAGCTCGGGAAACGCGATAGATGCACTTGAACGCCTCTTCGATACCCCCTCGAATGGCGACACATACCACATATTTGGTATCCCCTATGCGCAGTACGTGCGTACCGACATCAACGTTAGTCGCAAGAAGATGTTAGGCGAGGTTACAGCTATCGCTGCTCGTTGGTACTCGGGTGTTGGAGTGGCTTATGGTAACTCTCTGTCGCTGCCCTTCGATAGGTTGTTCTACACGGGTGGTAGCAACAGTATGCGTGGTTGGTCGCCTCGAACTCTGGGCCCTGGATCGACACTTTCGGACTCCGAAGATACCGACTACCCCAACAAAGTGGGCGATATACGCTTGGAGGCTAACCTCGAATTGCGATTCCCCATTTGGGGCAATGTGCACGGCGCAACATTCTTCGATGTGGGTAACGTGTGGTACATGAATTCCAACTCTTACGACGATCCCGATGGAATTTTCCACTTCGATAGCTTCTACAAACAGCTCGGTTTCAATACAGGTCTAGGCCTGCGCCTCGACATTACATTTGCAGTGTTGCGTCTCGACTGGGGTATTCAACTCCACAACCCGAATGACCCTGTGGGGGAGCGCTGGATCCGCGGATTCAACTTCGACAACACCTCGCTTAACTTTGGTGTTGGTTATCCATTCTAAAGCTTACGATTAAAGGTTGTGTCTGAAATGCACCTTTGCGTAACATTCAGCTTTGAATTTATCAGCTTCGCTGCTACTTATCTCCGCGGGATAGCTCATCAGCATAAGGCTCACGAAGTCGCTCTGCGTGGTGTCGTAGGGCGGGTGTGAATAACTATATTGGTTGAGGTGGAAGCCAATACGGCGATAAAACTCTATTCTGCGAATGCTCATTTCGCACTCAGGATGTTCAACTTCCAATATTATGGGGTCGGAGCCCTCGCCGATGAATTCGGTCAAAATCACCTTTCCATACCCTTTGTTCCGCACGGCAGGCGATGTGGCTAAGTGCTCAATGAAGCGAAGGTTGTCGAATTGCCACCAGCCAATTATGCCAACAAATTCTCCATTTTCCTCAATACCCTCGAAGCTAAACGCTTGTGCGCGCATTGTCTCGATGTGGTAATCCAATTCGCGCCTCTCTTCTTGTGGGAAAGCGTCGGTGTATAGCTGCCAACATTGAGCAAATAAAGGATGGCCTGGGTCTGTGATCTTGGTGCGTTGTAACATTTTATTTAAGGTGTTAAAAAGAGTATGACCAACAAGTAGTTGTTAGTCACACTCCATTGGTATTACTTCGTTTGGCCTACTTAGTCAAGTGAACATCCAATTGTGGGAATGGGAACTCGATACCTTCGGCGTTGAAACGCTTGTATATTTTCTCGTTGATGTCGAAAAGTAGCGTTGCGTAGTCCGATGATTTGCACCACGCCTTGATGGTGATATTCACCGAGCTGTCGGCTAGTGCACCTAAGACAATGAAGAGTCCTTGATCTTGAAGTACCAACTCGTGGTGAGAAAGAATATCTTCGATAACACTCTTCGCGCGATCGAAATCGGTGCCGTAGGCAACCCCGACTACCCACTCTACACGGCGGGTCGACTCCTTCGAGTAATTGTTTATTGGCGAGGTGGAAAGCGAACCGTTGGGTATTATCACCATCTTATTGTCGAGCGTGTTGAGGAGCGTGCTAAAGAGTGAAATCTCCTTTACGCTACCACTAAAGCCTTGTGCCTCAATGAAATCACCAACTTTAAATGGCTTAAGGAATAGGATCAGTACTCCACCCGCAAAATTTTGGAGCGTGCCGCTCAGTGCCATACCAACAGCCAAACCAGCCGATGCAAAGATCGCCAGGAACGAAGTGGTGTTTATGCCCAGGATGCTAATTGTCGTTAAAATGATGATCAGATTCAGCGAGATGCTAACCAGGCTCAAAACAAATTTTGAGAGCGAGATCTCTACTCCGCGTTTGCTCATCATCTTGTCTAACACTTTGACAATTCGTTTGACGATCCAACGGCAAATGTAGTAGAAGATGACGGCCATCGCAATTTTCGATACGATGTCCACTGCGCCATTTACGACCCAGTGTGTCAGCTGCGATGTCTCCATGCTGCTTATGGTGTCAGCCAGGGCGTAAACTTTATTGACAGTTGTGCTGTCGGCCACCTCGGTAGCCTCTAATAGATTTAGGAAGAACATATTTCGTGTTTTTGATTACTTATTCTTTAGCTTCTAATGCTCTCCAAGCCCATGTCGCGAGAATAGCGCCGACGAAAGGAGCGGTCAAAAATACCCAAACTTGAGAAAGGCTCTCACCACCTGCGAAAACAGCAGGAGCAAGGCTACGTGCGGGGTTAACCGAAGTTCCTGTGATTGGAATACAAACGATGTGAACCAAGATTAGAGTGAGACCAATGATTAAACCTGCAAATTTGGGCGATCCATTCTCTTTGGCTGTGGTGCCTAAAACCACCAAGACAAAGATAAATGTAAAGACGATCTCGGCAATTAGCGCAGGCACTAAATTACCCTCGCCATAGCTGTTAGCTCCAGTGCCCTCGTAGCCCGTGCCTGAAGTTAGAGCAAATAGAATTGCCGAACCCGCAAAAGCACCAACAACCTGAGCTACGATATAAAGGCCAGCTTCTTTTGCCTCCATGCGACCCGAAAGCCATGCGCCAAGAGTTATGGCTGGGTTGATGTGGCAGCCCGAAACGCCACCAATAGTATAGGCCATCGCCACTACAGCCAAACCAAACGCCACGGCAGTGATAAGTACCGAAGCGGCGTTGATAGCACTACATTGATTAAAGACAGCTGCACCGCAGCCCATAAGCACTAGCACCATTGTGCCAATTGCTTCTGCAAGTAACTTTTTTTTCATGATAATTAACTTAAGTTGATAATTGTTAGATTCTGAAATTAAGCGCAATATAGTGAAAAATATTTAAATTTCATACTCTTTGGCTAATTATTCATAGGGTAAACGCACGAAAAACAATTTACTATTTTACGATTGACTCAGAAAAGTCTCAGAAAAGACTCAGAGAGTCTCAGTGTCTTTCTCAGACCCCTGCAATACGAACTGCACCCGCGGTGGTGCTATCACCGCCCGACGGAGTCAGCGAGAAACTATACCTACTCCAAGATCGAAACAATGATTTTATTATAGGCCTCGGCGTATATCACCATTCCGTAGTCCGAGGGGTGTACATAATCAACAATTGCCGATGTGGGCATAGCTAGCTGCTCAAAATCGAGGTAGTGAAGCCCCTCGACGTTCTCGCGAAGCAACCTCTCGTATGCCTCTTTTTGGGCCGTGAGACAATTCTCGACCAATGCCCGTTGCGAGTTTTTCACTTCGCTATTCGAGTATCCCAAGTGGTCGGTGAGTATAATGGGAGTCGATGGGCGTTGGTGGCGAATCTTCTTTACGGCGTTGTATATCAACTCTATAAGTTGCTGGTGGTCGGTGTGTTGCAAGTTGGGCATGCAGTCGAGAATGTAGATCTTTGCATCAATCTCACAAATCATATCGATAAGGCTCTCTTCGAGTTTGCCATTGCCCGAAAAACCATAGTTTAGCAGCGGGGTGTTGAGCTGGCGAGCTAGAATCGAACTCCATGCCATCGCAGGTCGCGATGCGCATGCACCTTGAGCTATCGAGGTGCCATACACTACAATCGGTTGCGAGGTGCTGGGGCTCATGAACTCAAAAGCACTGCCCTCTTCTGCGCCAATTTCCAATCTCTCGACTCCATTGTATAGAGGTAGGTATAATCGATAAACCGCCCCATTGTTGTTTGGTTCAAGTTGGTCGTTAAGCGTTGTGTAGTTGTATGTTACCTGCTCGCCAAAGTTGTATCTGCCAACCACGCGCTGCCATTGGCCGTGAGGGTCGAGCCTATAGAGATCCACACCACTCATGCCCGTGCTAGGCATGTGGGGCATTGAATGTTGACTATTGGTTGTGGTATATTTTACAGTCACCTTGTCGGAATTGGTGCGAAATAGTATCGACTCGCCCGCGCAATTTGTCGATAAGTCCCAAAGAGGTTTGCGCACCTGCTCTTCGAACCTATTGGGCATGCGGTTGTAAAAGTTGCTTCGCGCTTCACCGTGCCAGGCTTGCCCCTCGATCGGATTGATTGATGACTTTTGGGGGTCGTGCCACTTCAACTCTTGTGCAAAAGAGATGTTGGTAACTCCGATGATCATAAGGAACAATGAGAAAACTCTCTTCAAACCCCTAGATTGATAAATAGTGTGTATAGATAGAACCAAGTTTCGAAAGTATTTTACAATATTGTTAATATATAAATAAAAGCATTTCCTATTGTAGGTTTGTGTCGCGAGCCAACAGGCAAGCTCCAGTGATTCCTGCGCTCTCTTTGAGTGTCGATAATTTGATCACGGTGTCGCGACTCAAAAGGCTGAGCGAATATTTCTTGATTGCGCTCTTTACGGGTAATAACAAATATTCGTCAGTCGCGGTCAATATACCTCCCAATACAACCACTTCGGGGTTGAAGATATTTACGATATTTGCAATTTGACGACCTAGTTTATAGGCCATCTTTTCGAGTTCTTCGATGCAGAGAAGGTCCTCTTGTTCGATTATTGCGTTGAGAATGTCGTTTATAGTTATATCTTTACCTGTGCTGTGTTTCTTTGATAGGTATGAAGATTCTCCATTTTTCAACCTGTCGACCACCTGGCGGTGCAGTGCAAGTCCCGACACTTCGGTCTCTACACAACCTCTTTTGCCGCAGTGGCACATTATGCCATTTTCGAAAGCGTTCATGTGGCCAATCTCGCCAGTGTAGCCCGATTTGCCGTATAGGAGTTGTCCTTCGTTGATCACGCCCATGCCGATTCCCCAACCTACGTTGATAAATAGCAAGTTCTTATTTGTTGATCTATAGCATTTTGTATACTCGCCGTAGGTCATCGAGCGGGTGTCGTTGTTGATAATTGTGTCGACTCCAGTCTCTTCTGTGAATCGATCCGCTAGTGGGGTTTCGCCAAAGTTGTAGTTGCTGTAACTGTACCCCGTGCTGCTGTTTACTCGGCCAGAGATATTTACATTCATGCAGATGATCCTCTCCCGTAATATCTTTTGGCTCTTTTCGGTCTCGCCGATAAATTCTTTGACTAAATTGCAAACCTCGTGGAACGACTCTTCTGTGTTGGCAAAGCGGAACTCTTCGTTGCGTTTGAGTGCAAGGAACTCGCCCGAAATGTCGATAAGTCCAATTGCGATGGAGAATTGGCGAATGTCGACACCCGCAAAATAGAATGAGTCGACGTTAACACCATACGAGGTGGGGTAGCGACCCTCTTTTGTGGTGATCTTTCCGTGGTCGGAGAGCAATCCATCGTTGCAGAGTTCAGTCACATATTTAGTCATTGTAGGTACGCTTATGTCGAGGATCTTCGCTAGTGAGGGGATCGACATACTGCCGTTATTCAAAATGCACTTAAAAATTGATTTCTTAATCGAGTTGTTTTGTAGTATTTTTAGCGTCATACGAATTTAGGTGTTAGTAGTGGGTAAAAGCTTTATGCCATAAAGATAAATAATTTTTGTATGAAATAAAACATTTGGGCAAAATAATTGATGAATTGGGCCGATTTT
This sequence comes from Rikenellaceae bacterium, assembly GCA_047172505.1. GTDB lineage: Bacteria > Bacteroidota > Bacteroidia > Bacteroidales > Rikenellaceae > Alistipes. The sequence goes on along the minus strand of JBCQWE010000008.1, from coordinate 20,687 downwards.
TAATAAAATTGCTTCTTTTCGCTTTTTCTGGTACTTCCCCTTCCACTTTTTTGGTTCTGCTCCAATGTGAGTTGATTGCGGTTTTGTAGATATTTTCAGCGTATTTGTATAATAAATAAGTTTAAAAAACTTTTTAATTAAATTAGCCGTTATTTATAATTTGTTTTTGAATATATGGATTTTTTTATTTATATTTGTAGCCAGACATACTAATAAAGCTAACTACTAAAACAAGAATACAGATGAACGAAAGTAAGTACACATATTTTGAAGAGTGTAAAAAGCGCTATCTTAGCGATTTAGATTCTCAGATGCTCGACTTCTGGTTTAAATATGGTCTCGATCACGACAATGGTGGAATCTTTACCTGCGTCGATCGCGACGGCACATTAATGGATACCACTAAATCTGTCTGGTTTCAAGGTAGGTTTGCTTATATATGTGCACGTGCATACAATACAATTCGTAAAGATGAGCGATGGTTGCAGGCTTCGAGGTCGACGATCGATTTTATCGAGCGCCACTGCTTCGACACCGACGGCCACATGTTCTTCGAGGTTACTGCTCAAGGTGCGCCAATTCGTCGTCGTCGCTATGTTTTTTCGGAGTGTTTTGCGGCGATCGCCATGTCGGAATATTCGATTGCTTCGGGCGACGGGACCTACGCGCAGAAGGCTCTCGACCTCTTTTTCTCTATCAAGAGGATGTTGGAGACACCTGGATTCTTGCCTGCGAAATCTTTCGAGCCAGCTGTGGGGCACTCAATAACTATGATCCTTATCAATGTTGCGATCTGCATCAGACGTGCTATTTCGCACGAGGCGCTCGACGAGCAGATCGAAAAGTCGATTAGTGACATTAAAAACCTCTTCTTAAAACCCGAGTACAAAGCTTTGATGGAGTCTGTAGCGCCCGATGGTTCGCTTATCGACACCTGTGCGGGTCGCACGATTAATCCTGGTCACTGCATCGAGACCGCATGGTTTATCTTAGAGGAGGCGCGCTACCGCAACTGGGATAGCGAATTGGTGGCACTGGCGCAAACAATCTTCGATTGGTCGTGGCAGTGGGGCTGGGACGAAGAGTTTGGCGGAATCGTGAACTTTAGAGACTGCAAGGGCTTCCCCCACCAAGACTATTCTCAGGATATGAAATTTTGGTGGCCACACTGCGAGGCGATCATCACCTCGTTGTACCTCTACGTGGCTACGGGCGACGAGAAATATATCGAATATCACAAAGCTATCGATGAGTATACCTACGCCAACTTCCCCGACCCCGAATTTGGCGAATGGTATGGCTACCTTCACCGCGATGGATCGCCTGCACACCGTGCCAAAGGCAACATCTTCAAAGGGCCATTCCACATTCCGCGTATGATGATCGAGTGTTCGATTCTGTGCGACGAGATATTAAAATCGAATAAGGCCTAGAGGTTCAACCTTTAACCGCGAAATATAGTTCGTATGAAATTGAAATTTATCACTATCGTGCTTCTCGCCGTGCTGAGCAACTGGGTTGCCGTGGGCCGAGAATACGAAAATAACTTCGCCTGGGAGCAGATTAGCCCCTTGCCTTTGCCAGGTGGCGTAGCTTCGCCCTATGGTGGGGTGAGTGGTGGAGCTATCATCGTTGCTGGCGGGTGTAACTTCCCCGATCGCGCAGTTTGGGATGGTGGTGCGAAACGATTTTATGACGATATTTATGCTCTGCCACAAGGCTCTGCGGAGTGGATTGGAGGTTTCTCGCTGCCCTACCAGGTGGCTTATGGCGCATCGGTCGACACCCCTAAGGGCGTTTTGTGCATTGGTGGCGAGAATCAGACGGGAAAACTAAGCGATGTCGTGCTGCTCGCGTGGGATGGTGCGAGCCAAACTATTGCGCAGACTCCCTACCCCTCGCTCCCTTTTGCTCTCACCTCGTGCGATGCGGCTGTTTTGGGCGGCTACCTCTACGTTGCGGGTGGCGCTGCGGATGGTGAGAATTCGGGTAATCACTTTCTTCGACTCTCACTTCGCGATGGTGTGCAGTGGGAAGTTCTGCCCAATTTCCCTGGTCAGGCGCGTCTCAAACCATCGCTTGTGGCACAAAATGGCGCTGAGAGTGTCGACCTCTACCTCTTTGGTGGGTCAGATATTTCAAATTCCCACAGAGAACCAAGTGTGGTTACGACGGCGCTTAAATATAATACGACCGCAAAGCTTTGGAGCCCGCTTGCCGATGCTATTCTTGGCGATGGTGAGCCACGATCGCTGCACGATGCCGATGGCATTGCGGTGGGCAAAAACCACATTTTACTCCTCGGAGGTGTCAACTACGATATTTTCCTCGATGCTCTGCTGCGAGCTCACAACTTGAAATTCGCGGAGTCCGCTCAGGCTTATGCAGAGTACGATGCGTGGCTGGCGGAATACTTCGCCCACCCTGCGCCGTGGTACAAATTCAGCCAAGATATTGTTGTCTACAACACAATTACCGACACGTGGAGCATAGGTGGTAGCTTCCCCTATGCGGGAGTTGCTGGGGTTAAGGTAATCCCCTATGGCAAAGGTTGGTACGTGGTCAATGGCGAGGTGAAACCAGGGGTACGAACCAGCGACGTTTTCTTTGGTAGTTTAGCGGCCTCGTCTCCCTTCGGCCTTATCAATTGGATTGTTCTGGCGCTCTACCTATTGGGGATGCTCGGCATGGGATTCTACTTTATGCACAAGAGCAAAAATACCGACGATTTCTTTAAAGGCGGTGGCCGTATTCCTTGGTGGGCGGTCGGCATTAGTCTCTTCGCAACGATGCTCAGCGCAATAACCTTTATGGCGGTGCCCGCTAAGACATTCGCCACCGATTGGCGCTACTTCCCAATGGTGATCACCATTTTGATTATGGCCATACCCGTTGTGCGCTACTACCTTCCATTCTTCAGGCGATTGAACGTAACCACCGCTTACGAGTACCTCGAAATGCGCTTCAACTACGCCATGCGCCTCTTGGCAAGCTCGCTATTTATCGTCTTTATGGTCGCACGTACCGCACTCACACTATTCCTTCCGTCGCTAGCGCTAACCACAGTCACAGGGATCGATATACATATATGTATCATCTTGATGGGCTTGGTGACACTCGCCTACTGCACGATGGGTGGCGTGGAGGCTGTTATTTGGAGCGATGTTATCCAAGGAGTGATCTTGGTGGGCGGTGCTTTGCTGACTCTTGGGTTCTTGATCTCGAACATCCCTGGAGGGCTCAACGAGATGATCTCCATCTCGATCGATAACGAAAAGTTCAAGATGTTCGACTTCTCGTTAAGCGTTACCAGTGGAACTTTTTGGGTCATTATCATCGGAGGATTGGCAAATAATCTGATCTCGTACACCTCGGATCAAACAACGATCCAACGCTACATCACCACCAAGTCGGAGAAGGGGGCTGCCAAAAGCATCTTGCTCAATGGTGTGTTAAGCGTTTTCGTGTCGATAGTTTTCTACTCTATAGGTACAGCTCTTTATGCCTACTACAAGACCCACCCGACACTCTTGAATTTCGGCATGACAAATACCGACTCGATATTCCCGCACTTTATCATGGCTCAGATGCCCGTAGGAGTGGCAGGATTGCTTATTGCGGCGATCTTCGCAGCGACGATGTCGACCGTGTCGTCAAATCTAAACTCGCTCTCTACTGCCTTTACTGTCGACATTTATCGCCGCCTAGCACCTGCGTCGAACGACCGAAATCAACTCGGGGTTGCACGCATCGCCACAGCTGCTTTTGGAGTGTTGGGCATATCGTTGGCTCTATTTATGGCCAGGCAGAATATTCTCTCGCTTTTCGACTACTTCAACTACCTCTTGGGGCTTCTGTCGAGTGGTGTCGCGGCGCTATTTGTGATGGGTATCTTTCTCCCTCGCATCGGCTCGCGTAGCGCACTGATTGGCTTTGTGGTGGGTAACGTGGCTATACTCTCGGTGAGTATCTATACCGATGTGTCGTTCTGGCTCTATGGCTTCATCGGCATCGTTCTAACGGTCGGATCTGCCTTTATAGCTTCGCTCTTCGTCCCCAACACAAAGAGCGAGGAGGGTGTAACGTGGCGATCTATTGCAAAAAAGTAGTTTATAATTCCTTTTTACACTTCTGCTCACTTTTTCTCGGTCGATTCGCGCAATACGATCTGGGCATCGAGAACTATCGATCGCACTGGGGCCTCGGGGTTCGAGATCTGTTCGATGATTAGCTTTGCCGCGTGGTTGCCAATTTGGCGCAGGGGCGACTCGACGGTGGTTAGCCGTGGGTGTACAATTGTCGAGAGGGTTGTTCCTGAAAAGCTCGCTACCGCAATCTGGTCGGGGATCTTTTTCCCTGCATCGCGGAGTCGGTTCATTGCACCGATGGCCAAGGTGTCGGTAAATGCGAAGAGTGCATCGAACTCAACTCCTTGTTCTAATAGCTGCTCGGCAGCCTTTGCGCCATCTTCGAAACTCAGACCCGAGCGAATGATTAACTGATCAGATATTTCGACCTTGAATTTGGTCAAAGCATCGCGGTAGCCTTTGGTGCGCTCCACAGAATTGTAGACGTATGTGGGGCCTTGGAGGTGCACGATGCGTTTGTAGCCGCTGCGCAGAAGGTGCTCGGTGAGGAAAAACGATTTGATGTAGTCGTCGACAATAACTTGCGAAACATTCATCTTGTGGGGTATGCGGTCGAAGAAGACAATGTGCATACCCTTCTGGATAAGGTCGAGGTAGAGTTCTCGGTTACGCTCATAGTCGCACAAACTCACCAAAATGCCATCGACCATAAAGCGCTCCATGGTCTTTATGTTCTCGCGCTCCTGCTCCCACGACTCGTTCGATTCGGCAATTATAACCTTGATATTATGTTGTGTTAATACCTCTTGAATTCCGCCAATAACCTGCGAAGCGAATGGGGTAGTCATCTCGGGAACGATAACCCCAACGGTATTTGTGCGCCCAAATTTAAGATTTGTCGCCACGGGGTTTGGTCGGTAGCCCAACCTTTGAGCTGTTGCCATAACCTTTTCGCGAGTCTCCGTGCGAATGTTCTTATCGTCGGTGAGTGCGCGCGATACGGTCGAGACCGAGATCATAAGCTCCTTGGCTATATCTTTTATTGTTACTCTTTTCATCGGGGTAAGATTATTGTATTGCAAATATAATGTTTTTTTTCTTAAGTGAGGATGCTTTTTCAAACGTTTGCAGATTTTGGGAACGTTTGCGGGAACGTTTTCATGACTTTTTCTTGTATATCGCTTTGCCAAAACCGCGTTGTAGTTATAAATTTGTGATAACCAAAAACAAAAAACTAAATTATATGAACACACAAAAATTATCGCTCCCTTACTCACCAGAGAGCACCACAGCAGGAATTCTTCACTTTGGCGTTGGTAACTTTCACCGCTCACACTTGCAAAGCTACACAAATAAGTTGTTAGCTGCGGTAGACCAACGCGGTTGGGCAATCTGCGGCGCGATGATAATGCCACAAGACGAGAGGTTGTATAAGGCACTCAAGGCGCAAGATGGCATCTATTCGCTAACCGTTTGCGGTCGCGATGGAAACAACCAGATCGAGTGGATCGGCTCTTTGGTCGAACTTATGTGGAGTGGCGAGAATTTAGAGGCAATAATAAATAAGGTTGCCGATCCTGCAATCCGCATCATCAGCCTTACGATTACCGAGGGTGGTTATAATCTAGATAAGGCCAGTGGCGAATTTATCTTGACTAGCGAGCCTATAGCGCACGATTTGCAGAATTCGGCAGCGCCACAAACAGTTTTCGGAATTGTTGCCGAGGGTCTTCGCCGTCGTATAGCTCGCGGCGCAGGCGCACTAACTATTCTTTCGTGCGATAATCTTCAACACAACGGTAATACATGTGCTCGCGCCTTTAAGAGCTTCTTTGCAGCCCAAGATGCCGAGCTCGCCGCATGGGTCGAGACGAACGTCACCTTCCCCAATAGCATGGTAGACAGAATCACCCCCGCGACCACCCCTGCCGATGTTGAGCGCATCAATAAAACCCTTCCCCAGGCCGATGCTGCTCCAGTTTACTGCGAAGATTTCATCCAGTGGGTCGTTGAAGATAACTTTGCGGCGGGTCGCCCAGCGTGGGAAGAAGTGGGCGTAGAGCTTACCGACGACGTTGCACCGTATGAAAATATGAAACTTAGTTTGCTCAACGCTTCGCACACGCTGCTGTCGTATCCATCATTTTTGAGTGGCTATCGCAGTGTCGACAAAGCTATGCGCGACGATGCGATAATTGCATTTGTTCGAGCATTTATGGACAAAGATGCAACACCTTATGTGCCAGCACCACGCAACACCGACCTAGAGCTATACAAACAAACCTTGATCGAGCGTTTTGCAAATAGCGCCGTGAGCGACCAGATCTCGCGTCTGTGTGGCGACGGAGCTTCGAAATTCCCCGTTTACGTTGTGCCTATTGCCAAGCAGATGGTTGCAGCGGGGGACGACATGACTCGTATTGCCTACCTTATTGCGGCTTATCGACACTACTTGAAATACCGCACCGACGACCGTAATGCGACATTCGAGCTCTTCGACCCTTGGATCACCGCCGAGGATTGGACAGCTATCGAGAGCGACGATGCTATCGAATTTCTTTCAACTTCGCCATTCGGAGGTGTCGACTTGGTGGGCTGCGCGCCATTTGTTGAGCTCTACACGGCAATGGTCGAGGCTATCGCCAAAGATGGCGCGATGACAACTTTGAAGTCGATTCTTTAGATCGTTGGAGCCATGAGCCAAGCTAAAAAATATGGTTTAGGACCCTTTGTGGTCCTAACCTTTATATACTTTATCGTAGGTTTCTTGACAACGGTCAATGGCCAATTCCAAGGACCGCTTAAGATCGCTTTCCTTTCGGATGTAACGCAGTTGCGCAATACGCTAGTTACATTTATCCCCTTCTTTTTCTTCCTTGGCTACCTTGTAAATAGCTCGACTGGAGGTCGTTGGATCAACCGCCATGGATATAAAACCACCTTGATGAGAGCTTTGGTGATCATGGTGCTGGCGCTTGTTTTTTACCTTGCGGCTTCGATGCTTGCCGATAAATTTGCTGCGTTTGGATTCTCTTTGGGGCAAGACTATATCCCCTTTGGCTACCTTGTTTTTCTGCTTGGCTCATTTTTGATGGGTACCTCTGCGGCGCTTTTGCAAGTTGTCATTAATCCCTATGTTGCTTCATACGATCTGCCTAATACCCAACCCGTGCAGCGCTTAAATATAGTGTGTGCGATCAACTCGATTGGCACAACCGTAGCGCCATTCTTTGTCACAGGCGTGATGTTTGCAGGTTCGGCGATCGAAGATGTTACAGCTTCGCACCTAATCATCCCATTCGTTGTAATGATCATCGCCATTGGGGTTGTTGCGGTGGTGACATCTCGCTTGAACTTGCCTAATATGGAGGGTACCTACGATTCGACCCAGAAGAGTGCCGAGCGCTCCATTTGGTCGTTCCGCCACCTGCGCTTGGGAGTTATTGCAATATTCTTTTACGTTGGCGCCGAAGTGGCAATTGGAATCAATGTCAACCTCCACGCAATGGAATTGTTGGAGAGTGGAGGGCGTCTGACATTCTTTGGTCGCGACAATATCGTCTTGGCTGGTCTGCACTTGGGTATCCCCGCGCTTCTTGCAACTCTCTATTGGGGCGGTTTGATGGTTGGTCGTATTTTGTCAAGTTTTATTAACTTTGTATCGCCTAGGGCACAGTTGGTCTTTACTGCCGTTACCGCTATTGTGTTGACCGTGGTGGCGATTCTTAGCAACAATTTGTGGGTCTTGATCTCTGTGGGTCTTTGTCACTCGATTATGTGGGGTGCAATCTTCACCCTTTCGGTCGATGGGCTTAAAGAGTATACCTCGAAGGCCTCGGGTGTGTTTATGATGGGAGTTTTTGGCGGTGCTGTTTTCCCTCTTATTCAAGGTTTTATGGCGGACAGTATGGGCTCGTGGCAGTGGACATGGGCAATGGTTATAGTTTGCGAAATGGTGATTCTTTACTACGCCCTTTGGGGTTCGAGAATCAGAGAAAAGGATTGTTTAAATTAAAAAAAAAGAGAGTGTAGCTCTCATAAGAAAATATGAAAAGAGAATATATAGTTGGTTTGGGCGAGCTGCTTTGGGATGTTCTGCCCGACGGAAAGAAAATAGGTGGTGCACCAGGAAATTTTGCATATCACAGTTCACAATTTGGATTTAAGAGCGCCGTAGTTAGTGCTATTGGAAACGACAAATTGGGCGACGAGATCGAGACGAACCTGTCGGAAAAAGGCTTGGGTGGTGTTATCGAGCGTGTTGCCTATCCAACGGGAGTTGTGCAAGTAGTGCTCGACGATAACGGAGTTCCGATGTACGACATCAAGGAGAACGTCGCGTGGGATAATATTCCCTACACCCCCGAATTGGAGACGCTCGCCCAGAATACTCTGGCAGTTACTTTTGGTTCACTCGCGCAGCGCAATGTGGTCTCGCGCACGACGATAAATCGCTTTCTCGATGCTATGGGCGAAGGCGAGGATAACTACAAAATTTTCGATATTAACCTTCGCCAAGGCTTCTACACCAAGGAGACCATCTGTAACTCGATGGAGCGATGCAATATCCTGAAAATCAACGATGAAGAATTGGTGGCAATCAGCCGAATGTTTGGCTATCCAGGCATCGACTTGCAGGATAAATGTTGGATTCTGCTTGCCAAATACAAACTAAAGATGTTGATCCTAACCTGTGGAGTCAATGGCAGTTACGTCTTTACCCCTGGCAATGTCTCATTTGTCGAGACACCCAAGGTCGAAGTTGCCGACACGGTGGGTGCGGGCGACTCGTTTACTGCGACATTTATTTCGGCCCTGCTAAAGGGCGAGGAGGTCAACGAGGCCCACAGAAAGGCAGTTAGAGTTTCGGCCTACGTCTGCACGCAGCATGGTGCTATGCCAATTATTCCCGATAACTTGAAGTAGCGATCAGTTTTTTAGCCGCTCGGCACAAAGAGAATTATGAGGCTCAGTTCTACTCAGTTCCTCTCAGGCAGAAGGCAGAACCTAGGCAGTCTGGCAGGGCAAACGCATGAAAACTTGCTCACTGTCTCCGACGGGCGGGATGCTCCCCGCGGAGCTAATCTTGTGCAGCGTCTTGGGCTTAAAGCTGCGCTTTAATATTTTGGAGCACAATAGTTTAGCGCAAATAAATTTGCATAAACTATTGTGCTCCAAAATTTATTAAATGCCTTTTGGGTCCAAGCTCGCTTGGCGGCCGCCCGCCGTTAGGGCAGTAAGATAGTTATTTTTCATGCGTTTACCCTGGGCAGTCTGGTAGCCACCCATAGAAAATTGCGAAAAAAACACTATCTTTGATCCATGAATCAGAGTTGTTTATATTGTTATCGCACCTTGGAGGAGGGTCAAGTTGGCTTTCATGAGAGTTGTGCAACCGATCTTTTTGGTTGCTCGACTGTTTCGTCGTATCCTTTTGCAGGTGATGTGGGTGAGCTTTACCGCGTAGAGGAGTCGCGCGAGGGCTATATTCCACAATTGGAGGCGCTTGCCATGCGCTTTGCGCAGTCGGCACTAATCTTGACCGTGCCAAATACGTTGGTGCCTAGCGCCGATGGCACATTGAGATACATTAAGAAGTGGGACAGTTCGCGCCAGAGCATCGAGCAGCTTATCGAGAGCCTCGATGGATGTGAATTCGACGGTTCATTCGAGATGATCTCCGAGCTTGTCGAGGACTTCTCATCGATCGCAAAGCTCGATTTGGTGACTCTCTTCGAGCAGTTGATCGTGGGTTGGGTCGTGGGTTGTAATAACTTGGGTTTAAGTTCGTTTGCCTTGACTAGGCCTAATGCAGGGGTTTGTTCCTTGGCGCCAATTATGACTCTCGAACCTCAAATCGATAGTGCGGGTGACGAGTTGGCCGTTGAGGTCAATGGTAAGCGCAAGAATCTTCGTCGTGCAGACTTCGAGAGCGCCATGCGCTTTATGGGGTTAAAGGATCGCATAATTCGCATCACCATCGAGAAGATCATCAATGCCCGCGAGCAATGGGAGCAGATCGCCGAGCCCTCGCCATTGGACGAGGAGATAAAGAGTCGATTTTGGGCACTTGTTTGCGCACGATTATCGAGACTAAATAAGTAGGTTGAAAACTAAAACACAATAAGTTATGAAGAGTAAAAGTGGACACTTTCTATTCGAAAGTGAGTTAAATTGGGAGAATCCAGCTCCAGGCGTAACGCGCCAAATCATGGGTTATGATGGTCAATTGATGTTGGTGAAAGTTGCCTTCGAGAGTGGCGCTGTAGCTGCGGTGCATAGTCACTATCACTCGCAATCGTCGTACGTGGCGAGCGGCAAGTACGAAGTTATGGTTGCGGGTGAGACAAAAACCTTAAGCGCAGGCGATGGCTTTTACACCGAACCCGATGTCGAGCATGGTGTTACATGCATCGAGGAGGGTATCGTGATAGACACATTTGCACCAGTACGTGTCGATTTCTTGCAGTAAGAAATCGACCGTCGGAGGCAGTCAGAAACTATAAAAAGGAGTTCTGCGCCATACGCCCAAGATATATCGGCGTATGGGCAGTAACTTGCGCCATAGTTGTGCCCTGCGGCGTTGCTTGTTTGAGTTGCAGTCAATTTTGATGTTGCGATGAACAATGAACTTCACCTTGGCGAAAATTTGCTGCGGTGTGCAGTATTCGCGACCTGCGATGTTTCCATCACCCATAAGAGTAACCTTTTCATTTTCAATGCTTATGATGCGGTGCACGACATAATTTGTGTCGTTGATCTTAGCCAATACAATGTCGCCTACTTTTAACGAGTTGGACGATGTTAGTATTAAAGAGTCTTTGCCACCAACAATAAATGGGAACATGCTGTTCCCTTTTGTGGGCACTTCCACCTCTTTGCCCGTTGCAACAAATTGAGCAGCTTGGTCGAAGAGGATGTTATTTGCGACAACCTTCTGTGCCATTATTTATCGTTTTTGATGTAGTTGTAACATACCTCTGCCGCCTCGTGGTTGGGCAGGCAGCGGATCGTGTAGCTTCTGGCCAGACTAATAACTTTTTCTACAGCTTTAACCTTGTCATTCATCAGGCTCTTGCTCCACTGTGCTCCCGAGCAACTTGTTGTTATCGAGGCGTATGCCTTTAGTGGGCGAAGTCGCTCTATTTGATTCGTAAGGCCTCTTTCGATCCTTACAATTGCACCAAGTGGAGCCGTGAGGTTGCGGTAACATGGGGTCTTGCCACTCCATGGCGAGCCGTAAACGGTGATCGTACCGTCGTCGAATACCCTGATAATTGGGTGGTCGTCGTTGAGTAGTTCCGACCCTTCGAACGACTCTAGCCACATGCGCGAGTGGGTGCTCTTACCTGTGCCACTCTTGCCCAAGAATAGATATGCGTGGCCCTGGTGGATCACCGTTGACGAGTGAAGCAGTAGGGTAGAGTACTTCATGGTGAATGTTATGTAGCTAAGTATGAGTGCATTGTTTAGTGCTGCAAGCTTCGAAGTCGAGGTGCCGTAAAGTGCTACGCGGGTGGTGTGGCGCGAGTCGTCAATCACGAGATTTGCGTTTATAGCATCGTTGTAGGGCATTGTGATTTGATACAAGAGGCCACTATCCACTCTATGGATGTCGACACGAGGCATCCCCGACGAACTAAGTGGCGCATCGACGATTATTGGTTCTCGGATCTCATCGTCTATGGTCTCGACAACTTCGACTTCGAAAAGCGACTCGGGCGCATCCTCGATCCTAAATGGCTCGAATGCGAGTAGTTTTAATTCGCGACGAAGTTCCTCGTTTATCGTAAGTGCAAATATGTGGTCTCCGACCTTGTAGCAAGTTCTCTGGTTCATAATATCTTTTTTTAGAAGGCCCCTTTAGCTCATCTTCACAACCGAAGCGCACAACTGTGCGGCGGTATCGCGGTGGGTTACCATAATTAACGTTCTATTTTGTGCATACTTAGCCAAGCGACTAATAAGCAGTTGTTCGGTTTGGCTGTCGAGCGCCGATGTGGGCTCGTCGAGCAGCATCACTCCGCCGCGCTGCAACAAGCCACGCGCGATGGCTACACGTTGAGCTTCTCCCTCGCTAAGGCCTGTGCCTCGCTCACCGCAAAGAGTGTCGAGCCCTTGTGGAAGGTCAAGAACAAAATCGGCAACGGCGGTGTGTAGAGCATCTAGCAACTCTTGCTGCGAGGCAGAATCGTTGGCTAGTAGTAGATTTTGTCGAATTGTGCCGCTCATAAGGGTGTTGCCTTGTGGGACATAGACAAAGTTGGGGCGTGTCGACACAGAGCATAATTCTCTGTCTCCTAGTTTGTTGTAAAGCGCAAGCTCGCCGCTATTGGGCTTTAAGAGACCTAGCATAAGGCGTATTAGCGTACTTTTTCCAACTCCCGTGTGCCCAATAATTACGTGGAGGCTATTGGGTGCAAAGTCGTATGAGAAGTTCGATAGCACCTTGCGACCACCTCCATCGGCATACTCGAAGTCGAGCTGTCGAGCGCTGATTCCCACAGCACCCTCCACAATCTTTCTACCCTCATTTTCTTCGCTCCTCAGCTCGTATATCTCTTGAAGTCGCTCTGCCGAAGCGGTGCACTGTGCCGTTGTCGAGATCTGTGTGGCGAGCTCTACCGATGGGCGTTGAATCTGCGATACAAGTTGTAAAAATGCTGTGAGCATGCCGAATGTCACCGCTCCACTTTTCAATCCGTAAATTCCCCACACCAAAGCGACGATGTAACCAGCGCCAAAACCCAACTGCACGGTGGTGCGCGAGAAAAGTGTGTAGTTGACCCTGCGCATAGTTTGTGCTAAAAGGGTGGTGTTCCACTCGTGGAGTGTCTGCACCGAGGTCGAGGTGTTGCCCACGGTGTTTATGATGGTTCTATTTTGGATCTGTTCTTGAATGTGCGACTGCACCGAGCTGTCTGTGGCTCTGATCGCTTGCGTTAACTTGCGCATTGTGAATAGGTAGCGTTTGCTTAGGACCAGCGAGAAAGGCATGATCACGACAATGACCCACGAGAGCCTAGCGTCGAGGGTGTGCAGAAACCTAAACGAGGCCAAAAATTGCAATACAGTTACGAAAATCGAGGGTATAGTAATGCAGAGCGCTTCGCTAATTGTGCGGCTGTCATTCTCGATTCTGTTCACCACATCGCCCGTGTGTCGAAGCTCCTTGCCCTGCCATTCGCTCCGCATCACCGTGTCGAATAGTTCGAGGCGTAGGCGATTCATTAGTTGTGTCGATGTGCGGTTGCTGAGTTTGCCGCGCAGCACAGTCAACAATTGTTGAAAGAGTATTGTGCCAACCAGAAGTGCGATGTAGTTGTGAATCAGGCTATTTTCGGCACCCTTTGTCGCCATGTCGATTAGACTCTTGGTGAGCCAAACAAAGAGCAAAGAGGCGGCAACAGAGCAAAGACCCAGCAGGGTGTAGAGCGCAATGCGTGCTCGCATCCCTTTACTGATGCTATAGATCCACTTTATGTTCTCTTTGAGTTGCATCTCTTATTTGCCAGTTCGTGTATAGTATTGTTGGTATATATTGCCAATAATGCTTTGGAGGGGTGCCCTGCAAAGGAAGTTGAGAGAATAGAGAGGATCTATCGTAAATAGGAAGGCAAAGCTGTGAAACAAGGCGAAGAAATTTTGGAATTTTCGTCTTAGTATACTCGATTGCCCCTTGCCCAGGTGTATGCCATTGTAGAAGCCAAAGTTACCACCGCTCCAAATACGTTCTGCGACTTTGTCGGTAAGTTGCTGATCGGGAGCTCCGAGCGCAGCGATAGCCGACTTGTCGAGCCCAAGCAAAGTTGTAGCAATTTGGCCAAATGAGTTCCAGGGGCGCGTGAGCCCAAAATATTTCAATTGCTCAACGAGTTTATCTTGTTGGATCTTGTCGCGATACTTATCGAGATAGATGCACCAATCGCAAATTTGACGAAACGCAATTCCATAGGAGCAGAAGTGGTTCCAAGCGTGGTAGAATATATATATAGCGTCGAAGTTGTAGGGTGGCAGGTAAACCTCGATTCCCTCGATCGACTCGTGGCGTAGCTCTTGGCCCTCTAATTGGTCGATGCACCACTTCGAAAATTGCGAACTGTGGCGCATGATGTTGTTGTTTTGTATCACAATGCGGTGCAGCTCGACGGGGATCCCATCGAAGATGAAATGGTAGTGTTTAAACGAGAGTGAATCGCTTTCGATCACGCTCTCGCTCCACCCCTTAGCCATCTCGCACGCCTTTTCGTAGTCGGCCTTACCTATATAAAGGTCGATGTCGCCGCATTGGCGAACGCCAGGGTCGGGATAATTCGACGATACTCCAACGCCCTTAAGAAGCACTGGGCGTTCGATGCCACCCTCTTGCAATCGCTTGGTTATGGTGTCGAGCACCTGCAACTGCTTTAGATACATCTTGCGGTTGAGAGTGGTGAGTTTGTGGAGCTGCATCATGGTGTTGCGCTCGGGTCTCGACTCCAACTTCTCTAGTTGGGAGTAGACTTGCCCAAGTAGGGCTTGTTGCTGAGCTTGATTTAACAACAATCGCCAATCCACCTCCTTGTCGAAAAGGGCGGTTGAGGGCTCTGTGCCCCACGAACTGCAACGCACTAATTCGAGTAGTTGCGAGCGAACTTTTTCCATAATCGTGGCTGTTTATGGCTCAACAATACCACACTCCACCCAACTGTCGAGCAAAGCTTGAGCATCGAGAAGTGCTTGCGCGCTCTCAACTTCGAACTCGCCAACAAGAAGATCGGCCATCGATTTAGCATCAAAATCTGTACCTTCGACCTTCTCCCACAAAAATGCAGCAGTCGAATTTAGAGCGATTAACTTATTAAAATTTATTTGGTTGACACCCTCGCCGCTAACGACCATCTCGCCAGCAACGCTGCGCAACTTGAAACCATCTATGATTTTCATTGTATAATCTTTTATTGTTCGTTTAATTCTACAAAGTTAACTCTTTTGGCGAAAAAACAAAACAATATCGGCGATAAAACAGTGCAAACGCACGAAAAACAATTTGCTCTTTTGTGATTATTGGGCTTAGAGCTACGCTTCTTGGGAGTTGCAGAGGACTCAGAAAGACTCAGAAAGACTCAGTCCAACAACAGCAAATAACTAATAAAATATGCAGTAAGCGAATATAACATTTGTTATTCGAGGTTTAGGTGTAACTGAGAATAACTGAGAAGCGCCGAGAAAAACAAAAAGTCTACTCCGATGCGAGTGTTGGCAATCCGCCTTGGTTGTAGACCCACGTTAGGCAGCCAAAGTCGTAAGTTTCGTCGAGCTCCGCGGCGGTAGCGTTAAGTGCTTCCACCATCTCTTCGCTCTGCATATAAGACTCGCTCACAGCTCCATCGAAGCCTGTTGTGTCGCCGCACGACTCTGCGTAGTAACAGTTCTCGTATTTATCGTTGGAAGCAATGCCCGAGGCTTCAACTTGAGTATTAATGAACTCTACACTGCTGTAGCAGTTGTAGGTCTGTATGCTCGATGTGCTTATCGAAGTGATTCCAGCAATGACGTATGAGTCTGATATTGTGCCACTAGCATAACAATTGGCTATCGTTGACGAGGTTCCAGATGCTGCTATCATAGCTACGTAGTAGCAGTTGCTTATATAGCCGTTGGTGACTCCTAAGTTGGTGATTGTGGCATTGCTTACATATCCAAACAAGCCTAAATATATGGCACTCATAGTGAATGAGTCGATATATATCCCACTGATTTCGTGTCCACAACCATTGAAATTACCCGAGAATGGTGCAGTGTAGGATATGCCAATAGGGCTCCATTGGTCGTCTGCATCGCACTTCAAGTCAATATCTTGGGTTAGGTTTATGTAGTTGCCTTTAAAATTGATATTTATCGAGCACAATGTTTTGATATTTTCGAGATCTGCTCTCGAACTAACCAAATATGGGTTCTCCTCCGTGCCTTCACCCGCGAGCTCTATCGCTCCCGAAGCCTCAGTCTCGATTGTTCTGGGGTAACCCGAGATAGCTGTCTCCCAAAGGCGAGTTGTGCCTGCATCATCGCTCGACGAGTAGTAACTCGAAATTTTGTCGCTGTAAGCCTTCGAGCAGGCATTTATCCTGTCGACGAAGGCCTCGGAGCGCATATACTCGTCGGTGAGAACTGTGGTGTAGGTGGTCGATGTGCTCGAAGCGCCGCACGTATCGCTGTAGCAACAACCTTTAGCTGAGTAGGGGTTGGAGTATGTTCCATTGTCGTGTACAACGGGGCCAAAGTTCCCAGTGCCGCTCACCTCTCCCACATTGTGAGAGTATATCGCCGAGCCTCGTCCAACCACACCGCCAACCAAATCGTCGCCACCGCTTACGCTGCCGCAATTTAAACAGTTTGTCACGTAGTCGTAGGTACTTGAGGCATAGCCTAAAACTCCGCCGACGTTCTGCCCCGATGCTGTAACCGAGCTGCTGTTGTAGCAGTTGACCACAAAATCGTCGGTTGAACCTATTGTGCCACCAACGTAGCTTTCGCCCTGGATACTACCCGAAGAGTGGCAGAAGTCGACTCTTTTCTTGGCGTAGCCCGCCACACCACCAACGTGGTTGGTACCGCTCACAGAACCTGCGAAGCGACAATTGTAGATGTCGCTATAGGTCTCGGAAGAACCTACGACGCCACCCACGTAGGAGCCTCCGCGAACCTCTCCTTCGAGGTATATATTCTTTAGTGCGGAGTCGAAGCTGTACTTCGACGAGCTTTCGATAGTGGCGAAAAGACCTTGGTAATCTTCGTCGCTATCGACATATAACCCACTGATTGTGTGGCTGCCACCGTCGAAGTTACCTAAGAAGCCCGTGATTGGTGTCCAGGGGTTCTCGGCGCTGCCCTCTAAATTAATTGGTGCGGTGACCTCGAAGTAGTAACCGTCGTATGTCTCGCCCTGTTGATTCCAATAACCCAACTGTTCGAGGTCGCTCTTCTTGTTGATCTTATATGGATCCTCCTCGGTGCCGCTGCCGCTCCAATGGTCGAGTATTAACCATTGCGATACTGTGCCCTCAAAGGTGGGGTAGCCGCCGCTGTTTTGTTGCCACATTGCAGCCTCGATATAATCTTCATCTCCCTTGTTTTCGAGGTTGTAGCTCGCAGCTCGCGCGTTGAGGAGTTCAACTATTTCGGCTGATTGTAGATATGTCGATGTGACTGATGTAGCATACTCTTCGCTCACGCCGCACGTGCTCAGGTAAAAGCAGTTGTCAAAACGACTCGCCGTTCCATACATAATTGCGCTGTGGTATTGGTTAGCCGTGCCAACCGAGATAGTGCCGCTATTGTAGCAGTTGGTAGCCATCGCGGCAAGGCCTGCGATTCCTCCGACGTAATTATTGGTCGCTGAACTGGTTATCTTACCGCTGTTATAACAGTTTATGATTTTTGTGGAGTTGCCCGCGGTGTAGTAATAGCCGACGATTCCACCCACGCCCGTAGTTCCAGTTATAGAGCAGGTGTTGTAGCAATTGGTGACAATTGTACCTCGGGTATAGCCGACAACGCCGCCGCAATACTTGGCGCCGCTGATAGTTCCGCCGACCCCTAAATTGTGGATGCGTGCACCATTAGTGTAGTTGAAAAGTCCGTTGTTGTCAGATGAATTACTGATGTAAATGCCGCTTATGCAGAAGCCGTTACCATCGAAAAAATCTTCAAATGGGCTATCCTCGCTACCAATTCCGCCCCACTGATTGCTTGCGCTGCCACCCAGGTCGATGTCCTGCATCAACTTGTAGTAAATCGTGTAGAAATATGATATTGTAGAGTGGCTCGCAGCGAGGAATTCAAGGTCGCTCACAGTCCAAATTTGATATGGATTCTCGATTGTTCCCTCACCGAGCAGCGAAGTCTCTTCGGCCTGAGTAACGTCGCATACGAAGTTGATGTTGTGGTACTTGCCCCTTGCGAAGCTAACATCCGAAGAGGCTGTTATAGTGCGAGTTGCGGAGTAATATTTGTCGCCGCTAGTGTAATTTATCTTTGCTGTAAGAGTTTGGCCCGCGCTCATACTAAAGGGGAAAATCGCCACGGGGATAGTCACCTCCTCCCCGTCGCCTTGCAGTGGTGCATTCTCCACGTCGGCGATAAGGGTGCCATACATATCTACGGGGAGTGGGTCGTCCCACCCCTCGGTGCAAAGGTCTAGGTTTCCAGTGATTGGTACCTCGGAGAGTTCAATGCTGCGAATCTCTATCGTTGTTTGATCTGCAAGATTTTGCGCGGTGATATTAATGTTGAAAACAGCCCCAACATGGTGAAGCGAGAATTGATCGACGTTGCCGTCGGCATCTATCTCAAGAGCCTCGGTCATCATGCACATGCTCTCGGTGAGGTGATTCAGCTCGTTGCCCTCGCTCAAATCGACCCTTTGGTCTTTGACCGATATGGGGTAACGGCCATACGATGTGATGCTCTCTAATGCACTGTCGTATGGGTAAACCAAGCGCAAGTTGTCACCTGCGGTCGATCCAGTGAACTTTATTAGAGTCTCGCCCGCCTGGTTAGTTGCCGAAAATTGGGCAAACTCGGTTGTGGGGGAATCTATCGCCCAACCGCCCAATTGCTCGTTTGCATCCCAGCTCACCTCCCACGCATCGCTCACCGATGCCTTCGAAGATAAGTTATCCTCGTCGCTGCTGCTCGCAACCCAGACACTCACTTCGCGAAGTTGGCTGTCGGTCACAACGTCGAAACTCTGGTCGATAGCTTGGCAACCGACCAGAGCGAAGGATGCCAATAATAGAACTTTTAACTTTCTCATAATTAGCACCATTAATAATCTCCGATTGTTTCACCTTTTTTTAGGTCGTCGAGCGATGCTTGTAGGATTGCATCCTCTACTGCCAATTCAATTATTTCGCACTTTGGTGCCACGTAGACCGTTATCTCCATTATTTTATTTGGTTAATCGTTAAGTTAAATGTTAGTGTAATTTGTTTTAGAACATGTAATCCCAAACGGGCAACTCTACAACCTCGCCGCTTAGAGCTTTCACTGCTTTTGGCGCTAGGTAATTGCTCTTTACAACGACTCTAAAAATGTAATTGTCGAACCACTCGTCGGTAAATGTTAGGTAGCCTTTGTCGCCAGAACTTGCGCCCCAGCTATTCTCTACGCGCCATTTGGTGGGGTTGTCGTTTTGGTCGGTGTCGCATGCCATAAGTGTCATTGCATGCGATGAGCCACTTTGGCGGCTGAGGATGCGCGAGCGTTTATCCATTGTGAGGTCGATACCAAGTAGGGCCTCGATGTCGTACATACCCATAGCCATCATACCCGCTTTACTATTGAGTTGCTTGCCTACGTCGCACGAGATATACATCGACTCGCCCGCCTTGATCGATTTGAGTGCTGCGCTTTTGATCTCTTCGTTTGGAAGGTTGAGGTAGACCCAATTGGTGCCTTCGGCTGTGTTGCGATAATTCTTGATGTCGTACACCTTATAATATGGACGAGTTGGGTCGTTCATCACCATGATGTAGTTGTCGGGGGTGTAATTTTCGGGGGTGATGTCGGCAAAGAATTGCAGAGGTGTGTAGTTCTCGATCACCTTCACTTGGCCATCGCAGTCGGTATATTTCCAATCGAATTGCACGGGAGGCTCGCCCAAGCAGAGCGCCAATGTGCGGTAAATGTCTTTAAGGGTCGAAAGTTTAATTGCTTCTAAATCAGCCTTTTTAGCTTTGCTATCGTTGGCGTTGCGAATGTCCATGCCGCCTTTGCGAAGTAGTTCTTTGATCACCGCTAGCATCGACGATGTGCTGTTCGAATGAACGGTCTCGGGCATCACCTCTTTGGGCACAACGCCATATTTTTTTGAGACATTGTAGAAGTGGTTCCACACGCCACCGTCGTCGACTGGAGAGCGGAAGAAGTCGACAACTTCGCGATCGTCGATCGAGCGGTCGGCAGTCTCGATTATGTTTTCGAGGAAGAGGTTCGACTTCTCGAAAATGTCCCAGAAATAGTTGAAGTTGTGCGAAAAGTCGAAGCTCTTAAGGTTGAATTTTTCGACGAGCTGAGGGCGCAAAACATTCATCGATGTGAACATCCAACAACGGCCCGAGCTGTGTTGGTCGGAGATAGTTTTGTTGAGCTTAGCCTCGTACTTAAAGGTGTGATCTATGCCGTTTACAACATCGTTGTCGAGCGAAAGTGTCTTGAGGTTTGCGTTGGATTGAATGGCGTTGCGCAGAGCCTTATTGGCTGAGTCCTGCGTGTAGGATTGGCGAATCTCTGCAAGAGCCTCGGGGTCGATAATTCCACTTTGTGCAAATGTCGAAGTTGTTATGAGTGACAATGCAATGATACTTAATGCTTTTTTCATCTTAAGTTGTGTTGTTTATATGAAGTTTATTTAGTGCAAAAATAGATAAAATTGCTTAGAAAATAGCATTTTCTGCGAAATATTTATCTGTAAATTTTTATTCGTCGTTGCTGTATTGGAATTACCTATCCCAGATGCAGACAAAGTTAAGCAACTTTTTTGTTAATACAAAATATATCGTTCCAAAATTCTGTTATCGTCTGATTGCCTAGTGCAGAATGCCTTCTGGAGCGGTT
>JBCQWE010000007.1:0-71389 GCA_047172505.1 Rikenellaceae bacterium | reverse complement strand
AGTCTGGTCCGTGTCTCAGTACCAGTGTGGGGGGTTAACCTCTCAGTCCCCCTATGTATCGTAGACTTGGTAAGCCGTTACCTTACCAACTATCTAATACAACGCATACTCATCTATAACCGCCTGAACTTTCAAATGAAAGAGATGCCTCTTCCATTGTTATGGGGTATTAGTACCAATTTCTCGGTGTTATCCCCCTGTTATAGGTAGATTGTATACGCGTTACGCACCCGTGCGCCGGTCGCCACCAATCAAAGTAAACTTTAATCGTGCTGCCCCTCGACTTGCATGTGTTAGGCCTGCCGCTAGCGTTCATCCTGAGCCAGGATCAAACTCTCCATTGTAAAAATTTTAATGTTGTTAGAGTCCTGACTACTTAATTTTAATTCCTCAAAAAGGAATTGACAGATAATTACTACATTTTTCTTTCAAAAATATATAACCAATAATTCAAAGAACATTTTCAAAAATTTGTTGTCGGATCAAAAGCCGAAAACCTTTTCAAGTACCCCCTTTCGTATAAGGCGGGACTGCAAAGGTAAGGACTATTTTTGAATCCACCAAATTTTTAAAGAACTTTTTGCAATATTTTTTATCACTCTCGAAATTCTTAAGTCTCACGATTTATCGAACCTCTTTAACAAGTGACTTGTTTTTCGTATTGCGGTTGCAAAGGTAGCGACTTTTTTTGAACCTGCAAATATTTTAGCATCTTTTTTCAAATATTTTTTCATCTTTTTTGCTACACGCCTGATTATCAAACTAGAAGTTATAGCCCAATTGAAGGGTAAAACAGCCCGACTGCGCCTGGTAGCCCTGGTCGCGCAAAGACGAGGAGTATAGGTTGGTGAAGCCCGCGTCGTAGTTAAACCCGAACATAAAGCGATCGTAGAGCACCGAGACCCCGACTCTCATGCCAAAATCGGATCGGTGGAGCAGTTGTTGTTCGGTGGGCTCGACATCGCGCAGGGTTTGCAACAGCTCATCTTTGTAGGGGTCGAACTCCTCGCCACCCATTTCGAACTTACCGTCGACGGCCACCGAATAGTAGAGACCAACAACGGGGTGGATCGACCAGGGGCCCGAGAGCGCGACTGAGTAGCCCACGAGCACGGGGATCTCGAACTCATATTTTGTCAATTTCGAATCTTCGCCGCTCTCGGTGAGGAAGCCATTGTCGCGCGCACCTCGTTTTTCGAAGTACAGACCGCTCTCTATATAAATAGGTACGACCTGAGAGATAGGGTGAGAGTAGGCGACGCCCACACTAAAACCCGTAAGGTAGTCGGTAGAATAGTTAGGTGCCGTGAGGTTCGAGAAGTTTATACCCGCCCGAACTCCCCACCAAGGTGCGCTCAATCCTTGAGCCGACACCATGGAAACAGATGCCACGAGGGCAAACAGTAGTAGGTAGATCTTTTTCATTGTTTCAACTTTAATCGCACCGACTCCCAAGTGCATTTAATACTACGCGGCGGGGAGCCATACCTATATTATATATAACAAAAGATAACCGCCACAATTTCGTGTAGCGGGTTAAATGCAATTTATAGACCAAAGTAGAACTTCGAAAAGTCGTTTAGAGGAAAAATTTAGATTATTGTGGTGCAAAAATCAGGGCCCAGGCTATGAATCGCGCTGCACGGCCGATAAACATATATATCGACGAGGTGATAAAGTTGACGCGGTAGAAGCCTAGCGCCACAGTCACCACGTCACCAATGATGGGTACCCACGACATCAGCGCTATCAGACTGCCATACCTCTTTATCACCGCGCTCTGCAGCTCTAGCTTCTGGGGACTTATGTGCAGAAAGCGCTCGATCCACTCCCAGCGACCTAAATAACCTATGTAATACGAAGTTAGCCCACCGAGGAAGTTTCCCACGGTGGCATAAACGAGCACCAGGCGAACATCTCCACCTGCCAATAAAGAGGCGATAAGCAGCGCATCGGAGCTAAAGGGCATGACCGTGGAGGCCAAGAACGACCCCAAGAAAAGCCCCCAATAACCCCACTCGCCAAGCAGTTCCATAAGACTATTTCTTAATCGAAAGCAGTGCGCGCGAAAGCTGGTCGGGACACGAAGTACCCTTGCCGCGGCAATCTATTCCTTGGAGTGTAGCTACCACTTCGTCGATCTTGCGCCCTGCGACCAAACGGCTGACACCTTGCAGGTTGCCGTCGCAGCCACCGTAAAATATTACCGATTTTAGGGTGTCGCCCTCCACCTCGATCTCCATTTGGCGGCAGCAAACCCCACTGGGCGTATATTGAATTGTTGACATTTGTTGATAAGTGTTAAAAACTAAGCTTCGCCCACAGGCGCCATAGTTGAAGGCATGCCGCCCTCGCGTTGGTGAATCGCGATAGGACCATGATTGGTTTCGTAGCGAGCGATGTTTTCTTGAAGCGAATAGAGCAAACGTTTAGCGTGTTCGGGGGTGAGTATCAATCGACTAACCACCTTAGCCTTGGGCATGCCTGGCAATACCGTTGCGAAATCCATTACAAATTCAGTTGGCGAGTGTGATATAATTGCAAGATTTGCATACTGGCCTTGTGCGATCTGCTCATCTAGTTCAATATCAATTCCTCCCTCTGCACCATTAATCTTTGTCATAATCTTAAAATTTAAGTATCTTTGTGGGCAAAGATAATGATTTTAACAATACGCAGCCACAAAAATAATGAGAAGATATTCACAATCTATTAACGATTTGACAATTCAACCACCAGAACTCTTCGCGCCGCGACGTTTCAACTCCTATTCGGCATACTTCAAAGGGCTCTTCGGCAGCCGCGTGCAGAAGGTGGCAATCAACGCGGGATTTAGTTGCCCCAATCGCGATGGCGCAGTGGGCACAGGCGGCTGCACGTTTTGCATCAACGAAGCATTCACACCCTCGTACTGCACCCCTAGCAAAAGCATCGAGCAGCAGATCGACGAGGGGGTGGAATTTCACACGCGCCGCTACCGCAAGGCAACCAAGTATCTGGCCTACTTCCAATCATTTTCAAATACTTATGCCCCACTCTCGGAGCTAGAAAAGATTTACAATGAGGCACTTGCGCACCCCAAGATCTCGGGGATAATTGTTGGCACTCGACCCGACTGTGTCGATCCGCAGAAGCTCGATTTCTTCGCCCACCTCGCCACGTCGCACTACGTGGCTTTGGAATATGGCATCGAATCGACTTACGATACTACGCTGCAAGCTATAAATCGTGGCCACAACTTCGAGGTAGCGCGCTGGGCTGTGGAGCAGAGCGCGGAGCGCGGAATTCACACTGGGGCCCACTTCATCTTGGGGCTGCCTGGCGAGAGCACGGAGATGCTGCACGCACAGATCGACACTATCAATTCGTTACCCCTGAGCACCGTGAAGTTCCACCAACTACAGATATTTAAGGGCACCCAGATGGCGGCCGAGTACGACGCGCAACCTTCGAAGTTCCACTTCTGGCAGCGCGAGGAGTATATCGACCTGTTTATCGATCTTCTCGAACACCTGCGCCCCGAGATCGTCGTCGAACGTTTCGCATCCGAAGCCCCACCCCGCTACCACTACGGTCCAAATTGGGGACTTACGCGCAACGAAACCATGCTCTCGCTCTTCGAAAAACGACTCTGCGAGCGCAACACCTACCAGGGGCGACTCTGTCGGCGGTGATAGCACCACCGCTGCTGCATGACCCAAAAGCGAGTTACAGAAAACTCAGTTAAGTCTCAGTACTTCTCAGTTAAGTCTCAGTTAAGTCTCAGTTAAGTCTCAGCCACCCAACCCATAACACAAAAAAAAAGATGAGCCCCAGGTTTAACACCCAAGGCTCATCTTTAGTTATATTTGATTGGTGCTGCGCGAGTTAACCTCACACGCCCCACATTATTATCTATTTGCTAAGTTCGGCGATAGTTGCCGCAGCGATCTCAGCGTTAGGACCTTCTGTAACCTTCTTGAATGCTGCGATAGCTTGGTCGCGCATTTCGCGGTCGTTGTACGATGCACCAAGGATGAAGTAGACGTTGCTACGCTCCACCTCGTCTGTTTGAGCAGCCGCAGCATCCTCAGCCGCAGCAGTTACAGCAGCGTGATCTTTCTTGTCGTAGTATGCTTGGAGGCGGATCTTCTCAGCTAGAGCGTTTGTTGGATCATTTGCTAAGATCCACTCTGCCATTGCGATAACACCGTCGTTGTTACCCTCAGCCTGGAAAGATGCCACACGGTTGTTGGTGTAGATAGCCATATTTTTTTGAGCCTCAGCTGCGCCCTCAGCATATTTTGGGTTGGTGGTACCCATCTCCGAGACTGTATAAAAAATCTCCATACCCTTCTCGAACTCGTCGGTCTCGCAGTAGCAGATTCCAAGCCAGTTAGCCATCTCGGTGTTGCGTGGGTCCGACTCGTAACCTTTAGCGAAGATCTCTTTTGCCGTCTCGTAATCTTTAGCATTGAAAGCGTCGCCACCTTGTTTTTGGTATAGCTTTGCAATCCAGCCATTTGCGTTGGTTTGAGTCTTTACGTCGTCGTATAATTCTGCATATTCAGCAGCTAGAGTGAAGTTAGCGAAAGCAGCATCGTAGTCACCCGCCTGCATTGTGCGGCCACCAAGCATGTAGTAGCACTTAGGCAAATATGTTTTAGCTGTTGCGACCATGCTCGCAGCATTTTCGTCGTCCATGCCAAGCTCGATAACTTTGTCGAAGCTCTCGGCTGCAACGTCGAATTGTTTTGCGCCGTAAGCTGCTGCTGCTGCGTTGTAGATTGTTGTTACATCTTCTTGAGCCGATGCAACAAAGGCGGCAGTAGCCGCAAATAGAGTAAGAATTAATTTTTTCATTGCTGTAAATTATTTTATTTTTATAATTTTCTTAAAATTTCTCCAGCCCTATTCCGCCCCTTTTGTCGAGAAACAGCGATAGGTTTGTCTAGTTAATTGGCAAAAATACATTTTTTTTATATATATTCAAAATTACTAGCGCAATTTTGTGAAAAAAGAGCGCATGAGCTCTTCGCACTCTTCTTTCGACACCCCACTTCGCACCTGGGTTTTGGGGTGAAAAACCTTTTCAGAGTAGCTCCGAAAACCTCGCTTCGGGTCATCGGCACCCCATACCACAGCACCAAGTTGGCTCCAGGCGATGGCTCCAGCACACATTATACATGGTTCGAGAGTGACGTATAACGTCGCATCGGCGAGGTACTTCCCCCCAAGTGTCGATGTTGCGGCAGTTATGGCCTGCATCTCGGCATGGGCCGTGGCATCGGAGAGAGTCTCCACGAGGTTGTGGCCCCGACCTATGATCACATCGCCCGCAACGACCACCGCACCGATGGGTACTTCGCCCTCTTTAAGTGCTTTTTTTGCCTCGGAGATTGCCAAAGAGATATATTTTTTATCTTTATCTACCATTTTTTGCCTGCGTATATATATTGTATTTCTATTTTTTATTATCTTTGTGAATTGCAAAGTTAGGAAAACAAAACAAAATAACAATTATATTATGTACAGAAGTCATACATGTGGCTGCCTAAGAGCCACAAACATCGATCAGAGCGTTACCCTTTCGGGCTGGGTGCAGAAGGTTCGCAACCTTGGCGCTATGACCTTTATCGACCTGCGCGACCGCTACGGTATCACCCAAATCGTTGTCGAGGAGCACTCGTCGGAGGCCACCAAGGCAGTTGCTGCGGAGCTTGGCCGCGAGTATGTGTTGCAGGTTACAGGCAAGGTTGTCGAGCGTTCGGCCAAAAACCCCAAGATGGCTACGGGCGAGATTGAGGTTGTGGCTCAGGAGCTTACCATCCTCAACGCGGCACAAACTCCACCTTTCACCATCGAGGAAAATTCCGACGGTGGCGACGACCTACGCATGAAGTACCGCTACCTCGACCTACGTCGTGCGCCACTTCAACGCGCGATGATCCTTCGCCACAAGATGGCACACGCGGTGCGCAACTTCCTCGACTCGGAGGGCTTCCTCGAGATCGAGACCCCATACCTTATCAAATCAACGCCCGAGGGAGCTCGCGACTTTGTAGTACCTAGCCGCATGAACCCCAACGAGTTCTACGCACTTCCACAATCGCCACAAACCTTCAAACAGTTGTTGATGGTTGCGGGCTACGACAAATATTTCCAGATCGTGCGTTGCTTCCGCGACGAGGATCTTCGTGCCGACCGCCAACCCGAGTTTACTCAGATCGACTGCGAGATGGCCTTCGTCGAGCAGGAAGATGTGCTTTCGACATTTGAGCGTTGGGCAAAATATATGTTCAAAGAGGTGATGGGCATCACTTTAGCAGAGTCGTTCCCACGCATGAGTTGGCACGAGGCGATGGAGAAGTATGGTTCCGACAAACCCGACATCCGCTTTGGTATGGAGTTTGCCGACCTTACGGAGATAGCTCAGGGTCACGGATTCTCGGTTTTCGACGACTCGGAGTACGTATGTGGCTTTGCAGCAACTGGTTGCGCAACATACACCCGCAAACAGATCGACGAGCTCACAGCATTCGTTAAGCGCCCACAGGTGGGAGCAAAGGGGCTGGTTTGGATCCGCGTAGAGGCCGACGGCACCACAAAATCGTCTATCGACAAGTTCTACACCCCCGACCAAGTTAAGGCGATGGCCGACAAAGCAGGAGCTGCGGCGGGCGACATGGTTTTCATCCTTTGTGGCAAGAAATACAAGGCTCTTTCGCAACTCAACACCTTGCGTCTCGAAGTTGGCGAGCGCCTAGGATTGCGTGATCCTAAAACTTTCGCTCCACTTTGGATCGTCGACTTCCCTCTATTTGAGTGGGACGAGGAGACTAATCGCTACTACGCTATGCACCACCCATTTACATCGCCAAAGTTGGAGGACGTTCACCACTTGGCAACCGACCCAGGCAAGGTGCGTGCCAACGCCTACGACTTTGTTTGTAACGGAACCGAGATCGGTGGTGGTTCGATCCGTATCCACGATTCGAAGCTTCAGGCACAGATGTTCGAGATCTTGGGCTTCACACCCGAGAAGGCAGAGGAGCAGTTTGGCTTCTTGATGAACGCATTTAAGTTCGGAGCGCCCCCACACGGTGGCCTCGCATTTGGTTTCGACCGCCTATGTTCGCTCTTTGGTGGCGTGGAGTCGATCCGCGACTATATCGCATTCCCGAAAAACAACGCGGGTCGCGACGTGATGATCGATGCTCCATCGCTTATCGACCAAGCGCAGCTCGACGAGCTCTACTTGGCAACAGTTAAGTAGTGTAAAACAATTATTGCCATATTTTTAACAACACTCTTAGAGCGATACTTTTCACTATTAAATCTCAATATAGAACAACTATATTTTCAATTCAATAGCAAAAAATCTCATCTCCAATAGCACTCTTAAAAATACACCAATAATTATTTCACCCTACTTACCCCCGAGGTTAAACACTAAAAAAATTAAAATTATGATTCGCGTAAACGCATTTTTTCAAGTAAACGAGGGTGCCGCAGAGCAATTCCTCGCAGCAGTAAAACCATTGGTGGCGGGCTCACAAGCTGAGGCTGGCTGCATCGCATACGATCTTTTTGAGTCTACAACTCGCCCTGGAGTCTACATCATCTGCGAGACCTGGGCCGACGATGCAGCTCTTGCGGCACACAACCAAACCCCACACTTCACCACTGCTATCGCAGCATTGGGCGATCTTTGCACGTCGAAGATCGAGAAATTCGACATGTAACAACCTGTAGTTTAGAGCTATGGCTGCGCCACTTCCCGAAAGGCTACGACCTCTGACCCTCGACGACTATATTGGTCAGGGGCACTTGGTGGGTGCCAACGGCGTATTCCGCAAATTTTTCGAAACGGGCAACGTCCCCTCGTTTATCTTGTGGGGGCCTCCTGGAGTCGGGAAAACTACTCTGGCAAAGATCATTGCCAATCAACTTGAGCGACCTTTCTTCACCCTCTCGGCGATCTCGTCGGGGGTGAAGGATGTGCGCGAAGTTATCGAATCGGCTAAACGTCAACGCTTTTTCGACTCAAAACCACCGTTCCTATTTATCGATGAGATCCACCGCTTCAACAAATCGCAACAAGATTCGCTGCTCGGTGCCGTCGAACAGGGGGTAGTAACACTCATCGGTGCCACCACCGAGAACCCATCGTTCGAGGTGATCTCGCCTCTATTGAGCCGCTGCCAGGTCTACATCCTCAAAAGCATGGAGGAGGCAGATTTGGAGAAGCTTCTGCAACGCGCTCTGGGCGAGGATACGGAGCTACGCCAGCGCGAAGTGGAGGTAGTAGAGCGCGAGGCGTTGTTCACTTTTTCGGGTGGCGACGCACGTAAACTGCTAAATATCTTAGATATAATCACTGGCGCAACAACAGGCAAGGTGACGATAACCAACAACTACGTCACCGAGTGCCTACAACAAAATATCGCCCTCTACGACAAAAATGGCGAGCAGCACTACGACGTAATTTCTGCCTTCATCAAGTCGGTCAGAGGGAGCGACCCCAATGCTGCTATCTACTACCTAGCGCGCATGTTGGCGGGTGGCGAGGAGGCTCGATTCATCGCTCGGCGCTTGGTGATTTTAGCTTCGGAGGATGTCGGATTAGCTAATCCCAACGCTCTGCTTTTGGCTAACGCCTGCTTCGATACCGTCCACAAGATCGGGATGCCCGAAGCACGTATCACATTGGCACAGACTACTATATATCTTGCCACGAGTCCAAAATCTAACTCTGCATACAACGCCATAAACAAGGCTCTAGCCATGGTGAAGCACGACACGCAAAACCGCCCCATTCCGCTCCACCTGCGCAACGCCCCCACAAAGCTTATGAGCGAAGCGGGCTACGGCAAGGATTATCGCTACGCCCACGACTTCGAGGGGAGCTTCGTCGATCAAGAGTTTTTCCCCGACTCGCTCGCAGGAACACGCTTCTACGAGCCCAACCGAGAGAATAGCACCGAGGCAAAGATAGCGGAGCGGATCGAGAGGTTGTGGGGTAAAAAATATATGTAATGAAACGAATAGGTCTACTTTCCGACACTCATAACTGCTTCGATGAGACCCTGCGCCACTTCTTTCGCGATGTCGACGAGATCTGGCATGCGGGCGACATTGGCTCCTTGGCGCTTGCCGACCAGATCGCCGCATTCAAGCCTCTGCGTGCCGTATGGGGCAATATCGATGGTGCCGAGTGCCGCCGTGCCTTTACGCGCGACCTGCTTTTCGAGTGCGAGGGGATGAAGATTCTTATGACCCATATCGGCGGCTACCCTGGTCGCTACCAAGCCGAGGCGCTAGCCAATATCCGCACCTCGCGCCCCAATATCTTTATCGCGGGACACTCGCATATTCTAAAAATTATTAACGATCCTCAACACAATCTCCTCCACCTAAACCCTGGCGCAGCAGGCAATTACGGCATCCACAAAGTCCGCACAGCACTCCGCTTCCGCATCGACAAAGGTCAGATCTCCGACATGGAATTGGGCGAATGGCCCAGAGGTGGTGCTACACCAACCCCATAACCCCAATATAATAAAAACAAATCTTTTTGCGTTATCCTATCAGAATAACTTATATTATTGATTATGCAAAAAGGTAAAATTTCTAAAATATTAGATGCCATTGTTGTCCGTGCAACATTTAGACGTTTGAAGTCGGGCGATAGAAAATCATATAAAGATCATCTTTTTCTCGAAATATTGGAATCCGAGGGGTCGCTAGTTCGTCAATTTTTGGGCGCACGGCTCCAAGATTGGCAGCTTTTTCAATTGCGACTGCGCATCGAGCAGTTGGTCACTTCGTCGCCGAGCGCCGAGGCTCTAGCCCCCGACGAGTTCTACCGCCAATATCTTTCGGGGCTTGCCACCGACCACTCGCCCGAGCAGATCACATCGTTGCACGTGGTGGTCGACATCGCCGAGGATCGTTCTACGGCGCTCTCGCGGGTGTTGTCGCTCTACGACGTGTCGCTCGCGGAATTGCGAGGCGAGTTGTTGCGCTATCTGCTTTTGGGTCAAAGCATTGACGACAACCCTACTCCACAACAGATAGCGCCATTGCGCCCTGCCGCCTCGCCACGAATAGGTAGAAGCGAACGAAGTGCAGCCAAACACCCACTCGATAAATTTGGCAGAAACTTAACTCTCGCGGCACAGCGGGGAGAGATAGATCCCGTGGTTGGCAGGGAGAAGGAGATCGGCAGGGTGATCGAGATTCTTTCGCGCCGCAAGAAGAACAACCCAATTCTCATTGGCGAGGCGGGTGTAGGTAAAAGCGCTGTTGTAGAGGCTCTTGCGCTGCGCATTGCTGCGGGCAAAGCGCCCTACACGATAGCGGGCAAGACACTCTTTTCGCTCGATATTTCCTCGCTCGTAGCGGGCACCAAGTTCCGCGGCGAGTTCGAGGAGCGCATGCAGCAACTCATCGAAGCACTGACACAATCCAAAGATACCATCATCTTCATCGACGAGATCCACACCATCGTCGGAGCGGGGGCGACACAGGGGAGTCTCGACACAGCAAACATCTTAAAACCGGCACTTGCGCGGGGCGAATTGCAGGTTATTGGGGCAACAACACTCGACGAATATCGCACCGACATCGAGAGCGATGCGGCACTTGAGCGCAGATTCCAACGCGTGATTGTGGAGCCCACATCCGAGGCCGAAACCCTCGAAATCCTCCGCAACATCGCGCCCCACTACCAGAAACATCACAATGTGATATACCCCGACTTTGTGTTGGAAGCTGCCGTGCGGCTCTCGGCTCGCTACATCACCGACCGCTATTTCCCCGACAAGGCAATCGACATCATCGACGAGGTGGGGGCTCGCGTGCATCTCTCTTCGGCGAGCGAACCTATCCACGTCGAGAAGTTGGAGGAGGAGCTTGCCGTGGCGGCAGCGCAGCGAGGCAGTGCGTTTGAAACAATAGCCTACAGCGCTGACACTCAGACTCATACCGACCAGCATTCGACAAGACAAAATAGCCCTACCGAGGTGCGCGTCGAGGAGGTTGAGGCGGTGATAGCATCGATCACGGGGGTGCCCATCGAGCGAATTTCGGCGAGCGAGCAGCAGCGCCTGCGCACTTTGTCGGCTCACCTTGCGAGCCGAGTAGTTGGGCAAAAGGAGGCCGTCGAGAAGCTCGCCCAGTCGATCTACCTCTCTCGCTCGGGGCTCAAAGCTTCCAACCGTCCCGCAGGAGTGTTTATGTTTGTTGGTCCTACGGGTGTGGGCAAAACATTACTAGCCAAAGAGTTGTCGAAGTGGATGTTCGAGGAGCGCCAAGGATTAATTAGGATCGACATGAGCGAATATTCCGAGAAGCACAATGTTTCGCGCCTTATCGGCTCACCCCCAGGCTATGTCGGCTATGGTGAGGGTGGCCAACTAAGCGAGGCGGTACGCCGACAACCCTATTCGGTGGTGCTGCTCGACGAGATTGAAAAGGCTCATCCCGAGGTCTTTAACTCTATGTTACAGATCTTCGACGAGGGGCACCTCACCGATGGCGCGGGTCGCAAAGTCGACTTCAGCAACACCATCATCATCATGACCTCCAACGTGGGTTCGCGCACCGTGGCCAAGCGCCGCAAGCAGGTGGGCTACTCGACCCCAGTCAAGGATCAAGGCGAGCAGAAAGCTCCCCAGGTGGAGTATCGCGCGGCGCTCGAACGGTCGTTTGCCCCCGAATTTCTCAATCGCATCGACGATGTTGTCTTGTTCCGCTCACTCTCGCTCGACGACGTGAAGCAGGTCATAGAGTTGGAGCTGGCTCATCTGCGCCAACGATTGGGTGAACTTGGCTATTCGCTGCGCATAACGCAGAGCGCACGGCAAACTTTAGCCGAGATCGGCTACAGCGCAAAGTATGGAGCGCGCGCACTAAAACGCACTCTGAGCGATAGGGTCGAGGTGCCTCTCTCGCAACTCATTATCGAGGGTCAAGTGCAGGCGGGCGACACAATTGTGGTGGAAAAGGCAAAATCGGTGGAGGGGGTGCGACTCAAAGTCGCTTAGGCGATTTGTGCTCGTAGGAACGAATCACCAGCGTCACACCCGCAATGATTATAAGGCCAAAAAGCAGGGTGCTTATATGTAACTTTCCGACTCCTAGCCATAGCGAAACAGCGATGGCTAGGATCGGCTGCAAGTAGCTATATATGCTCGACACGGTGGGCTTAACACTGCGCAAAGCGTAGCTAAGCAGCAAGTTCGGAAGGAAAGTTGGCAGCGCGACAACAACCGCACCCAAGATAAGGGTGTGGGTCGAGAGGGTCGAGAGCGGAATCTTGGTTATCGCATCGAGACTAAAAGGCAGGAACATCAGCGACGAGAGCAGGTAGATCCAGCGCAGGAGTGTCACAGGCTTATATTTCTTGAACATTGGTTGAAGCCACACCATGTAGAACCCCGCAGCAACGGTGTAGAGCACCATCAAAACATTACCACACAAGGCACATGTCGCACTGCCCGTTGAACCACCCCTCGCGATCACCGCCACCACGCCGACCATGCCCAGGATTATACCTATAATGCGAGACGAGGTAAAACGGTCGATGCCCATCGCAACCGAGATCAACAGCGCCATCACTGGCAGCAGCGACGAGATGATCGAAGCCTCGATGGGGGTGGTGAGCGAGAGCGAAAATATCACAAATCCCTTGCGCATCAGGCCCGAGAGAATGGCGGCGGCAAAGAGGTATTTAATGTCGCCCCTTGCGATCTTCTCCGCGCGGCTCCAAAGCAGTGGCACAAAGGCAAGTAGCGCCGCCACGAGTAGCGACAATTCGAGCATAGCTGCGGCGCTGATACCCTTCGAAAAGAGGATGTGGTAGAACGGATAATTGACCGCCCAAATAGCGTTGCAGAAAAAAAGTGCAAGGTGTGGTTTTAATCTTTTCATATCGGGGAGGGTGGCAAGAATCGCACCATGATTTTTTTTTGGTTGAACTGGGGGGGGGGTTGCTGAGAATTTACTGAGTCTTTGCTGAGTCTTTGCTGAGAAGGGAAAATCTTTGAGCAAAGCGAAAAGCCCAAAAGCGCAACAGCACAAAAAAACAGCACAAAAAAAAGAGTAAAAAAAAGTAAATAAAATATGCAGATTCTCCTTTCTTTTTGTTAATTTTGCAAGCGGAAGCCCCAAGGCCGAAAAGAGCGACAATCTTCAATCTTGACACGAGGGCTCAAAACATTGACAATTAATAAAATATAAAGATATGGGACTATTTGCATTAACTCAAGAGTTGGCAATAGATTTAGGTACTGCAAACACACTTATCATCTACAACGGCAAGGTTGTAGTCGATGAGCCATCGATCGTTGCGCTCGATGTACATTCGGGCAAACTTATGGCCATCGGTCAACGAGCACGTCAGATGTTCGAGAAAACTAACCCCAACATCAAAACCATCCGCCCGTTGAAGGATGGTGTGATCGCCGATTTCAACGCTACGGAGTTGATGCTCAAAGGTTTGATCAAAAAGGTGAAAATGTCGGGCTCGCTCTTCGCACCATCGCTCAGGATGGTGATCTGTATCCCATCGGGCTCGACCAACGTCGAAATCCGTGCCGTGCGCGATTCGGCGGTTCACGCTGGTGCTCGCGAGGTGTTTATGATCTTCGAACCTATGGCTGCGGCTTTGGGTGCTGGACTCGACGTCGAAGCTCCCGAGGGAAGCATGGTTATCGACATCGGTGGTGGTACTTCGGAGATCGCTTGTATCTCGCTAGGAGGTATCGTCTGCTCCGAGTCGATCAATGTGGCGGGTGATGTTTTCACGTCGGACATCCAAAATTACGTGCGCCAACAACACAACATCCGCATTGGAGAGCGCACTGCCGAGGCGATAAAATGTTCGATAGGTGCAGCACTAACCGAATTGGACGATGCTCCAGAAGATTTCGTGGTGACAGGTCCCAACATGCTAACGGCGCTCCCTCAGACCGTGAAGCTCAACTACGCCGAGATCGCCTACTCGCTCGAAAAGTCGCTTGTGAAGCTCGACGCAGCGCTTATGAAGGTTTTGGAGTCGACTCCCCCCGAGCTCTACTCGGACATCGTGCGCAACGGAATCTTCTTGGCAGGAGGTGGAGCCTTGATCCGTGGTCTGGACCGCAGACTCTACGAGAAAACAGGTATCCAATTCCACATCGCCGAAGATCCACTACGCGCTATTGCTCGCGGCACGGGAATCGCCCTTAAGAATATCGATCAGTTCTCATTTTTGATGCGATAATCCAATGAGAGATCAAAAGAGCGCGACTAATAAAGTACAACCTACCAAAAACGTCATTGCGGACTCGATCCGCAATGACCAAATATATTACTCTTCTGAGTTGTTAGTCACTCTCTTTGATATTAAAATTAGATAAGAAAACAGAATTTTCATTAAGCCGTGTTTCGATTCTTTGAGTTTATACGTTCAACCTACGTCGTTGCCCTCTTTATCATTGCCGAGGCTATAGCTATAGGTCACTATGCGGGGTCGAGCAGCTACACTCGCGCAAAGATATTTGTGATCTCGGCCTCGATGACTGGCGGGGTGAGCAGAAGCATCCGCAGCACGATAAGGCTTTTCGAGCTCCCCAAAGAGAACCTGCAACTCACCGAGCGCATCGCAGAGTTAGAGTCGCAGATCGACAGCTACGCCGCACTAACCCATGGCGAAGCGGAAGTTGAAGATCTCTCGTTCGAAGACCCCGCCTTCACCTACACGGTGGCAAAGGTGGTCTCGAACTCGATCAATAAACGCGACAACTTTATCGTGGTCGACAAAGGTATCGAAGACGGCATTTACGAGAAGATGGCCGTTATAACCCCCACAGGCGAGATGTTGGGCTACGTAGCAGGGTGTGTTGGCCGCTATAGCGCAGTGCTTTCGATCCTTAGCCACAGCTTCACCACTAGTGGCAAGGTGCTGGGTGGCAACAACTACGGCTCGATCCGCTGGGAGGGCAAAGACCGTTATAGGGTCTCGATGACCGACTTGTCGAAATATGAACATATCGAAGCAGGCGACACGATTGTCTCGACTGGATTCTCCAACATTTTCCCTGGAGGGGTAAAAATTGGCACCGTAGCCTCGTTCGAATTCAACGAGATGCAGACAGCCTACAACGTCGAGATCGACTTGGCGGCAGAGATCACCGCCATCGATTATGTGTTGCTTGTCGGCAGCAGAGACAGCGGCGAGATCGAGGCCTTGATCGACGATATGGGAAAGAACTATTAACCGAGAATTTTAACCACCCCTAGACTATGTTTCGCATACTACCATATATCGCACTACTGCTCACGGCGGTACTCTCGCAAATCTTCATCTTCGACTCTCTCTCCACTAGTGTGCTTGTGGCACCGTTGGTCTACATCGTTTTCATTGTGCTGTTGCCGATCGAATCGTCGCAGATTGTGATGCTTGGGTGCGGGGTTATGCTAGGTTTGATCATGGATGCGGCGATGGGCACCAGTGGGCTCAACTCGATCGCCTCGATCGCCATAGCTTTTTTTAGAGCTCCCATCCTAAAGCTTATCGTTGGCGATAAACGAAGCGCCGAACGAGGAGTTCCCTCGGAGATCAGTTTTGGCGATAGGGCCTATCTTCGTTATATTGTAATCGTTGTGGCGCTCCACCACGCTATATTCTTCCTCTTCGAATCGCTTTCGGCTATTCACATGCTCTACACATTGTGGCGCTTTACGGCAAGCACGGCGGTCTCGATCCTTTTTGTCTGGCTTATAGCTCGTCTTTTCTTAACCAATAAATTATTGAAGTAATGAGTCGCACTCAAGAGGAGTTTATTCGAATGAGGGTGTTGCAACTCATAGTTATCTTTATATTTGCAATCATACTAATTCGTCTTTTCAATATACAGGTGCTTTCGTCGCGCTACAAAGGGTTGGCCGACGGTAATGTCCTGCGGCGCGAGGTGCTCTACCCACCTCGTGGCGAGGTCTACGACCGCAATGGCGAGTACTTGGTGCAGAGCCGCGAATGTTACGACCTTATGGTGATCTACCGCGAGGTTAACCGCGCCTCTCTCGATTCGGTGCGCTTGTGCGAGATCACGGGACTCTCACCCGCACGACTCACCCGCGCACTCAACGATGCGCGCATGATGCCCCGCGCCCCGCGCCTGGTGACAAACTATATCTCGACCGAGGAGAAACTACTCTTCGACGAGGCAGCCTTCTCGGGCTTCTACATGGTCTATCGCACTGTGCGCCAATACCCTCGCAGCATTGGAGGCAACCTCCTGGGTTATGTGAGCGAGGTGACACAGTCGATCCTCGACCGCAGGCCCGACTATCGCGCTGGCGAGTACATCGGCATGTATGGCGTGGAGTCGGCATTCGAAGATGAGCTGCGCGGCAAAAAGGGGGTTCGCGTGACCAAGGTCGACAGCCACGGAGCCATCAAGGGCAGCTACATGGATGGAATCTACGACACATTGCCTCAACAGGGTCAATACCTCATTTCGACCATCGATGCTCGCCTTCAACGCTTTGGCGAGGAACTTATGGAGGGCAAAGTTGGTGCGGCGGTGGCGATCGAACCCTCGACTGGCGAGATCTTGATGATGGTCTCGTCGCCATCCTACGACCCCGACGATTTGGTGGGGCGCGACCGCGGAAACAACTACATGAAGCTGCTCAACGACCCTCGCCGCCCACTGTTCAACCGCGCTGTAACATCGAAATATCCGCCTGGTTCGACCTTCAAGTTAGTCCAAGGACTCATAGGTTTACAGGAAGGGGTGCTCACTCCCTCGCAAACATACAGTTGCCACGGAGGCTTCCGCTACGGCAATAGAACGCTTGGCTGTCACCCACATAGCGCTACGACTAACCTACACAACGCCGTGGCGTGGTCGTGCAACACCTACTTCTGCCACGTCTACCGCAACATCTTGGACAACCCAGCCCGCGGCGGGGTGAAAAATGGATTCGAGAAGTGGCGCGAATATGTCCTCAGCTTTGGTTTTGGTCGCAAATTGGGCTCCGACTTTCTCAACGAGGGGTCGGGATTTGTCCCCACGGTTGCCACCTACGACAAGAAGTATCACGGTTCGTGGAACTCGCTCACCGTGATCTCGCTCTCGATCGGACAGGGCGAGTTGGGTTGCACACCATTGCAGATGGCCAACATGGCGGCGATCTTGGCCAACCGTGGTCACTACTATATCCCCCACATTGTCAAGGCGGTGGAGGGTGCCGACTCCATAGATAGGCGCTTCTACGAACCTCAACAGACGATGGTCGAATCTAAATACTTCGACACGATTGTCGACGGCATGTGGGCAAGTGTCAACGTTGGCTCCGATGGGTGGTACAACAACGCCTACGTCGCGGGGCTCGACATCTGCGGAAAAACTGGTACGGCGGAGAATCCTCACGGCCGCGACCACTCGACCTTCCTCTCGTTTGCGCCACGCGACAATCCGAAGATCGCGATCTCGGTCTATGTCGAAAATGGCGGCTTCGGTGCCACCATCGCGCGACCTATAGCCAGCCTGATCGAGGAATTTTACCTAACCGACACCATCTCGCGCCCCGCAATCTTGAGGCAGGTCAAAGAGATGAAGATAAACTACCCGAACTATGCGAAATAACCGCGCTCTAAACCTATTTGTGGGTACCGACCCCATTGCCGTGCTGCTCTACATCGCGTTGGTGGTGGCGGGAGTGTTGAGCGTTGTCTCGTCGTCGTACGACGAAGCGTCGACCAACTTTTTCGCCTTCTCGCACTTCTACGTCAAGCAGGCAATTTGGGCTTTTGTCGCCTTTATGGCTGCCACCTTTGTGCTGCTGCTCGACGTTAGCTCGTTCCACAAATATGCCTATCCACTCTACGGATTTGGTATTTTACTGCTGCTGCTGACCTTTGTGCCAGGCATAGGCAAGGAGGTCAACGGTGCCCGCGCCTGGTTGGGCTTCGGGTCGTTCACCATGCAGCCTGTCGAGATCGCCAAGATCACCACGGCATTGGCCACGGCACGCGTGATGTGCGACTATAATTTTTCGATAAATAATCGCAGCGACATGTTCAAGGTGGCCGCCGTACTGCTGTTGCCACTGATGATAATTGTGTTGCAGA
Source organism: Rikenellaceae bacterium (assembly GCA_047172505.1). GTDB lineage: Bacteria > Bacteroidota > Bacteroidia > Bacteroidales > Rikenellaceae > Alistipes. Next base: position 53,283 of record JBCQWE010000007.1, on the reverse strand, counting down.
ACGACACAGGTTCGGGAATTGTCTTGGGCTCATTTATTATTGTGCTCTACCGCGAAGGGCTCAACAAGTGGCTGATAATCCCTATTTTGCTCATCGTCTTTCTCTTTATCATCTCGTTTCTCCTCTCGCCAATTATGCTGCTGATGCTCTCGATTGGAGTGCTCACGCTCTGCGATGTGATGATAAACCGCACTTGGTGCACCAACGCCGCTTACCTGGCGGCACTTATGATGGTCACCATCGTCGTGCAGCTCATCTCGTACCTCTTTGCCGATAATCCGCTCTCGCTCTTTAGCTCGCTTTTGTGGGTCTCGATGCTTTCGTTGCCCGTTGTGGTGATCTACGCGTTCCGCAAACGACTCACCACAACCCTAATTATGGTTGCGATGTTCCTTTTGACGATGATCTTTTTGCCCACCACCGACTATATCTTCAACTCGATACTCCAAGATCACCAGCAAAAACGCATCCTCACGTTCCTCGGCCTTGTCGACGACCCACTTGGCACGGGCTACAACGTCAACCAGTCGAAAATCGCGATCGGTTCGGGAGGATTCACTGGAAAGGGCTTTTTGCAGGGTACACAGATCCGCTACGGCTTTGTGCCTGAGCGACATACCGACTTTATATTCTGCTCGCTGGGCGAAGAGTGGGGCTTTCTTGGGGCCTTGGTGGTGCTGCTCCTCTTCGCGGGGCTCATCTTGCGATTAATATATATGGGCGAGCGGCAGGAGGAGGCCTTCGCCAGGGTCTACTGCTATGCCGTGGCCTCGATCCTACTTTTCCACGTCTTGGTCAATGTGGGCATGACCATCGGTCTTATGCCCGTGATGGGTATTCCACTGCCCTTTATGAGCTATGGAGGTTCGTCGCTAGTGGCATTTACAGTTCTAATATTCATCGCCATTCGACTCGACTCCTTTTCGCACCGCGACCAATCACTTCAAATTTAACATGTTATGACCTCCGTTAGAATCGACAAGTACCTCTGGGCAGTGCGCATCTTCAAGACCCGCAGCGATGCCGCCGATGCCGTGCGCAACAACCGCGTTTTGGTCAACGATGCCTTCTGCAAGCCTTCGCGCGAGATGAAGGTGGGCGACGTTATCAGTGTTAAGAAGATGCCTGTGGTCTACCGCTACAAGGTTCTCGACCTGGTTTCGAGCCGCCAAGGAGCAAAAAATGTGGAGCCCTACTGCATCAATATCACCCCGCAAGAGGAGTTAGACAAGCTCAACGCACCGCGCGAAACCGTTTTCGTAGTGCGCGACCGCGGCACAGGGCGACCGACAAAGAAGGAGCGGCGCGAGATCGACTCACTTATGGGCGACTTCTCGGAGGAGTACGATTAGTGCAGCCCCACTTCGTCATTGCGGCCCACGAACCGCAATCTCATAAATAAACCACAACAAACAGCCAACTTTCACCATGACAGCACTATTTTCAGATATTATTTTCGGCCCCGTCAACTCTCGTCGTTTGGGGCTCTCGTTGGGGGTAAATCTGCTTCCTACAGACTCTAAGCTATGTAACTTCGACTGCATATATTGCGAATGTGGTTGGAATGCCGAGCGCCGCGGGAGCGGACGCTTCAACTCCAAGGAGGATGTGATCTCTACGCTTGAGGTGAAGTTGCGCGAAATGGTGAGCCAAGGTCAGATTCCCGACGTTATAACCTTTGCGGGCAATGGCGAGCCCACCTTGCACCCCCACTTCGAGGAGATTATCGAGGAGACGATTGCCCTGCGCGATGCCATTGTGCCTAGCGCCAAGGTCTCGGTGCTCAGCAACGCAACCCGCATCGGTGTTGCCTCTGTGAGAAAGGCGCTTTTGTTGGTCGACAACAACATCCTAAAGCTCGATGCCGCAACAACCCCCGCAGCGAAAGCAATCAACCACCCCCAAGGCGACTATTCTGTCGAGGAGGTGGTCGATAACATGTTACTATTCAAGGGGCAACTAACCGTTCAGAGCATGTTCCTACGCGGCGAGTGCGACGGCGAGTGCATCGACAACACAACCGCAGAAGCAGTCGAAGGGTGGCTCGCCCTAATCGCCAAGATCGCCCCCAAAGCCGTTATGGTCTACTCGATCGACCGCGACACCCCTTGCCAAACACTCGAAAAAGTTAGGCGCGAAGAGTTGGGGGCGATCGCCCAAAGGGTGAAGGCTCTGGGTGTTGAGTGTTCTGTGGCTTAAGGGGTTTGCTGAGAATTTACTGAGACTTTACTGAGACCGTCGGAGACAATAAGCAAGCTGTTTTATAGATATTACAAAACCCCCTGTTCGACCATGCTCTTGGCAACTTTGATGAATCCTGCGATGTTGGCACCCTTCATATAATTAATGTAGGTGCCCTCGGTGCCGTACTCCACGCATGCGCTATGGATCGAGCTCATTATGTGGTGCAGTTTCGCATCGACCTCCTCGGCTGTCCAGTTGAGCTTCATCGAGTTTTGGGTCATCTCCAATCCCGAGGTTGCCACGCCGCCCGCGTTAACTGCTTTGCCAGGGCCGTAGAGCACCTTGGCGGCAAGTAGCGCCTCGATAGCTTCGGGGGTGCAACCCATGTTCGAAACTTCGGCTACGATCTGCACTCCGTTGGCAATTAGCTCCTTAGCATCGTCGCCACCCAGCTCGTTTTGGGTTGCGCAAGGCATCGCAATATCGACCTTCACGCCCCAAGGCTTCTCTCCAGCGTAGAACGTAGAACCAGGGAACTCCTCCGCGTAAGGCTCAACAACATCGTTGTTTGTGGCGCGCAGGTCGAGCAGGTATTCGATCTTCTCGGAGTCGAGACCCGCAGGGTCGTAGATGTAACCATCGGGACCCGAGATCGTTACCACCTTAGCACCTAGCTCGGTAGCCTTCTTAGCTGCTCCCCACGCGACATTGCCGAAGCCCGAGAGCGAGATCACCTTCCCCGCGAGGCTACCGCCGCACGCATCCAACATATTTTGTAGGAAGTAGACCGCACCGTAGCCCGTAGCTTCGGGTCGAATGAGCGATCCGCCGTAGGTCATCCCCTTACCTGTGAGCACTCCTGTGTTCTCGCGCGCAAGTTTGCGGTACATGCCGTAGAGGTAGCCAATTTCGCGCGCTCCAACGCCAATATCGCCCGCAGGTACATCGGTCTCGGGTCCTATGTGTCGCCACAATTCGGTCATGAAGGCTTGGCAGAAACGCATCACCTCACCATCAGATTTCCCCTTGGGATTAAAGTCCGAACCTCCCTTTGCGCCACCCATAGGCAACGTCGTAAGGGCATTTTTGAATGTCTGCTCGAAGCCCAAGAATTTAAGAATCGAGAGATTCACCGAAGGGTGGAAGCGCAGACCACCCTTGTAAGGGCCAATGGCATTGTTGAATTGTACGCGGTAGCCCAAATTTACTTGGGGCACCCCCGCATCGTCGACCCACACCACCTTGAAGGTGAAGATGCGGTCGGGCTCCACAATGCGCTCGGCGATCTTCAAGGCGCGGAATTCGGGGTGAAGATTGTAAACCTCCTCCACAGTTGTCAACACTTCGTGCACCGCTTGTAGGTACTCGCTCTCGGCGGGGTGCTTGCGCTCTAGCTCAGACATTAAGTTTTTAACATTCATAGCTTTTGTTCTATTTGGTTATTTTAGGTTTTTGATTATAATCTATAACAAATATAAGTAAAATAAATTACACTTTAACAATATTTTCCACTTTTTACACATAAAAAATGGGAGCGCCTGGTCGGGAGCGTTGAAAGCTCACTTTCAAAAGCTCATTGCAATTCATATATCGCAAGGCGAAGCCTCACACATCGGCGCAACAAAAGTCAAAAACCAAAGGTTTTTGTGTCCAGGCTAGCCTGGCAGCCGCCCGCCGTAAGGACAATGAGAGAGTGGCGGCAGAGTATAGCAAGCGAGATTTTCGCACCTTTGCCCCATAAAAATCGTTATAAAATATTTTTATTAAAATTTATTTTGTAAATTTGCGAGGTTAAAATGTAATTAATAAACAAGAAGATAGTATGAGCATTGAACTCAGCGAACAGGAAATTTTGCGCCGTCAATCATTAGAGGCGCTTCGCAACTTGGGCATAGAGCCCTATCCAGCAGCCCGTTACGAGGTAAGCACAACAGCAGAGCAGATCACCGCAAACTTCGACTCTAAACCCGAAGAGTTTCAGGAGATTACAATAGCTGGCCGTATCATGACACGCCGCATTATGGGTTCTGCGGCATTCTTCGAAATTCAAGACCACACGGGTCGTATCCAGGTCTATATCCGTCGCGACGACGTGTGCCCCGAGGGAGATCCTACGCTCTACAACACAGTCTTTAAGAAGCTATTAGATATAGGCGATTTCGTTGGTGTCGAGGGCTTTGCGTTCCGCACCAACACAGGCGAACTTTCGGTTCACTGCCGCAAATACACCATACTTTCGAAATCTATCCGCCCACTTCCGATCGTCAAGGAGAAGGATGGTAAGGTATTCGACGCATTCACCGACCCCGAGGTGCGCTACCGCCAACGCTATGTCGACTTGGTGGTTAACCCCGAAGTGCGTGAGGTGTTTGTAAAGCGTGCCAAGATTATCGCTACGATGCGCGAATTCTTCAATTCAAAGGGCTATCTCGAAGTGGAGACTCCAATCCTACAACCAATCCCTGGTGGCGCTTCGGCTCGTCCGTTTATCACCCACCACAACACGCTCGACATGCCGCTTTACTTGCGTATTGCCAACGAGTTATACCTCAAAAAACTTATCGTGGGAGGCTTCGACGGAGTCTACGAATTTGGCAAGGACTTCCGCAACGAGGGTATGGACCGCACGCACAACCCCGAATTTACGGTGATGGAGATCTACGTTGCCTACAAAGATTATCTGTGGATGATGGAGTTCGTCGAGACGATGCTCGAGAAGGTAGCTTTGGCGACTAACGGCACCACGGAGCTCACAATTGGTGATCGTCAGATCTCGTTCAAGGCTCCATTCCGTCGTCTCTCAATGACCGATGCCATCAAAGAAAAGACAGGTTTCGACATCACAGGCAAGAGCGAAGAGGAGTTGCACGCAGCGTGCAAGGAGCACAACGTCGAGGTCGACGAGACCTTCGGCAAGGGCAAACTCATCGATGCTCTCTTTGGTGAATTCTGCGAGGAGGAGCTCATCCAACCAACATTTATCATCGACTACCCAATCGACATGTCGCCACTTTGTAAGCGCCACCGCTCGAACCCCGACCTCACGGAGCGTTTCGAACTCTTTGTTAATGGTAAGGAGCTTTGCAACGCCTACTCGGAGCTCAACGACCCAATCGACCAACTTGCGCGCTTCCAAGAGCAGCTCAAATTGTCAGAGAAGGGCGACGACGAGGCGATGTTTATCGATATGGATTTCGTGCGCGCATTGGAATATGGAATGCCTTCGTGCTCGGGAATGGGTATCGGCATCGACCGCCTGACGATGTTTATGACCAACGAGTCGTCGATCCAGGATGTGTTGTTCTTCCCACAAATGCGCCCCGAAAAGCGCGTGGTGAACGACCCTGTGGAGGCTTACACCGCGATAGGAGTACCCGAAGAGTGGGTGGAGCCGATCCAGAAGATGGGTTACATCACCGTGGAGTCGCTCAAAAAGTTGGAGGGTGGCAAATTCTTCAACCAGATGTGCGGATTCAACAAAAAGAACAAACTAGGACTCAAAGCTCCCTCGATCGACGTGGTTAAGGGGTGGTGCGAGTAACGAAATTATATATCGAGTTATTTAGTCGATACTATTTTCATACGTCGTCATCCTGAACTTGATTCAGGATCTCAAAAATGAGATTGCGGATCAAGTCCGCAATGACCTGATGGGGTACTCCTCACGCAGAAAAGAGAGAGAGGGGGATCCTGAAAGATAAAAGAGTTTTAACAAACCAAATTTTAGAATACAATAAAAAACAGAACAATGAGAAAGAAAATCGTTGCAGGAAACTGGAAAATGAACACTCTTCCATCGGAAGGTGTGGCACTTGCTAAGGCTGTAGCAGCTGGCAAAGAGAGCGTATGTTCATGCGTAAACTTCATCGTATGTCCTCCATTCACACACATCGCAGCTGTAGCTGAGGTGCTTAAAGGTACAGGTGTTGCTGTAGGTGCACAAAACTGTGCTGCTGAGACCAAAGGTGCTTACACTGGTGAGGTTGCAGCTTCGATGATCGCTGAGCTTGGTTGCGAGTATGTTATCTTGGGCCACTCTGAGCGCAGAGAGTACTACGGTGAGACTTCTGAGACTCTTAACAAGAAGATCGCTCAAGTTTACGCTAACGGCCTAACTCCAATCTACTGCGTAGGTGAGGTGAAGGAAGAGCGTGAGAATGGCACATACTTCGACGTAGTTAAGGCTCAAATCGAGGAGGTTGTTTTCGGTCTTACCGAGGAGCAATTCGCAACTCTTGTTATCGCATACGAGCCAGTTTGGGCTATCGGAACAGGTCTTACAGCATCTGCTGACCAGGCTGAAGAGATCCACGCATATATCCGCGAGGTGTTGGCTTCGAAGTTCGGCGCTGCGGCTGAAAACACAGCAATCCTTTACGGTGGTTCATGTAAGCCTTCAAACGCTGAGGAGATCTTCGCAAAACCAAACGTAGACGGTGGTCTTATCGGTGGTGCTGCGTTGGTAGCTGACGACTTCATGGGAATTGGCAAGGGCTTCAAAGCTTAACCATTCTCTTTAAGATCAAGCACTTAAAGCGCTTGACAAATATTATGCTCCCTTAAGTTGGATTTCAAGTAAACTTGATCCAATTTACGGGAGCGTAATTTTTAGGGCAAACGCACGAAAAAAAGTTTTTTTTGCTATCATCTTTCTGAGACTTACTGAAACCTCTGAGACTTTCAAGAAACAAAACTAATAACCCTATGCCGAAGGCATACCTTCGGAACTCCCCTCCTACTAGCGAGGTGCCCGACCGCAGGGAGGAATAGCGCTGAGCGAGGAGGGGTCGGGGGTGGTGATCGAACATAACATACTAATTATTATGTATTTATATAATCAATCACTGCTACTCGATATTGAGCAAAGCTCTAAGCCCAATAATCGTAAAATAGTAAATTATTTTTCGTGCGGTTGCCCTAAAAGCTACCACAAAACAATTTGTCCAACTCGGCAAAAAAGTTTATCTTTGTGCAATAAACTAAAAATATAATTCGATGACTAAACTAACTAAGCTAGCGCTACTTTTGATCTCGGCTTCACTGCTGCTACTCTTTGGCATCATAGTAAATAGGGGCGAGCGTTCGGCACGTCACTTTGTGATTTTGTCGACCAACGATATTCATGCTCAAATAGATAATTTTGCCTCCTTGGCCTCGGCAATTGAGGCGTGTCGCGACACGACAAACGTTATTTTAGTCGATGCGGGTGACCGTTGGACTGGCAATGCTTTTGTTGATTTGGTTGAGCATTACACGCCCATCTACACGATGTTTAACTACTTGGGCTACGATGTCACTATCTATGGAAACCACGAATTCGACAAGGGCCAAGCCTATGTTGCCGAGGCAAATCGCCAGGCTAAATTCCCGATTATTGGGGCGAACATCGTCAGTGACACCACCTCGTTTCCGCAACCTTTGTCGCACTATATCGTCGATGTTGAGGGCAAAAAAATCGCTTTTGTTGGCATAGTGGGCAACTACGACGGCGATAATCACCCCTCGGGAAAGAGCGAGAGTTATCAGGGACTCCGATTCCTCGACCCACACACCACCGCTGCACAATATGGCTCATTGCGTCAGAAGTGCGACATGTTGGTTTTAGTGAGCCACTGTGGCTTGGAGCGCGATGTGGAGTTTGCACAGAGCGAACTTTCGGGAGGTTACGACCATATCATCAGTGGGCATAGCCACGACACTGCCGATCAGGTCGAAAATGGCATTTTGATCTCGCAAACGGGCAGCAGACTTGAAAATATTGGTGCAACGATGGTCACCATCAAAGCCGATGGTGAGGTTATACTCACACACCGCAACATCCCGCTCAAGGAGTACGAACCCAAGGCGGAGGTATTGGAGATGGTCGAAGAGTACCACAACAACCCCCACCTCAATGAGCCCATTGGAAGTGCCGCGCAGGAGTTTAGCCACATGGCGCTAAAGAATCTTTTTGCCGAGTCTATCCGCAAGAGGAGCAACTCTGCAATTGGTGTATACCACCAAGGCGGAGTCAGGGTGAAGCAACTCGATGCAGGCAGCATCAGCATGGCGACGGTGCTCAACGCCGAACCTTTCAACTCTTACATTGCAACGGCAACGATGTCTGTAGGGCAGCTTCGAGACCTAGTGATGGCTAAATTCAACGACACACGAAACGTTGGCGAGGCACACTGCATCGACCTTGTGATGACTACCCCCTACACGATCCTTGTCGACGATAGCGGCGATGCGGTGGATGTCATCTTCCACGAATTGGATACCACGAAAAGCTACAAGGTGGCGATGGGGGACTACATCTTCAAGACGTATAAAGGACTGAGTTACACCAATGGAAAAATCAGCGAGACCCTAATCACAACAACCCTCGAAGAGTACATCAAGGCAAACAATCCACTTCGACCCAACGAAAAATCGCTCCAGGAGATCAAAACCCAGGGCGCGGAGTAGGGTGCTAGCCGCTGTTTTTCAGCGCATTATTATTTTGTTGCAGTTATCTACGAAAAAAGCGTAGCCATAACAGATTTTAGTTTTTACCTTAGCTATACCAAAAACAACTAAAATCTAATCTATTATGAAACGCAAAGAGATACTTTCAACGCTACTGATTTCGGCGGGACTTCTGGGTGCTGTAAGCTGCACATCGACCCCAGCCGACGAATATGACCCCAACGCAACTATATCGGGTGGGCATATATACACCACCGCGGGTGCATATTTTTGCACTTTCTTTCTTTGCGTTATTGGGCTTTCGCTTCGCTTAAAGATTTAGCCATTAATAATAAGCAACATCATGCCCCTCGATTGCCGAAAGAAGGTTATTGGCGGCCGACGAGGCGCCAATACGGAAGAGGTCGGTAGTGAGCCACTCTGCGCCTAGGATCTCTTCGACGATGGTGTAGTATAGTGCAGCGTCGGCAGGGGTCTTAACGCCTCCTGCGACTTTGAAACCGATGCGTTTGCCTGTGGCAACGTAGTAATCCTTAATGGCTTGACATATTACAACTGCCGCTTCGGGAGTTGCAGCAACGTCGATCTTGCCTGTGGATGTCTTGACGAAATCTGTGCCTGCGAAGATCGAAAGAAGCGATGCTGCGCGGATAAACTCTGGTGTTTTCAAAGCTCCACTCTCGATGATGACTTTGAGCGTGGTGTCGCTATCCATCTCGGCACGGATCACCTCCACCTCGGCAGCAGCAAGTTCATATTGACCCGAGGTCACCATGCCTACATTCATCACGATGTCGATCTCGTCGGCACCACTCTCGATAGCCATAGCGGTCTCCAACACCTTCACTTCGAGGAAAGTCTGCGAAGCGGGAAAGCCCGCAGCAACACTCGTGATGCGCATAGGAGTGCCATCCACAACAAGACCTACGGTCTCGACAAACGAGGGGTAAACGCAGATCGAAGCCACGTTGGGAATGTGAGGATATTGTTGATAGAAATCTACACACTTTGTCGCAAAGGCACGCACCGACTCCTCGGAATCACTACACGAAAGCGTGGTGAGATCAATTGCCGAGAAGCAAAATTTGTAAACATCCACAGTGTGATTGCGCTGCGAAAGCGCCTTTATTTGTGCCACTTGCGCCTCCACTTGCGCCTCTGTCGCAGCTGGGGTATAACTGCCTAGTAGATTTGTGTACTCCATGATTCGATAATATATGTTGTTGAGGACAAAGATACGAATAAATTGCGAATTTCAATATCTTCTTGCGTTAAACGCTTTTTTCACATGCTAAAATAGCTTAAAGCTTTGCGATTATTGGGCTTAGAGCTTTGCTCTAAGAGTATAACCTTTGACACTTTGGCATAAAGTAAACTTTGCCAAAGCATTAAAGGTTATACTTTTTCAAACACCTTTCAGGCGCTTGAACCCAATATCGAGTAGCAGTAATTGGCTACATAAATTCTTAATAATAAGGCGATTATATTCGACCACCACCCCCGACCCCTCCTCGCTCGGCGCTATTCCTCCCTGCGGTCGGGCACCTCCCTAGTAGGAGGGGAGTTCGGGCGGTATGCCTTCGGCATAGGGTTATTAGTTTTTGCGATTATTGGGCTTAGAGCTTTGCTCTAAGAGTTACAAAGGACTCAGAAAAGTCTCAGAGATTCTCAGAAAATTCTCAGAAAATTCACAACCCCTAACGAATAGCATTCCGACTAATAGTCGTTGCACTATGGCAGATTTCGCCGTCGGTGGTCACGCCTTCGATGGTCACCGTGTAGTTTGTGGCTTTGTCGGCGGTGTAGAATTCGAAGGAGATGTTGCCCTCTGCGTCGGGTTCGAGCGATCCATCCCAGAAGATTGTTGTTCTATAGTCTGGGGGTAGGTTCTCCTTTAGTGCGGGGACATTGTAACGTGGCTGGTAGAACGACATTGGGCGCTGGTAGCCTAGCTGTTCCACTGTCGCGATGCCTGGAGGGGTTGGCGAACCTGCCGTTGCGCTAGCTCCATCGCGCAGCTTCACCACAAAGACACCACCTGCCGCATCGCTATACATCGATGCTTCGGTGCTATCCAAGAAATCTATGGTCTCTATCTCGCTTGCCGAGAGGTAGGAAATATCCAAGAAGTCCATCTCCATGTCGTCGACCACAAATTTCGCATACTTCGAATTTCCTCTATACGAAACACCCTCGTCGCTCACGGTCATACTCGGAAATGTTCTGATGATGTTGGGCAGGGTGAATCCCGACATTAGCTCCAGCTCCTCGCGCGAGGATGAGCGTGTCGAGAAGCTAGAGCTTGTGCTCGACTCCACGTCGCCTTTTTCGAGGGTGACATACACCGCATCCATATCTATGAGGCTCATACCTCCATCGTAGTAGAATTTGTCTTGACTTTGATTAACAAAAGCGATGGGCACGTAGGCCTCCAGACTCTTTTTGCGAGGATAGATAGCAGGCTGCACCGCGGGGAACACCTCGGGGTTGATGTTGAGCGTCAGGCTGTTACCTCCCTTGCGACCTCGTGCCTGGATCACATAAATTGTGCTGTCGGGGATGTCGAGGCCTCTCAACACAAACTTATTCGAAAGGTCGAGATCAAAGACATCCATATAGTTGCGCTGAGCGCTCAAAACGTAAATCTTGGGTTGGCGTGCAGCGTTACCAAAGAAGCCTTTCACCTCGCCCGAGATCTGGGCAACATCCTCGTAGTTGTATTTGGTTGCGGGCAGCTGCTCGGCCAGGATACCGCCGAGGTCGAAACGTCGCCAGCCTTGGGTGCGCATCAATAGGTCGATGTTGTACTCGTCGCTCACCGCATCGCCACTAAAGTAGAGCCCTGGGGCTTCGATGTGGCCCTTAAGATCGGATGTAAGCAGCAGATATGAGACGATATTACCATCGGCGCTATTGAACTCCACGGCGCTATTGTCGGTAACCGAGACTCCAAATTCGCCCTTCGCCCCTTCGCCGAAGCTGTCGAGGATCTTTACGCTCACCTTTGCCTTTTGGCGGCTCGCATAATTTTCTTTGTCGGTAGTCACGCTGAGCGTGGGGGTGGTGTCGGAGAATTTAAAAACTAGGCGCTCCGAAATCACCGAGCCCGCAGCATCGACTAGCGAGAGGATGTTGACACCCTCGAAGAGTTGACTCATCGGAACGCTTGCCGAATCCGAGAGGTCGACACTTCCAATAGAGACCACTCGTCCGTGGGAGCTCACCACAACGTGCGACCCTTTGGTGAGCTGCTCGTCTGTCGAAGCCACCTTATACATAAGGCGATCTTTGACTTTGCGGGCAGTGATGATAGCACCCTGAGCCTCCACGGCGGGCAGGTCGAAACGGCGCTCCAGCCCCTCCTCGGTTTTAACCATTGCATAATATTTGTCGCCCTGGTTGGCGAAAATACTCAATATGCCCATTCCTTTGTGTGTCGATCTAAATTCGCTAAGAAACTCACCCTGAGCATTATAAACAGCACCACTTACCTCGACCGATAGGCCATCTTCGCCGATAGCTTTAAAAGCGACGATCTGCGAGACTCCCGCCAGGAGCGCTCCACCCTCGGGGAAGAATTGAAGGTCGTAGTTAAGCGGGGTTGCTGCTTGCGGGGTTAAATTCTGCTCCTCTTGCTTTTTCTTGTCGCTTTTCGTGGGCTGCTCGGCGGGCGCCAGGGCCGTTGCGGGGATAGGGCTAATGATCTTCAGCGCGCGGCTAAAGAGAAAATCTTCTTCCTTGTTGAGCATCCAACGTGTGTAGCCTCGCAGGGTGTAGTCGCCCTCGGTGAGTTGCGCATCGAGCGCCATATAACCGTTGAAACCTGTGCTGTCGCGTTTGACTTTCACCCTCGACACCAGCTCCTTTTCGCCTTTGATAAGTTCGACGTAGATGAAGTTGGAGAACTTGAGTGGCCCATGGGTAATTGCATTGAGCAGGTAGCCCTTAAACCAGATCTGCTCGCCAGCACTGTAGTAAGGCTTGTCGAGTTGGAGATATAATTTTTCGTCGATTCCCCGATCGTAGTAACCTGTCATCTTCTCAAGCAGGTGGGTCGTGTAGGGGTCGGTGATCTCTTGCGAGTGGGCGGTAGTCGTAGCAAAGAGAGCTGCTACGCCGAGTATAAGTTGTGCGAATCTTCTCATTGAGCTTGTTTTTAGCATTTTCAAGTTTAGACAAAGGTAGTAATTATATGGTGAAGTGATCTACCCGAGATCGAGTTTTTCAATATATTTACAAAATAACACTACTAAAACTTGAAAATTGGCAACATCGAAGGCTACACCTCTCCTCTAAAACAAGAAGCAAGCGATAGCTACGTAGTGGCACGCCATGGCAAGGTTGATGAAGAGGTGCCACACCAGGTGGTGGTATTTGAATCCCTTCTTGGCGTAGAAGTAGGCTCCAATGGTGTAGAAGATGCCACCCGCGAGGATCAAGGCCATAAGTGGGATCGAGGCGCTGCGCCAGAATAGAGGACCGAAAAATACGATGGTCCACCCCATCACCAGATAGATCGTAAGACTAATCGCGGGAATCGACCGCCGCGCGAGCGATTTGTAAAATATTCCAAAAAGCACCATCGACCACTGCAAGATGGTGATAAAGATCCCTTGCCACCCTCCGATCACACATAGGGCGATGGGGGTATAGGTGCCCGCGATGGCTATATATATAAATATATGGTCTAAAATTTGGAACACCTTCTTGTGCTTCGACCCTGGATACATCGAATGGTAGAGGGTCGAGCAGAGAAACATAAGGAAGATCGAGATGGCAAAAACACTTACGCTAGCTGCCGCCAAGGCTCCCGCCTTGATGTAGGAATTGACTGCTACTAGGGGGATTAGGCAGAGCGAGACGAGCGACATCACACCGTGTGACACCGAATTTCCGATCTCCTCGCCGATTGTTGAGATGTAATTTTTCATGATCGAAACGTTGTTTAACTTCTCAAAAGTAGTAAAAAAACTGTTACAAAAGCATCGGAGAATAAAAAAATCACTATCTTTGGACATTATGGTTTTAAGTCGTTACGAAAAATTTAGGAGCCTTGTCAAGGCAAACTTCTCTGTTGGCAGCCAAAAGCTAGTCGATAGAGCGCTCTGCTACGCCGCGGAGAATCTGGCAGCAGAGAGTCGTTACGACGGTTCGCCAATGCTCGATCACGCTGTGGGTGTGGCACATATCGTCATCGAAGAGATCGGCCTGGGGCGCAACTCCTCGATCGCCGCGATCCTCCACGACGTTATTAGGCTCTCCCACAAAAAGGATGAGGGCGAACGTGCCGCTATACATACATATATAGGTGAAACATTTGGTCAAGAGGCGCTGCTTGTGGCTTTGAGCCTCTCGAATATTTCGGACATCGAGCTTAAGACCGATGGCGAGCAGGCGGCAAATTTCCGCGATATGATCATCTCCTACTCGTCGGACCCGCGTGTGATCCTAATAAAATTGGCCGATAGGCTCGAAGTGATGCGCAACTTGAGCATCTTCCCCGAGGATAAATGGACCAAAAAGAGTTGGGAGTCGGTCAACCTCTACGCTCAAATTGCCCACAAACTGGGTCTCTACAACATCAAATCGGAGCTCGAAGATATAGCCCTAAGCTACTTGGAGCCCGAAGAGCACAAACTCATAGTCACCAAATTGGCCGAAAGCGAGGCGGAGCGCAAACTCTTCATCGCCAAATTTATCGAGCCGCTAACCGAGCGGATGGATAAAGCAGGGATGAAATACCACCTTAAAAGCCGCACCAAATCCGTTTTCTCGATCTGGACCAAGATGCACAAGCAGCAGGTTCCTTTCGAGGGTGTCTACGACATCTTCGCCATACGAATTATCATCGATTGCCCCCCAGAGTTCGACAAGCAGCAGTGCTGGCTAGCCTACTCGATCGTGAGCGATTGTTACACCCCCAACCCTAAACGCATGCGCGATTGGGTCTCGATCCCTAAATCCAACGGCTACGAGTCGTTGCACGCAACTGTCTCGGCAGCAGGCAAGTGGGTCGAGGTGCAGATCCGCACCGAGCGCATGGATGCTGTGGCCGAGCGCGGTATCGCAGCCCACTGGCGCTACAAAGGTGTGAGCGGAGGAGCACAGACCTCGGAGATGTGGTTGAGCCGACTTCGCGAATTGATGGAGGCGACCACCGAATCAATTGCCGACCGTTTCGATGCCGAGATCACCTCGGAGGAGATCTTCGTTTTCACCCCCAACGGCGACATCCGCAAATTGCGCGAGGGAGCTACCCTGCTCGACTTCGCGTTCGATATTCACACCAATGTGGGCTCCACATGCGTTGGAGGTAAAATCAACAACCGCTCGGCCTCGATCCGCGAAACGCTCAAAAATGGCGATATTGTCGAGGTATTCACCCAGAAGAACCAAACCCCAAAATCGGATTGGCTCAACGTGGTGGTGACATCTAAAGCTCGCAACAAAATCAAAGGTTTCTTGCGCGAGGAGCAGGCAAAAAATGCACGCATCGGTCGCGAGGAGCTCGAACGTAAGATCAAAAATTGGAAGCTCAACATCTCGATGGACGATGCCGTGGCCTACCTCTGCAAGTTCTACAAGCAGCGCACGGGCATGGAACTTTACGAACTTATAGCGACCCAAAAGATTGATATTGCAGCAATTAAGGAGATTCTACAAAAACTCATCTCGGGCGAAGCCGACGAGGAGCGCCGCGCCGCAGCCGCAGCCTTGGAGCAGGAGCGTGCCAAGAAGATAAGCTCCGCACAGCGCGAGGAGCCTAAGTCGAGCGATGCACTGATAATCGACGAGAGCATCAACAACCTCGACTACAAACTAGCAAAGTGCTGCAACCCCATCAAGGGCGACGATATTTTTGGTTTTGTGACGGTCTCGACAGGAATCACCATCCACCGCACCGACTGCCCCAATGCGGCGAGGTTGCGCGAGAATTACCCCTACAGAGTTCTCGATGCCACGTGGCGCGCCTCGGCTTCGGGTGCCTTCCGCGTTACGATCAACATCGTGGTGAAGGATAGCCCAGGCATGGTGAACCTCATTACCGAGGTGATTAGCAAGGTCCTAAAGCTCAACATGCGCTCCATTTCACTCTCGTCGCGAGGCGATGGAAGTGCCGTAGGCGCTGTGAATGTCGAGGTACCTAGCGTGGGTACTGTCGACACTCTCATCCACTCGATACTTAGGGTGAAAGGAGTTTTGAAAGCCTACAGAGCACATAAATAGTCTCTTTTTATACATAATATAGAAAAATGAAAGGTTTAATTCTCACACTCTGCGCGCTCTTGTGCACGTGGGGAGCCGTGGCGCAAAACCAATTTGGGCCCGACCCCCTAGGGCCCGACTTCGAGAAAATCACGATCGAGCTTGCCGACGACTTCGACGGCCCAGTGGTCACCACTGTAGTGCGCCTAAAACCCACAAAGTGGGTCCACCCCACCCGCGCGGTGCTCTACGTGCATGGCTACAACGACTACTTCTTTCAGCGCGAGATGGCCGAGAAATTCTTCGACCACGACTGGCAATTCTACGCTGTCGACCTACGTCGCTACGGCCGCTCGATGCGAGAGTGGCAGAGCCCCTTTTCACTGCGCTCTGTCGACGACTACTTCGAAGATATTGATGCCGCGATCGAGCTAATGCACCAGCAGGGAATCGAGGAGATAATCCTGATGGGACACTCCACAGGAGGCCTCACAACATCGCTCTACTGCCACCACAACCGCGACAACCTACAAATTTCGGCACTTATTCTAAACAGCCCCTTCTTCGACATGAACCTGGGCGGGTGGTTCATGGAGGATCTCTGCGTGCCAGTAATATCGTCGCTGGGAGGAGTATTTAAAAATTGGAGAGTCTCGGGCGGAAGCGACACCCCAGGTGGCTACGGCCGCTCGATTAGCGACAAGTTCGACGGCGAGTGGCCCTTCGACACCACCTTCAAGCGCGTGGAGTCGTTGCCCATCACCGCAATGTGGCTGCGCGCAATACACAAAGGACACCGCAAATTGCAAACGGGACTCGATATACCCTGCCCCGTTTTGGTGATGTACTCCGACAAAACCATCGGCGAGGAGTACTCCCCCGAACTCTATAAAAGTGGCGACGCGGTTCTCGACGTGGCCGACATAAAAAAATATGCCCCAGGGCTAGGCACAAACGTAACACAAGTGGAGGTCGCGGGAGGCATGCACGACCTGGTTCTCTCAACACCCCAGGTGCGCTACCCTCTCTACCGCCTGATCTTCGAGTGGATCGATGGCTTGGCGACTGAATAATCAAACCTATGCAATTTAACCCGCCTGTGCGTCATTGCGGCCTACGAGCCGCAATCTCTATTACTCTGTCTATCAATCGTTTTCGAGATTGCGGCTCGTAGGCCGCAATGACGAAAAGGGGAATATTATCAAGAAAATCAGTTCTAGGGGGATTCTTGTTTTTAAATATTTGTATACAAGCACTTTAAATACTTATTTTGGACACAATTGGCCTCCGAGCCGCAATAACAAAAAAAGGCTCCGCAATGACGAAAAGTAATATCCAGCCCTCAGTCAAATAGATGATTTCAACCTCGCAGATGTGTGATGACAACCATAGGTTGGCATAGATGTGTATGCTATGATGAACGTTGAAAATTTATTTTCAAAAGGGCATTATAGTATACATATCGCAAAGGCGAAGCCTCACACATAGGCGCAACAAAAAGTCAAAAACGAAAGTTTCGGGTCCAGGCTAGCCTGGCGGCCGCCCGCTGCAAGGGCAGTAAGAAAGGGCGGAGAGAAAGGTCAGTAAAAAAGGGCGGAAAGCAAGCGAGATTTTTCACACAATTTATTACTTAAAATTGGTTTTTTTTGTGTAAGTTTGCATGTTATATTCTCGCTGTTGGGGGAATCTAAAAAAATGGAATTATCATGAATCGAAAAATTATAGCGTTGGTGCTATCTGTGGTTTTATTGTCGCTTGGGTGGCTGAGTGTTAGCGGTTTGCCGCTACTTGTGGCTCTTGTGCCACTGCTCTGGGTGAGTGGCGCGGCCGAGGATTCGCGCCGAGGGTGGTGGAGCACATTTTGGTTTGCGCTCTCGACCTTTATTTTGTGGAACGTAGCCACGGTGTGGTGGATCTGGAATGCCACTCCTGTGGGCCCTGTTGCTGCGACCATAGTCTCGTCGACGCTCTCGATGATCGCCTTTATGACCTTTCACACGGTGTCGAAAAAGATGGGTAAACCGCTGAGCTACACCCTCCTTATTGCGCTATGGATAGCTTTGGAGTATTGGTACACCTGCTCATCGCTCTCGTGGCCATGGCTACTTCTGGGTAATGGCTTCTCGGCGGACATCTGGGCGATTCAGTGGTACGAATACACGGGGCTCTTTGGGGGTTCGTTGTGGGTTTTGCTCTCCAATATTTTGATCTACGAGGCTTGGCGAGATAGGCGCAATTCTAAAATTATTGCGGCGGCGACGGTGGCTGTGGCGCCTCTTTTAATCTCGCTGGCGATCTACCTCACTTACGAGCAGCCCTCGCAAGGGCAGATCAAGGTGAGCGTGGTGCAGCCCAATATTCACTTCCTAAGACCCGACCACCCTGGCGATAAGGAGCAGGAGCAGAACCTGTTAGCCCTAGCCTCGCAGGCTCCCACCGATGCCGATTTTATAGTTATGCCCGAGTGTGCGATTCCCGAATTTGTCTATTTGGACAATGTGGCGCGCTCGCAAACGGTGCATGGGCTGCGCGAGGTTGTTGGGCAGCAGGGCAGCGAGGCCTCTGTGATCTCGGGGGTGTCGAGCGTGCGTTACTACGCCGCGGGTGAGCAGAGTGCAACAGCTCGCAAGCGGTCGAATCAATACTACGACATCTACAATTCGGCGATATACATCCCTAGGGAGGGGGAGGCGAAACTGCACCATAAAGCAAAGTTGGTGGTTGGCACAGAGAGCGTACCATTTATCTGGCTCTTCAAATCTTTCGAGTCGCTGATAATCGACCTCGGGGGCAGCCTCGGACAGTTGGGCAGGGGTGAGGAGCGAGTTGTCTTCGACGATCCTACGGCCAAGGTGGGCGCTGCGATCTGCTACGAGGCGCTCTACGGAGCCTACTACGGCGAATTTGTCAACAATGGTGCCGAGGCGATGTTTGTAATTTCGAACGATTGTTGGTGGGACAACACCCCAGGCTACCGCCACCTCTTCTCGATGTCGGCACTGCGCGCTGTGGAGCACCGCCGAGCAATTGCTCGAAGTGCCAACACGGGAATCTCGGGTTTCATCTCTGCGCGCGGCGACAAACTCGAAACTTTGGGTTGGGACCAAAGGGGAGTCTTGACCCAGACCATCCCCCTAAATTCGCAGATCACTTTCTACACCCGCCACGGCGACTACATAGCTCGAATTGCAATTTTCATGGCGATTCTCTCGCTACTTAACTTTATGGTTTATCGCGTCCGCAAGCGCAACCACCTTGCCGACTAATCGCAGACTCGAAACCAGTACTGATGCGTTAAACTAAAGTCGTCATTCTGAACTTGTAAAGTCGTCATTCTGAACTTGATTCAGAATCTCAAATTATCGCTAATTATCAGAGTATTAAAGATTGCGGATCAAGTCCGCAATGACGAAAAAAGAGAGATTGCGGATCAAGTCCGCAATGACGTGTTAGATAAAATTTAGATTCAAATCATTTATTTAAATATCAGACGCAAACAACTATATATTAACTAGTTGCAGCAAATTTTAAAAAGTTAACGCACCGCTAGTAATTTGAAACAATGAATTATCAACAAACGCTAGAGTATCTTTTCAACTCGCTGCCCTCGTTCCAACAGATCGGCGGCGCGGCATATAAGCCAGGCCTAGAGCGCATTAGCTCGTTTTGCAAGGCGCTCGACAACCCGCAGAAAAATTTTCAAGTTATCCACGTCGCAGGCACCAACGGCAAGGGTTCCACCTCGCATATCCTCGCCTCGATTCTCTACCAGGCGGGCTACAGGGTTGGGCTTTTCACCTCGCCGCACTTGGTCGATTTTCGCGAGCGCATCAGGGTCGACGGGCAGAAGATCAGCGAGCGAAGTGTGGTGAAATTCGTTGAGCAACACCGCCCCACGATGGAGCAGTTGCGCCTCTCGTTCTTCGAGATGACCGCCGCGATGGCCTTCGACCACTTCGCGCAAAGCGATGTGGAGGTAGCCATAATCGAGACAGGGCTTGGGGGTAGGCTCGATGCTACAAATGTTGTAACACCTCTTTTGAGCGTTGTGACCAACGTCGCATTGGAGCACAAAGAGTACCTGGGCGACACGATCACAAAGATCGCCGCCGAGAAAGCGGGGATAATAAAAAAGGGGGTCCCCGTTGTGATTGGGGAGTCCTCGGCGGAGTATAACGCGGTATTTATCGACCGAGCCGAGCAGTTGACGGCACCGATAATATTCGCCCAAGAGCGCTTCGCATGCCTTGCGCAGCAAACCACCCAACAAGGACAAAGCTTCACGTTGAAGCGCCTTGCGGATGATTACCAGTTCTCACTTGCGCTCGATTTAGAGGGGCACTACCAGCGCGAGAATATAATCACCGTTGCCGCAGTTGTCGACCACCTAAAGCGCTCCACCCCGATCACGATAAGCCGCAGGGCTTACACCGAGGGAGTAGCAAATGCAGCCAAGACCACCCACCTGCGAGGTCGCTGGCAAAAGCTTGGTATTAATCCACTTACAGTGTGCGACACGGGTCACAACCCCCACAGCCTAAGGGTTGTTGCACAGCAAATCGAAGCTACGCCACACGACAAATTATACTGCGTGTTGGGCTTTGCTGCCGACAAAGATTTCCGCGAGATCCTCAGCTATTTCCCCTCCGAGGCATACTACATCTTCACGCGCCCGAGTAACCCGCGCGCACTCGACACCACAACACTTTTCGACTACGCAACCTCGATTGGCTTGCAGGGCGAAGTGGTCGAAGAGGTCGAAGAAGCTCTACAAAGGGCGCGCGCACTTGCCACCAAAGAAGATATGATCTTCGTTGGCGGCAGTAACTTTGTAGTGGCGCAAATCGACTCCTTGGGGTGCTCTCGCTAAGATTTACCTACTAGACAAAACCCCGATGCAGCGATCGATGTCGTTGGGGCGAATTATAACGCTCGCGGTTTCAGCATCGGAGAACGAGTACATGTATTGGATAAAAACATCCTCTTTCGCCAAGTCGCTCAAAACGGTAGAGATGCCACCTGCGACGTTGGGAACCTCGACACAAAGAACATCGGTTTGATTAACCTTGAAGCCCGCATCTTCGATCACTTGCTGAGTGCGAAGGAGATTTTCGGGGCGAACTATGATTCGCAGGATTCCAAATTCGATACCATCGGCTACAGAAAATGCACGCAGGCTGATTCCCGCCTCGCTTATGATGGAGATAACCTCGTTGATGGTTCCGACTTTATTCTCCATGAATATTGATAATTGCTTAATTTTCATATCCTTATCCTCCAAATTTACAATTTACGATTATCTATAACTCTCACCGCTTTGCCCATGCTGCGTTCGATGGTTCGCGGAGCTACGAGTTTGATCACTGGGTTGAGCCCCAACATGCCGTGCATACGTGCCAAAACACGTTTCTTGATCTCAAGCATCTGCGAAATATCGTCGGTGAACGACGACGCTTTCACCTCGACTTGCACTTCGAAGGTGTCTTGGTTGTTTACTCTGTCGACCACGATAAGGTAATGAGGTTCAAGCTCTTCGATGTTGAGAATAACCTCCTCGATCTGCGATGGGAACACATTCACACCGCGGATGATAAGCATATCGTCCGAACGACCAACAATGCGGGTCATTCTAACATTAGTTCTTCCACACTCGCATGGCTCGGCAATGAGCGAGCAGAGGTCCTTTGTGCGGTAGCGAAGCAGTGGAATACCCTCCTTGGTGATGGTCGTGAAGACCAATTCGCCCTGCTCGCCGTAGGGCAGTGGCTCGAAGGTCTCGGGCGAGATGATCTCGGGGTAGATGTGGTCCTCGACGATATGAGAGCCGTTTTTGCACTCACATTCGTAAGATACCGCAGGGCCCATGATCTCGCTTAGGCCATACATATTATAGGCATCGACACCCAAACGCTCCTCGATCTCCTTGCGCATATTCTCGGTCCATGGCTCTGCGCCAAAGACTCCTACTCGCAGGCTCAATTCATCTCTTTTGAAACCTTCGGTCTCGATCGAATCGGCTAGGTAGAGACCATACGAAGGGGTTGTGGTGATCGCCGTAGCTTTGAAGTCGCGCATCAATTGGATCTGCTTGCGCGTGTTGCCAGTACCCATTGGGATCACCGTAGCACCCAGATTTTCAGCGCCATAGTGCGCTCCAAGGCCTCCTGTGAAGAGTCCATAGCCGTAGGCCACCGAGACAATATCGCTGTTGCTGATACCATAAGAGGTCAAGGCGCGCGACATCATCTCCGACCAGATCGAAATATCTTTGCGGGTGTAGCCCACAACCGTTGGCTGACCCGTAGTGCCCGACGAGGCATGGATGCGCACGATCTCCGAAAGTGGCACCGCAAAGAGGCCGTAGGGGTAGTTATCGCGCAGATCCTGCTTGGTGGTGAATGGAAGTTTCACGATGTCGTCGATAGTTTGAATATCGTCAGGCGTGAGACCCATCTGCTGCATCTTCTCGCGATAGAATGGGGTGTTGTGGTAGACTCTGTGCACCGTTTTGCGAAGTCGCTCGCTCTGCAACTCGCGCATCTTCTCGCGCGACATGCACTCTTTAGTTTTGTTCCAGATCATTTTCTGTTCTATTTTTTGGGTTTATTTGTGGTCTAGTTGTCATCTATTTGTGGTCGGCGGCGAATTGCGCTAAGCGCTCCTCGAAAATATCTAGCATCTCGTCGGTCATGCGCGAGGTGCAGGCTCTGACTCCCTCGCGAAGCGATCCTGTTGTCGAGAGCGAGATGGAGCTTATGCCGTAGTGGACAAATTCACTGACTAATTCACTGCAACTCATACCCTTGTAGCCTATCGTAAAGAAAAATCCATCGCCAATTTCGCGGTCAATATCCTTGTCATAGACAACGCAAAAGCCGTGACGAAGAAGAATCTCTTTCATGCGCTGAGCGCGACGAGCATACTCCTTTGTCGCCTCCACAAAGTTGAATACCCCATCGCTCGACGCCTTGAACATCGCCGCCAGGGCCAATTGCACCGAGTGGGTGACACCCGAAGTGATCATATACATCACCGCGTTGGTAAATGTGATGCCGAAGTGACCTGCGCCATTGTAGCGCTCCGCCAGGTGAGGGTAAGTTCTCTGGTAGAGAGCATCGCTAACACACGCCACAGCAATGCGTTGGCCAGCGTAGCTAAAGATCTTCGACCCCGAGATAAAGAGTATGTAGTTCGAAGTGTAGCGCGCCACGGTGGGGATGTAGGGCTCGGAGAATGGTACTCCGAAATCTTCGCGCGAGTCCATTCCGAAGTAGGCTAAATCTTCGAGAATCACCACGTCGTACTTGTTGGCCATCTCGCCTATTATCCTGAGTTCCAACTCGGTGAGAGTGATCCAGGTGGGGTTATTGGGCGACGAGTAGACTATCGACGAAATGCGCGAGCCAGCGAGTAGCTCCTCTAATTTGTCGCGCAAAGCTTCGCCCCTGAATTCAAATATGTCGAACGAAATGTATTTGAGCCCCAATATATTGAGTTGCGATTTTTGGATCGGAAATCCTGGGTCGATAAAGAGCACCGTGTCGCGATCTGCATGAAGCTGATTGCAGATGATAAACGAGCCGAACGACCCCGCCACCGAACCTGTAGTGGGTAGACACGAGGTGGGGGCGATGTCGATATTGAGAAAGGCCTTAATAAAGCGCGCACTCTCCGCCTTGAGCTCCGCAACGCCCTCGGCTGCAGGATATAACGAGGCTACACCTCTGTCGAGAGCCTCCTTTTCGGCCTCCATGCCAATTTGGCAAGGCGCCAGGCCTGGGATGCCTTGATCCATCCTCACGAATGGAATTCCGCTGCGCTGCTCCAAAGTTGCCGCCAGCGACAACATCTGACCAATGGTTGCGGTGGAGAGGGAGCCGATTTTGAGCTCCTGCATCGTCGAGGCAACTACTTCTCTGCTAAATACTTCGCCCATTTTATCTCTGTTTTAATTGCTCGCGCGCCGCTGCGACACCTATATTAAATGCCTTGATATTTGCCTCGACCACCGCCTCGCCTTTGCGAGCAAAGATCCGCTGGATACCGCCCTTCAAGTCGTCGGAGTCGATGCCCAGGATCTGCGAAGCAACGCCCAAAAGCACAATATTTGCCCCTCTCGCAACGCCTCCATCCTTGGCCGCTTGCTCCACGTCGAGCATCAAGACGTTGGGCAACGCCTGCAACTCAGCCATTAGAGCCTCGGGGTCGGGATAGTTGGGGATATTGATAAATGGCACCGACGAGGTGACAATCCACCCGCCCGCACGAAGGTAGGGCAGGTAGCGCAGAGCCTCCATAGGCTCCAACGAGATGATGGCATCGGCACCCCCTCGCGGAATCAAATCCGAAGCGATGGGTTGGTCGCTGATGCGCAGATTTGTCTGCACGTCGCCGCCGCGTTGGCTCATTCCGTGCACTTCGGCCTGTTTGATGTTGAGCCCCTCGGCACGAATTGCCTCGCCGATGACCGCTGCGATGGAGAGGATTCCTTGACCTCCCACGCCCGAAAGAATTATATCGCGTTTCATAACTTTTTATTTTTTTATATGGTGGAGACTAATAAGTAAAATGTAATGCCTTTCGTCATTGCGGCCTACGAGCCGCAATCTCTAATTATTTACGCAACTCTATTATGAGATTGCGGATCAAGTCCGCAATGACGTATATAGGTAAAATCGCCTTGTAAGTCACACTATATTTATTTTTTCTTTTTCATCGTCTGTATACACTCCCGCCGCGGAATAATAACCGAAAGCCCCTTATATTCGATCTCCTCGCGCAACACTTGTTCGATCTGCGCCATGTTCTTGGGCAGTGGCACCACAACTCGAAGGTGGTCGGGAGAGACCCCCAAACCTAGGCAGATCGCCTCGTATTTGTTGAGTCCTGCCGACTTCTGACCGCCCGTCATGCCCGTTGTGAAGTTGTCCGAGATGATCACCGTCATGGGGCTATTGGCGTTGATGGCATCGAGCAGACCTGTCATCCCCGAGTGGGTGAATGTCGAATCGCCAATTACTGCAATCGAGGGGTGTTGCCCCACGTCGCTCGCCCCCTTTGCCATGGTGATCGAGGCGCCCATATCGATGCAGCTATCGATTGCGGAAAATGGCGGAAGCGCACCCAAGGTGTAGCAGCCGATGTCGCTAAAGACCTTCGCCGAGTCGTACTCTGCGACGATCTTGTTGAGTGCCGCGTAGACATCGCGGTGACCACAACCCCTGCACATCGCGGGTGGACGCGCAACAACACTCTGGCTTGGCGCAAACTCCTTGGCAGGAGCTATACCCAACGCCGCTTTGATGTTGTCGGGGGTGAGCTCTCCTGTGCGGGGAACCGAGCCATCGAGCCTTCCGCAAATAGGTTTATCGTCGAGCAAACCGCGAAGCTGCTCCTCGATGAAGGGTTGTCCATCTTCGAGGACGAGCACCCTGTCGCACTCGTCGAACAATCTGGCAATCATCGCTTTGGGGAGTGGATATTGCGAGATCTTAACACTTGGGAACGGCACCCCCTCGGGGAAATTCTCGCAGAGGTAGTTCCACGCGATGCCTGCTGCCACTACGCCCAGACTTTTGTCGGTGCCCTCGGCGTAGAGGTTGAATTGCGAGGCGTTCGACAAGCTTTGCAGCTCCTCTTGTTGAGTCACAACCTCTTGATAGCGGCGGCGCGCAATGGCGGGCAAAAGGATCCAGCGGCGCAGATCCTCGGAGTAGTGAATTGTGTTTTGCTCGCGTTTTGCACCCAATTCAACCACCGCGCGGCTGTGAGCCATGCGGGTGGTGATACGCATCAATACGGGAGCGCAAAGCTCCTCGGAGAGCGCAAAGGCGTGGCTCATCATCGTGTAGGCCTCTTGTTGCGACGAGGGTTCGAGCGTGGGGACCAGCGCAAATTTACCGTAGAAGCGCGTATCTTGCTCATTCTGCGACGAGTGCATCGACGGATCGTCGGCTACCAAGACCACCAAACCACCATTCACGCCCGACACTGCGGAGTTGACAAAGGCATCGGCAGCGACATTCATTCCCACATGCTTCATGCAGACCAACGCCCGCTTACCCACGTAGGAGACTCCCAGAGCCGCCTCCATCGCGGTCTTTTCGTTGACACACCATTCGCTGTAGACCGCTGTCGCCTCGGCGGAACTCTGTATATATTCCGTGATCTCGGTCGAGGGAGTTCCAGGGTAGGCGTAGACCCCCGAAATTCCTGCGTGTATAGCACCCAAGGCTATAGCTTCGTCGCCCAAAAGTAGGGCTTTGTTATCCAAACTCATTGTAATATTTTAATTATTTTATTACTGCTTCGCGTTAATTATTGTTGCAAATATCATTTAATCAAGTATTTATAAACACATACTTGTTTTAAAAATAAATTATTACTAATTCGTCATTGCGGACTTGATCTGCAATCTCTTTTTTCGTCATTGCGGACTTCCCTTTCGTCATTGCGGACTTCCCTTTCGTCATTGCGGACTTCGATCCGCAATCTCTTCCTCTATTCTTCGAGATCCTGAATCAAGTTCAGGATGACGGCTGGGGTTCAGGATGACGGCTGGGGTTCAGGATGACGTTATTAGTTAACGCACTAGTACTATTATTTTATCTCGAAATCGTCGGCATCGGAAAGCGCAGGGAATTTAGATCTGAAAGCTTCGAGCGCTCCCATATCCAATTCAAATGTTGCTGCACCCTGCTCATTATCTGCCACTTGCGCCACAATGTTACCCGCAAAATCTATCGCCGCAGTGCCTCCCGAATACTGGGCAGCGGGGTCGCTACCCACCATATTTACGCCGCACACGTAACTCACATTCTCGATCGCTCGCGCCCTGAGTAGCAGATCCCACACCGCGCGCCGCGACGAGGGCCATGCCGCAACACAAAGTATCACGTCGTAGTCGCCCCTATTGCGGCTCCAGACAGGAAAACGGAGGTCGTAGCAGATAAGTAGCAAGATCCGCGCCCCCTCCACTTCGACCACAACGCGCTCTGCACCTGCACGATAGTGGTGATCTTCGCCCGCAAAGGTGAATAAGTGGCGCTTGTCGTAGCTAGCGTAGGTGCCGTCGGGGCGCACAAAAAAGAGACGGTTGTAGAAGTCG
This sequence comes from Rikenellaceae bacterium, assembly GCA_047172505.1. Taxonomy (GTDB): domain Bacteria; phylum Bacteroidota; class Bacteroidia; order Bacteroidales; family Rikenellaceae; genus Alistipes. The sequence continues at coordinate 26,339 of JBCQWE010000007.1, read as the reverse complement.
CCCTCCTCGCACATCGCCACACTTCCCGCCAAGGTTACGCAGTAGCGCGCCGCCATCCGCTGCATCCACTCCAAGCTCGTAGCGCCGCTAATTTCGCGCTCTGGAGCACCACCGCCAACCACCTGCATAGTTCGCGGCTCGGTGCAAAAACCCGTGGTGAACATCTCGGGCAAGACGACAAGGTGGGAATCGGCACAACGCTCGATCCACTCCTCGGCGTTCCTCCTATTTGCATCCGCCGCCATCCACTGGGTCGCATGCTGCAATAGTGTAATTTTCATATAGATATATTAAAGGAGACAAACACCCAAAGATATTATTTTTTTATAAAAAATCCAAACCTGGGAGAAGGTTTTTTAGCAATCGGCTCAAAAATAACGTTATGTAAGGCACGACAACACGCAGAGGAGTCATGAAAGAGTTGCGCACAACCTCGCAGACTGTGTGTGACAACCTTTGGTTGTCACACACAGTCTGCGTAAGTGCAGTAAGCAAGCTAAAACACTATTTTATACTATCACGATACTGCTCGTAAATTGCGCGTTGCTCGTCGAAGTCGGCGTTTTTGAGCTTCGCGGTGGTGATCTTGAAGCTAAAGTCGACGAGGTCTCCGTTGATGTCTACACCCGCTTTGAAGGGGAGTGGCGACTTGATAATCGAGATGTTGTATTGGTAATCGACATCGAACGTTGTGGGGTCGATATTCTGCGTACCACCAATAATTGCGGTATAACGATCCATCGACATCGAGAATGGCAGCAGGTCGACTTTCGAGCCTTCGACAAGGGCGTATGCTTCGAGCGAGTCGATCAAGTTGCGGTCTTTATTCTTGAACATCAGCGTTTTAGAGAGGTCGGCAAAGGTCTCGCTATCCATCAAAACCAGGTCGCGACCTTTGAAGAACATGCTGCTTTTTAGTGAGTTTATATCCAGCTCGGCATCACGCGTGAGGTTGGTGTTTGCCTTGATCTCGAAGTTGACCATGCCTTCGAAAGATTGGAGCATGGGGAACATCGTATTGATCGAGGGGACAAGTTCGCCGATTCGGTTAATATCGACCTCGCTCAGGCTCATGATGAAGGCTACGTTGGCCCCCGCACGACCGCGGTTGCTATACGTTAGCGCACCCGAGGCCTCGGCTCCTATCGCCTTGAGCGTGAGTTTTTCGAGGGCAAGGGCCCCTTTTTTGATTATTGCGCGACCCGCCATATCTTCAATCTCGGCATCTTCGAATAGCGCCTTTTCGACATTAAGGTCGAAAACGAAATCGACACCGCGCGGCACTAGAAATAGCGCTCCTGCGGCAGGAGGGGGCATCTGTCGACCCAGGGAGTCGGTGCGCATGCGGCGACGAGGCAAGGAATCGGTAGAGATTGTGTCGGCGGGAGCTCTACGCTCGCTTCGAACTGCGGGTTCGGTGGCGGGCTCTGTAGTTGGCTCTGCGACTGCGATAAGTGGCTCCGCGATTGGCTCTGGCGTAGGTTCTGGGGCGGGCTCTGCGACTACTTCGGCTACCTGAGCCGCTTGCACCTCTGCAATAAGTATAGTGCTTGTGCTCTCCGTCGCGGCAACCTCTGTGGTCTCCTCCTCCTCTTCGAAAAGGGCAAAACTTTCATTCGAAGCCTCCATCAACTCGCTAATATTTAACAGCTTGGCATTGATCGCGAGCTCGCCCGAGATAGAGACGTCGGGGTCGATGAAGAATTTTTGGATTATGTTGGTGATGTGGCCCGTAGCCTTAAATTTGCTTTCACCCACCGACATGCTCGCATTTTTCAGGTAGATGATCTTGTTGTCGAGCGTGACGGTGCTTTTGGGGATGGCGATGTCGAGCGGGAAGATGTCGCTATACATGCCGAAATCCGAGAAACTTACAGTGCCCGCAGTGTCCCAATCGCGCTCGGCGATGCGTTGCATATTGAGGCTCATATTGACCGAGGTGAGCGACATCGTTGAGTTGAACGTCGGCTCCTCGGCCTTGATTTGGTCGCTGGCGATGGTCGCTTTGATGATCGTTTCGCGCTTATCGTTCTTGGGGGCGATCATCAAACGGATGTCGGAACTCTCTAAGGTAGCGGCGAAGAGCGAGTCGATTCCGACGCTCGCGTTCTTGGCCAAACCTTTGATACCCATACCATTAACTGCCGATGTTGCGCGATCAAAGTTGGCTCCTGCCGAGACCTCAATGTCGTTGATCGACATATATTCGCCACTTTTGGCCTGGTAATTAATTCCCGAAAAGTTGATCTTCGAGCGCAGCGTGCGGCTATTTGTAGTGTCGGCTTCCGCCTTGTCGCCAAAGAGCATCTTGCCCTGGTTCGCTTTTATATATAGGTATGCCGTCGACGAGGAGTCCTGCACAAATTTGCTTGCATCGAACGACATCTCCAAATCTTTGAATGTCGATTCGCCATCGATGTTGAGCCTCGCGTAGTTGCCATCCATCACGTCGGATAGCGAGAATTGAGCCTTAATATTGCTTGTGTTACTACCACTACATATTATTCCCTCGTTGAGCGGAAAGACCTCGGTGAAGCGGTCGAAGTCGATCTGCGAGACCACTGCCAGATCGATCTCGGGCGACCCCATGAAGTTCTTGACTTTACCTGTAACGTCCAAATCGATAATATCGGAAGTGTTGATATTGAGCCGTTTAATGTCGACATAGCTCAATGCTGGGGTGTTGAAGTCGACAAAGGCGAAGCCATCGCAGCTGACATTTTCCAGTGCAATTTTGCGCGAAGCGTAGCGCGCCTTAGCCTTGTCAATTTTGATCGTGGTCGAGACCGTGGGCATAACATCTTCGCCCCACTCTCCTTCGACCTTCACATCGAATGCCACTTCGCCTTGCGTGGTGATCTTCTCCTTGCCATCGATCATCGACGAGGGTATCAGAGTGAGGAATTCGGCTAGCGAGGGGGTGCTGAGCGACGAGGTGACATCGACCAAAATATTCTGCGACACGGTGTCGCGACGAAGCTTGCCACTCGATTTGAAATCTATGCCATTGACCCGCAAGTTGGCCTTTTTGAAACTTAGCTTCATCGAATCTTGATCGATCAACATCCTGGTTTCCAGATCCATCGAAGTTTTTTTGACGAGCAAATCGCCCTTGCGCCACACGATGGCGTTGCCGAAACCTGTCTTTACATCCATCTTGCTGACGCTCGACGAGAGACTCAGCGAGAGCTTCGCGCCGAAGTTATCGATGCGCGTGTAAAATTCTCGGGTGCGGTCGTCGACAACAAGTTGCATCGAGTCAATCTGCGTGCGGCGCAGCAAGAAACTGTAATCTCCCATGTCGAATGTCGATGTGGTGTCGGCGGCAACCTCCTCTTGATCCTCCATGTCGAGCGCAAAGGTCTTTAGAGGGCCGTGCAGCGAGTCGACGTAGATGTAAAGTGTGCATCGCGCAACGAAAGGTGGTTGACAACAATGCGCTTGAAAAGTATCGCCACAGGATCGATAGCAACTCTACACTCGCGAGCAAAAAGAAGGTCGGGGATACTATCCTTGGTTTGAGTGATGCGCAACGAGTCTATTTTGAGCGTGAGGTTAGGGAACCTTTCGAAGAGCGAAAGGTCGATGCTCTTGACCGAAAATTCGCTGTTGATACTCTGCTGCGCCGCCGCGACAACCTTTGGCGTAAGGAATTCGGGGGTGGCAACAAGCGTTATAGCGATGCTTAAAATAGCAATAATCGTCGCGAAAAATATCGCAACACCCAATAGTATTTTTCTCACTTTCATAACAATATAGATTCAAGGCAAAGTAGTTATGCGAAATTACGCAAAATATCTTAGAATTACTATATTATCTGCTATTTTTTTTAGGGTGACCGCATGAAAAATAACTCTCTTACTGCGCTTATGCCGCGCGGGCACCAAGCGAGCTTGGACCCAAAAACCTTTGGTTTTTGACCTTTATTGCACTGATTGTGTGAGGCTTCGCCTGGGCGATGTATGTGCTACGCCAATCTTATGAAAGCAAGCTTTCAACGCTTGTCATACCACATATATCTATGCCAACCTGCGGTTGCCATCACACATCAACGAGGTGGCCTCGACTTGGGTTTAAATGCCAAAATGCATTTAATAAATCCTGCGTTGAAAATGAATTTTCAACGCAGGATTCTACTTCCTATTTTAAACTAAAAGCGATCTAAACTAGAACATAAACTTCACGCCGCAGTTAAAGCTACGAGGCAACATTGGTCCGTAAACATATCCTGCATCGCGGTCGGCATCCTTGTCGAAGTCCGACTGATATTGGTTGAAGATGTTGTTTACGCCCACGTGGAGTTGTGTGCGAAGCGATTGACTCAATGTGAAGTTGTATGTTAGTTTGAAGTTAGCATCCCAGAAGTCGGGTGTGTGCTCAATGGTATCCTCCTCGATATATCCTGCTGCGTGCTCGACATACATGCGGCCAGTGTAGGTTCCCGAAAGCGCCAAAGTTAGGCTCTGCGCGGGGCTATACGATGCTGTGAAGTATCCGTAAAGGTCGGGAGTGCGAAGCATCTGCTCTGTAGCCTCGGCGTTGCTGCTCCACACCTCGGGCTCGCTGTAGAGGCTCTTTTGGTATGTCGCGCCAGCTTGAAGTTGCAAGTTGTTGGGGAATGCCAAACGACCCTCAACGGTAACACCCTTCACTGTTGCGATAGCGCCGTTGCGACGAACATCCATCGCGTATGAGTACTCGCCCTCCTCCTCGTCGAAGTCGACGATCTCGTTACCATCTTCGTCGAAGTAGGTGCGTGTACAAACAAACACATTGTCGAGCACGGTGTAGAAACCCTCGACAAGAAGGTTTGCCTTAACATCGCCAAAGTTGTGGTAAAGGTCTGCCGAGAGGCTAAAGCTCTGCGAGGTCTCTTCGATGAGGTCGTCGGCTAGAGCGTGTCGCACGAAGCCACCTTGATTCACCTCGATGTGAAGGTCCTCGTCGAAGGCTTGTGGCGAGCGGAAACCTGTAGAGTATGTCGCACGAAGGTTAACATTCTCAGAAGGGTTGTAACGCACATTCACACGTGGCGAGAAGATAGCCTTACTGATATAATCGTTGTAGTCTACACGACCACCGATAAGGATACCCAAGTTGTCGGTTTTCCACTCATTCTGCAAATACAAGCTCGCTACATTTACCTTTTGTTTTGTTGGCTCCCAATCTTGTTGTAGGTACTCGTCGCTTAGGTCGCTGAAGTTGTACTCCACACCTGCGATGAACTGCGAAGGAAGGAAGAGAAGCTTGTCGAACTCTTGGGTAAGTTGCGCTCCCGAAACCCACAATAGCTCAGAGGTTGTTCCGTAAGCCATATTTGCCTCGCCACCACCGTAGAAGCTGTCGCGATTGGTGCTTTGCAAGGTCGAGAAGATGTTAAATGAACGCTTGTAATCGTGCGAGAAGAGGTCATAGTTTAGGCCTCCACTAGTGATTTGGTGCTCGACCATCTCTGCGATGCTCACATCCGCATCGTGCGCTGGCAAGTCGAGGTTGTCGCCACCGCGGCGATACTCGTTCGATGAGTCGAATTGCAACGATAAGCGGCTAAAGTCGCTAGTTTTGAGGAACGAGCGCAAGCCAAAGGTGTGCGACTCCAACTCGGTGATCTCGGTGAAACCGTCGTCGTTGGCATCGTAGCCATCGCGAGAGCGAGTTTGTGCATAGAGCGATAGACCAACGCGCTGATTGTCTGAAACTACTGAAGTGTTGACAGTTGTGCTATTATCCAACGCGCCGCTCATACCTATCGAAGTGAGGTTGTGAGCGAACTCTGTGCTGTTGTACTCTGGAGTCTTAGTGATGATATTGATGGTACCACCGATTGCCGAAGAGCCATAAAGTGCCGAGCCACCGCCACGAACAACCTCTACGCGGTCGATCATATTTGCGGGAATCTGCTCCAAGCCATAAACACCTACCAAAGCCGAGAATAGAGGGCGAGAATCGACCATGATCTGCGAGTAGCTACCCTCCAAACCGTTGATACGCACCTGAGTAAAACCGCAGTTTTGGCAGTTGTTTTCCACGCGCACACCTGTTTGGAACGAAAGTCCATCGGCCAATGTTGGAGCGTTGACAGTGTTGAAAAGGTCGCCCGAGAGCATGCTCACCAAGTTTGGCGAGTTGCGACGAAGCGTTGCGCTACGAGTCGACGAAACAACAACTTGGTCTAGCGACATCACATCTTCGTTCAAGGTGAAATTGATGTCGATTTTTTTGTTCGAACCATCAACGACGATCTTCTTTTGCACTGGGCTATAACCCATCATAGATGCCTCGATGATGTATTCACCATTCTCCACATCCTTCAAGTTGAAGTGTCCCGTGCCATCGGCCGCAGTACCCATCGATGTGCCGACGATAGCGATTGTTGCGTAGGGGATGTGATTGCCTTTTTTCTGGTCGACAACGTGTCCTGTAATGTTAATTCCTGTCAATTGTGCTGCGTAAGTCGCTGCTGCGCAAAGCACAATTATTGCTGTTAAAGCTAATTTTTTCATTTTAAAACTTATTGTTTGATTTGTATTATACGATACTAGTGATGCATTAACCTTTTTAAATTATTACATCTAATTGATATATAGGTATTTATATCAAATAAATAAACGATTTGAATATAAATTTTATTTAACACGTCATTGCGGACTTGATCCGCAATCTCTTCTTTCCGTCATTGCGGACTTGATCCGCAATCTCTTCTTTTCCGTCATTGCGGACTTGATCCGCAATCTCTTCTTTCCGTCATTGCGGACTTGATCCGCAATCTCTTCCTCTAATTTTGAGATTCTGAATCAAGTTCAGAATGACGACTATAGTTTAACGCATCACTACTAAGTTGTGCGAATGCGGGTAACTGCCACGACATAGTGGTAGCTATCAGCCCCCTGCGTGTAGCAAGTGGCTTTTTGATTGTGTTGTATGTTGCCTATGATATACTCTTTAAGCGCGAGGAGGCGCACGAAGCGAGCGTGACTCAACGAAGGGAGCCACTGCTTTTAGGGTAGAGTATGTGTGGGTTGCGGCCTCGACGATCGAGACTGTGGGCTCGACGTGGAACTCAAAATTTTGCTCTTCGAGAGCGATTTCGCTAAGCGAAGCGATGAGCTTTACCGCCTCAAGGTCGTGACCTCCGTTGCTCGAAAAGTCGGTGTGAAATTTCGAGAAGAAGTGAGAGTGAGTTACCTTCACCCCACCGACAATGTGGTCGTGGTAGAACATTGTCGAGTTGACATAGTACGCCGAGATGATCAGCAGAAGCACTCCCGCCAACGATCTTCGACCTTTCAATATTGAAAAATTACTAGTCAATCCCATTATTTTTTTTGTTTCACAGCGCAAATATAGGCTCTTTTTGCTACACTACCAAATCTTGGGGATCGCAATTAGTAGGTAATTTTGATTGAAAGTGGCCTAAAACTGGAAGTAAATAAACGGTTGAATCTCGCTCGATTTCATCTGCATAACGCACCATATCATCGCCACGACGACGATGACTTGGAGCACGAAACCACCCTTTGCGAGCACTCTGCAAGCCCACGCGTTGAGTGCCGAGGGGAGCAGGTGGAGTAAGAATCCAAGAGCGAGGAGTATGGCGATAGCGCCGTAGCCCGCGATAAATTGGGGCAAGAGTGCCGCGTTGAAGTTATTGAAAATTTGCGATAACATCACCTCTACTATCAGCATCGAATCGGCGCGGAAGAGGAGCCACCCCAAGCATACTATGTGAAAGGTGAAAAGGGTGCTCACGATGCGCACCGCGGGGTTCATCTGCTCGCCGCTGCTCTTTGCCCAGGGGAACACCGACATCCATATTTTGTGCAGCGCCAAGGCGGTGCCGTGGAGTGCACCCCACAACACGAAGCGAATGGCTGCGCCGTGCCACAATCCTCCCAGGACCATAGTTATCAGCAAGTTGACGTAGGTTCTAAACTTACCTTTACGGTTTCCACCTAGCGAAATGTAGAGGTAGTCGCGCAGCCACGACGAGAGCGAGATGTGCCAACGTCGCCAAAATTCGGTTATCGTGGCCGATTTATAGGGGGCATCGAAGTTTTTAGGGAACTTAAAGCCGAGCAGCAGCGCCAAACCTATAGCCATGTCGGAGTAGCCCGAGAAGTCGCAGTAGATCTGTAGAGCGTAACCATAGATGGCCATAAGCGACTCTAGGCCAGAGTATAACAGAGGCTCGTCGAAGACCCTATCGACAAAATTTAGCGAAATATAGTCCGAGATAATTGCCTTTTTGAAGAGGCCCGTAACCACCAAAAATATCGCCGTGGAGAACATCTCGCGGCTCACGTGGAGCGGCTTGCGGATCTGGGGCAAAAAATCTTTGGCTCGCACGATGGGTCCCGCCACGAGTTGCGGGAAGAAACTAAGGTAGAAAAGGTAATCTTCGAAGCGGCGAAGTGGCTCAATACGAGCGCGATAGATGTCTATCGTGTAGCTCATAGATTGGAACACGAAGAACGAGATTCCCACGGGCAGGAATATATTCTGGAACTCCAAGAAACCCTCGCCGAAGAGCCCCGAGGCAACCTCGATAAAGAAATTTGTATACTTAAAGTAGGCGAGCATGCCTAAATTTATCATCACACTCAGCGCCACCAGCCACTTCTTAGATCGCTGCGTAGCAGCGCGATGGATGGCTCCGCCGAGAAGAAAGTCGCTCACCGCCGAGAAGAACAGCAGCACCAAGTAAAGGCCGCTCGATTTGTAGTAGAAGTAGAGCGAAAAGGCTATAACGTAGAGTATTCGGGCCGTGGTGCGGTTGCGCAAAGCGCTGTATATAAGCATGAAACCGCAAAATAGCAGCAGAAAAATTCCACTACTAAAGATCATCGGCTGCGCGCTATCGTAGCTCAACAGCTCGACCACTTTAGCCAATAAATTTTGCTCAATTTCTACTCCTATCATCCCTCTAACGTTGCTCAAGTTGCTGCACAGGTAGTTGCAGTCGGCGCTTATCCTCTAATCTATCCTCCAATTCGCGGGAGGCAAGCGAGTCGATAATTGGCTCGTAATCAACTTTATAGACTATCGTTGCGCGCTCTGCCTCAACCCCTTTATTGATAGCATCGGTCAGTGCCCAGGCTATCTGCCTGCCACCTTTGAGGTTGATGTGCGTAAAATCTTTTCCTGCCCAACCGTTGGCCACAAATTTGCTCATGCCACCTTGCGCCTGCATCGCGGCGTAGCTCTCCCAGAAGTTCACCCCGCGGGCTTTCGCGGCTCCGCGTTGGTACTCGGTGAGGCTCTTCGCTTCGCTCATGGGTTGATATATGCCATTGATCTTGTAGGAGCGATCGCTCACTCCCATCACCACGATTGCCGCCTCGGGGAAGCACTTTTGGGCGTAGTTAATCATCTTTTCGACCTGCGTTGCATAGGCCGTGTATTTATTCACGCCACTCTGCATGATGTTGAGTCCATATTGGAGGATCACCATGTCATAACCCCCTAAACGCTTGTCGATCTGTGCATTGATAGCAGGCGAGGTCCAGAACATCGCCTGTCCGTTGTTGCTGCGCACCGAGTAGTTGTCGACAACCACGCCCCGCTCGCCTTCGAAGAGCGCACCGTAGCCCACAAAGCCGCTCACGCCCGAGGCAACCCGCATCTTCACCTTCGAGATCGAGGGTTGGCGCAGTTCGATTTGGCGCAAAGTCTTGTCGCCACCCTTTATATTAAAGGTGCGCGTTTGTGAGTCGTTGAGCGTAACCTCGATCGCGCAGTCGTTGAGCGCCACAAAAAAGAGGCGCACGCAGTGGCACGAGTCGATATTCTCGCGCGCCGTGGTACATTGCCACGTGGTGGTTGCCCCCGCCTCAGGGAGTGACACCCAACCCGCGATGGGGAAAAGTTGGGAGTATGGCTCGGGGGTCTTGCGGTGCTGCATGACGTTGTGCGAGGTCCATCCGCTGGCCGTTGTTTTGATCGTCGAGCGGTATTGTGTGAGTGGCGAGTGCATTGGAGCAAAACCAACTCCGCAGCCTCCATATTGATTTTGTAGCGCCTCGCGCAGGTCGGCCGTGATGATGTCGGCCTCGATAAATGAGTCGCCCAAAACCGCGATGCGCACCAGAGAATCGGGCGCGAGGAGTTTGCGGTAGAAGCGCGAGAGGGGCGTAAGCGAAGTTGTGTCGTAGCTCTCGATGGGTGTGATCTCAACCCCTTTGAGCAGCGGAACAAAGGGCGAGTTACCCGCACGAGGGCGCAGAGAATCACCCTCCGAGGTGAAATCGGCTTGACTCCACGCGAAGTTGCTCTCGACCGATGGGGTGCTTACACCCACCGCCTCGACCTGTTTTGCCACACTCTCCATGTCGACTTCGTACTCCTGGGTGTCGATTATAAGTTCGACATCGCTTGCCACTTTGTCGGCGCTAAACGAAAAAATATCGGAGAGGACATTGGCGCGCCGAAGCTCCACGCCACGAACTTTCTGCGGCGGGATGAAGCTCAATGCGATGAGCACAATATAGCAGGTGCAGCACAGCAGTGCCGCTCGTTTGGTGTAATTCATAACTTTGTGCGAAATCTAGTCGCGGTTGCGCCCCATCACAATCATCACGTAGTAGAGCACCGTGGCGATTGCCGAGAGCGCCGCCACCAAGTAGGTGCGGGCAGCCCAACTTAGTGCCTCGCGGGCCTGACCAAGTTGAACGCCTTGAACCGTGCGGGTCGACTCCATCCACTCTAGGGCGCGAGCCGAAGCGTTGTATTCGACTGGCAGAGTGACAATTGAGAAGACCGCCGACATGCCGATCAAACAGATACCCACCCAACAGATGGTCTCGCCCATGCCTGTCGAAAGCATCAACATACCTGCGATGATAACCCACGTAGCGATGCTCGACGAGAAGTTCACCACGGGCACCAATTGCGAACGCAACACCAAAGGTGCGTAGCTGCGCGCATGTTGCACTGCGTGGCCACACTCGTGACACGCAACGGCGATTGCGGCTATGCTGCGGCTGTTGTAGACGCTCTCGCTGAGGTTCACCGTCATATTTGCGGGGTTGAAGTGGTCGGTGAGGTGACCACGGACCTGAGTGATTTTGACGTTGTGGATGTTGTTGTCGCGCAACATCTTAGCTGCCGCCTCGGCACCAGTCATGCCGCCTGGAGAGCTCACCGCCGAGTATTTTTTGAATACCGATTGAAGCTTCGATTGAACCACGAAACCAACGATACCAATTCCAATCATAAGGAAAAAGGCACCCGTTTGCGAAAAAGCCGCAAAACTATTCATATATGCGCTGCTCGTCTCGGCGGCACCTGTTGCTTGAAGAAGGTTGAAAATCATAACTAATTTCTAAATGTTTTAAATGCCGAAGCTTGTCTCGACGGCATAAGTACTATATCGTTAACGTTGACGTGGGCAGGTAATTGTGCGATCCACCCTATCGCCTCGGCGATGTCGGCTCCGCGAAGTGGCTCGATCCCCTCGTAGACCTTGTCGGCGCGTTGCTCGTCGCCATGGAAACGCACTATCGAGAATTCGGTTTCGACCATCCCTGGGCGAATCTCGCTCACTTTGATGTTGTGCTCCACCAGATCGGAGCGCATAGATTGCGAAAGTGCATGCACCGCATGTTTCGAAGCGCAATAAACGGCACCATTTTCGTAGGCTTCGGTGCCAGCGATCGACCCGATGTTGATGATGTGGCCACTCTGAGCTGCCACCATCTTGGGCGCGATGATGCGAGTGACGTAGAGTAGACCCTTGACGTTGGTGTCGATCATAGCGTCCCAATCGGCTAGGTCGCCCACGTCGATGTGTTCCATTCCCGAGGCTAGACCCGCGTTGTTGACCAAGAGGTCGACGCTTTGGATGGGCGAAAGAAACTCTTCGCACTCGGCCGCAGAGCGAACGTCGAAGCACAAGGTAACACACTCTGTGCCAGCGGCTTCGATCTGCCTGCAAAGCTTCTCCAGGCGCTCTTTGCGCCGACCTGTAATTATAATTGAGTAGCCCATCGAGGCCAACTTTAGAGCTGTTGCCTCGCCAATTCCCGACGTTGCGCCAGTGATAAGTGCTATTTTTTTGTTCATAATTGTTAATTCTTTGTGCCAAAAGTAACAAAAAAATGTGTTACTTTGCATATTATTATAGTGATTTTTTAAAAGTGAGCATAGAATATTTCATAGCCAAGCGCAGCGCCGAAGCAAAAAGTGGGGGCAAACCATCGATCATGGTTCGCGTAGCCACTATTTCGGTGGCTCTCAGCGTGGCCATTATGATCATCTCGCTGTCGATCGTTTTCGGCTTCAAGCGCGAGGTGCGCTCCTCGCTCACGGGATTTATCTCGGAGGCTATTTTAAGCGACGTTGCCACTTTTTCGGGCTCGCAGAATCGACCGCTGCGCAAAAGTGCCGAACTCGAAGAGCTTGCGACATTGGAATTTGGGGCAACCAACATCTCGCCCTACGCCACCCTGCAAAGCATCGTCCGCACGCCCGAGGGTATCGAAGGAATTATGCTCCGCGGCATCGACTCGCTCTACGACACCCGCTTTTTGCTATCGTCGCTTACCCAAGGAGAGTTACCCAACACCGCCTCACAGAGCGCTACGCGCGAGGTTTTACTATCGAGCAGCTTGGCGCAAAGGCTAGCTATCGAGGTGGGGGCACGGCTCGAACTTATCCTCAGCGAGGGCAGCGGCGAGCTACGGCGCGACCTTTTCAAGGTTAGCGGGCTCTACTCCACGGGGCTCGACGAGTGGGATCGGATGGTGGTGATAACCGACATCCGCAACGTGCAGAGGCTCAACGGATGGGAAAGTGACCAAATCTCGGGCTACGAGCTTCATTTTCCCTCGGCCCGCTTTGCCACTTCGGCATGCGAGGCGCTCAACGAGGCGCTAGTTTATGGCGATCTGGACCAGACGCGCAACCTTATGGCCGTCACCTCCGAGTCGCTCTACCCCTCGATCTTCGATTGGCTGAAAGCGCACAACGTCAACGCGGTGGTCATCATCGTTATAATGCTTATCGTGGCAGGCTTCAACATGGCCACAGCGCTGCTGATCATGGTTTTGGAACGCACGCGTATGATTGGCGTGCTCAAATCGTTGGGCATGAGCAATGGCGCATTGCAGCGAATTTTCCTCTTTCGCTCGCTCTCGATCATCCTCAATGCGCTCTTTTGGGGCAACGGCATATCCCTCACACTCTGCGCACTGCAACAACGCTTCCACCTTCTGAGTCTCGACCCGCAGAGCTACCTGCTGGACCATATCCCCATCGAACTGAGTGCGGGGTGGATCGTGGTGCTCAACGCCGTGGTTGTGGCTGCGATATTGGCACTTATGATAATCCCAACGCGCATGGTAGCCAGAGTGAAGATAGAAAAAACATTGAAATTTGAGTAATGAAACCCTACAACCAAGAGAATAAAACCAAGAGCGAAGAGGTGCGCGAGATGTTCAACAACATCGCCCCCACATACGACAGCCTAAACCACATCCTATCGCTCAACATCGATAAGATGTGGCGCAGAAACGTGGTGAAGATAGCGCAATCGCTGCGCCCCCGCTCGATCCTCGACGTGGCAACGGGGACTGGCGATTTGGCTATAGCCCTAGCAAAGGGGAATCCCGATGCTAAGGTTGTGGCGCTCGACCCCTCGGAGGGGATGTTGGCCGTGGCGGAGCGCAAAATCGCAAAGAAAGGGTTGGCAGGGAGGATAGAGTTGGTCTGCGGAGCTGCCGAATCGTTGAACTCGGCCGACCGCTCGTTCGACGTTGTGACTGTGGCATTTGGAGTTCGCAACTTTGGCGACTTGCGCGCAGGAGTTGGCGAGATGACCCGCACGTTGCGTCCTGGGGGCAGCCTCGTGGTTCTGGAATTTGCCGTGTGCGAGAATTGGCTCATCGGTCCGCTCTACCGCCTCTACTCGCGTTGGGTGATGCCCTTTATTGGAGGGTTGCTCTCGCGCGACAAGAAGGCTTACAGCTACCTGCCCGAGTCGATCGAGGAGTTCGAGAGGCCTGCCCAATTCTTAAAGTTGATGGAGGAGTGCGGTCTGCAAAAATGTTATAACAAGGCCCAATTTTGGGGCGTTGCACAAATATATGTTGGAGTAAAAAAGGAGTAGATTATGCTGAAAATCAAAAGTTTAAAACGATATATTCTCGTGGTGGTGGCAGCACTCTCGTTGAGCTCATGCGCCGAGGCACTAAGCGAGAAAATCTCGATCGAGGGCTACGACAAGCTCGAAGTTATGGGTTTCGCGGGGGTCAAGGCCGACATCGAATTTCGCAACCAGAGTGCCCGCAAGATCACACTGCGCGAGGTGGTGATCACCATCAAACAGGGCGGCGAGGGGATCGTCACGCTCGCAGCGAAGGATGAAATTGTGATCCCACGCCGCACGGAATCTGTATTTGTGCCAACGATTTGGCGCCTGAGCGACGTGAATATCATGGCGGCGCTTTCCGCCTCGAAGCGAGTGCTGGCAGGCGATGCCGAGGGGCTACGTGTCGACATCGATGCCAAGGTCAAGATGGGGCTCCTCTCGCGCAAGTATCACTTCGCCGACCTCTCGATGCCCGAACTTATGAAATCGCTAAATCTCGACAAATAAAATAATTACGCTATGAAAAGTATCATTATAATCCTCGTTGCGCTCTGCTCCACCCTCACCCTTTCGGCGCAACAGCTCAAAGTGAAGAAGAGCGAAAGCGCAGAAAAAGCACTTACGCAGATCGACAACATCCGCCAACCATCCACGGTGATGGGCTACCGCGTAGGCATCTTCTTCGACAATGGTCAAGACGCACGCAGCAAGGCCAACGAAGCAAAGGCACTCTTCACCTCGAACTTTCCCACCCAACCAGTTTATATGGTCTACGAGAGCCCCTACTACAAAGTCTCGGCAGGAGATTGCCTCACCGAAGAGGAGGCGATAATGCTCTTTGAAAGCATCCGCAAGGTATTCCCCAACGCCTTTGTCATGCGCGAGAAGATGGATCTTAGCAACTTCACCCAGATAGAAGCCGCAGAAGCTCCCGCCGCAGAAGCTCTTGACACGGTGGACGTTAGCGAGTAACAAGTTCTCTTACACGCTGCGCAGTTTTAGATATTCGTTTAACTGCTCCTTGTAGCTCTCGCCAATGGGAATACGCTCCTCCTCGAACACGATTCGGCTCCGCTCGATCACTTTGATCTTATCTTTGCGGACGATGTAGGAGCGGTGGACGCGGATAAATTGCGAGGCGGGAAGTATCTCTTCGGCCTTTTTCATATTCATCAGCGAGAGGATTGGCTTAGGCTCACCCTCTAAGTAAAATTTCACGTAATCCTTTAATCCTTCGACATATAGGATCTTGCACAGCTCGATGCGGAGCAGCTTATATTCCGATTTCACGTAAATCGAGTCGATCTGTGCCGCCTCGGTTTTCGCATCCTGCTCGCCCACGCCCTCGGCGCGCTCTTTGAGTTTAAACCACTCGAAAGCCTTTTGTGCCGCGACCAAAAAATCGGTGTAGGAGATGGGTTTGAGCAGGTAATCCAGGGCGTTGACCCTGTAGCCATCGAGCGCATATTGGTTAAAGGCTGTGGTGAAAATTATGCGTGTTCGCGGGTCGACCATGCGGCTAAATTCCAACCCTGTGAGCGTTGGCATCTGGATGTCGAGCAGCAGCAGATCGGCCGTGGCAAGAGCCTCGCTATCGATAGCTTCGACCGCGGTGGAGAATGTTGCCGTGAGTTCCAAAAATGGCGTTTTCTCGACATAGCCCTCCAACAGCATCGCTGCCAAAGGCTCGTCGTCTATAACTATCGTCTTGAGTTTCATGGTCTAACTTTTGAGCGTTAATGTGCTTCTGTATACCTCGGCGCTACTTTCAACCTCCCACGAGTGGGCGTTGGGGTAGAGTAATTCTAGGCGGCGGCGCACCTGTTCGAGCCCGATTCCGTGGCCACTTTTATCCTCCTCGGCCTTGGCATGGTTGGTATTTTCGATCGCGAGGATAACTTCTCCGCGCTCTACTCTATCTTCGAAATGTATCTTTATAAAGCCCTCGCCCTGAGCACTTACGCTATGTTTGAAAGCGTTCTCGATAAGCGAAATGAAGATCAGCGGTGCGATCTGCGTAGTGCAATTCTCCGCGATTTTAAACTCTGTTGTGACCTCGACCTTGCGCGGCAGGCGGATGCTCATAAGTTCGATGTAGGTGCGGATAAATTCCACCTCGCCCCGCAACGAAACGCGCTCGCCGAGGTTGTCGTAGAGGATGTAACGCAGCAAGTTGCTCAGCTCCTTGATCGTCTTTTGCGCCTTTTCGATGTCGATGGTCGTGAGCGCGTAGATGTTGTTTAGGGTGTTGAGCAAGAAGTGGGGGTTGATTTGGCTTCTCAGGTTGTCGAGCTCGGCCTTGACTCTGGCGTTTTCAGCCTCGCGCAGTGCACTCTCGCTCTTTTCCAAGCGGTCGGCAAGGCGCATAGCTGTCACCAATCCTATCATCAAGATGTAGTTTATCAGGTTGCGCACCAAATACATCGCCCCGCCATGAGGTCGCAGCGGCATGTCGGCAGGTTTGAGCGGGTCCAATAACCCCAACGAATTGAGGGCATAGGAGCAGCAGAGCAGCACAAAAACCAAGATCAAATTTGCCACAAAGTAGCCCCTGCGGCTATCCTGGAACAGAAATCGAGGGATGAACGCAAGATAGTTCAACAGATATATAACAAGGAAAATTGCGATATTGATCGACAGTTGCGCAATACCAAACGAGTCAATGCCGCTGCCATTCGACCCAAAGCTCCAAAAGAGCGTGGTAGCTAAGATCACACCCCAACCCAGGAGTTGGAGCATGAGCATTCGCCGCTTTTTACCTATAATATCTAGCTTCATAGCACAAATATACGATTTTATTCGTAACGTATCGCATCGATTGGGTTGAGTGCCGCAGCTTTTTTGGCGGGATACCACCCAAAGAATACTCCAGTGACACTACACACGGCAAACGAGAGGAGGATCGTCCAACTCTCGACCTGCACAGGCCACGAAGCGAAGTAGTTGACACCCCACGCCGCAACGCATCCCAACACCACGCCCAGGATACCTCCCGCAACGCTAATGATGATCGCCTCGATGAGGAATTGTGCCAAGATGTCGACACCGCGCCCTCCAACCGACATGCGCAGACCAATCTCCTTGGTGCGCTCGGTGACCGACACGTACATGATATTCATGATTCCGATACCGCCGACGATAAGCGAAATAGCCGCCACGCAAGCCAGCAGGGTTGTCATAAGGCTTGTAGTGGAGTTGAGCATCGTCGCGAGCTCTTGCTGCGAGCGGATCGAGAAGTCGTCGGGGGCGTAGGTTGTCAATTTATGGTTGGCGCGCAGGCGCTCGGTGATCTGCTCGATCACCTCTTCGGTGTCGTCCTCGACCACGGCGCTAGCGTAGATTTGGCTAAGGTAGGTTACCGCCAAGATACGTTTCATCACGCAGGTGTAGGGTGCCAAAACGATAGCATCTTGGTCCATACCCATAGTGTTGTAGCCCTTCTCCTCCAACACTCCAATGATACGCATCGGGATGGTTTTGAAGCGGATAACCTTACCCACAGGGTCCTCGCCATCGGGGAAAAGATTCTCCTGGATCGTCTTACCTATTACGCACACCTTGGCCGAAGTGGTGACATCCATATCGGTGAACATCGTGCCGCTCGCCAATTTGAGTTGGCGGATGTCGAGGTAACCACTTGTAACGCCCGTGATGGTCGAGGGGTAGTTGCTGCCCGCGTAGACAAATTGGCCCGACGACGATACCACGGGGCT
The DNA here is from genome assembly GCA_047172505.1 of Rikenellaceae bacterium. Lineage (GTDB taxonomy): Bacteria > Bacteroidota > Bacteroidia > Bacteroidales > Rikenellaceae > Alistipes. The sequence goes on along the minus strand of JBCQWE010000007.1, from coordinate 8,540 downwards.
CACCGCCGCCAAAACGTCGGTCATCTCGCAGAGCGAGTTGTAATCCTCGATTTTGAGGGTCTGCATCGACGAGGCATCGCGCGTGACACCACCGCGCACATCTTCGCCTGGTTGAATCATAATCATGTTGGATCCCATCTCCGAGATCTGAGTGTTGATACTGGCCTTCGACCCTTGACCAATGGCAAGCATCGTGATGACCGAGCCCACGCCGATAATGATTCCGAGCATGGTTAAAAATGCCCGCATCTTGTTGTTTCCTAGCGCCTTGATGGCTATTGATGTTAGATTTGCTATTCTCATAGTTACTGTTTAATTAGTCATGGTGCATTAATCAAAGAGATTAATGTGTTAATAAATATAAATTCGTCATACCTCATTACCGTCATTGCGGACTTGATCCGCAATCTCTAACTATTTATTCTTCGAGATCCTGAATCAAGTTCAGGATGACGACCTGGGGTCAGAATGACGACCTGGGGTCAGGATGACGACCTGGGGTCAGGATGACGACAAAACTTTACGCACCAACTATTTTTTAATCTTCGGTTACGGGCAATGCCGCCAGTGCCTCCACAGCGCTACTCACCTTGGGGTTGAGCGTGTCGCTCTTGATGCGACCGTCGCGCAGCATGATGTTGCGGCTCGAAAATTCCGCCATCTCGGGGTTGTGCGTAACAAAAATTATGGTGCGTCCCTCGGCGTGAAGCTTCTGCATTAAGACCAAGATCTCGAACGAGGTGCGTGTGTCGAGGTTTCCCGTTGCCTCGTCGGCCAAGATCACCGCAGGGCGATTAACCAAGGCGCGGGCGATGGCCACGCGTTGCATCTGTCCACCACTCATCTGGTTGCTTTTGTGGTAGAGTCTATCGCCCAATCCCACCGCTTCGAGTGCCTCTATAGCACGCGCTTGGCGCTCCGAAGCCGAGACCCCTGGCGAATACAACAACGGCAATTCGACGTTGGCCACCGCGGTGGTTTTTGCCAAAAGGTTATAGTTTTGGAAGATGAAGCCAATCTTCTGATTGCGCAACCCTGCGCTCTTGTTTTTGCTCATTCCCGCAACGGGGATTCCATCGAGGTAGAAGTCGCCCGAGGTGGGCATATCCAAACAGCCCAAGATGTTGAGCAGCGTACTCTTGCCGCTTCCCGAGGTTCCCATGATGGTGACAAATTCACCCTCGTCAATCGAAAATGAGACTCCTCGCAGCGCCTTAACTGTCTCATCTCCAACCTGGAAGTGCCGTGTGACGTTCTTCAATTCTATTACTTTCTTGCTCATAGCGCCCTCCTATTTTTGGCCTGGGTGTTTGGGCAAGAATGGATTCGATTCGCTTGAACCCTCTGGTGGGCCTCCTGCAGGCATCGCCTTTAGGATCTCCATGCCTGTCACCACCTCGGCGTTGATTTCAATATCTCCAATGATCTCTGTCACAATTCCGTTCGTAGCACCTACTGTAACCATGCAAGGTTCGGGGCGCTCGCCGCTCATTACCCATACTACGGGGCCTGTTGGAGCGGGGCGCGAGTTCTCCTCACCTTCGGGACCACCCTCGGGCATGATTGGGGTGAATGCCAGCGCCGCAGCCGAGACAACTTTCTCGCACTCTATATCTAAGATAAAGACCTCGACACTTGCCGTAAGGCCTGGTTTAAGTTTCAAGTCGGGGTTTGCCGCCGAGATAACCACCTCGTAGGTTGTTACATTGCTCTCGACGATCGCCTCTTGGCGCACCTCGGTCACAAAGCCCTCGAAGATTTCGAGCGGGAAGGCATCGACGGTGAACGTAGCGCGCTGACCTACAGCCACATTACCTATATCGGCCTCGTCGACATCGACAATAACGCGCATGTCGCTCAAATCGGCCGCAACGGTGAAGAGTGTTGGTGTGCTGAAGCTCGAAGCCACGGTTTGACCCTCCTCCACGCTTCGCGAGATGATCACGCCATCGATTGGCGAGTAGATCGTCGCGTAGCCAAGGTTGATCTCTGCGCGAGCCAAGGTGTTCTTTGCGATCTCCAAATTATTTTTTGCGCACTCGTAGTCGAATAGCGCCAAATCGTAGTCGCTCTCGGCAATAAGATTTTTCTTGTACAGAGCCTCAACACGCTTAAAATTAGAGGCTTGGTAGTCGAGCGTGCTCTGCGCTACGGCCACACTATTGTGGCTACTATTGCGGTCGAGCAACAAGGTGCTTTTGTCGAGCTCGGCGATCACTTGCCCCTTTTTCACCACGCTATTATAGTCGACGTAGAGGTTGGTCAAGATTCCCGAAACCTGGGTTCCGACATCGACCAATGTCACTGGTTCGACGGTACCTGTCGCGGTGATACTCTGCACGATACTCTGCTTTTTTACGGTCGTTGTGGTCCACTCCACATCGCTAGGTTTGGCATTTGAGGGCAATAGGAAAATCGCCACTGCTGCCAGTAGAGCCACCACGAGGGCTCCAATTATAATTTTTTTCTTCATCATCATGGTTATTATAATTTAATTATATTCGTTTTGTAATAGTTGAGCAGCGCCTTATTGAGGATAAGTTGATACTTATTGATCAAATAATCTTGGTAGGTCTGGTTGTAGTTATCTTGTTCGGTGAGCAGCTCGATCGTGCTCTTTAGACCCACCTCATATTGCTCGGTTGTGAGCTCCATGCTCTTAAGATTTGCCTGCAACATATACTCCGACACAGAGTAGATCGCCTGAGCATTTGCCGCGTTGTTGCGAAGTGTCTCGATGGTTTGGTAGAGATCCTTTTCGGCCTCGCTAAGCGAGAGTTCGGCGGTTTTCACACTATTCTTCGCAATGGCGACATTGCTGCGGTTGATGTAGCCGCTAAAGATTGGTATCGAGAGGTTTAGACCTGCCGAAGTTGAGAAGTTGTTGCGCATCTGACTGCTAAAATCGTAGCTGCTCGATGAGCTGTGATTGACTCCCGTACCCGCCGTGAGGCTTAGTTTGGGCAAGAATCCCGACTCGGCAATAGTCTGGTCGAATTGCGCCGATTGGATATATAATTCGGCCGATTGGATCTCGGGGCGCGAGTCGAGCGCAGAGTGGTAAACATCTACTACAGTGGGGATTTGCGCCAACAGAACATCGTCGGAAAGTGCGATCTCCTCGACGGCGAACTCCACATCGTAGGGGATTTCGAGCAAGTGTCGCAACGCGACGTAAAGGCTGCTTAGCTGCGTTTCGGCCACCACAACGCTATATTTGCTCGATGCCGTGGCGCTCTCCAATTGTGCGTAGTCGGCCTGGTTGATGGTACCCGCCGCAAGAAAAGCGGCCCCTTGCTCCTGGCTCTTTTCGCTAATTTCGAGGCTGCTTTGCGCAACCTCGATCTGCGCGATGGCGTAGAGGATTTCGACATAAAGTTCGGTGATCGCAACTTCGAGCGACGAGCTAAGCTCCGCCATCGCCGCCGATGCAATCTCGCCTCCCACAACACTTTGCTGCAATTTAGCGCGGTTGCTACCTCCGTTGTAGAGGGTCATCGAAAGGTCCACGCCGTAGGACCCTGCGTAGGTCGCCGCACTGAGCGACGAGCTCTCGTTGAGCGGATAACTGCTTAGCCCTTGACTCACCGAGCCCGAGATAGTAGGCAGAAATGCGCCCTTGGCACTCACCTGCTCCGACTCGCTATTCTCGATCTGCAATTGCGCCTTCTTGAGCGTAATGCTATTCTCCTTGGCATACTCCAAGCACTCCTCCAAACTCATCGAGATCGAAGTTGAGCCGCCCTGAGCAAAACCTTCAAAAGCAAGAGTGCAGCCAAAAAGCAGCACCATAACTCGCAATAATTTTAAATTTCCCATTCTATAATCTATATTTTGTTCTTCACAGCAAATATACCTATAGATATATATGCCACCAAACAAAATAGACCAAGGGGGTAATTGTATAGATTAACGCGAAAAAACAGAGGCTAGCGCTGCGGTGTTGCGGCGATAATTCCTTCGGCAATCGAGCGGTAGTTCTCGGCAACTTGAGGGTGGAGCGCTGCGGCGGGGGTTCCGCTCTCGGCGCACTCCATGATCGATTGTACTATGGGAATGGTGCCCAAAAGTGTTATTCCGCTCTCGGCGGCCAACTTCTCGGCTCCTGAGCGCCCGAAGATGTAGTAGCGGTTCTCGGGCAATTCGGCGGGGGTGAACCAGGCCATATTTTCGATTATTCCCGCGATGGGAACATTGACCTGTGGGTGGCGGAACATCTCCACGCCGCGCACAACGTCGGCTAGCGCAACTTGCTGAGGTGTAGAGACTATCACGGCGCTAGAGACCTTCAATTCGGTGAGTAGCGAAAGGTGAATATCGCCCGTTCCTGGGGGCAGGTCGATGAGCAGGAAGTCGAGCGTGCCCCACTTTGTTTGGTGGATAAGTTGCTTTAAGGCGTTTGTCGCCATCACTCCGCGCCACATCAGGGCATCGGTGGGTTTGACGAAAAAACCTATCGACATCAACTTTATGTCGTGCACCTGGGCGGGAATCATATAATCGAATCCGTTCTCGCTAACTGCCTCGGGCACAAACTCTTCGCAGCCGAACATCTTATGCTGCGAGGGGCCGTAAATGTCGGCATCGAGGATCCCAACGCGGAAACCCATATCGCGGAGCGTGGTCGCCAAGTTCGCCGTCACTGTCGACTTTCCTACGCCACCTTTGGCCGACGAGATCGCCACGGTGTAGGCAATAGCTCCCGTTGCCGAGGGGGCCTCTTTGGGCTTGGGCTGTTTGGGTGCGCCCTCCTTTACGATGATCAAGATCTGCCCTGCGTGCGAGGGAAACTCCGCTTCGAGGAGCGCTACGACCTGATTTTTGATCTTTGTGGCAAATGGATCGCGCGTTTTTGCGAATGAGAGTGTGACAGTGATTTTCTGGTCGTCGCACACCAAATTTTCAATGAAGTTGCTGCTCACCAACCCCAATTCTGTTTCGGGATGGATTACGCTCTCTAATAATTCTATTATCCTATCTTTCATATTCTCAGTATGTTAAGATCTATTCTTTTTCTACTCGGTATACGATCTCGCGCGTGAGGGCAAAAAGTTGCTGCTCGGCGGGTGTGAAACTCTCGAAGTAGTCGATCTGCTCCACCTTGAAGCCTGCCGCTTCGAGTCGGTCGGCATAGTCTCTGCCATATATTCTGCGGTGGTCGTATTGCCCAAAAACCTTGGCGCGCTCGCGTGGGTCGATGATCGTGTCATCTTCGAATGTCACGTCGCGGTCGTACTCCACAGGCGAGAGGAGGATCCCCCAACCACCCTTTTTCAATACTCGGTGCAGCTCTTGCATCGCCTTCGCGTCGTCGTCGACATGCTCCAAGAGGTGGTTGCAGATGATCACATCGGCGTAGTTGTCGTCGAGCGGAATCTGCTGCACGTCGAAGTGGAGGTGCGAAAGGGGCGACTCCAAGTCGGCAGTTATATACCTCTTATTGAAGCCTTTATATATCTTTTTAAACTTCTGCATGAGCGACACCTCGGGGGCAATGTGCAGCAAAGTGGGGCGCTGGCGCTCGATCTGCGTCTCTCGACTCAGGTAGAGCCACAGCAGACGGTGGCGTTCGAGCGAGAGGCACGAGGGGCAGAGGGCATTTTCGCGTTGGTGGGTGTAGCCATAGGGCAAAAACTTGCGGCGTGTGCAGCCACAGATAGGGCATTTTTTGCCCTCACCGATGTAGAAGAGCCCCATTATCGGCACCACCCAACCTGCCACGCGCTGCATGAGCGGGCGCGGGAACGAGTTGAGTATCAACTTCATGAGCCATTTCATCTACTCCATCACTTTTTTCAAATCTGCCTCGGCCTTGTGAAGTCGGCCTTTGCAGTACTCGATTAATTCGGTGGCTTTTTTTACCTCGGCGGCCAACTCGTCGACCGACATGTCGCCTGTTCTAAATTTAGTCATGATCGCCTCGATTTGGGCTATCGCCTCCTCGTAGCTTAGGGTTTTACCTGCCATAACACTATCTATTTTTTATTGTTTTTTATCTCTTTGATCTCTGCGCCGAGCTCAGAATCGGCCAGCGAGATGGTTATAAGTTGCCCCACGTGAGCATCTTTGCCCGAGCGGAGAGCCACCCCTTGGCTGCGCGCCACGGCAAAACCTAGGCGCAAAAGGTGGTCGGGAGAGTGGAGCTGCACGGCTGCACTCAGACCGTCTAACTTACTGCGCTGCAAGGCTATAAATTGCTCCACGCGTTCGGGAAGTGACTCCGCGAAGATCCCCATTTTTTGGTGTTGCGCCTCGACGAGTTGCCCTGCGCGCGCTTTCACGTCGGTCGATAATTGTTCGAGGTGCAACAGGTAGTTGCGCGTGATCGAAGTTGCGGCATCGTGGAGCATCAGCGCGGCCCCCTCCAACCAAGCATCGTGTTGCGCAAAGCGCTCGGTGAGCATTGTTGCAACCGCTGTAGGGGTCTTAAGTGACTCTGCTGCAACCATATCCACAACACTGACATCTTTGTCGTGGCCAATTCCTGCGACGATCGGCAGCGGAAATTGCGCCACGTGCGAAGCCAAGCGATAACCATCGAAACATTGCAAGTCGCTCGCCGAACCGCCGCCGCGAATTATCACCACGGCATCAAACGCTGCGTCCGAAGTGGCGACAGCATCGAGTGCCGCGATGATCGACTCCTCGGCCCCTGCGCCTTGCATGAAAGCGTCGAAGAGTGTGAGCGAGAAGTAGTAGCCGCTACTGGTAATTTCTTGGCAAAAGTCTTGATAACCAGCAGCATTGGCGCTCGACACAACTGCGATCCGTTGCACCAAACCGTGCAAACCCTGCTCGCGGTTCATATCCCACACCCCATCTTTTTTTAGTTGTGCGATGGTCGCTTGGCGCTGGCGTTCACCCTCGCCGACGGTGTATGTTGGGTCGATGTCGGTAATTTGCAACGAGAGGCCATAAAGTTCGTGGAAGTTGACCAAAACTTTGACCAAAACTTTGAGCCCCGCCCCCAATTGCTGCCCCGTTTGGCTGAGGAAATGGGCCGAGATCATCGTGTAGCTGCTGCGCCAGATCACCGCGCGCGATTGAGCCTTAGCCAAGGAATCGCCCTCGGCGCGCTCAACGAGTTCGAGGTAGCAGTGACCCGAGTAGTTAACCTTGATTTCGGCAATTTCGGCTGTCACCCACACCGCAAGAGGAAACTTTTCGGTCAGAGCGCCCTTGATCGAAAGCTGTAATTGCCTAAGTGTGAGCGCAGAAGCCATCCTACAACTCGCTCTCCTTTAAGCGCTCGCTGTTCTCCGCAACGATAAGTTCGTCGATCACACCTTGAATGTCGCCATCCATAAATGCCGAGAGATTGTAGATCGTGAAGTTTATGCGGTGGTCGGTGATACGACCTTGTGGGTAGTTATACGTGCGGATTTTGGCCGAACGGTCGCCCGTCGAAACCAACGTTTTACGCTTCGACGAGATCTCGTCGAGGTACTTCGAATACTCCAAGTTGAATACACGCGTACGAAGCTCCTCGAAAGCCTTGTCGAAGTTTTTGAGCTGCGACTTCTGGTCTTGACACTGCACGACGATTCCCGTTGGGATGTGGGTGAGTCGGATTGCCGAGTAAGTCGTGTTAACCGACTGACCACCAGGGCCCGAAGCACAGAAAATATCTTTGCGGATGTCGTTCATCGAGATCTCGATGTCGAACTCTTCGGCCTCGGGAAGCACCGCTACCGAAGCTGCCGAAGTGTGCACACGGCCTTGGGTCTCGGTTTGAGGAACACGTTGCACGCGGTGCACGCCCGATTCGTACTTCATTGTTCCGTAAACGCCTGCACCAGTGATCTTTAGAACAACCTCTTTGAAGCCGCCCGAGGTGCCGTCCGAGAACGAAGTCATCTCGTATTTCCAACCTTTGGTCTCGATATATTTGGTATACATGCGCAGAAGGTCGCCCGCAAAGATCGCAGCTTCGTCGCCACCAGTACCTCCGCGGATCTCCAAGATCGCATTTTTATTGTCTTGTGGGTCTTTGGGGATCAGCAAAAGCTTGATCTCCTCCTCCATCTTCTCGATAGCGGGCTCTAGGGTTGCGATCTCCTCGCGAGCAATCTCGCGAAAATCCTCATCTTTTTCGTTCGCGAAAATATCTTTTGCATCCGCCAAGTCGTTGATAGCCTTGCGAAAACGCTCCGAAGTTTCGATGATAGGTTCTAACTCCTTGTAATCCTTGGTGAGTTGAATGTACTGCTTCACGTCACCAATCACTTCTGGATCAGTTAGTTTCTGCCCAATCTCCTCGAATTTAAGTTTCAAACCATCGAGACGTATAAGAATTGAATTATCTGCCATAATCGTTGTAGTATTTTTTAAAATGCAAAGATACTAAATTCTCAGAGAATTAATGCGCTTTCGGCGATTTAATATTTATGGGTTTATCTCTTCTAACTATTTTTCAAACACAAACCCCAACTTCGCAGGCAGGGCAAACGCACGAAAAAAATTAATCAACCTCCATTCCCATCATAGCAATCAAGTGTTTGTCCGACCAGCCGCCAACATTGCGCTTACGTTTAATGCTA
>JBCQWE010000006.1:0-73503 GCA_047172505.1 Rikenellaceae bacterium | reverse complement strand
CTATAAATCACTGATTTATAGACCTTTAATCCGCATAGCTCGAATTAAATCTTCTTAACTCAAAGTTGCTCTGCGGAGAGAGAGGGATTCGAACCCCCGGAGCCTTGCAGCTCAACGGTTTTCAAGACCGCCGCATTCGACCACTCTGCCATCTCTCCAGGCACAAAAGTACAACAAAAATCAAATCTACCAAAACTTTTGGTGCTTTTTTTTGATTTATTTTGCACTTTTTTTGCGGCCTAGGTGTTAAGGTTCGATGAATCAGAGATTTAAAATATATGACCTGGAATGGCATAATTGAGTGCATACTGCAAAATTATTGCTTGGGGGTAGTAGATGCGCTCCAGATTCTTCAAAAAATTAAGGTTTGATGCAGCTCAAACCTTAATTCATATATATTAAAATCTAAATTCTAAGTGGCTACACTAGCCCTTGGTCGAGCATGGCGTTGGCTATTTTGATGAAGCCTCCGATGTTTGCTCCCTTCACGTAGTCGATGTAGCCATCCTCGGTGGTGCCGTATTCGACGCATACCGAGTGGATGTCGCTCATTATGCTGTGTAGCTTTGCATCGACCTCTTCGGGGGTCCACTGCAATCTAATTGAATTTTGGGTCATCTCAAGGCCCGATGTTGCCACTCCACCTGCGTTAGCCGCTTTGCCTGGTGCGTATAGGATTTTAGCGGCTTGGAATACGGCGATTGCCTCGGGGGTAGATGGCATGTTAGCACCTTCGGCAACACAGAAGCAGCCATTGTCGACCAGCGTTTTTGCCTCGTCGCCGTTCAATTCGTTTTGAGTTGCGCAGGGTAGGGCAATATCGCATTTAATGCCCCATGGGCGCTGGCCAGGGAAATATTTTGCGTTGGGGTACTCCGTCACATACTCCTTGATGCGACCGCGGATGATGTTCTTAAGATCCATCACATACTCCAATTTCTCGGTGGTAATGCCGTCGGGGTCGTAGATATAGCCCGTTGAGTCCGAAAGTGTTAGAACCTTAGCGCCTAGAGCCAAGCACTTTTCGGTTGCATATTGAGCAACATTTCCCGAGCCCGATATTACAACGCTCTTGCCCTCGAAGCTGTCGTTTCGTGTAGCCAGCATCGATTGAGCGAAGTAGCATGTGCCATATCCCGTAGCTTCGGGGCGAAGTGGCGAACCACCCCAGCCTCGGCCTTTGCCAGTGAGGGTTCCTGTAAATTCGTTGCGTAGGCGTTTGTATTGACCATACATATAGCCAATCTCGCGACCGCCAACACCTATGTCACCTGCTGGTACATCGGTGTTCTCACCAATGTGTCGTTGGAGCTCGGTCATGAAACTTTGGCAGAATTTCATCACCTCTTCGTCGGATTTTCCCTTTGGGTTGAAGTCGGATCCTCCCTTGCCACCACCCATCGGAAGTGTGGTTAGTGCATTTTTAAAGACTTGTTCAAAGGCGAGGAACTTTAGAATACTAAGATTAACGCTCGAATGGAATCTCAAACCGCCTTTGTATGGTCCAATAGAGCTGTTCATCTGAATGCGATAACCCTTGTTGATCTGCACGTTACCTTGGTCGTCGAGCCATGGCACGCGGAACATCACAACACGCTCGGGTTCGGCGATGCGCTCCAAGATCTTCATCTTCATTAGTTGTGGCGATTGCACGATGTACTCGGCAACGCTCTCTACAACTTCGTGTACGGCTTGGTGAAACTCCTTTTCGTTTGGGTTCTTAGCAATTACATTTTTCATGAATGAATCTATGAATTGCTGGGTTAAATTTTCCATAGTTCTAGTTTTATTTAGGTTTAAAAAGTGAGCTGTGGTGGTTGGTTTAGCTCGCATTTTTACAAATATAATAAAAATAAATGAAAAAACTTATAGGGTGGGTGTAAATGGCAGGGTAACCGCAAAAAAAAGCCCGACTCGCAAGGAGTCGGGCTTGAAGACTTATATAATGTTTTGTTAGTCTTTGAGTTTCGCTGACAAGAATTCGCGGTTTAGGCGAGCGATGTGCGAAATTGAGATCTGTTTTGGACACTGTGTTTCGCAGGCGCGAGTGTTTGTACAGTTACCAAAACCAAGTTCGTCCATCTTAGCGACCATTGCTTTGGCGCGGCGAGCTCCCTCGACACGGCCTTGAGGCAATTTTGCAAGCGATGAAACGCGAGCAGCAACGAACAACATCGCAGAACCATTCTTACACGTTGCAGCACATGCAGCACATCCTACGCAAGCAGCAGCATCCATACTCTCCTCGGCATCGGCCTGTGAGATTGGAATAGCGTTAGCGTCGGGCACTGAGTTTGTGCGAACCGAGATGTAGCCACCAGCTTGGAGGATCTCGTCGTAAGCGTAGCGGTTTACAACCAAGTCCTTGATCACTGGGAATGCGCGCGAACGCCAAGGCTCGATAGTGATGGTTGCGCCATCTTCGAACTTACGCATATACATCTGGCAAGTGGTTACTGCCGACGATGGGCCGTGAGCTTGTCCGTCGATGTGCAACGAGCACATACCGCAGATACCTTCGCGGCAATCGTGGTCGAATGCGATAGGATCGATATTCTTGTGAATAAGATCGTTATTGAGGATGTCGAGCATCTCAAGGAATGAGGTGTCGGCAGAGATACCTGTTACTGGGTAGATTTCGAATTTACCTGCAGATTTAGCGTCTTTTTGACGCCATATTTTTAATTTAAAATCCATTACTTCAAAAAATTAAAATAAAACGTCAAAATTACTCTTTATAGTTACGTTGAGCTGGCTTAACAAACTCGAAGTTTAGAGGCTCCTTGTGAAGAACTGGCTCTGACTCAGCGCCAGTGTACTCCCAAACGGCAGCGTATACAAACTCCTCGTCGTTACGAAGTGCCTCACCCTCTTCTGTTTGGTGTTCCTCGCGGAAGTGACCTCCACAAGACTCTTCGCGGTTGAGAGCATCGCGCGCCATCAACTCACCAAGTTCGAGGTTGTCTACTAGACGTATAGCTTTCTCTAAATCTTGGTTGAATTCGTTGGGTGCGCCTGCGATCTTAACGTCGCGCCAGAACTCTGCACGAAGCTCTTTGATCTGCTTGACAGCAAGCTCCAAACGCTCTTTGGTGCGACCCATGCCGACGTTGTCCCACATGATGTTGCCCAACTTCTTGTGGATGTCGTCAACCGATTGCTCACCTTTGATTGAGTATAGTTTCTCGATTTTATCTTTAATTGCCTTCTCCGCCTCGTCGAACGCCTTGCTCGAAGTGTCGATCTTTGGAGCCTGGATCTTTTTAGCTAGGTAGTCACCTATAGTATATGGTAGAACGAAGTAACCGTCGGCCAAACCTTGCATAAGCGCCGAAGCACCTAGGCGGTTAGCGCCGTGGTCCGAGAAGTTAGCCTCGCCAATAGAGTAAAGACCAGGGATTGTTGTCATCAAGTTGTAGTCAACCCAAGTACCACCCATTGTGTAGTGAACCGCAGGGAAGATCATCATTGGCTCTTTGTAAGGGTCGGTATCTTTGATCTCTTCGTACATGTCGAAGAGGTTGCCATAGCGTTGTTTGATTACATCTTTTCCGAGGCGCTCGATCGCTGTTTTGAAGTCGAGGAATACCGCTAGACCAGTTCCGTTAACACCATAACCTGCATCGCAACGCTCCTTAGCTGCACGCGAAGCTACGTCGCGAGGAACAAGGTTTCCGAAAGCAGGGTAGCGGCGCTCTAGGTAGTAGTCGCGATCCTCTTCTGCGATCTGCGAAGCTTTGAGAGTGCCCGCGCGAAGTGCCTCGACATCTTTCAAGTTCTTAGGTACCCAAATACGACCGTCGTTACGCAAAGACTCCGACATCAAAGTAAGCTTCGATTGTTGAGTTCCGTTAACTGGGATACATGTAGGGTGGATCTGAGTGAAACATGGGTTTGCAACTGCTGCACCTTTGCGGTAGCATTGGTACATAGCCGAACCATTCGAGTTCATCGCGTTGGTCGAGAGGAAGAATACGTTACCGTAGCCACCAGTAGCCATAACCACTGCGTGAGCACCGAAGCGCTCGATCTCGCCTGTGATAAGGTTACGCGTGATGATACCGCAAGCCTCGCCATTTTCGACAACTACGTCTAACATCTCGTGACGTGGGTACGATTTCACTGAACCCGCAGCGATCTCCTTGTTAAGTACAGAGTATGCACCCAAAAGAAGTTGTTGACCAGTTTGACCACGAGCGTAGAAAGTACGCGAAACTTGCGCACCACCAAACGAGCGGTTGTCGAGCAAGCCACCATATTCGCGAGCGAAAGGCACACCTTGAGCGACACATTGGTCGATGATAAGGTTAGATACCTCCGCTAGACGGTATACGTTAGCCTCGCGAGCACGGTAGTCACCACCTTTGATCGTGTCGTAGAAAAGACGATACACCGAGTCGTTGTCGTTGCGGTAGTTCTTAGCTGCATTGATACCACCCTGTGCTGCGATCGAGTGAGCGCGGCGAGGAGAGTCCGAGATGCAGAATATCTTTACGTTGTAGCCCAACTCGCCAAGCGATGCAGCAGCAGATGCTCCACCTAGACCAGTTCCGACAACGATAATGTCGAGCTTGCGTTTGTTTGCAGGGCTCACAACCTTAACGGCTGCTTTGTGGTTGTTCCACTTCTGTGACAAATCACCTGCTGGGATTTTAGAATCTAATTTTAAAGCCATATCTATAAATTTTAATTGTCTATATTTTAGTGACCACCACAACAGCTAGCTACGGCAGCTGGACAGAAGTTTGTTGTGATAAAGAAGTAAACAACAACCGATGCAAAACCTAGGAAGATAAGTGTAGCTACGATGTTTGCGATGCACTTAAGGCGTGGGTACCATGTGTCGTTTGCAAAGCCAATTGATTGGAACATAGACCAAACACCGTGAGTTAGGTGGAACCACAATGCCGCAAACCAAACTAGGTAAGCTACAGCGTAGTACCATTTAGAGAATGTGTACTTGATGATAGCTGTACCGTCTGTAGGCAAAAGCTCCATGCCACCAACCATCACTGTGTGGTGACCCATAAGCTCGACAAGCTGCATCTTCGACCAGAAGTTGATAAGGTGAAGAAGAAGACCACCAAGGACGATGTAGCCCAAGATCAACATGTTCTTAGAGGCCCAAGAAACGCCCTTCTCTTTAACTGTTACCTCGTAGCGGATGTTGCCACGAGCTGCGTAGTTGTTGAGTGTGAGGATGATTGCATAAGCAAAGTGCACCACAACACCAGCAGCTAAAACAGCAGTTGCAGCCAAAGCGTACCAATTAGCACCCAAGAAAGCGCAGATAAAGTCGTAAGCCTCGCTACTGAAAATAGCTACAATGTTCATCGACATGTGGAAGATGATAAAGAGGATGAGGAAGAGTCCTGAAATGCTCATTACCAACTTCTTACCGATAGAAGAATTAATTAGAAAACTGTTCATAATCTTTTTTGTTTGTTTATATGAATTTTATAAGTTTCAAATTTGCACACAAATATAACCATTGTTGGTCAAATAACAATGAATTGTGTTGATTATTTAAGGCTAAACATGCAAAAATCGCTTTATTGCTCTGCTTAGCTGTTCGGCTAGCGCTTAGGCATTGTGTTTTTAGTCCATTTTCAATACTGCAAGGAATGCCGATTGTGGCACCTGCACCGAACCGATTTGTCGCATACGTTTCTTACCCGCTTTTTGTTTTTCTAGAAGCTTGCGCTTACGCGAAATATCACCTCCGTAACACTTGGCTGTCACATCCTTGCGCACGGCTTTAACGGTCTCACGGGCTATGATCTTAGCGCCAATTGCAGCCTGAATCGCGATGTCGAATTGTTGACGTGGAATCAACTCTTTGAGCTTCTCGCACATCTTGCGACCGAAGTCGTAGGCGTTGTCGGCATATATGAGCGACGAGAGAGCATCGACAGGTTCGCCGTTGAGTAGTATATCCAACTTGGCAAGCTTACTTGCTTGATAGCCAGTGCGGTGGTAGTCAAACGAAGCGTAGCCCTTCGACACACTTTTGAGTTTGTCGTAGAAGTCAAAGACGATCTCCGAGAGTGGCATCTCGAAATTTACCTCCACTCTGTCTTGGGTTATGAATGTCTGATTGGTGAGCGTTCCGCGCTTGTCGATGCAGAGCTTCATCACGTTGCCCAGAAATTCCGATTTGGTGATAACTTGTGCTTTGATATATGGTTCTTCGATCTTCGCGATCTTGGTAACTTCGGGTAGTCCCGAGGGGTTGTGTACCTCGATCACATCGCCCATCGTTGTGGTGATGGTGTACGAAACGTTTGGTACTGTGGTGATTACGTCCATATCAAACTCGCGGTATAGGCGTTCCTGGATGATCTCCATGTGCAAAAGACCCAAGAAACCGCAGCGGAATCCGAAGCCCAACGCTAGCGAGCTTTCGGGCTCGAATGTGAGCGAAGCGTCGTTGAGTTGGAGTTTGTCGAGCGAGGCGCGCAAGTCCTCGTATTGGTCGGCCTCCACGGGGTATACTCCCGCAAATACCATGGGTTTAACATCTTCAAACCCGCCGATTGACTCTAAACACGGGTTGCTCATCGAGGTTATCGTGTCGCCAACCTTCACATCCTTAGAGTTTTTAATGCCCGAGCAGATGTAACCTACGTCACCTGAGCGAACTTCGCTTTTTGGTGACATCTTAAGTTTGAGAACACCGATTTCGTCGGCGTTGTAGTCGCTATTGGTGTTGAAGAATTTTACGTGGTCGCCCTTGCGGATAACGCCGTTAAATACTCTATAGTAGGCAATTACGCCGCGGAATGGGTTGAATACCGAGTCGAAGATCAGCGCTTGCAACGGAGCATCATCATCGCCCTTAGGTGCGGGAATACGCTCAATGATTGCTTCGAGAATATCCTCTACGCCCTCGCCAGTTTTACCCGAGGCGAGTAGAATTTCTTCGTCTTTGCAGCCAATAAGATCGATGATTTGATCTTTAACCTCGTCGATCATTGCCGACTCCACGTCAATCTTGTTGAGTACTGGCACGATCTCTAGGTCGTTACCAACAGCCAGGTAAAGGTTCGAAATAGTCTGCGCCTGAATACCCTGCGTAGCATCAACGATAAGTAGAGCTCCCTCGCACGAAGCAATCGCACGCGATACCTCGTAGGAGAAATCTACGTGGCCTGGGGTGTCGATCAAATTGAGTGTGTACTCTTCGCCCGAGCGAGATTTGTACTCCATTTGTATCGCGTGGCTCTTGATGGTGATTCCCTTTTCGCGCTCCAAATCCATGTCGTCGAGCACCTGTGACTGCATCTCACGCTGGTTGAGAGTGTTTGTTTTTTCTAACAAGCGATCAGCTAAAGTGCTCTTACCGTGGTCTATATGTGCAATAATACAAAAATTACGTATTCTCTTCATCTTAACTTTTTATCTCTTAAAGTGCAAAGATACAATTTTAATTGTTATTTTTTAGTCTCTCTTGTCCAAAATATTATGACAAACCTTTAAATGTCTCCTTTTTTTCGATCTTCTTACAATCTATATAATTATGCCAACCTGTGGTTGACGTTGCACATCTGCCGAGAAACTATAATTTTTCATGCGTTTACCATTAAATAAGGGGTGGGAGGTGGTTGTTTATTTGAATAATATTTGTATCTTTGTGGGATAAACTAGAAAAAACGATAAATTTATATATGGACATTTTAGCAAGTTTAATTAAACTCGTATTTGGATCTAAGGCCGACAAGGACCGCAAAGAGATCGAACCTTACGTAGAGAAGATCAAGGCGATCTATCCTACAATTGAGCAACTATCTAACGATGAGCTCCGTAGCCGCAGTGCAGCGTTGCGCAAAGCTATTGCCGACTACATCGCTGCCGACCAGGCTCGCATCGATGAACTCAAAGCAACGCTAGAGCTTCCCGAGACTTCGCTCTCTCAAAAGGAGTCAACATCCAAAGAGATCGACCAGATCACTAAAGCCATCGACGAGAAGATCGAAGAGAAACTCGACGAGATTCTTCCCGAAGCTTTTGCCATCATGAAAGATACGGCTCGCCGTTTCACTCAAAACGATACGATCGAGGTTACTGCAACTCCTTTCGACCGCGACCTTTCGACCAGCAAAGATTTCGTTACGATCGATGGCGACAATGCTACTTATGCTACCCACTGGTTGGCGGGTGGTAACGATGTTTCGTGGGAGATGATCCACTACGATGTTCAACTTTTCGGTGGTGTCGTTCTCCACAAAGGTAAGATCGCCGAGATGGCTACGGGTGAGGGTAAAACCCTTGTGGCAACACTCCCTGTATTTCTTAACGCCTTGGCTGGCAAGGGTGTACACATCGTAACGGTCAACGACTACCTCTCGAAGCGTGACTCGGAGTGGATGGGGCCAATCTACCAATTCCACGGCTTGTCGGTTGATTGCATCGACCGCTACAAACCCAACTCTGAGGCTCGTCGCAAAGCCTACATGGCCGACATCACATTTGGTACCAACAACGAATATGGTTTCGACTACCTGCGCGACAATATGGCTTCGGCACCCAAAGATTTGGTGCAACGCAAGCACCACTTCGCCATTGTCGATGAGGTCGATTCGGTACTTATCGACGATGCGCGTACTCCTCTAATCATCTCGGGTCCCGTGCCCAAAGGCGAAGACCAGATGTTCGAGCAATATTGCCCAGCGATAGACCAACTATACAACATGCAGAAGAATCTCGCCACTTCGCTTTTGTCCACTTCGCGCAAGCTTTTGGCCGAGGGTAACACCGAAGAGGGTGGCGTGGCTCTATACCGTGCTCACAAGGCACTTCCTAAGTCGAAGCCGCTGATCAAATTCCTCTCTGAGACAGGCATCAAGAGTCAAATGCAGAAGACCGAGAATATCTACATGCAGGACAACAACCGCCGCATGCACGAGATCACCGACGAGCTATTCTTCGTCATCGACGAGAAGTCAAACTCGGTGGAACTCACCGACAAGGGTCACGAGATGTTGTCGAAATTCTTCAAGGAGGATGGATTCTTCGTCCTTCCCGACATCGGAACAGAGATCGCAGAGTTGGAAAAAAGCTCACTTTCCGACGAAGAGAAGATCGGTAAGAAAGATGAATTGGTTAAAGAATACGCAGTTAAGTCGGAGCGTGTACACACTGTAAACCAACTACTTAAGGCATACTCAATGTTCGAAAAAGACACTGAGTACGTGGTGATGGACAATAAAGTGAAGATCGTCGACGAGCAAACAGGTCGTATCATGGACGGTCGCCGCTACTCGGATGGTTTGCACCAAGCCATCGAGGCTAAGGAGCGCGTGGTAGTCGAAGCTGCAACCCAAACATTCGCAACGGTCACTTTGCAGAACTACTTCCGTATGTATCACAAGCTTGGTGGTATGACTGGTACTGCCGAGACCGAAGCATCGGAGTTTTGGAGCATCTACGAGCTCGATGTTGTGGTGATCCCAACAAATCGCCCAATCTTGCGCGACGACCGCGAGGATTTGATCTATAAGACCAAACGCGAAAAATATAACGCCGTAATCGAGGAGATCCAAAAGCTCGTTGAGCAGAATCGCCCCGTGTTGGTTGGTACAACATCTGTCGAGATCTCGGAGCTCTTGAGCCGCATGCTCACACTTCGCAAGATCAAACACAACGTCCTCAATGCAAAGCAGCACCAGGCTGAGGCTCAGGTAGTTGCCGAAGCGGGTCGCCCAGGTCAAGTTACCATAGCCACCAACATGGCGGGTCGTGGTACCGACATCAAGCTCACGGCCGAAGTGAAGGCTGCGGGAGGTTTGGCCATTATTGGTACCGAGCGCCACGATAGTCGTCGCGTAGACCGTCAGCTTCGCGGTCGTGCAGGTCGCCAAGGAGACCCAGGTTCGTCTCAATTCTTCGTCTCGTTCGAAGACAACCTAATGCGCCTCTTTGGCTCGGAGCGTATCGCCTCGATCATGGACCGCATGGGTCTTGAAGATGGCGAGGTGATCCAAGCGGGTGTGATGACCAAAACGATCGAGCGCGCCCAAAAGAAGGTCGAGGAGAACAACTTCGGTATCCGTAAGCGCCTACTCGAATACGACGATGTGATGAACTCGCAACGCGAGGTGATCTACACACGTCGCCGCCACGCGCTACACGGCGAGAGAATCGAGATAGACCTTAATAATATAATGTGCGACTACGCCGAGAATTTCGTGGAGCAGAACCAAGGTGTCGACTTCGAAGATTTCCGCTTGGAACTTATGCGTGACATCGCCGTAGAGCCTTCGTTCGACCAAGAGAAATACAACTCCGCAAAAGCAAAAGAGCTTGTGGAGATGATCGTCGAGGATGTTCAATCGCACTACTCTCGCCGCGCAAAACAGATCGCCGAGATGGTTGCCCCAGTTATGAACAAAGTTTACGAGGATCGTAAAGACAACCTCGACTCAAATATCGTGTTCCCAATCACCGACGGTCACTTGGGCTACAACGTCCCTGTGAACATCCAACGCTGCAAAGATAGCGAAGGTGCCGAAATCTTCAAAGTTTTCTCTAAGGTGGTGATGTTCACAACTATAGACGACGCATGGCGCGAACACCTCCGCGAGATGGACGACCTGCGCCAAAGTGTGCAGAATGCAACATACGAGCAGAAGGACCCACTTTTGATCTACAAATTTGAATCTTTCGGGCTCTTCTCGAAGATGCTTATAAAGATCAACCGCGATGTTTTGGCCGTGATCAACAAATCGTACATCCCTGTGCGCACCGACCGAGTTTCTCAGCCTAGAGCAGCCGAGAAACCAAAGGTCGATGTAAATAAACTCCAAGAATCGCGCGTGCAGGTCGCAGCACAAGCGGGTCAAGCCGAGAAGCAGAAACCAATGCCCGTGCAGGCCGAGAAGAAGGTGGGGCGCAACGACCCATGCCCTTGCGGAAGCGGCAAAAAATATAAGGCTTGCCACGGTAAAGGCATGTAAAAGAGGTGGATATGGGTTACAAGGAGCAGAAACAACACATGCTAGACCAGCGCTACTTGCGCATGGCTAGCATCTGGGCAGAGAACTCATACTGCGTTCGTCGTCAAGTGGGAGCACTGATCATCAAAGATAAGATGATAATCTCCGACGGCTACAACGGCACCCCCTCGGGATTTGAGAATGTCTGCGAGGAGGATGAGAGTGGCAAGACAAAACCCTATGTGCTCCACGCCGAGGCCAATGCCATAACAAAAGTGGCTAAAAGTGCCAACAACTGCGACGGCGCAACCCTCTACGTCACCACATCGCCCTGCATCGAGTGCGCAAAACTAATAATCCAGGCGGGAATCAAGCGCGTAGTATACAGTGATTTGTACCACTGCACCGATGGCCCCGACCTGCTGCGCCGCGTGGGAGTGGAATGTGTCTTTTGTAAAATCTCTGAGTAGGGTTGCTTGGCTTGCTTTCAGTGTGCTTCTGCTTCTTTCAGTGCGCTTATAACTGACTCCGTCGGGCGCAGATAGCACCTGCGCGGGTGCATATTTTTCTTGCGTTATTTTGCGTTATTGGGCATAGAACTTTACAGTTCTAAGATTTAGAGATGCGATATGTTGCTACAAATAAATTTGCGCAACATATCACATCTCTAAATTTATTAAATGCCTGAAGGCATTTAAACCCAATACCGAAGTCCAGCCACTTCTTTACACTACCTTATAGCAGTCATTGCGGCCTACGAGCCAATCGTGTCCTAAATAATTTACAGAATAATCACACCTTTGCAATTTAACCCGCCAGTGCGTCATTGCGGCCCACGAGCCGCAATCTCTAACACATTTACTGCAGGGCAAGCGCATGAAAACTTGCTCACTGTCTCCGACGGGCGGGGTGCTCCCCGCGGAGCTAATCTTGTGCAGCGTCTTGGGCTTAAAGCTGCGCTTTAATATCTTGGAGCACAATAGTTTAGCGCAAATAAATTTGCATAAACTATTGCGCTCCAAAATTTATTAAATGCCTTTTGGCATTTAAACCCAAGTCGAGGCCACCTCGTTGATGTGTGATGACAACCGCAGGTTGGCATAGATGTATGTGGTATGACAAGCGTTGAAAGCTTGCTTCCAAAAGATTGGCGTAGCACATACATCGCCAAGGCGAAGCCTCACACAACAGCGCAAGAAAGTCAAAAACGAAGTTTTTGGGTCCAGGCTAGCCTGGCAGCCGCCCGCTGCAAGGGCAGTAAGAAGGAGCTCTAAGAAAGTGCGCCAAGAAAGTGCGCCAAGAGAAAAGCAGTGAAAAGGGCTCACAACCCCTATTTCGCGCTTTTTTGTTAACAATTGTTGATAAGTGTTAATTTGCAGAGAGCTTATGAGTTGCGGTGTTGATAACTCATTATTTTGTCTCTTTTGCCTCTAAGAACTTGACATTATAAACAAGATGTTCTACGCCGTGTAGATAATTTCGTTTGCCATATTTGGGTGAGTAGACGTAGCAGTCGAGGGTGAAAACTTGGTTTGTTGCCTCGTCGATTGTCGAGTAGCTAACGTAGGGGCCACCCATGAAGTCGCCCACCACGTCCCACAGGCCGCGCATCTCGATCCACAATCTACCCTCGATGCGGATAGGGCGATAGAGTCCCGAAACCTCGGTGAATGTTGTCATGTATGAGCCATCCGAGGGGCCAGGGATGAGTGCGGTGTATTTGTTGCGTGCCTCGACTAGGTTCTCTTCGGAGAGTGAGTTGATACCAAATTCGGCGGGATAGCTATATATTATAACACCTTGGCTAGCTACGGGGTATTCGTTGGAGAGCCACAAAATATCGGCGCTATCTTGGCGAACGGTGTAGCCAGTTGGTATTTTCATCTCGACTCCAAACTTCTCCTCGATTCTCTTGTCTATCACCTTGTTGCTATACTTTTGCGCAAACTCGATCGCACGATCGCGCTCGGCCATCTCGATGCCTTTCACCAAGCTTTCGCGGTGTTCTGAGACATATTCTGTTGCCGATTCGATGTTGGGTGCTTGGAGCGTTAAGATAACTTGGGGTGCTGCGGTGACATCGTAGCGAACTGCAATCGAGGGCTCCTTGATCGAGGGTTGGATGTTGACCTCTAGGATGTTGCGGTGTTTTGCGATAAGCCCATCGTAACTTTGGTTGGTGATGCGCAATACATCGAACGTCGACTCTTCTTGATTGAGGTAGGGGATGTAACCCGAAAGCACCGTGCGCAACGTGTCGCCCAGTTGTGAATTCCACTCGGGTTGGTTGCAGATCACAACAAGCTCGTAGGGAGCACCCTGCGAGGTGACTTTATGCGAGGCTGCCGTATGTAGTGCATCGCATGCTGTAAGGCCCATAAGGAGCGTTGCGATGGCTGTGAAGAGTCTAAAAGTTTTCATCGTTTATCGTATTAAAAAATGTTTATACTACAAAATTATATAAAAAAACTAAAGATTAGAGAAAAATAGTGATTCTCCGTAATATTTTTTTAATTTTGTCCTTTAAATAAAAGTTATGAGATTCACTGCACCAAAATTTATCAGGCGATGGATGCCCAATTTGATTTGGGAGATCAAAGACGACGATGGTATCTTCCTCACCTTCGACGATGGTCCCACGCCTGGCGTTACCGAGTGGATCTTATCGACTCTGGACAAGTACAATGCCAAAGCGACATTTTTCGTCTTAGGAAAGAATGTCGAGATGTATCCCGACCTCTATCAGCGTATCCTCGATGCGGGCCACCGAGTGGGCAACCACACCTACTCCCACCAGAAAGGGTGGAATATGACCCTGGAGCGCTATGTGGAGGATGTAGATTTTGCCAACGACTTGGTGCATAGCGAACTCTTTCGCCCGCCGTATGCTCAAATCACCCCCTCGCAGGTGCGTATGTTGAGCCAACGCTACAAGCTTATCATGTGGAACGTCCTCTCGCGTGACTACAACCGCAAGCTCTCGCCTAAGTCGTGCCTGGAGAATGTGACAAAATACCTCGAACCTGGAGCAATTGTTGTCTTTCACGACAGCGACAAAGCATTTAAGAATTTAAGTTATGCGCTTCCTCGCACCCTTGCTAAAGCTAGGGAGTTGGGATTGAAGTGTAAAATTATAGAGTAGTGACCATGAAAGTAATCGTAGCACAGACCGCAGCAAGTGGCGCAATATATACTCGCCACATACTCTCGCTTTTGATTGCGAGCCCTCAAGTGAGCCAAATCGCCCTCATTCGCAGCAACTTCGCGGGGCAGGTCGCAGAGCACGAGGGGGTCGAACTACCCACAAGTGTGAAGGTGGTGGAGTACGACAACGGCGATATGTTTGCCCCCGTAGCTAGTGGCTCGGCGCGCTACTCAGCGATGATCGTAGCCCCTGCGAGCGCGGGCACTGCGGGGCGAATAGCCGCGGGAGTCTCCGATTCGCTTATCTGCCGCGCCGCCGATGTGATGCTCAAAGAGCGTCGCCGATTGGTTTTGCTGCTGCGCGAATCACCCCTTTCGCTTATCCACCTGCGCAACCTTACTACCCTTACAGAGGCAGGAGCTGTGGTGATGCCCGCAAGCCCCTCATTCTATAATGGCGAATCGAGCATCGATGATCTTGCGTTAAGCCTCGCTAGGCGAGTGGTCGATATGGCAGGGGTGGAGTGTCAGCGCGACGAGTGGTCGGGTAAAAAAATGTTGTAATCCTTTCGTATTTCATCAAAAAGTTATATCTTTGTATTCACGTTCAACGAAATAATAACTAAAAACAGTAATAAGATGGCTACTACAGCTGACATTAAAAATGGTTTGTGTATCGAGTTAGATAAAAAAACCTACCAAATTGTGGAGTTTCAACACGTAAAACCAGGCAAGGGCCCAGCTTTTGTTCGTACAAAACTTAAGAACTTGGAGAATGGTCGTATCGTGGATAACACATTCTCGGCAGGTGTAAAGATCGAGATCGTGCGCGTAGAGCGTCGCCCATACCAATTCACCTACGAGGATGATTTGGGTGCTCACTTCATGCATACCGAGACCTTCGAAGAGATCAATATCGATAAGGAGCTCATCACAAACTACGACCTTATGGCCGACGGTCAAATTGTCGAGGTTATGTTCCACACCGAGAAAGAGCAGGTGCTTTCAGCTGAACTTCCCCCAATCGTCGATATGGAGGTAACATACACAGAGCCAGGTGTTAAGGGTGATACAGCCTCTACAAACTCGCTTAAACCAGCGACAGTAAACACAGGAGCTACAGTTCGCGTTCCTCTATTCATAGGTACTGGCGACAAGATCCGCGTTGATACTCGCACTCGCGAATACTACGAGCGTATTAAGTAACCAATCAACCCAAAATAACCAAAGGTAGGCTAGCTTCACGTGTGAAGCTAGCCTACTTTCGTTGTAGGGTAGCCTTCGAGAGCGTTTTTTCGCTGCGGTACTTGCGAGGCGAGAGGGTAGTGTAGCGCTTGAAGTATTTGCCGAAGGTAGATATATCGTCAAAATTTAATTCTGAACATATCTCTTTGATCGATCGCGAGGTCGAAGTTAATTGGGTCTCGGCATCGATTATAACGAACTGTGCTATAAGATCGGTGATGGTAAGGCCCAACACTTTTCTTACTATGGTGCTAAGGTGCTGGGGCGATATGTGCATTTGGCGGGCATAGAAAGCGAGCCCGCGCTGACATGCGTAGTTGGTGGCGATCAACTTTATTGCATCCATCACAATAGCTTTCGACCTATCAGATACAAGGGCTTTTTCCTCTACTTTTTGGCGCTTAGTGCCAATGAGGAGGATAAATTGTTTGAGCGTGGAGCTGACAAATTCGTAGTTTGTGCTCACCTCGGGTAACTCCTCCATTCGCATCAATAGTTTAACGTAGTCGCGCATTATGTCTGTCGCGCGCTGAGTAAATTCCACCACTGGAAACTCGATGATGTGGGCGATGTAGTTGAAAACAGTCGAGTGCAGATCCTTCGAGCCGATGGTCGATTGCCGAAATGTTGCCACGTAGAGTTCGGCATCGTCGCTCTGCTCGACGATTTTGAAGTAACTGTTGGGTAGCAGGGTGATAACGCTATTCTTCTTGATGTGGTATTCCGACATATATATGTTCACCACGCACTCGCCCCGCGCACATAGCACGAAGGCATAACCTTCGACTCTCCTAGCTTGGCTGTAGCGCTCTTTGAGTATGCCCGACGAGTCGATATATGAGTGAAACATCTTCTTTGGTTTTAGTTTATGTGCAAAGCTACATAAAATTTTTCTAATTCCAATTAGTCGAATGGAATAAAAATATCTACTATTTAGGCTGTTAATCGCGTGAAATAATAGCTAATCTTAAAATTTGACTATTTTATCTAAAATTTCTTCTCGTTTAGTAGTTAAAAGATTGCTACTTTTGCACCCTGAATAATGTGATAAAGAATAGAAAAAGGATGAAGAGAAGTTTAATTATAGCCACCTCGCTACTGCTTAGTCTTGTAGCATGCACCAAGATTGAGAATCTTAGTGTCGATACATCTTTAAAATCGTTTAAAGTGAATAGCCACTCGCCACAAAGTATAGTTTTGGGCGATGTGAAGATCTCTGCCGATACGGTATACCTGCCAATAGAATATGGAAAATATCAATTCCCCCTTACGCTCAACGTCGAAGCGACGGCAACAAGTGGCGCATATATATATGGAGTGGGAGGTGACGAGCCGATAATATTTAATAGTATCGACGATCAGCCCGTGCGCTTTGTTGTGAGCGCGGCGAGCGGAGTGTCTAAGAATTACTACTTTGCCCTTTTCGAGGTACCTCTCGACGAGAGTTGCGAATTTTATGAGACTGTGGCCTTTTGTGGCGAGCAAGAAGAGGGGCTTCTTTTGAGCGGTGAATTGCTCGAAAATGGTGCCGAGCAGAGCTGCAAGATGCTGGTTGCAGTGGGCGCTAGCTACCCGCTAACCTTAACTCCGCAATTCTGTGTGGCCCAATCGACCTCGATAGAGTCATATTGTTTGGTGGGAGAGGAGCAGTGGAGCCACTACGACAACGGAGACTCTTCGCTCACATTCGAGAGTGAGGAGCAATATTATCAATTTGAACTTATCTCGCAGAGTGGAAAGAGCGAGGTGTGCAAGGTTGGCCTTTGGGTTGTCGATTTTGTGGAGATAGATGCTACGATGCAGGTTAACTACCGCGACCTATGCGCCACTTCGAACCAGTCGGGGGTTGCGGTTCGCAGCTACGACGTCGATTTTGAGATAGGCGATATTACGCTCTTTGTGGAGGCGGAGGGCGAGGCGAGTGTGGAGTTTCCCCTCGAATTATCCGTAGATATTCCCGCCAACGAGTGGTTGTCGCATGTGGGTGTTAGCGACTCTCAAACTTATAGCTTTACTGATTGGGACGATCAATTTAGTTTTGCGCTTCTCGATTCGGAGAAGCTCAAAGCGACAAGTTGGTCGGTGCGGATCGCCACAGCGCAAGATCAAGAGGAGGAGTGGGTTGTTTCCACTGCCGAGATTAGCGATTTTAGTTGTGGTACTGTCAGCTCCTACATCTTCACTTATAACCACTTGACACGCTCCGAGTCGATCACGCAGGCACAAGTTTATAACCATACGCGCGAGATATTACTCTACTATAGCAGCTACTACGAGCCGATTTTGTCGAGCTCGACAGTCGATAATTGGTGGGCAGAATATGAATTAACCCTCGCGTTGAGCAACGGTGAGAGCACAACGCAGCGAGTTCGTTGGGAGGCCGAGGCCAATAGTAGCAATAAAATCACTAAAACCGAGATCCGCGCCGCCCTATCTTCGGTGCAATACTTCGATGTTGAGCAGGCCGATGGCTCGACGGTTCAGTGGGCTGTGAGCTTGGTGAAGGATAGCGTGGAGGCGAGCAGCGAGTGTGACTTTTTGGGGTTGAGTATCGTTGGCACGACCCCTAGTTATGTAACATTCGACGATCCTGCCTATGTTATCGACCAACTAAGTGGCGAGATCTATATAAATATGGAGAGCGATTTAATTTTCCAATGAGTTTGGACGTGGAGTATGAGATAAGCCCTTATGCCTCGATCGCACCTTCGCACCTTTACTTCGAAGATGAGCTCTCAGAGCAGGCAGTAACCATTGTTGCTCAAGATGGAGTTACGTCGAGCGAGTTTGTGGTTAAACTCATTGTGCCACAAGAGTCTGTCGCTCCCGACGTTGTGAATATAGAATTTGGTGCCCTCGCCTCGGGCGCAGCACTCATGGGAGAGGCTATGATCGATGTCGAGAATAAATTGATAACTATCGGCGTTGAGGCTACAGATGCCCATTTCCCCCTCGTACTACCCATCGTGGGGGTGGAAGTGGCTGACGGAGGAAGTTTCGATATGCCCACCTCGGAGTCGCTGACCTTCTCTTCGGCGCAGAGTCGAGCTATGGCTTGGGTGTCGTCGGCCGACGGTGTTACTCGTCAAATGTGGAACTTCGAGATCTATTATTACCAGCAACTCTCGGGTGGCGACATGGATAGTTGGGAGTGGGATGCCTCTCCCGTAACCTCGGCGCTACCGTGGTCAACGCCCAATATGAGCGGCATCGCCGCAGTTACCAACACCACCCCCATTGCGGGTCGCAGTGGCGTTGCGGGAGACTATGCTGCGCAGATGCAGACAGGCACCAGTTGGGGTCAATTGGCCTCGGGATCGATCTTTACGGGGTGGTTCGATAAAAATAACTCTACGATCTATGGTCTTTCGGATCCAGTTCGTTTAACTTACTTTGGCACACCTTTCACCCCCGATGCTAAGATTATAGGTATTTCGGCCGAGGTTAGCTATGCCCAAGGTGCGAGTGGCGAGGATTGGGGTTCACTCACGGCAATACTTATCAACGAGGATCCCACAGCAACATTCGAATTCCATGGCAACAAACCCAACGACTCGGACGATCCAACAGCGGGAAGTGCGCCTCACCCCAACAATACGGCGCTCGAAGTGGCTTCGACAAAGATGATATTTGGCAATGGAAGCAAAACGCAGACGAGCTATGGCGACCCAATCATCATGAACGTGGAGGCAGGCGAGTGGGTCGAGGTATTTATTCCTCTGAGTAGCGACGAGCCCTTCACGCACATCTCGGTGGCGGCGGCATCTTCGGCCTATGGCGATTACTTTATAGGTGAGGTGGGTAGCGTTATGCGCCTAGATAATGTTAAGATAATATATGAGTAGCGATGAAAAAGATTTTTATAATAATATGCGTGGCTCTGGGCACTTTGCCTCTTTGTGCGCAAGGATTTAATCCAAAACCACTCAATACAACATATACCGATGTGTGGAGCCGACTAAAGTTTGGCGTTCACTTGGGAGTCGACCTGGGCGCTGCGGCTCCTTGGCCTATCTCCGATGCTATTTCGGGTAACGATCGTCTGCGGGCTGTGCCCAAAGTAACCCCTGCGTTGGGTTTTTCGACAGGTTATATTTTCGACGAGCGATGGTCGGTCATGGCCGAAGTGTCGTATCGCACCGTGGGGGTCGATGCCACAATTGTAACTTTGGAGAAGGGGCAAAACTTCACGATGGATGGGCAGCGAGTGCTCTTCCGCGGGCAGGCGACCATGAGTATGTCATTTTCGCAACTCGAAGTGCCTGTGTATGCCCACTG
The DNA here is from genome assembly GCA_047172505.1 of Rikenellaceae bacterium. GTDB lineage: Bacteria > Bacteroidota > Bacteroidia > Bacteroidales > Rikenellaceae > Alistipes. The sequence continues at coordinate 53,902 of JBCQWE010000006.1, read as the reverse complement.
GAAAATCAACGAAGATTCAGCCGTGACCTTGGGTGCGTATTATGCCTATGTGGCTAGTGGTAAGTTTATTGCCTTGCCCGTCGAAGGTAGTGTGGTCGATGCCGCAACCCCCGATGCTACGCCCGAGCCTCTGGCTGCGGGAAGTGTCCCCGAGCAAAATTTTAGCTCGTCGCTTTCGTCGTGGGATATTGGCTACCAGGTGGGCTACGAGCGCCGCCTGAGCGATAGGATCTCGCTCGGAGGGCGCTTTACGATGGGTGTAAAAGATATTTTTAAGCCTAACGAAAAATACTTAGACTACTCGATGTTGCAGATGCGTGGCACGCTGCAACTCTCGTATCGCTTCTTGTAGTTATCTGACTTTTGAGAGTTAAGCATTTAGTGCCGAATAGTTTTTTCTGGTTTTTGCCGAATTATTGTCTCTAAATGTTGTATTTATGAAAAATAAATAGTACATTTGGACTCAGTAAATTTTTATTTGGTATGAAATGGCTTCTTAATATGCTCCCAAAGGGCTTGATTCTCCCTCTGTTTATCATTGGGGGCATTGCTGCTGGGCTTGGTGCATACACTGTTTATATCGCTCGGGTGCACACCTATGCCACCGACGATCCTGGCGCGTGTATCAACTGCCATATCATGACTCCATACTACCAATCGTGGCAACACAGTTCGCACGCCCTTTGGACTTCGTGTAACGACTGCCATGTGCCTCACGACAGCGAAATCAGCAAATATGCCTTTAAGGCGATGGATGGCCTGTACCACGCCGCAGTCTTTACTTTCAAAGCTGAGCCGCAAGTTATTCGCCCTCGCGTGGCTAGCAGTACTGTGATTATGGCCAACTGTATCCGTTGCCACACACAACTCAACACCGAATTTGTCAACACTGGGATGATCGACTTCAAAGCCGCCGAGCGAGGCGAAGGTAAGGCGTGTTGGGATTGCCACCGCCACGTGCCTCACACCACGGTGAGTAACCGTGCCTCGGCACCCAACGTCATCGCTCCAATGCCCGAATCACCTGTGCCAGCGTGGCTCAAAGATAAAATGAAAAACAGCAAAAACTAGATAGCTATGTTAAAGAAGTTAGCAGAATTAATCAGCCGTAAGCCCGCAATAGGTTGGGCAATATTTGCAGTCGTTATGGTTGCCGTGTTTGTTCTTGGTTTGCTTGCCGCATCGATTACCGAGCGCCGTGCCGAGATCGCAACCTTGTACGCTAATAAAGTGATCGACATCCAAGGCATCGAGTCGAAAAACGAGGTGTGGGGTGTAAACTACCCCCGCGAGTACGACACCTGGAAAAAGACCAAGGAGATGAACTTCACCACTAAGCACTTGGGTAACACCCCCGAAGATGTTTTGGAGAGTCGCCCCGAGATGGTTGTGCTGTGGGCTGGTTATGCTTTCTCGCGTGATTATTCGGCTCCTCGTGGCCACATGCACGCTGTAAGCGATGTCACTGCTACTTTGCGTGTTGGTTCGCCCGATGAGACTCACCCCGATATGCAGCCTTCGACTTGTTGGACTTGTAAGAGTCCCGACGTGCCTCGCATGATGGAGGAGTTGGGAATCGCCGAATACTACAAAGCGGCGTGGAGCGCCAACGGTGCCGAGATCGTCAACCCAATTGGTTGCGCCGATTGCCACGATCCTCAAACCATGAAGCTTGCAATCTCGCGCCCCGCTCTTGTCGAAGCTTTCGAGCGTCAAGGTCGCGACATAGCCGATGCTACACCACAAGAGATGCGCTCGTTGGTTTGTGCGCAGTGCCACGTGGAGTACTTCTTCAAAGGGGAGGGCAAATATTTGACATTCCCTTGGGATGGAGGTATGAGCGTCGAGGATATGGAGGAGTATTTCGACAATATCGCATACGCCGATTGGACTCACTCTTTGAGTCGCACCCCAATGATCAAGGCGCAACACCCCGACTACGAACTATTTGTCTTGGGACCTCACGGCCAACGTGGTTTGAGCTGTGCCGATTGCCACATGCCTTACAAATCGGAGGGTGGAATCAAATACTCGGACCACCAGGTGATGAGCCCGCTGAAAAATGTAGCTTCTACATGTCAAACATGTCATCGCGACAGCGAGGAGCAATTGATTGCTTATGTATATGAGTACCAAGACAAAGCGCTTGAAATTAGAGATAGGGTAGAGGTTGAACTTTCCAAAGCTCACATCCTAGCTAAGCGCGCTTGGGACAACGGAGCTAAAGAGGGCGACATGGCAGATGTTTTGAAATATATTCGTCAAGCACAATGGCGTTGGGATTTCGCAGTTGCTTCGCACGGTGGTTCATTCCATGCGCCAGTCGAGACTCAACGTATTTTGGCTCATAGCCTCGATCGCAGTATGCAGGCGCAGCTCGAACTGCAAAAGGTTCTCTACTCTTTGGGCGTTAAAGATATGAGCATGCCAGACATCTCGACCAAAGAGAAGGCGCAAGCTTTCATAGGTCTAGATATGAAGAAGTTGCGTTCGGAAAAAGATGCGTGGTTGGAAACTGTAGCTCCAGCGTGGTTAGAAGATGCCAAAGCAAAAGGAAAGAAAATTGCGGAGGTATAAATGATGCAGCAGGCGAAACGAGGAGCTTGGCAGATGCCTTGGGGTTACACCGAGAGCATTGCGATAGTGGTAGGTGTGACATTTATAGGTGTGATTCTGCAACTTACCATTGGCTCGTTTGATTTTTTCTTATTAGCTAATCCAGTAAATAAAATTACTGGATTAGTTATTTTTGTTATGTCGCTGTTGTTGGGTTTGGCTCATAAGCGCAGTGCCTTTGCTCGATGGTTTTCGGCGGCGAAGCTTAGCGTGTCGCTCATTGCTGCACTTTTGCTGCTCACGATCATCATGGGCCTTACACCCCAAGTTGCCTCGGGTGGCGATAGCTCTATGAAGCTTGGTTTCGATTCGATGACCACCAATTGGAGCTTCGTTATGCTCTACGCCTTGACTTTGATTGCACTTGGTGCGGTTGTCGTTAGGCGCGCGAGCCGCTTCTGCCTGAAAAAAGATACTCCCTTTATGTTGCAACACGTGGGCCTGTGGCTTATTTTGGTAGCTGCGGGCTTGGGCTATGCCGATATGGAGCGATATATAATGTATGTCGAGGAGCACGAGACTCAATGGAGGGTTTATGGTGCAGACAATCAAGTCAAGGAGCTGCCTATCGCCATCCACCTCAACGATTTCGACATGGAGGTCTATCCTCCGAAGATTGCGGTCGTAGATCGCAATACGGGCGCTGTGCAGCCCGAAGCAGCGGCAGAATATTTCCAAATCGACGAGGATGTAACCCGCGGGCAGATTGCAGGTTGGAGTGTCGAGAACCTCGAATATATCCACCAGGCAGTGCGTGGAGCCGACAGCACCTACCGCAACGTGCCTATGCCAGGTGCGACACCTGCGATCAAGATCAAAGTCGAGCGAGATGGCCACCAGGCAGAAGGTTGGATCTGTGGCGGAAACCAGTTGATGGCTTATATGAGTTTGTCCCTCGACGAAAAGTATAGTGTTGTGATGACCCCCGCCGAACCCCGCAGATTCACTTCGGATGTCGAAGTCTATAGCCAGCAAGGCGATGTGGTCGCCGCCCAGATCGAAGTTAATAAGCCGCTCCGAGTTGGTTCGTGGATGATATATCAATACGGCTACGACAACGCTGCGGGAAGCCTTTCGAGTTATAGTAGTTTCGAGCTGGTTTACGATCCATGGTTGATACCTATATATATAGGTGTAGTTTTATTGATGCTCGGCGCTTTGTGCATGGTTGTGCAGGGGCGTAGCCGAGTTAACGCTAAAAAGGAGAGAGTATGAGTTGGAGCCATTTTGCCTACTTTGCTCTGCCCGCCATCGTTCTGTGGTTGGCAGCAGGTGTTGTGACATATAATAAAAGGTGGGGCGCGCTTCTTGCCAACCTCTTCGCTGTTGCGGGAATCGCAATCTTCGCATCGTTTATCGTCGCCTTCTGGTTGCACCTCGATAGGCCCCCTATGCGCACTATGGGTGAGACCCGCCTATGGTACTCGCTCTTTTTGTCGAGCGTGGGCTACCTCTCTTATCGTCGCTGGCGCTACCCGTGGATCCTCTCTTTCTCGTCGGTTGTGGCTACAGTTTTTGTTGTGATCAACCTTCTCAAACCCGAGATCCACTCGAAGAGTCTTATGCCAGCGCTCCAAAGTGGCTGGTTTGTCCCCCACGTCACCTCCTATATTATATCGTATGCGATGTTGGGTGCAGCGACCATTGGTGCACTAATTATGATCGTGCGCGGTGAGCGCGACGACCATATCTTCAACTTTGTCGATAATATGATCTACGTGGGTTACGGTTTTTTGATGTTGGGATTGCTAATGGGTGCTCTGTGGGCCAAGGATGCTTGGGGTCACTACTGGTCGTGGGATCCCAAAGAGACCTGGGCTTTCATTACCGCTGCGGCCTACCTTGTCTACATTCACCTGCGACTCCACTGCGCTGCGCGTTACGATAGAGTTGCTCTGTGGATGATACCCGTTGCCTTTGCTTTGTTGATGTTCACGTGGTTGGGGGTTTCGATTTTACCTTCGGCTAGTGGGAGCATACATGTCTATTAATCAAAAAATTTTATTTAATAGTCAATTTAAATTCGTTTAATATATGTCGCCATTGCTCGCTCGTAGCAATGGCGACATTCTTACTAATATAGGTGTAAATTCTCACTTATGCTTACGATTTGTAAGATATTGCGACAATTGCTAAAATGCGGATAAATTGCAAAATATTTAAGCATCGTGATGCTAATAGCGCGTTTAATGATCTATAAAGCCCATTTGTGATAATAATATATCTAATTTTTGTTAAAAAGTCGTAATTTCTTCAAAAAACGCCATTTCGATTTATCGAGAAAACGGGGGTTGCTGCTTACATATCGCAATTAACAAATAATGAATAATATGAAACCGTAAGCAATATGAAGATTTTTAACAATTTATTTGTAAAATAATTTAGAAATGCCTACCTTTGCCCTGTAGATTTTAAATAAATAAAAACACTTAATGCTTATGGTAAAAAAGATTTTACTTTCGTTATTTGTTGTTTTGGGTATGACACTAAGTAGTGTTGCCCAGAATAAACAAGTTTCTGGTAGTGTTTCTGACTCAGCTGGTGCCCCTATCGTAGGAGCAGCGGTTATCGTCGAAGGAACATCTCTAGGAACAACAACAGGTGCTGATGGTTCGTTCACCATCTCATCACCCGTGAATGGAACACTTAATGTTTCATATATTGGATTCGTGTCTCAATCAATTCCATTGGGGGGGGTGAAAACGAATCTCTCTATAGTTCTTGTTGAGGATACAACAGCGCTCGACGAGGTCATCGTAACTGCGATGGGTATCTCTCGTTCGGAGAAGAGTCTTGGTTACTCAGCAACTTCGGTTGGTGGTGACGAGCTAGCTTCGAAGCGCACAAATGACATGATGACAAGTTTGGCTGGTAAAGTAGCTGGTGTTAGCATCTCGTCTACTTCATCTGACCCAGGTGCTTCTACATCTGTTGTTATTCGTGGTGTGAGCTCTCTTAGTGGTTCTAACCAACCTCTTTACGTTATTGATGGTGTGCCTATGAATAATAGCTCACTCTCTTCATCTGACGGTCTTAACTCTGGTTATGACTTCGGTAACGGTGCAGCTGCTGTTAACCCAGACAACGTTGCTTCGATGACAATCCTTAAAGGTGCTGCTGCGACTGCTCTATATGGTAGCCGTGCATCTGGTGGTGTTATCATCATTACAACAAAATCAGGTAAGAAAAACGAGGGTATCGGTATCGAGTACAACGGTGGTGTTCAATTCAGCTCTGTATTGCGTTTGCCACAAATGCAAAATGAGTTCGGTATGGGTTGGTACGGTGCTAAGACAGACGACGAGAACGGTTCTTGGGGTCCTGCGTTCGACGGTACTGAGCAAATTTGGGGTACTGTTTACGAGAACTCACAAAAAGTAAAAGAGTATCTTGCACAGGAGGATAACGTGCTTGATTTCTTCGAGACTGGTGTTCGTTATAGCAATAGTATCTCGTTCAACGGTGCAACAGATGTTAGCGACTACTTCGTATCGTTCTCTCAAGTTAGTGACGATGGTATGATCCCAACCGATGCTGACTCTTACGACAAGTACACTTTCACAGCTAACGGAAGCCACGCAATTGGCAAGTTGAAACTCTCTTCAGCTGTTAACTACGCATACCAACAAAATAGCTATGCAACTACTGGTCAAGGTTTCTCTATGTACAACAGTATCATGCAGACTCCTCGTGATATTAGTATCGTAAGTTTGGAAGATCTTAGCGACCCATTCAACACACTTGGTTACTACTACACTCCTTATAGTGTAACTAACCCATACTACATTCTTGAGAACTACAAAAATGAGTACAACTCAGAGCGTATATATGGTAAGTTCCAAGCTGACTTCGATATCACTAGCGATCTTAAATTCACCTACCGTTTGGGTCTTGACTCAACTACTGGCGAGACTCGTATCGGTGAGCCAAACCTTGAGGCTTTGGCTGAGGGTACTGTAAATGGTGATAACGGTGCATACACTGGTGAGACAGGTTCTTACACTACTCAAATGATTCGTCGTTTCGAGATCAACCACGACATTATGTTGATATACAACAAGCAACTTAATTCAGACCTTTCACTTAGTGCAATCGCAGGTTTCAATGGTAACCAACGCAGTGCAAACTCTGTTTACTCTAGCATTACTGACCTTACTATCCCAACTTGGTTTAGCCTAAGCAACACTACTAGCCCAGCTACAACAGTTACAACTGAGTGGTTGCGTCGCATGATGGGTGTTTATGCTCAAGTAGACCTTGGTTACAAAGATATGTTGTACCTTACAGCTACTGCTCGTAACGACTGGTCTTCAACTCTTCCAATCGAAAACAATAACTACTTCTATCCTGGTGTGACTGCAAGTTTCCTATTCACAGAGCTTCTTCCAAACCATGTTAAAGATGTTGTTTCATTTGGTAAAGTTCGTGCAGCATGGGGTAAGACAGGTAACGACGCTGACGTTTACATGACAAACCCATACTATTTACAATCTACTGCTTATGGTTACTGGACTGACTACAGCTTCCCATACACATCGTCAGGTTACAACGCATACACAGTTGGTAACACTTTGGGTAGTTCAACACTTAGCCCTGAGATGACAACTGAGTTTGAGGTTGGTTTGAACGTTGCATTGTTTGGTAACAGAATCAATATCGACGCTGCTTACTACGATCGTATGACAGACAACCAAATCTACTCTTTGTCAATGGATCCATCAACAGGTTACACTGCTCAAAACACTAACCTTGGAGAGGTATCTAACAAGGGAGTTGAGTTGTTGGTTAACTTTGTGCCTATCCGTACCAAGGATCTAACTTGGGAGATTGGTGTTAACTACACTAAGAACAACAGTTTGGTAGTTAGCCTTCCAGAGGAGATGGGTGGTGCTGCTCAAATCTATGGTTTCTCTGGTGGTACTGGTATGTGGGCTATCGAGGGTTACCCAGTTGGTACTTTCATGGCTGAGGTTGCTGAGACAACTGCTGATGGTCAAATCGTTTGTGATGCTTCGACAGGTCTTCCAGTTGCTGCTGCTGACCAAGCTATCATTGGTGACATGAACTACGACTACCAACTAGGTTTCAACACTACATTCCGCTACAAAGCTTTCACATTGTCGGCTGACTTCGACTACCGTCACGGTGGTTTGATGTACTCACGTACCAAAGATATTACTTACTTCACTGGTAACGCGATCCAAACAGCTTACAACGACCGTAACCCATTCGTTGTGCCTAACTCAGTTAATGCTGTAAGTGATGGTGAAGGTAATGTTACATACGTTGAGAACTCAACAGCGCTCGACAACACCAACATCTACAACTATTGGTACTACGGTGGTTCTGACATGGGTAGCGGTTTCTTGATCGACAAAACTTACCTTAAGCTTCGTTCGCTATCACTTAGCTACGACGTGCCTAACGAGTGGCTTGCAGGTACTCCTCTAACAGGAGCTCGCATCTCGGCTTTCGGTAACAACCTCTTCATCTGGACTCCAAGTACCAACACATTCGTTGATCCAGACTCAACATCATTTGGTAATGACCTTGAGGGTAACTTCGGTGAGTACTCAACTAACCCAAGTTCACGTTACTACGGTTTCAACTTAACGCTTAAATTCTAATTTTGACGACAATGAAGATAAACAAAATATATTTATTAGCATTGTGTGTATCCGTGCTGTTCACTTCATGTGACCTGGATATTAACACCGATCCAACCACACCAGACAACGATAGCATCACAGCCGATTTGTTGTTTCCGTCAGTGCAAAACTTTGTTGCCGCTGCTTCGTGTGACGTAATGTTCAACTACGCTGGTTTCTTTGCTCAATACTACGATCAAATGCCAGACGCTAACCAGTTCCGCGATCTTAGTAGATACTATATCCTCGAGTCGAGTGCACTTATCGACCGTGCTTACTCTGGTCTTTTTGCAGGTGCTCTTCAAGATATCGAAGATATCAAAACTAAGACCGACGATACTGCCGATCTTCTTGCAGCTACTGCAATGCGTGCATTTGCCTTCCAACTTTTGGTTGACAACATGAGCGAGTGTCCTTATAGCGAGGCTCTTCAAGGCAGCTCTAATACCTCTCCAGCTTGGGACGAGGGTCAAGATGTTTACGCTGGTATCCTTGCTGAGCTAGATGCAGCAATGGAGGCTTACGAGGCTAATCCTGGTGTTATGTCGATGACCGACATGATGTTTGGTATGGATATCAACCAATGGATTGGTTACGTTAACGCGCTTCGTTTGCGTATGTACCTACGTATGTACGACTACGATAATAGTGTACCTAGTAAAATCAAGGCTCTTGTCGAGGAGGATAACTTCTTCACTGGCGATGCTGCAATTGATGCTTACGGCACATCACTTTACAACTACTCTCCATTCTATGGTAGCTACTACGACCTAGGTACTGCAAATCACTGTGCTGCATACCCTGTTGTATCGTATATGTTGAAGATGTCTGACGCTCGTATCGGCTATGCTCTTAATGTAAACGCTAACGATGGCGAGTATGTTGGTCAAATGCCAGGTGCTGTTATGGACTCTGTTACCTGGGATTCTGATTGGGGTGACGATAGCGTGAGCGCTATTAACTACGATCTTTTCGACGGTTCTGGTTCATCACGCAAAGCGTTTATCTTTACTCAAGCTAACCTTCAATTCCTTATCGCTGAGGTTGAGTATCGTTTCAACAACGATAGTGCTGCTGCAAAGAGTGCATACGAGGCTGCTGTTACAGCTGACTTCGCTGCTCGTGGCATCGATGGTGCTGCATCGTTCTTGGCATCAAATGGTGCTTGGGATTCAGCTTCTGACAAGCTTGAGTTGATCTACATGCAAAAGTGGGTTGCTTTGTTCTACATGGACCACATGGAGGCATGGAGCGAGATCCGTCGTACTGACGTTCCTGCGCTATCTTCTCAAACAGGTAAGGCAATCTTCTCAGACTCTACAATCTACACTGCAGGTGAGCGTATCGAGCCTTCGACTAACTACCTAGGTACAGGCAAGATGGTAAAACGTATGTTCTACTCATACACTGCACGTCAGCTTAATACGAACACTCCTGATGCTAAGACTTTGGACACCAAAGTTTGGTGGGATGTTGAATAATCAGTCACTAACGATTAATATTTAGAAAATTATGAAAAAATTAGTATATAGTTTGTTGCTTGTTGTGGCTGCCGTGTTTACATCGTGCCACGAGGTGACTACTGAAGATACATCATATGTTACGAACTACGTAACATTTGAACTAGAGGGTGGAAGCACCTATCTTCACCCAGTCGGAACTGATTTCGTTGATCCTGGTTTCACTGCAATGGAGGGAGCAGAGGATGTTACAGCAAACGTTGAGGTTGACTACTCTGCAGTTGATGGCTACTCTATGGGTCTTTACACTTTGACTTACTCTGCAGTTAATGCCGATGGTTTTGCTGCTTCTACAACTCGTACAGTAATTGTTTATGACGCAGGTTACGCTGGACCAGATGTGTCGGGTTCTTACACAGTTCAACCTGGTAGTTACCGCAATTATAATAGTGGCACTATCTCTAGCTTCTCTGGTTTCTCAGTTTCTGTTAGTCAAGTTGCGCCAGGTTTCTTCTACGTATCTGACTATATTGGAGGTTACTATGACCAAGGAGTTGGATATGGCTCTAGCTACGCAATGACAGGTTACTTTGCAATCGAGTCAGACAATACAACAATTAGTGCTGTTAGCTCGTATGTGTCAGGTTGGGGTGATTCGATGGACTACATGGAGAATGGTAAGTATGATGCTGCGGCAGGTACCCTCTACTGGGAAGTTGCTTATGCAAGTGTTATGACATTCTTCATTACATTGGGCTTATAAGATATAAATTAATAAAAATAGGAAATTATGAAAAAATATATAGTTCTTATGGCTGCGGCCCTAGTTAGTTTGACTAGCTGTAGCGTATATACCGATGTCGAGGCTGGCGGTACTGCTGTCGAGGATATGGCAGGTACTTGGACTGTAACTATCTCGCAATGTGTCGATGAGTACTACGCGATGATTGGAGCTGGCGATGATCCAGATTTGATGAACTGCAGTGAGGTGGAGCTTGAGGCTCTTGAGTGGGAGGATATGTTTGGTGAAGGCAACCAAGAGATGCTAACTTCGAACACAGCTGCTAACGTTAACACCGAGATGTTGTTTATCGACAACTATTGGGGTGCAACTTTCAAATGTGCTATTGACTACGCTGCTCTTACTTTTGAGTGTGCCGAGACTGAGGTTTACGATGGTTGTACAGCTTTTATCAAGTATGGTAAGATCGAGAGAGATAACGTCGTGACTCCATCGGGTCGTACTGTTGACTCAATCACAGCTTATATCTACTACAGTGACTACGCTTACTGGATGGGATATGACTTTACAGTGCTCAAGATCTCTGGATACCGCTACACTGGTTACACAGAGGATTTGTAGTAGCAAATATTGGTGGGGTTAGCCCTATCTACTCTAAGGCGAGAGCCCTCCATTTTGGGGGGCTCTTTCTGTGTGTATAGGGGGAGCAGCTGAGAAAGGCTGAGAAAGGCTGAGAGAAGCTGAGAAGGGCTGAGAGCTGCTGAGGAGTACCCTATACCACACTATTACGAGTACGGCATAAGTATTCTAGATGGTGTAATCACGCCCGATGGTGCAGTATCTCCAACAGGTGCTGATGCAGATGCTATTTCATTCTGGTTGAAAATTGACACCTATAATACTGATGGACCAACCCGTGAAGATTATTACCACATACATGGCTATCGTTACTCAGGTTTTGAATAGCAAATAGAGTCAGGGTAAATTTTATTACCTATATTAGAGAAGCGAGAGACCCCCAAGGTTTCTCGCTTCGTTTTTTTGTCATGTGGGTTTGTCTTTATGCTGCAAAAAAAATCCCCTCCAACTAAGGAGAGGATTTTACGAATATAAGTGATTGTTCTTAGTTATTCAAGATATATTCTGCGACCCAATCGCCCACGGCGCTAGTAGAGTAGCTTTCGGCACCCTCGGCAGCGATGTCGGTGGTGACGATACCCGCTTCGAGTGCTGCATCGACAGCTTGACGGATTGCGCGACCTTCGTCCATAAGTCCAAAGGCGTATTCGAACATGAGTGCAGCCGAAAGGATCGTCGCTACGGGGTTAGCGATGTTGAGCCCTGCCGCTTGTGGGTAAGAGCCGTGGATAGGCTCGAAAACCGATGTGTGCAGACCCACAGAGGCCGATGGCAACATGCCGAGCGAGCCTGTGATCACCGAAGCTTCGTCGGTGAGGATGTCGCCGAACATATTCTCGGTCACCATCACGTCGAAGCGCGAGGGCCACTGAATAAGTTGCATTGCGGCGTTGTCGACAAACATATACTCGGTCTCTACTTCGGGGTAATTTTTCTCGATCTGTTGAGCAACTTCGCGCCACAAACGCGATGTGCAGAGCACGTTTGCTTTGTCGACGATCGTCACTTTCTTGTTGCGCTTCATGGCGTACTCGTATGCTAGAGTTACGATGCGCTCGATCTCGTGGCGCGTGTAAACGCATGTGTCGTAGGCGGTGTTGTTATCCTCGCTGCGGCCTTGTGGACGACCAAAGTAGATTCCTCCAGTGAGCTCGCGGATACACATAAGGTCGGTTCCCTCGACCACATCGTGGCGAAGTGGCGACTTGTAGAGTAGCGACTTGAAGGTGGTCACAGGGCGGATATTGGCATACAAGCCCAATTTTTGGCGCATAGCCAAAAGCCCCTGCTCGGGACGAACCTTAGCGCTAGGGTTGTTGTCGAAACGTGGGTCGCCAATAGCGCCGAAGAGCACGGCATCAGAAGCCATGCACACTTCGTGCGTCTGGTCGGGGTAGGGGCTGCCCACCTGGTCGATAGCGCACGCTCCAACGAGTGCGTGTTGTGTGGAGAAGGTGTGGCCAAATTTTTTACATACGCTCTCAACGCTTTTGAGCGCCTGGTCCACGATCTCGGGACCGATGCCGTCGCCTGGCAAAACTGCAATATTCAAATTCATGGTGTAAAAGTATTTTTATTAATTTTCTTCGTCTATCTGGTTGAGCATCTTGATGGTAGCTTTTATAGCCGCTTCGGTCTGATCGGCATCCAAGCCACGTGTTTTGAAGCTCTGGCCGTTGTGCTCCCACGTGATTATGGTCTGCACAAAGGCATCGGTGCGACCCCCAGGGGGGATGTCGACCGTGTAGTTGACAAGCATCGGGAATTTGATCCCCAACTCCTCTTTGTAGATCTTGCGGATCGCCTTCACGAAGGCATCGTATTGACCATCGCCCATCGCCGAGGTTTCGTACTGCGACCCATGAATATCCAACTTCACAACCGCCATCGGGTGGAGCCCCTTGGTGAGGGTCACCGAATAGTGGAGCAGTTGAATATTCTGCTTTGCTTGGGCGTTGCTCAAAACGTCGGCTACGATGTAGGGCAGGTCGCTTTGGGTTACGCGCTCCTTTTTGTCGCCAAGTTCGATGATGCGTTGCGTTACTTTGCGCATCGACTCCTCGTCGAGGTCGATGTGCAGCGCCTCTAAGTTCTTGCTGATGTTTGCCTTGCCCGAGGTTTTGCCGAGTGCGTACTCGCGTGTGCGACCAAAGCGTTCGGGGAGTAAATCGTTGAAGTAGAGGTTGTTCTTGTTGTCACCATCGGCGTGGATGCCCGCGCACTGCGTAAAGACGAGCTCGCCAATGATCGGTTTGTTGCCAGGAACTCTCACTCCCGAGAACGACTCTACAACTTGGCTCACGTAGTTTATTTTGGTCTCGTCGACGTTCGTTTCGGCCTTAAGCTGGTCGTGAAGCACCGCCATAATGCTCGAAAGAGGTGCGTTTCCTGCTCGCTCACCCAATCCATTTACCGTGCAGTGGATACCTTTGATTCCAGTTTTTGCCGCGGCAAAGGCGTTGGCAACGGCCAAATCGTAGTCGTTGTGTGCATGGAAATCGAAATGGAGCTGAGGGTAGCGGCGCACCATCTTATAACAAAATTCGAATGTCTGGTACGGATTCAAGATACCCAGAGTGTCGGGCAGCATGAAACGGTCGATGGGCTCGTCGAGCAGTGCATCGATCATCGCGTAGACGTAGTCGGGCGAATTTAGCATACCGCTCGACCAATCTTCGAGGTAGAGATTTACTCGAATTCCCTTTTCGCGCGCCATGGCGATGTTGCGCTTGATGTCGTCCCAATGCTCCTCGGGGCTCTTGCGAAGCTGCGAGGAGCAATGTTTGAGCGACCCCTTGGCCAGGAGGTTCATCACGCGAGCGCCTGCTTCTATGATCCAATCGATCGAGAGCCCGTTGTCGACGAACGAAAGCACCTCGATTTTGTCGAGGTGGCCACTCTTCGCCGCCCAGTCGCATACAGCCTTCGCCGCTTCGAGCTCACCTGTCGAGACACGTGCCGAGGCAATCTCGATACGGTCGACGTGGAGCTCTTCGAGCAACAATTTGGCGATGCTGAGCTTCTCTTGAGTAACAAACGATACGCCCGAGGTCTGTTCACCATCGCGCAGGGTGGTGTCCATTATCTCTAAATGCATAGTGTAAATCTTTGGTTTAAAACTATTTGGCGCTCTCCCAAGCTTCGATCTTCGACTTGTTGCTCAACAAATAATCGATGTCGTCGTAGCCACTTAGGAGGCAATTTTTCTTGTAGGGATTGATTGCGAATGACTCGCTGCGGCCCGAGGCATCGTTGGTGATTGTCTGCTGTTGCAAATCAACTGTGACCGTTGTCGCGGGATCTTTCTCGATTTGAGCGAATAACTCCGCCAAGAAAGATTCAGAAACTACCACTGGCAAAACGCCATTGTTGAGAGCGTTGCCCTTGAAGATGTCGGCAAAGAAGCTCGACACAACAACGCGGAAGCCGTAGCCGCCCACAGCCCATGCTGCATGTTCGCGACTCGATCCGCTACCGAAGTTCTTGCCTGCAACCAACACTGCGCCCGAGTAGCGAGGGTTGTTGAGTACAAACTCTTCAACTTTGCCGCCCTGTTTGTCGTAACGCCAGTCGTAGAAAAGATTGTCGCCAAAGCCTTCGCGGGTGGTGGCTTTGAGGAAGCGGGCAGGGATTATTTGGTCGGTATCTACATTCTCGATTGGTAGTGGTACACAAGTCGAGCTTAGTGTTTTAAATTTTTCTATCATCGTAATATCTTGATTTTGTGTTGATTATAAAAAGTCACGTGGATCGGTGATCTTACCTGTGATTGCCGCTGCCGCTGCGACCATCGGGCCTGCCAAAAGGGTGCGCGCACCTGGTCCTTGGCGACCTTCGAAGTTGCGGTTCGAGGTTGAAACTGCATACCTGCCCGCAGGGACTTTGTCGTCGTTCATTGCCAAACATGCCGAGCATCCTGGTTGACGAAGTGCAAAACCAGCCTCCTCGAAGATATTATCGAGACCTTCGGCGCGGATCTGCTCCTCGACTTTCCACGAGCCTGGGACCAACCACGCAACAACATTATCTGCTTTTTTGTGCCCTTTGACCATCGAGGCAAAGACTCTGAAATCTTCGATGCGGCCGTTGGTGCAACTTCCCAAGAATACGTAGTCGATTGGTTTGCCGAGCATCTTCTCGCCTGGGGTAAAGCCCATGTATTCTAGTGACTTACCGTAAGAAATTTGGCTGGTTTGGTCGACTGCATCCAACGTTGGAATTGTGCCACTGATGCCCATTCCCATACCTGGGTTTGTGCCGTAGGTGATCATCGGTTCAATATCTTCGGCGTGGAAAAGGATCTCTTTGTCGAAAACTGCATCCTGGTCGCTATAAAGCTCGCTCCATGCAGCCATCGCTTTGTCCCACGCCTCTCCTTGAGGTGCGTATTCGCGACCCTTAACATAGTCGAATGTGGTCTGGTCGGGGGCGATCATACCTCCGCGTGCACCCATCTCGATACTTAGGTTGCACACTGTCATGCGCTCCTCCATGCTAAGTGAGCGAATAGCTTCACCCGCGTACTCCACGAAGTAGCCCGTAGCGCCACCTGTGGTCATCTGCGCGATGATGTAGAGTGCCATATCTTTAGCCGAAACACCTTTGCCAAGCTCTCCATCGATGGTGATTCGCATCTTCATAGGTTTGGGTTGAAGGATACACTGCGAAGCTAGAACCATCTCCACTTCGCTAGTTCCAATGCCAAATGCCACTGCTCCAAATGCACCGTGAGTCGATGTGTGCGAGTCGCCACAAACGATAGTCATACCTGGTTGAGTCAAGCCATTTTCTGGACCAACTACGTGGATGATACCGTTTTTCTTGTGGCCCAAGCCCCAAAGAGTGAGGCCAAACTCGGCTGCGTTTTCGTTGAGCGTGTCCACCTGTTTGCGCGACACTGGGTCGGCGATGGGCAAGTGCTGGTCGATGGTTGGAATATTATGATCTGGAGAACATGTAGTTTTCTCGGGACGGAAAACTTTGAGTCCGCGTTCGCGCAATCCTGCAAATGCTTGAGGGCTTGTCACCTCATGGCAGAAGTGGCGATCGATGTAAAGTTGCGATGGACCACCCTCGACTTGTGTAACTACGTGGGCATCCCAGATTTTATCAAAAAGTGTTTTCATTATATATATAAGGTGTTTATGCAATTATAAATTTGTTGATAGCGTCGATGTATGCCTCTGCCGAAGCTGAAACAATGTCGGTGTTGGCTGCGAAACCGTGGTAGATATTGTTGTCGTATTGCACGGTCATGTGCACCTTACCTACGTCGTCGCTACCGTTGGTGATGGCCTGGATCAAGAACTCTTGAAGCAGCATCTTGCGTTTGATGATTTGCTTGATCGCTTTGATCGCAGCATCCACAGGACCATTACCCGACGATGAAGCCTCGAATTTCTCGCCTGCGATCTCTAGGCAGATGTTTGCTACTGAGCGAACTCCCACGCCAGTTGTAACTTGCAAGTAGTCGAGCTTGATGCGTGCGTTTGCCGAACGTTCTTTGCCCACGAGCATCAACACGTCGTCGTCGTTAATATCCTTCTTACGGTCGGCAAGTTTCAAGAACTCTTCGTAGGCGTTGTCGAGTTGCTCTTTGTCGAGTTCGATGCCAAGCACCGTTAGGCGGTGTTTGAGCGCTGCGCGACCACTGCGAGCAGTAAGTACGATCGAACTCTCGTCGATACCCACATCCTTGGGGTCGATGATCTCGTAACTTTCGCGATTCTTCAAAACTCCATCTTGGTGGATGCCAGACGAGTGCGCAAAGGCGTTGCGACCAACGATCGCTTTGTTGGGCTGCACAGGCATATTCATCAAATTCGATACCATGCTGCTGATGCTGCTGATGCGTTGTGTGTTGATGTTGGTGTCGATGAGTAGCTCTTTGTGGCTCTTGAAGATCATCGCAACCTCTTCGAGTGCGGTGTTACCTGCGCGCTCTCCGATGCCATTTATAGTCACCTCGGCTTGGCGTGCACCGTTGATAATTCCAGCAACGGTGTTGGCTGTAGCCATACCTAAGTCGTTGTGGCAGTGGGTAGCTATAGTGACGTTGTCGATTCCTTTGACATTCTCTTTGAGGTACAATATCTTGCGACCAAACTCTTCGGGGAGGCAATAACCCGTTGTGTCGGGGATGTTGATCACCGTCGCACCCGCCTTGATTACAGCCTCGACTACGCGAGCTAGATACTCGTTGTCGGTACGACCAGCGTCCTCGGCGTAGAATTGAACATCTTCGACAAACGATTTTGCATATTTCACAGCTGCAACAGCGCGCTCGATGATCTCTTCGCGGTTGGAGTTGAATTTGTATTTGATGTGTGAATCCGAAGTTCCGATACCTGTGTGTATACGGCCATGTTTAGCGTATTGAAGCGCCTCGGCAGCCACCTTAATGTCGTTCTCCACGGCGCGCGTAAGTGCACAGATCGTAGGCCACGTAACAGCCTTCGAGATCTCGACAACCGAGTGGAAGTCGCCAGGGCTAGAGACAGGGAACCCCGCCTCGATTACATCGACGCCAAGCTCTTCGAGAGCTTTAGCAACTTGAATTTTTTCGATCGTGTTGAGCTGGCAACCTGGTACCTGCTCGCCATCGCGTAATGTGGTGTCAAAAATAAATAATCTGTCAGACATAATTTTATATTTTATATTTTTTAGTTACATATTAAAAAAAGACCTTTCGTCACTGTAATGTAAGAAAGGTCTTTAGGGTTATGTGTAAAACACTTGCGCGCACTCAATTCTTACTTCTGAATTCTAAGGTCAGAGATAATAATCAGGTTTGCCAGCAGTGTTAAAATGTTGTTCATAGTGTAATAACTTATATCTTAATGCTACAAATATAGTTCATAGTTTTTTAATCACAAAACAATTAGAGGAAAAAAGTTGCAATCGAGAAAAAAGTGAAATAAATATGCGATTCAATAAAAAGGTCGATGTATTTCAGATTGTTACATTAATTATTGCTTTTGTGGATATATGAAAGTTGAAAGCTTGGTAAAGCTAAGAAAGTGTAAATTGAGAGAAGAAGAAGAAAAAAATCACTTTTTTTCATTTTTTTAAAAAGCCTAAAATTTATTTGTTTTTTAAAATTTTGTTTTTTAAATTTGCAGAAAGTATTCAACTAAAGAATGTATAAATTTAGTCCAAATAGAGGTTGGTGGCGCTCTTTACAATTTCAAAATTCGTAAGGGAGCAGACCTCTGTGTGTATAGTTAATTAAGATAACAATAATATAGATGAGTCCTGTCGCAACTTGCGATAGGACTTTTTTTTTAATTCATGGCAAGAAGTTAAAGATGAAAAGTTACCAAGTAGATTCAAATGGTTATTATGGCCAATTCGGTGGGGCGTATATCCCCGAAATTCTCCACAAAGTTGTCACGGAGCTCCAAGAGAGCTACCTTAATATTATTTGCGAGGAGTCGTTCCAAGAAGAGTACCACGCACTTTTGCGCGACTACGTGGGTCGCCCTTCGCCGCTCTACTTTGCTCGTAGGCTTTCTGAGCGTTACGGCTGTAAGGTCTACCTCAAACGCGAGGATCTGAACCACACGGGAGCGCACAAGATCAACAATACCATAGGTCAGATTTTGTTGGCTCGCAGAATGGGCAAAACACGAATCATTGCCGAAACTGGCGCAGGTCAACATGGTGTGGCCACTGCGACGGTCTGTGCTTTGATGAATATGAAATGTATCGTCTATATGGGTAAAACAGATGTTGAGCGCCAACATATCAACGTCGAGAAGATGAAGATGTTGGGAGCTACGGTTGTCCCAGTAACTTCGGGAAATATGACTCTCAAAGATGCCACCAACGAGGCTATCCGTGATTGGTGTTGCAACCCTACGGACACCTTTTATATTATAGGCTCAACAGTTGGTCCGCACCCATACCCCGATATGGTGGCTCGTCTGCAGTCGGTAATTAGTGCCGAGATCAAGGAGCAGATCGTGGAAAAAGAGGGACGCGATTACCCCGACTACCTTATCGCCTGCGTGGGTGGTGGAAGCAACGCTGCGGGCACCATCTACCACTATATCGACGATCAGCGCGTTAAGATCATCCTAGCCGAGGCGGGCGGAATGGGTGTCGATAGTGGCCAGACAGCTGCCACAATCCAAATCGGCAAGGTGGGTATAATTCACGGTTCGCGCACCTTTGTGATGCAGGATCAGGATGGGCAGATCGTCGAACCATACTCAATTTCGGCAGGTTTGGACTACCCAGGTATCGGCCCAGTGCATGCTAACCTCGCAGCTGAGGGGCGCGCCCAGATCTTGGCCGTCGACGACTGTGAGGCGATAGATGCTGCGTACGAGCTCACAGCTTTGGAAGGTATAATCCCCGCGTTGGAGTCGGCTCACGCGTTGGGAGTTTTTAAGAAAGTTAAGTTTGAGGCCTCAGACGTTGTCGTGCTAACTGTCTCGGGCCGCGGTGATAAAGATATTGAGACCTACCTAGATAATTATAAAAACAATAGCGATGAAAAGTTATAGCTATAAAACAAATAGTCGCCAGATAATAGGCGATATGCACACACCAGTTAATATCTACCTCAAGGTGCGTGACCTCTTTCCTCAATCGGCACTCATGGAGAGTTCCGACTATCATGCAGGCGAGAATTCGATCTCCTATGTTGCACTTTCGCCCCTGGCTTCGATCTCGGTTAACCGTGGACGAGTGAAGGTAACTTACCCCGACCAAAGTAGCGAGGAGTACGCTTTGGCAGCAGAGCGCGGAGTGGAGCAAGCGATCGATAACTTTTTGAGCCGCTTCAAGGTCGAGGGCGAATATAACGAGGTGTGTGGTCTGTATGGTTACACCACGTTCAATTCGGTGAGATATTTCGAGTCGATCGACATCAAGGAGAGTAGCGACGATGTGAACGATGCCCCCGATCTTCTCTACATCCTCTACCGCTACGTTGTGCGTTTCAACCCATTTACCAACGAGCTGACACTAGTCGAGATGCTCTCCGAGGGCGAGCAGAGTGGCCTGGATAAGATCGAGCAGGCGATCAATAATCGTAACTACTCGTCGTACGATTTCTCGGTGACAGCACCCGCGTATAGTACCCTCACCGACGAAGAGCACAAAGCAAACGTGCGCCGCGGAATCGCTCACTGTTTGCGTGGTGATGTGTTCCAGATCGTTCTTTCTCGACGTTTTATCCAACCCTACGCGGGCGACGACTTCAAGGTTTATCGAGCTCTTCGCAGTATCAATCCTTCGCCCTACCTTTTCTACTTCGACTTTGGCGGTTTTCGCATCTTTGGCTCCTCGCCAGAGACCCACTGCAAGGTGAGTGGCACTCAGGCATATATCGACCCTATAGCGGGCACAACAAAGCGCACGGGTGATACCATCGAGGATCGCCAACGTGCCGATGCGCTTTTGGCCGACCCAAAGGAGAATGCCGAGCATGTGATGCTTGTCGACTTGGCGCGCAACGATTTGAGCCGTAACTGCCACGACGTTAGCCTGCTCTTTTATAAAGAGCCACAATATTACAGCCATGTTATTCACCTGGTAAGCCGCGTGACAGGTATTCTCGACGAGGGCGTCTCGCCCATAAAATGTTTTGTCGATACCTTCCCCGCAGGTACTTTGAGTGGAGCGCCCAAGGTGCGTGCGATGCAGCTAATTAGCGAAATCGAGCCACATAATCGCGGTGCTTACGGCGGATGTATTGGTTTCATTGGTCTGAATGGAGAATTGAATCAAGCGATCACCATACGTACATTCGTTAGCCGTAACAATGAGTTGTGGTTGCAGGCAGGAGGTGGTGTTGTTGCTCGAAGCAACGACGAGTATGAACTTCAGGAGGTTAACAATAAGCTTGGAGCTTTGAAGAGAGCTATTGATTTGGCAATACAACTTAAAAACTAGCAAGATGAAGATACTACTTTTAGATAACTACGACTCATTTACCTATAACCTTGTTCATGCAGTCAAGAAGTTAGGTTACACCGATGTTGAGGTGCACCGCAACGATAAAATATCGCTCGACGAGGTTGAAAGGTTCGATAAGATTATATTGTCGCCTGGGCCTGGAATCCCCTCGGAGGCGGGGTTGTTGATTCCGCTTATCAAGCGTTACGCGCCAACAAAATCTATCTTGGGTGTCTGCCTTGGTCACCAGGCTATAGGTGAGGCCTTTGGGGCGCAACTCGAAAACCTTACCGATGTTTATCATGGAGTGCAAACGCCAGTTGAGATTACGCAATCCGATCTGTTGTTCGAAGGGTTGGACTCTGAGCAGCAGGTTGGTCGTTACCACTCGTGGGTGGTGAGCCCCGACGGTTTGCCCGACTCGTTGGAGGTGACAGCGATGAGCCAAGAGGGTCAGATCATGGCGCTTAGACACCGCTGCTACGATGTTCGAGGAATACAATTTCACCCCGAATCGGTCTTGACACCACAAGGCAAAGAGATGTTGAGTAACTTTTTAAAACAATAACTGCGTTATGAAAAATATATTATATAACCTTTTTGAGCACCGCTATTTAGATCGCCAGGAGGCTCGCGATATATTGCAAAATATTGCATTAGGTAAATATAACGATGCCCAAATTGCATCGCTCATCACGGTGTTTTTGATGCGAAGCATCTCGATCGAGGAGATATGTGGTTTCCGCGACGCGTTGCTCGAAATGTGTATTCCCGTGGAGCTCGACGAATTTTCGCCTATCGATATTGTAGGTACGGGTGGCGATGGTAAAAATACATTTAATATCTCCACTGCGGCATGTTTCGTGGTTGCAGGTGCAGGCTATTCGGTGGTAAAACATGGTAACTACGGGGCAACGTCGGTTAGTGGCGCGAGTAATGTGATCGAGCAACACGGTGTGAAATTCACGACCGATGCCGATAAATTGCGCCGTTCGATCGAGGAGTCGAATATCGCATACCTCCATGCACCACTCTTTAACCCAGCACTCAAGGCTGTGGCTCCTGTGCGAAAGGCGTTGGCTGTGAGGACATTCTTTAACATATTGGGGCCTTTGGTTAATCCTGTAAAACCGCGTTATCAACTTCTGGGAGTCTATAATTTACCGCTGTTGCGCCTCTATAACTACACCTACCAAGCGAGCGGAACCAACCACGCAGTTGTGCATAGTCTCGATGGTTACGACGAAATCTCGCTAACTTCGGATTTCAAGGTTGCTACGATGCAGACCGAGAAGATCTATACGCCCGAATCGTTGGGCTTTGCAAGATACAAAGAGGAGGAGCTTTTTGGTGGCGACACCCCCGAAGCAGCTGCCAAGATATTCAATTCGGTATTAAATGGCACTTCGACCTCTGCACAGCGAGATGTGGTGGTTGTTAATGCTGCTTTTGCCATTGGTATACTTTCGCCCGAAAAGAGCATCGAGGAGTGTATTGCAATTGCCAAGGAGTCGCTCGATAGCGGTAAGGCTTTGGCTGCGTTCCGTAAATTTGTTGAGATAAATAGCTAGGCGAAGGATGAAAGATATTTTAACTGAAATTATCGCTTCTAAGCGTTTGGAAGTGGAGCACTCAAAGTCGCAAATCGCACTCGGTGAATTGATCGCCGCTTCGCGCGACATGCCTCCAGTGCGTTCGATGAGTCGTGCATTGGCGGGCTCGCAGAGCGGTATCATTGCTGAATTTAAACGCCGTTCGCCATCTAAAGGGTGGATAAAGCAAGAGGCCGATGCCTCGATCATCCCTGCGAGCTATGCGGCAGCGGGCGCTACGGCACTCTCGATCTTGACCGATGAGAACTATTTTGGTGGCACGCTTAAAGATATTGAGGTGGCACGCCCACAGGTCGATATTCCAATCATCCGCAAGGAATTTATCATCGACGAGTACCAACTCTACCAGGCTCGTTTGATTGGAGCCGATGCCGTCTTGCTGATCGCTTCGGCACTAAGCAAAGATGAGTGTAGTTTTTTGACCTCCAAGGCGCACGACCTTGGGCTCGAAGTGCTTCTCGAACTGCACGGACAGAGTGAATTGGAGTATGTTGCGGGGGGCGTGGAGATGGTCGGCGTTAATAACCGAAACTTAGGTAGCTTCCACACCGATGTGGCAAACTCGTTTAAGATGGCTCAGTTGCTACCCGAGGGGGTGGTGAAGATCTCGGAGAGTGGAATCTCGAACCCTGCGACAGTGAATGAGCTGCGCGGTGCTGGTTATCGCGGTTTCCTCATTGGCGAGAACTTTATGAGAAGTGGCGATCCAGGTGCTGAACTTAGAGAATTTATAGCGCAGATAGAGTAATTATGATTGGTGGCAAGATTATAAAGGTTTGCGGAATGCGCGATGGGGTGAATATCGCTGCGGTGGAGGCGCTTGGGGTCGATATGATGGGGTTTATATTCTATCCGAAATCACCTCGTTACATCGCTGCGCGCCCTGCGTATCTGCCGCAAAATGGTGCGAGAGTTGGCGTTTTTGTCAATGAGTCGCTCGGGGCGATTGAGTCGAGCAAAGAGGAGTTTGCGCTCGACTATGTCCAGCTTCATGGCGCGGAGAGCGTAGAGGAGTGTCGGAGAGTTGCCGCGTTGGGTGTAAAGGTGATAAAGGCCTTTTCAGTCGACGAGGATTTCGATTTTGATGTTGTTGCCCCCTACGCGGCTTGCTGCGAACTCTTTGTTTTTGACACTAAATGTAGCGGACATGGTGGCTCGGGCGAGCAGTTCGATTGGGCGCTGCTCGATAACTATTGTGGATCAACTCCATTTCTGTTGAGCGGAGGAATAGGGCCGCAAGATGGCTCTAGCATCAAAGAGTTTTCACATCCGCGGCTGGCGGGCTACGACCTAAATAGCCGCTTCGAGAGCGCACCTGCCGAGAAGGATGTGGCGCTTTTAACTAATTTTTTGGAACAATTAAAATAGGTAACTATGAATAGAATAAATAAACTTTTTGCTAGCGATAAGCAAGATATACTTTCGATCTATTTTTGTGCGGGTGCCCCCATGTTGGATGCTACGCTCGAAGTGGTGAAAACCTTGGAGGAGAATGGTGTCGGTATGGTCGAGATCGGAATTCCCTTTAGCGACCCAATGGCCGATGGGCTTGTGATTCAGGGTGCTGCAACTAGCGCCTTGCGCAACGGCATGTCGCTTCGATTGCTCTTTGAGCAGTTGCGTGATGTGCGCGCCAGTGTCTCAATTCCGCTGATCTTGATGGGCTACCTAAACCCCATTATGCAGTATGGTTTCGAGAATTTTTGTAAAAGCTGCTCAGAGTGTGGCATCGATGGTGTGATCATCCCCGACCTGCCATTTAGCGACTACCAGAAAGATTATCGAGTTGTGGCCGAGCAATACGACGTGAAGGTTGTAATGCTCATCACCCCCGAGACGAGCCAGGAGCGAATCGAGGAGATCGACCGAAATACCGATGGCTTTATTTATATGGTCTCGTCGGCTGCGACAACAGGTGCGCAGAGTGACTTCAATGCTGCAAAAATCGCCTACTTCAACAAGATCAACGCGATGAAGTTGCACAACCCCCGCATGATTGGCTTTGGAATTTCGAATAAGGCGACCTTCGAAGCCGCTTGCCAAAATGCGCGCGGAGGTATCATCGGCAGTCACTTTGTAAATCTGCTCGATGAGGAGCGAGATGCAAAGCGGGCAATTGAGAGATTGAAAAAGTCGTTAGAAGAGTAAAATGTAAAGTAATTTAAGAGTATGAAATTAGCGGTTATTGGTGGAGGAAATATGGGTGGCGCAATTGCATTTGGAGCTATTGCGCAAGGTGTAGTCGAGGCCCAGAGTGTGGCGGTGTCGCACCTGAGCGAGAAGATGAAACCTCTTTTCGAGCCATATATCAAAGAATTAAAGAGTGATGATTGCAACCAAACGGTTATCGAAGATGCCGATTTAATTATCCTTGCGGTAAAGCCGTGGTTAGTTGAGGAGGTTCTCGAAGAGATTGTTTGCAAGATCGATCGCACGCGCCAATCGCTGATTTCGGTTGTTGCAGGGCTCAGCTTTGCGCAGATGGCTCAGATGCTCCGCTTCGAGGAGTTGGGGGCAATGCCGCTCTATCGCGTGATTCCCAACACGGCAATTTCGATAGGGGAGGGCGTTTCGATAATTTCGTCGTGTGGAACAACGCCACAGCTCGATACTCTCGTGGTTGAGCTCTTCGAGTCGCTAGGCGCGACATTTGTTGTCGAGGAGGTGATGATGACACCACTTACTTCGCTCTCGTCGTGCGGTATAGCCTTCGCGCTGCGTTACCTCGACGCTTCGATGCGTGGTGGTGCCGAGGTTGGAATCGATTCTGCGACATCGTTGGAGGTGACTTTAAAGACGATGGAGGGTGCCGTGGCAATGTTGCGCCGCAATGGGTCGTTGCCTCAAAGCGAGATAGATAAGGTTACCACAAAGGGTGGCATCACCCTAAAAGGACTCGAAGCGATGGAGCGCGAAGGGTTCTCAAAGTCGGTTGTTTGTGCAATTAAGGAGAGTCGATGATGAAAAAGTGTTATAAATTGGTTGTTGTCAAGATCGGTAGCAATGTTTTGACTCGTGCCGATGGAGCGTTGGATTTCACGCGCCTCTCGTCTCTTGTCGATCAAATTGTGGAGCTGCGGAGTGCTGGCGTGCGGGTGATCGTCGTTTCGTCGGGTGCTGTGGCGGCGGGTCGCAGTGCTGTGGTGGCTGAGGGTAAAAGGCTCGACTCGGTGTCGCAACGTCAACTTTTTTCGGCTGTGGGGCAGGTGAAACTCATCAATAAGTATTATGCTCTGTTTCATGACCATGGTATTGTCTGTGGTCAGGTGCTCACCACCAAAGAGTCCTTCTCGTCGCGCACGCACTACCTCAATCAACAAAATTGTATGCGTGTGATGCTCGACGGTGGGGTAGTGCCCATTGTCAACGAGAATGATACGGTCTCGGTCACCGAGCTGATGTTTACTGACAACGATGAGCTCTCGGGTTTGGTTGCGACGATGATGGGTGTCGATGCCCTGGTGATATTGAGCAATATCGATGGAATTTACGATGGCGACCCCTCGAAAGCAGAATCGAAGGTTATCCGCGAGATAGATCCCCAAGCAACTGATATTTCGACATATATCACACCTGCAAAGTCTCAATTTGGGCGTGGAGGCATGTTGACCAAAAGCCGAATATCTAGGAAGGTAGCCGATGAGGGCATCGAGGTGATAGTGGCAAATGGCCGCACGGAATCGATCTTGCCTCGACTGCTGTTGAGCGACGAAGATGTTGTCTCGACCCGTTTTATCCCCTCGCAAAAGGCTGTGTCGGGTGTGAAGCGATGGATTGCACATAGCGATGGCTTTGCAAAGGGACGGGTTATAATCGACGATAATGCACTTCGGGTGCTACTATCCTCTGCGGCAAGTCTTTTGCCTGTGGGCGTTGTGCGGGTCGAAGGAGAGTTTGAGCGGCACGACATTGTGAAAATTGTGTCGAGCGGCGGTGAGGTGATAGGTGTGGGTCGTATAGCTGTCGATAGCACCGAGGCGCGAGCTACTGCGGGTGTGCGCGGAGCCAAGCCAATTATTCATTACGACTATTTATATATTGAAGAGCAATAACTATGGAACTAAAAAATACTTTTTTAGGTGCACGTGCCGCATCGCGCTCGCTGGCGATGCTGTCGCAAGAGAAAATCGATGCTGTTTTGTTGAGGTTAGCCGAGCAAACACTCGTGCGCAGCACCGAGATTTTGGAGGCAAATAGTAAGGATTTAGCGTTGTGCGACAAGGATAACCCTATGTACGATAGGTTGCTGCTCAACGATGAACGCATCGAGGCAATTGCGGCCGATATTGCAAATGTCGCATCGCTGAACTCGCCCGTGGGTGAGATTATAAGTAGTGTGGAGCGACCCAACGGAATGGTTATCAATAAGGTGCGCGTGCCCTTCGGGGTTGTTGGTGTGATCTATGAGGCTCGCCCCAACGTAAGTTTCGATGTGTTTGCACTCTGCTTCAAGAGTGCGAATTGCTGCATCCTAAAGGGTGGAAGCGATGCCGAGCAGACAAATATAGCTATCGTGAAAATTATTGGCGATCTGTTGCGCGCAGAGGGTGTCGATAGTCGCGTGGTGACGCTGTTGCCAGCTACGCGCGAGGCCACGGCTCAACTGTTAACGGCCGTAGGCAGCGTGGATTTGATTATTCCCCGCGGCGGAAGGGCGCTAATAGATTATGTGCGCGATAATTCGCGGGTCCCAGTGATCGAGACAGGTGCGGGCGTTTGTCACACCTACATCGATAAATATGCCGACGTGAGCAAGGCGCGGGCCATTGTCGACAATGCCAAAACGCGCCGCGTGAGTGTTTGTAATGCGTTAGATACGATAGTTATCCATCGCGAAAAACTTGGCGATTTGGCCGAAATATGTGCTCCGATGGCCTCGAAAGGTGTGGTGATATATGCCGATGCATCTTCGCACGAGGCACTTTGTGGCAACTATCCTACTACTCTTCTGATCCCTGCTGAGTCGAGTCACTTTGGCGTTGAGTTTCTCGATTATAAACTTTCGATACGTTGCGTTAATTCACTCAGTGAGGCCATCGAGCATGTCGCACAGAATACCTCGCAGCACAGCGAAGCAATCATAACGGAGGATACGCAGCGTGCCGAGTTTTACTGCAAGGCAATCGATGCGGCGTGTCTATATGTCAATGTCTCTACAGCATTTACCGATGGTGCTCAATTTGGGTTGGGTGCCGAGATCGGTATAAGTACGCAAAAGATGCACGCGAGGGGCCCTATGGCGCTCTCGGAACTTACGGTTTATAAATATATCGTTCGCGGCGATGGGCAGATTCGAGGGTAGTGGCGATCGAGTTGAAAAATAATTTACAGAATAATCATCCCTTTGCAATTTAACCAGCCAGTGCGTCATTGCGGCCTACGAGCCGCAATCTCTATTTTGGTTGTCTGTTGTTTTCGAGATTGCGGATCAAGTCCGCAATGACGGATAGTGGAATATTATCAAGAGAATCTGCTCTAGGGGGTGTTTGCCTTTATTTGTATATAGGTGCTTATTTTGTAGACGATAGGGGTAGTGGCGAAATAAAATCGAGCAAAAAGGGTGATAATTAAATAAAAAAATGTATTTTTGTAATTTGCAGTTATTTTTGAAAAATAAGATATAAAATTATGAGAGTACTTAAATTTGGTGGAACATCAGTAGGTTCGGTTGCAAGTTTGCGCAATGTTCAAAGTATCGTCAATAATACAAAAGATGAACTCGTTGTTGTAGTTTCGGCAGTTGGTGGTGTCACCGACCTGCTTATCGCTGCGGCTAAAACAGCCAAGGCGGGCGACGATAAATATATAGATACACTTTCGCACATCGTCGAACGCCACAAAGAGATCATCGAAGAGTTGGTCGGCGAGGAGGATCGCGTGGAACTATACCTGCGCTTGCGCCCGCTATTCGACGATTTGACAAATATTTATAAGGGTATACACCTTATCCGCGACCTTTCGGATAAGACGATGGATACGATAGTGAGCTACGGCGAGCGACTTTCGTCGACCATTATCTCGTACCTTTTAAGCGATGTGACACTTATCGATTCGCGCGAATTGATCAAAACTCGCCCCCAGCAAGGCAAACATATTGTCTGTTTCGAGCAAACCAATGCGCTTATCAAAGAGTGCTTCGCGAGCCACACGCGCGTTAGTCTTTTGCCAGGCTTCATAGCCTCGGATATTGACAGCGGGGTGGTGACAACTCTTGGTCGTGGTGGTTCGGACTATACGGCAGCGATATTGGCTGCTGCACTAGAGGCCGAAATTTTGGAAATCTGGACCGATGTCGATGGCTTTATGTCGGCCGATCCTCGCGTTATAAGCAACACCTATGTCATTGATTACCTTTCGTTTGGTGAGGCTATGGAACTTTGCAACTGTGGCGCAAAGGTGATCTATCCACCGACGATTTATCCTGTATACTACAAAAATATTCCTATCGTGGTTAAAAACACCTTTAACCTCGATGCGCCAGGAACGCTGATCTCGGGCGATAAGAGTGTCGCGGGGGCTAAACCCATCAAAGGAATTTCGTCGATCAACGATACGAGTTTGATCACGGTTTCGGGTTTGGGTATGGTCGACGTTATCGGAGTCAACTACCGAATATTCAAGGCTTTGGCCAAAGGTGGTGTGAGTGTATTTTTGGTGTCGCAAGCCTCGTCGGAGAACAACACCTCGATCGGAGTTCGCCAAGTCGATGCGCAGAAAGCCGCAGCGTTGCTTAGCGAGGAGTTCTCGCACGAGATCGCAGTTGGCGAGATGAACCCTATGACGATCGAGTCGGAGTTGGCTACAGTTGCCATCGTTGGCGATAATATGAAACATACGCCAGGTATCGCGGGTCAACTCTTCAACACTTTGGGTCGTAGCGGTATCAATGTTATAGCGTGCGCTCAGGGTGCTTCGGAGACAAATATTTCGTTTGTGATCAAGCTTTCGCAGCTTCGCAAGGCTTTAAATGTCATTCACGACTCGTTCTTCCTCTCGGACCACCAGGTGGTCAACCTCTTTATCGCAGGTGTGGGTACCGTTGGCGCAAACCTTTTGGAGCAAATTCGCACTCAGCAAGCTACTTTGTTGGCTGAGAAGTCACTTATGATCAATGTCGTTGGTCTGTTCAACTCGCGCCGCGCTGTGATCTCGCGCCGCGGAATCGAACTGGAGAACTATAAGGCAGCTTTGGCGGAATCGGATATTGAATCCACTCCCGAGCAAATTATAAAAGAGATCCTCGATTTGAATATTTCGAACTCGGTTTTTGTGGATTGCACGGCCAACGCTTCGGTTGCTTCGGTTTACAAAACGCTTCTCAACCACAACGTTTCGGTGGTTGCAGCAAATAAGATCGCGGCATCGGGCTGTTACGAGGATTACCAGGATTTGA
Source organism: Rikenellaceae bacterium (assembly GCA_047172505.1). Lineage (GTDB taxonomy): Bacteria > Bacteroidota > Bacteroidia > Bacteroidales > Rikenellaceae > Alistipes. Next base: position 23,885 of record JBCQWE010000006.1, on the reverse strand, counting down.
AACTTACGGCGCGCAAGCGTGGTGTGAAATTCCTCTTCGAAACTAATGTTGGAGCAGGACTACCAATTATAAATACCATTAACTCGTTGATCAACAGTGGTGATAAGATCACTCGAATCGAGGCGGTTATATCGGGAACACTCAACTATATTGCCAACACGGTAAGTGCTTCTGTACCTTTGTCGAAGGCTATTATGATGGCAAAAGAGGCAGGCTACAGCGAACCCGATCCGCGATTGGATCTCAATGGCTCGGATGTTGTGCGCAAATTGGTGATTTTGTCTCGCGAGGCGGGCTATAGACTCGAACAGAGTGATGTAGATTGCAAACTTTTTGTCCCCGATTACCTATTCGAGGGGTCGGTAGAGGAGTTCGCGGCTCGAATTAACGAGGCGGATGCACCATTCGAGGCGATGAGACGAGAGGCCGAGGAGAGTGGTTGCAGACTCCGTTTTGTGGCGAAGTTGGAAAATGGTGTTGGGTCTGTTGGCTTACAACAGGTCGATGCAAAACATCCATTCTACGAGCTCGATGGCAGTAATAACTCGGTGCTACTCACTACCGAACGCTACAACGCTCTGCCAATGGTAATTAAAGGTTATGGCGCAGGAGCAGCAGTTACCGCAGCTGGTGTTTTTGCCGATATTATAAGCATCGCCAACGTGCGATAAATGGATAATTTATGAAGTATATTGTTATTTTATGTGACGGAATGGCAGGATGGCCTATCGACTCACTCGGAGGAAAGACAACGATTCAAGCGGCGCACAGACCCGCGATGAACACGTTAGCTACCTTGGGGCGAACGGGCTTGTTGTACACCGTCCCTGCGGCGTATGAGCCTGGTAGCGAGGTTGCTAACCTTGCGGTTTTGGGCTACGATCTCGACAAAGTTTTCGAAGGTCGTGGTTCGCTCGAAGCCGCTAGCATGGGTGTTGCGATCGAAGATGGCGAGGTGGCAATGCGTTGCAACTTGATAACAATAGATGGCGAGTCGAAGATCAAAAACCACTCGGCGGGCCACATCTCTTCCGACGATGCAAAGGTTCTTATCGACTATTTGCAGCAGGAACTGGGAGGTGGAGATCTTAACTTCTATCCAGGAGTGAGTTATAGGCACTTGCTAAAATTAAAAGGCGGCGATAAGCACCTTTGTTGCACGCCCCCGCACGATGTTTTGGGTACTCCCTTTCGCGATGTTATGATACGTGCTACAACTCCCCAGGGGGAGTCTACCGCGAAGCTTCTGAACGATTTAACTCTTCGCTCGCAAGAGCTTTTGGCCTCGCACCCGCTCAATTTGCAGAGAGTGGCGGAGGGTCTTGCCCCCGCGAACTCGATATGGTTGTGGTCGCCAGGTTATAGGCCAGCGATGCAGACCCTTGGCGAGAAGTATGGCTTACAGAGCGGTTCGGTGATCTCGGCGGTCGATCTTATAAAGGGTATCGGAGTCTACGCAGGTTTGGATGTAATCGAGGTCGAGGGAGCTACAGGGCTCTACAACACCAACTACGAGGGTAAAACGCAGGCTGCGATCGAGGCTTTGCGCCACCAAGATTTCGTATTTTTGCATATCGAGGCAAGCGACGAAGCGGGTCACGAGGGCGATGCTGCGCTCAAAGTGCGCACGGTCGAGGATCAGAGCGAGCGCGTGTTGGCAACAATAATGGAGGCGGTCAAAGAGTTCGACGAGCAGGTAACCATCGCCTTGTTGCCCGACCACCCGACCCCCTGTGCGCTTCGAACCCACACGCGCGATGCAGTTCCGTTCGTAATCTACAACCCCACGTTAGAGGGCGATAAGGTGTGCGTGTACGACGAATTTGCGGTGAAGGATGGCTTCTACGGCGAGTTGCGTGGCGAGGAGTTTATGAAATCACTACTGAATATCAACTATTAAATCGAGAATAAATGCAATATTATAGTACAAATAAAAAGGCAGATAAGGCATCGTTGCGCGATGCTGTGGTTAAGGGTATTGCACCCGACAAAGGGCTCTACATGCCCGAGAGCATAGGTAAACTGCCCGCTGATTTTTTCGAGAATATCGATAAATTTAGCTTCCAGGAGATAGCCTTTAGGGTTGCGCAATCATTCTTTGGCGACGATGTCGACGAGCAGAGTCTGCGCGAGATCGTAAATTCTACGTTGACTTTCGAAACTCCCATCGTCGAGGTGCAACCAGGTGTCTACTCGCTAGAACTTTTTCATGGGCCCACTCTCGCATTTAAAGATGTGGGCGGATGCTTCATGGCTCGCTTATTGAGCTATTTTATTGGCCGAGAGGCAGATGCACGCTTGGTTAATGTGTTGGTGGCAACCTCGGGCGACACGGGAAGTGCCGTTGCAAATGGCTTCTTGGGAGTCGATGGCATCCATGTATATGTGCTATACCCCAAAGGCAAGGTGAGCGCAATTCAGGAGTGCCAATTTACCACGCTCGGCCGCAATATCACAGCCTTGGAGGTCGATGGCACCTTCGACGATTGCCAAGCGTTGGTCAAAGCGGCGTTTGTCGACTCTGAACTTAATGAGAAGATGGTTTTGACGAGTGCCAACTCGATAAATGTTGCCCGCTTCTTGCCCCAGGCATTCTACTATTTCAACGCCTATGCGCAACTCAAACGCCTGGGGCGCGAGCACGAGATGGTGGTGAGCGTGCCAAGTGGCAACTTTGGAAACATCACCGCAGGCCTTATCGCAAAGCGCATGGGACTGCCGATAAAGAGATTTATTGCGGCCAATAACAGCAACGACATTTTCTTGCAATATCTCACGAGTGGAGTCTACACGCCGCGACCTTCGGTTGCGACCATCGCTAACGCTATGGACGTAGGCGACCCAAGTAACTTCGCCCGCGTGGTGGATCTTTACGGCTCGCACGAAGCTATCGTGGCGGAGATCTCTGGTTGCGCATATACCGATGAGCAGATTGCACAGACGATGAAATCGACGTTGGAGCAACACGGCTACCTTCTCGACCCACACGGCGCTTGTGCCTACCGAGCGCTCACCGAGCAATTGGCCGAGGGCGAATGTGGAGTTTTCCTCGAAACGGCTCACCCCGCCAAATTCCTCGAAAAGGTCGAAGAGATAACTCAAACCAAAGTTGAGATCCCAGCCGCCCTGAAAGCCTTTATGCGCGGCACGAAGCAAAGCATAGAGATCGGCAAAGAGTTCACTGGCTTCAAAGCATACCTTTTGAGCCGTTAATTGGATAGTATGAGCACAAAAAAAGAGCATCCGAGGATGCTCTTTTTTTTGTGGTTATTTATGATTTACTCCACCTCAACCTTTTTGTATAGGTTGGCAGGTGGATATGTTCCACTTGGAGAATATGTTGTGAAGCGCGGCGTGCTACCGTTATTATAATTAAATGCTAGTGCACGGGTGCTATCTGCTGTATAAAGGATCGGACCATAAGTAGTATGGTCGGTAATAGTCCAAGTGTATGGAGTATCAGTATATGTTGTAGTAGTACTGCTAGTCCATCCAACATACTTACCATCGCCCATTGCGACAGTACATCCGCCATCAACAGCTTTAATGGTGACAGTAATGGCATTTGTTGTTGAGTTGCTAACAAATGAATCGTTACTGAAGTAATCTCCACAGTTTGCATTAGCAATAATATATTTGGAGTCATAGTTTGATCCATCAGCAACATACCACGTAGTATTACTACTGTATTGGCAAGCAAGAATATATTCGCCATCTGTAACATCGGCTACATCTTCGACGAGTGTATATGCGTAGACAGCCTGACTTGCATTGTATTGAGTAACAGATACTGTCTTTTCAACGCCACTTAGTGCTACTGTGATTGTTGCTGTGTAGTTGCCCGCAGAGCTGTTTGCAGCTGTTGGGGTAACAGTAAATGTAGTACCTTTAGTATATGCAACGGTGAAATTAGTCTCGTTGTCGTTGGTGATTGTAAAGAGTGTCTCATCGTCGATATTCTCACCCGAGATGGTCACAGTCTCTGTCGATGTGCTATCTGCCGTAAACTCGATAGTCGATGGCGAAACACCGCTAAGAAGAGCGAGGTCGACAACATTATCAAATGCAGTAGGGTAGATTTGCGGAGAGGTGTAGTATTTACCATAACCATAAATATCGCATGTTGCAGATGCTGGGTAATACTCCAATTTGAAGCCGTCGTAGTATAGCGATGTATCGTCGCCCTGAGTAATTGTTGTGCCGCTTACAGTAACATCCTTGAAGCAAATATATTGGTTAAGGTAGTCCGTGTAGTTGGCAACGAACTCAGCTACAGTAACCTCTTTAGCCTCGATAGCGGTGCCACCAGTGGTTGTTGATGTGATTGTAGCCTCAATGAGTTGTTCTGCGCTGTAGTATGTCGAGATAACACCTTCAACTGTGATAATATCGCCAACTGTGACACTAAGGCCAGATTGGTAGATTACAGCTGAGACATTATCCGATGTGTGAACATACGTATAGTAGCCATAGATGTAGTCAACAGTTGCATCTTGAAGTACAAAGTGAGTGTCGTCCTCTTTTGTGTAGATGTCGGCCGCAGAGCCATATACTACTACGTTTTCCGATACGCTGTCGCTCGCGTAGGTTACGGTGATAGTTTTGATTTGTACTTGTCCTCCAGCTGTGTTTGTAATTACAACCTCATCCGCAACGCCGCTCCATGTTGTAGAGGTACTCTCAACGTTGAATACGCCAGAATCTGCAACTAACAATTCAGCCTCGTCAGAGTAGCTAGCTGTGTGGGTAAAGACAATGCTTGTTATTGGTTTGTCGGTGGTGGTAGCAATTGTAACTACGTTGCCTCCATAGAATTGAATGTAGCCGCTTGTATTATATTTAGGTATTAGAGTGTTAGTGCCGCCATCCCAAATAAATTTCAACTCATCGAGTGTGATAGTCGCTTTGAGATCTGCTGTTGTAGACGAGTCGGTTGCAAAATCAGCAGAAGCAAATGAGTCGGTGCGAAGAAGCGCTAGCTCCTCGGTGATTGCGAACTGTAGGGTGTTGCGTGTTGCGCGCTCGAAAGAGATACCTGTAGATGCTATGATCTCGCGCGAACCCATGTAAACATTGTCGATTTCGTCTTCAAAGATAGCTGTAAGCGTGATAGATTCGCCTGTTGCGATCTCGAAAGGAAGAATGCTGATTGGTACCTCGAAGATACCATTGTCAGAGGTGAAAGCAGGAACGCTAACTGCGATTTGGCCATAAGTGCTAGTGGTGAAACAATCTTCAACGTCCTCTGCTGTAAGGTCGATGCTAGCTACAGTTGGGATCATATCGCCAGAGATAAGGATGCTTGTAAGCGACAAGTTTGCAGCCGCCTCGCATTTGATCTGCACGTCGGCAGCAGCGCCGATGTGTGACATCGAGATAACGCCATCGATTGCATCTGAGCTCATGTAGCTGCTCATCATATATGTGGTCGAGCCCATGTGAGCAAGATCTGCCTCTGCTGCTTGTGCCGAAAGGTCGATTGTGAGCTTCGAGCTTGCGATTGCAGCATCGCTGTATGGGTACACAAAGCGAACGCCATCTGTTGCGTTTGCGCTGAGAGAACCTTTGAAAGTCGATTTTGTTGCATCGTATTGGTCGATCTCAAATTCTGCGAAACTTGTGTCGCCCGCCGACCATGCACCGATCGAATCGTCGGTTTGCCAAGTAACGGTGTAACCGTTTGCCTCGTTGCCTTCAAGCGCAATACGAGTGTCAACCTCTGATTCTGTAGAGAGAGTAACTGTAACCTGCTGAGCGTTACCTATGTTAGGTGATGTAGAGAGATCGTCTTTGCTACAACTTGTAACAAAAGATGCAAGAGCTAAAAATAGTAATAGTTTTTTCATGTTAATCTTTTTAATAGTTGTTAGAAATTGTCTCCAAAGCTTACGCCGTCGCTAAAGTCTTCTACTCCGCTTGTTGATAAGATCGCATCCTCGATAGCGATCTCTACCACCTCGATTTGAGGAATTAGATAATCTCTTTTCATGTTTGGTTTGGTGTTAAAATTATATTGTTAATATTTTGTTATTTTTAATTTTCAACCTTGGTTTGCGCTGTACTTTTCTTTGAAATCACCGATGGCGTTTGGGTGCGGTAGCGACTAAAACAGCCTTTAAGGGTCCTCGGGTGATGTTCGTGGATATACAACAGCAAAGTTACAACTATTTTTTATATTTTCAAACACAAAAGTGCGACCCGCACCTATTTGGAATATAGGAAATTCGGGTCGCACGACTACCTGCCTGGGCGAGTACAGTTACATAGGTTTTTAAAGTGTCTAATAAATAAGACTTTTTGCAGGTACGCTTGTCGATGAGATATTACGCTCATCATCTTTTGGAAAATCGAGTTTGAAGTAGACTGTGCCACTGTTTTTTGTAAGAACGCGCAGGCGAACGCCATCCAACTCGTCGATCAGCTCGGCGAAGGGCTCTGCATCGAGGCTTATGTACTCTTCGTAGGTATACCCAACCTCTTGGTCGGTGCCTCTGTCGTAGCGTAGTTCGAGATCGAGGTAGCCCTCCTCGCTGTTTTTGGCCTCTTCGACTTTGTTCTCGACAAGGTAAAATTTTACATCGTCGGTGTCGTCGGCCTGGATAGCGGCGTAGATGTTGATCATGTAGTTACCCGTAACGGTGATCTGAGTCGATATTGCCGCCAAGGCGTGGTCGGCGATCGCCTCGTTCTCCTCTTCGTCGGTGACTGTCACGCATTGGCCCGTGAAGACATTGCGGATGCCAAATAGGCGAATTCCGAAGTCACAGTCGTAGGCAGCACCTTCGAGCGACTCGCTTCCCTGTTGTGAATAATCCTCGATGGGGGTGAAGTAGAGTACCACGCGTTGACCATCGGTGAGGGTGTACTTCGACGATAGGAGGTTGTCGGCAAGGAAAAGTTTCGTGCCTTTATCCACCTCGAAGTAGCAGATCTCTTCGTCGTCGTTGGCCGTATCTTCGATGACGAAGGTTGTGGCGTAGAGGATGTTAGTGATATATGTGCCAGGTTCTAGCTTGTCGTCGTTGAGGTTGCACGCGGCGAAGGCGAACGCGGCGAATAGTACCCAGCAATAATAAATAGTTTTTTTCATGTTGAAAAATGTTAATTAATGTTTATATCTTTGCCCTTGTGGCTACAATGTAAATGGTGGAAAGTGGTAAATACTGCACCGAAAAAAATATTTTTTTTCGGTGCAGTATTTCTCTCTTCTTAGCATTTAAAATGTATAGATAACCAATGAAGAGCAGAGATGAGATCTTGACACGACAACTGCAAAGGGGCGATAGAGGGGCGCAAAAAGAGCTCTACGATCTCCACTCGGCTACACTCATGGCTATTGCAGTGCGATATTTGGGCGATAGAGACCAAGCGGAAGATCTTCTGCACGACACTTTTATCAAGATCTTTGCTTCGGTAAATAAGTTTAAATATCGTGGCGAGGGGTCGCTGAAAGCGTGGATGAGCAGGATTATGGTCAACGCGGCACTCGAACGGATAAAGAGCCGAGGCAAGGAGCGATTCGTCTCGCTCGACCTCGTGCCGCTCGAAGCCGAGGAGCCCCCTTCCGTAGAGCAGGTCCCCCAGCGGGTGTTGCTTGAATTTATTGCTGAGCTCCCCGCGGGTTATCGCACGGTCTTCAACCTCTTTTGCATCGAAGGATATTCGCATCGCCAGATAGCCGAGGAGTTGGGGATAAATGAAAAAAGTTCGTCGTCGCAGCTCTTGCGTGCCAAGCGGTTGTTGATGACAAAGATTAAGAAATATATTGAAGTAAATGGGTGAAATGAACAATAAATACGATACTTTCGACCAGGCTCTGCGCCGCAAGATGGAGGGGGCTTCGCTCCCTGCGTCGGACGAGCTGTGGAGTCGGATCTCGACTTCGATGGAGGGTGCTCCTGCCACCGTCTCGACCATTACTTTGCTTTGGCGTTGGGGTGCTGTCGCAGCGGCGGCGGTTCTTGTTGCTGTCGGCGCAAATATCCTCTTCGATGGTGGGGTGGGTATGATGCAAGATAGCCAAGCGCTTTACTATGCGCAGGTGCCGATCGACTCCTTTGCGACCCTGCCAAGTGAGCCGATGGCGCTCACGCAACCATCCTTCGAGCTCCCGCGCGCGCGAATTATCTCTAAGGATGTCGATTCGCCGAAAATAGAGGATTCGGAACCACTAGAGGCCGCTATGCAGCCTTCGACTCCAACCGTGGAACGCCCCGAAATAGTCGAAGATGCAACAGCGGCGACCTCGGCGGCGACTTCCGCTTCAAGTTGGAGCGAGGAGGCCATTGAGGACTACACCCCGCGCTCGAGGAGGAGCCGCAACCTTAAACTTGCACTGGCTGTGGCCAATGGTTCTGCGGCAACGAATGCTGTTAGTGTTGCTATACCTAACTCGTTGGGCTATAGCGACTACACTCCAATCAGCACGTTGGGAGTAAAACATTACGCTCCCCTTGAGGAACACCACCAAATTCCGATCTCCTACGCCCTGAGCATTGCTTACCCTTTGGCCGATAGTTGGAGTGTCGAGAGTGGCCTTAGTTATAGTCGCCTCACGTCGGACCTTACCATGTCGCACACTCACCAAACCCTGCGCCAAGAGGTTCAATTCATAGGGGTGCCCCTTCGCGTGAACTATAAAGTCTACGGGTCGGACAATTTTCTGTTATACGCCGCTGCCGCAGGACAAGTCGAGCGCTGCGTGAGTGCAAAATTAGATTCGAAGAGCATCGACGAAAAGCCCTGGCACTTCTCGACCTCGGCAGCCCTCGGTGTTCAATACAACATCACTTCGTGGCTCGGTCTCTATGCCGAACCCGAGGCTATCTATTACCTTGCCCCTACTCGTTTGGCTACAATCCGCCGCGATGAACCGTTGAATTTCAATATGCGTTTTGGCTTGCGCTTCTCTTTTGGTGGCAATGATTGATGCCATGTATTTGTTTTGCTGAAAAATAAGTTGTAACTTTGCCTTGGTAGCACAAAAGGGCGTGGAGATAAGCCTTTTAGGGGCGTTTGAGCGATCTGCTTTTCTGCTTGGATTCGTTAAAAGTTCACGTTGAATTACTTTTTTGTGTTGTCAAAGTCGGATGATGAAAAAATAATATAAAATTAATATCTTGAAATCGATGAAAAGAAGTTACCAAGAACCCCAAATTGAGGTAGTTGAGATTGCGGTAGAAGATGCGATTCTTTCTACGAGCAGCAGTGAGGATCAAACCGAGAATGTGCGCGAGGGAATTACCACTGGTGATTCTTTTGTTATGGAGTCAAACTAGATGTGCGGAACCATGAAAAAGATCCTTTTATTGTTGGTTGCAGCGGCAGTAGCTGTCGGTTGTAACAAAGATGTTGCGCCAAGAGTTGGCGACAGCATGGTCGAACTTTCTGTGGCTGTATCTTTGGACCAGGGCGCAGAGTCGAAGGTGACTTTGTCGGAAGATGGCGCGGCGTATAACGTAGAGTGGAGCGCGGGCGACGAGCTGGGTGCGTGGTGGAGTGATGCCACAGCGTTTACTCAATTTACAATGAGTAGCAGTTTGGCGGATGATAGCCAAGTGGCAGTTTTTTCGGGCGAGGTAGCATCTGATGTGGTGTCGCTCTATTTTATTCACCCATACATTGCCGCTGCCGAAGTGTCGGAGGGTAAATTCACTGTCGATCTATCGAGTCAAAGCGTGAGTGCTGGGGGCGATTTGTCGCACCTCGGTTCGACAACATATATGATCAGTGAGGCGGTGGCAGTCGAAGATATGAGCGAAGAATCTGCGAGCCCCACCATGAAGCATATAGGCGCAATTATGGATCTAAGAATCCAATGCACAGCCGCCGCAGGCTACGAGCTTATTGCGGTGTCGGTATCGGGTTCGACACTCCCCTCGTTGGCTCAAATAGATATTGCGGCAGGCATCGAAGGTGACGGTTTCTACACCTCTGAGATTGGCGAGATCAGTATCGAGGTGCCTAACTTCGCGGCGGGCGACAACAATATCTTCCCCACAGTGCCCTTCAATATCATCCCCTTTGATATTACGACAGATGACACGATCGAGGTAGAAGCAACCTTTGTCGACGCGGCAGGCAACTACTACATAGGTACCCGCGAGATCACAGGAGCGGTAGGATCTTTCGAGCGCGCAACCCGCAACACCCTCAACGTAATAATCTCCGAACTGAGCCGCGTGATCACCATTACTCCTGAGTTGTTGGGTACGTCGGCAAATGGCACGTTGGCATATTTTGAATCTAATGAGGCGTTGTTTGAGGCTTACGATGCTTACAGTAATACCTATTCGGGAGTTACGTACATATTACTTAAAGCGGGTGGCGGCTATATCTGCAACAAAACACAACTAAAGGGTCTTTCGCATATTGTCATAGCGTATAACAATGATATAAGACCTACGGTTTATGGAAGTGCTACGTCGGACTTTAGTGAAAGTGATCAGATTACGGCAGTAGAGTGCACCCTTGGTTACGCATACTCATTCGAGGATGATCATAAATACTTTAAAGTAACTCGTGAGAACACTAGTTCAAATGCGCAGATTCTTAGCATGGATATTTATTATGATCAGTTGGGCGACTCTCCATCTATACTAACATCGCTTAGCGAAGAATTTATCGAATTTGAGGGTTCAGGTGGCAGTGATTCTTCTGAAACAATCTATGTTTATGGTTATAATATAGAGAGCGCAACGGTTGAAATTGTGAATAATAACGAGAATAATTTTAGTGTTTCAGAGTTAGATAGTGAGGATTGTAGTTTTACAGTCTCGCCAAAAAACGAGAATAGTTCTGGTGAGAATTATACAGCTACAATTACTGTAACTATTGGCGAGGTTAGTAAAACTTTAGATGTGACACAGAAATACACGGGTGCAGTCGACACTTACTATGTGTTGGTTGAAGAAGATCAAGAAGACTGGAGTGGAACATATATATTATCATGCGTAAAGAGTGATATTACATATATCGTGACAGGTGAGGGGTCTAGTAGTGGCACACTTGGCGTCACTACATACGACACAGCGGAAGATGGGAAATTTAAAAGTAATGCAACGCTTGATAGCTACGCGGTAACTATCACAAAGAGTGAAACTGTCACCGACGATGGTGCGGTATGCTATGATGTCCAACTTAATGATGGAACATATATTGGTCACTCTTCGAGCACTACAATATCATTCTCTACAACTAGCGCAGCATATTGGAATATATTAAAACATGAAACTTATGGTTATATTATTTATAGTGTGGCGGACAGTTCTCGTGCAATTGCTCTGTATAATGGCTTAACTTATTTTAAAGCGTATGGACCATCAAGCACATATATGCCTGTTAACCTATATAAATTGCCAGAAATAAGCGAAGTTGAGTAAAAAACCACCAGGGCAAACGCACGAAAAAACAACTCAACCCGCGCCCGCGAGCACCTACAGAACACCCCTCCTACTAAGGAGGTGCCCGAGCCCATGGGGCTCGTAATAGCGCCGACGAGGAGGGGACGGGGGTGGTGCTCGTATGTCCACAAAAAAAATAATAGAGCTTTTTTGTACAACCCCTGCTGCTCGATATTGGGTTCAAGCGCCTGAAAGGTGTTTGAAAAAGTATCATCTTTAATGCTTTGGTAAAGTTTACTTTATGCCAAAGTATTAAAGATTATACTCTTAGAGCAAAGCTCTAAGCCCAATAATCGCAAAAGAGTAAATTGTTTTTATGCGTTTACCCTAAAATAACCACACAAATATTTTGCAGAGAAATAAATAATTACTACCTTTGCAGTCGCTCTAAGTGCCCGAGGTTGGGTGCTGGGGTTATAACTAATTAATTATAAGATAATTATGAACAATTACGAAACCGTTTTCATCGTCACTCCCGTCCTCTCTGAGGCTCAGGTGCAGGAGGTGGCTGACAAATTCCAAGGTGTTATCACCGAGAACGGCGGTCAGATTGTGAATAGCGAGAACTGGGGCTTGAAGAAGCTTGCTTATCCTATTCAAAAGAAGACTACCGGATTCTACTTCTTTATTGAGTTCACTGGCGAGGGTTCGATCATCGACACTCTTGAGACTCAATACCGTCGTGATGAGCGCATCATCCGTTTCTTAACTTTCAAGCAAGACAAGTTCGCTGTAGAGTACGCTGAGCGTCGTCGTGCAAAACTTTCTAACAAACAGGAGGAGTAAAAATGGCAGACAACAGACCACAATCTGAGATCAGATACCTCAACCCAGTATCTGTAGTTGTAAAGAAAAAGAAGTATTGCCGTTTCAAAAAACTCGGCATCAAGTACGTAGATTATAAGGACGGAGAATTCCTTAAGAAGTTCCTTAACGAGCAAGGTAAGATCTTACCTCGTCGTTTGACTGGTACTTCACAGAAGTTCCAAAAGAAGGTTGCTCAAGCTGTTAAGCGTGCACGCCACCTTGCGATACTTCCGTTCGTAACCGATTGTATGAAATAATAAAGAGGAGGAAAAGCAATGGAGATTATTCTTATTAAAGATATGGAGAACTTGGGCTACGCAAACGACATCGTTGATGTAAAGCCAGGTTACGCAAACAACTATTTGATCCCTCAGGGTTTCGCAAAATCGGCAACTCTTGCAGCTCGCAAAGTTTTGGCTGAGAACCTTCGTCAACGTGCACACAAAGACGCTAAGATCTTGGCTGACGCTCAAGCTTTGGCTGAAAAGATCGCTAACTTGCCTATCTCAATCTCGGCTAAGGCTGAAGAGGGTAAATTGTTCGGTACAATCACTTCTGCTGACATCGCCGAAGCTCTTGCAGCTAAAGGTGTGGAGCTAGACCGTAAAGCAATTTCGGTTGATGCAATCAAAACAGTTGGTGAGTACGAGGCAACAGCTAAGATTCACCGCGAGGTGAAAGCAACTATCAAGTTGTCTGTTACTGCTGCTGAATAAGTTAGCTTATAACAAAAAAATAGAGGCTTGGTGAATATCACTAAGCCTCTTGTTTTTATTACATATTAGTTAGATTTTATCTTATCTTTGCACAGTAAAGAATAAAAATATGATACCACAAGACCCGATGATCCTTCTAAGCTTCATCAACACAAAGCTGCGCGACGAGTATAGTTCACTCGACGAGCTCTGCCAGAGCATGGATATAGATCAAGCAGAACTCACAGACCAACTTCTAAGCATCGGTTTTGAGTACAGCGAAGAAAATAATAAATTTTGGTAATGCCATGCAGATACACGCACACGAAATACTAAGAATGATGGAGGGTAAAAGCTACACGGTAGCGACCCTCAAAGATGCAATAATCCAGAAGTTTGGCCCGCAGGCGCGGTTCAACACTTGCTCGGCGGAGGGGATGGATGCCGATACAATTATCGAATTTCTCGCGGCAAAGGGTAAGTTCAAGCCCGCCGAAGATGGCTTTACGATGGATATAGCTAAAGTTTGCAAGGATTATTAACCCTTGTTTTGCTCTCTATTCGAGCGCGTAAGCTCGAACTTTGTGGCGGCGTACCTGCTGCTCTTGGGGTGGTAACTCCATGTAGGAGCCGTAATGTTGCGAAAGGTAGGTGTCAAAGTCGGCTATCGAGCAGAGTTCCATCCCCTCGAAAGGTAGGGTGGTGTAGCTCTCGAAGAGCTCCTTCGAATAGACTTCGCGCATGCCGTATGTACCCAAGATCGCCCCTGCCATTTGACACTTATCGTAGTCGTATTTATAGCACAGAGCCTTGATTTTTTCCTGGAAGTAGGAGTTTGGAATCCTCCTAATTATTGCAACTACAATGCGTTGTAACAGCGAGTGTCGCCCTTTGACAATTTCTCGGTTTTTACGCCTCACCCAACGCCACGCGTGGTGCACAGCCCTTACGTGGGAGCGAATTTCGCGCTTGCCCGAGGGGAGTCCATCGATTGGGAAAAGGTCGATATTGACTGCGATATTGTCGACGATTCCCTCCTCTTTGAGCTGCGTGCGGTTGTCGCATATCTTAACAAAGGGGTATTGATAATTGGGGTCGTTTTCGTAGCAGGCGCAGATATATTGGTCGCTGCTGCCGCTAAATAGCTCTACAAACCTATCGTAGTCAGCTCGCGGCATCATGATGTCGATGTCGTCGTCCCACGGTATGTAGCCCTGGTGGCGCACAGCACCCAAAAGAGTGCCCCCGCCAAGTGAGTAGCGGATGTTGTTTTCGATGCAAAAGTCGTGCACCTTGCGCAATATATTTAGTTGCACCTCACGTATTTGGTCTAGCGATAATTCCTTCATTCTGTAAAACTTTTTATTGTGCGCTGCACTCCTTGGGTAAGTGTCACGCGAGGGCTCCAACCTATTGACTCCATCTTCGATGTGTCGAGTGTTACGCGCTCGAATTTGGCATATCCTGCTCTCTCTTGCGCCGTAGGTTCGCGATGTGTTACGGTGAGTCCACGCTCGGGCAGAGTCGCGCATAACAGCTTCGCTAAGGCTAGCACGGTGATCGGTTCTCTTTCGTTTGCGAGGTTGTAGAGCTCGAAGACGCTTGGCGAGAGTAGTGCTCGGAACAACCCCTCGACGGCATCGCTGATGTAACAAAATGCGCGGATTGCCTCTCCTGTGCTCTTGAGTGTGATGTTGCGCGAGGCTATCACGTCGGCCATAAGATCAGACATCACTCTCCCGTCGCCCTCTAAATTCATGCCTGGGCCATAGCAGTGGGCAATTCTCAGGATTGTCGATGGTACACCATGTTGAATATTGTAGCTTTTGCAAATTGTTTCGGCCATGCGCTTGCTTTCGGGATAACAGCTACGTGAATCGATGGGGTCGATCGCCCCGATTGTCTCCTCATTGAGTATCGTAACCCCCTCTGCCACTGCGCCATAAACCTCGCGCGTCGAGGCGAATAATACCCTTGCGCCTTTCGCGCGCGCAAGCTCCATCACCGAGAACAGGCCTGTGGTGTTGGCTCGGATTATCCCTACGGGGTCGGTTGTGATCGTGGCGGGGTTGGCGGCTCCTGCTAGGTGGATGATGTAATTCACTTTGCCTTGAAAAGCAAGGGGTTCACATATATCTTGGTATAGTGGCTTCACGGCTCCTTGCTCTATCAGCGAGCCAAATCGCTCAGCCATTTTTGCTCTGTTGCGCCCCAGTGCAATCACCTCAACATCTGCTTTCCCTGAAAGTTTGAGCTGCGCGAGGGTGTAGACAACATAGGTTGCCAACATCCCCGTTGCACCCGTTACAAGCACGGTCGAGCCGTTTAGAGGGGCGAACTCTAGCGAGCCGACAATCTGATCGATGTCTGCGGCTACAATTGGATTGTCGAAGCTAATCATTTTCTGCAAATTTTCTGCATTGCTCTATAAGGGCATCGCGATATTTTTCAAAATCTCGTTTATTGAATCCCACAAGGGCACTTGCTGACCATCCCTTTTGGCTCGCTTTGCGCACCTCTTTATCGTCGGTGGTGAGCGCAAACGAGTCGTAGTGTGCCGTGCGCATAAGGTTTGTAATGCCATCGAATCGCCCTAGGCTTCGAATCGCCTTTTTCGAGGTTTCGAGGTTTTGGCTCGACACAAATAGGACTGGTGTCTCCACGCCTAAGCAGGGTAGTGCGCAGTGTATGCGGCTGGTTACCACCAATCTAGCTGCTGCGTAGCGCCTAATAAGCTCTTCGGCGTAGGCAAACTTGCTTTGCTCGTCGAAGTCGCGCTGTTGTATGGTGTGGCAGATGTATGTGGCCTGCACAAGCTCTTCGATAGCGAAAAGCGACGAGTAGGTGCGAATAAATGCCGCCGCCGCAAGGCTACGACTCATCCAACCTGCGAAGTTCTTCTTCAGGCTAGTGTTCGAATCGAAGTTGAATCGAGGTGATAGCTTTGCTACGCTGCGGCTATATTTTATCCAACTTGCAAGTGCTTTGCCGATAATGGTAAACGAGAATTTGCCATCTGAATTTTTAATATGTTCGAAGTATGGATCGACAAAGATGAGCTGGTCGCCACGCTTCGGAGCCATATATTTTAGTCCAAGATCCAAGGTTAGGCACGACGAGTAGTAGGCCTCTATGCTGTGGTTTTCGAGTAGTTGCACGGTGCCGTAGTCGCGACACCCAATTGGTTGGTGCTTCTTGAAGTAGGCTATGCCCTGGGCTTGCAACATCCCTTCGGCCATTTGCGGTACGATGTGTAGCGATGTGATCAGTGGCTTAATATCCGAAGATGGTGGCCACTGTTCGGGGTTGTGCATAAACCATCCGTGTATGATGAGTTTGGTGGGTTCTTGTGAGCTATACTCTTTGAGCTTTTCGCGTTCGATGTAAGAGTCGATGCTCTCGAAAAATAGTTGCGAGGCCAAACTTTGAATGTAATCGCCAATATTTTTCTTTGCAGAGACTCCTGCGCAAACCAAAACTCCGTTTTTCATCTATCGTTGTAATTTAAATTAAGGGCTTTTTGTTAATCTATGCTTAAATTCCAAGAGCCTCGGCACTGAGTCGCAGTTCGACAATAGCTTTGAAAATAAAGAAATCGGTGGGGGTAGTAACCTTAATATTCTCCATCGACCCATGTGTCGTTGCGAGCTGGTGTCCGTAGTGTTTCATCAACGAACAGGAGTCGATGTGGTCGTGTCTGCCTTCGGCTATGGCTTGGCGGTGAGCCGCGATAATATCATTTATGCGGAAACTTTGGGGTGCCCGAGCCACCAACACATCGCTTCGTTGTGGTATGTAGTTGCCGCGCTCGGAGTCGCTGATGATCACAGTTTCAATTGGTTCCACGCAAGTGATGCAGTTCCCGTGCCTCTCTACGCTCTCGATGTTGCGACTAATAGTGTCTTCGTCGATAAGGGGGCGCACACCATCGTGAATCAGCACTGTAGCCCCCTCGCCAAATAGCTCCTCGGTAGCCACCAGACCGTTGTATATCGAATCTTGACCGCATGAGCCTCCCGCAACGACACATTTAACCTTTGTGATTCCGAATTTTTGGAGCATCGCCTCGAATCGCTTGATCCAACTCTCGATACATACCACAACAATAGCATCTACCATCTCGTGCCGCTCGAATACTTCGAGCGTGTATATAATTATTGGTTTGTTGTGGAGTTCCAAAAATTGTTTTGGGCGGCTTTTGTTGTTCATCCTGCTGCCCGAACCACCTGCAAAGATCAATGCTACATTCATCTATTTGAGTTTTATTTGGTTTAAATTATTGTGCCCCAATATGTTTGCTATTGCCTGCCAGGGTGTAAATCCGCACTTGCGACGAAGCTTGTAGCGCCTAACGAAACCTGCTTTCTTGGCTTTCAACGTCCCTTGGAAATTTGCGACAAAGTCATCTACGGCATCCAGTATCCTTGCAGAATTCTTGCCATCGAGGTGCGCCTCGTGGTAGTGGGTATATGCCTCGATGTCGCTTAGGAGTGGAGCTTCGGCAGAGATGGCACGTTCTAGCGCCGCTTCGACCTCTTGGGGCGAGGTGACGTTGAGAAGGTGTTTGCCTGGTGCAGTATTGCAAAAAGTTACTGCCCGCTTGCCTAAAAGCAAGAATTCAGTGATGATGGATGAGGAGTCGCACAGCATCACGTCGGCACCGTTTAAAAGCTCGGCAGTGATAATTCCATCGGTTATATACTCAACATTGTCACACTCAGCGGCAAGTGCTTTATACTTGTCGATGGTCGTGGAGTCGTTGAATTTGGGGTGGAACGAGATCACCCAATCCCATTCTCGTCGCGCGACCATATCTTGGATCGTATCGAAGAGTATAGGTGCCGCGGTAATACCCTTGGTGAATGTTGTGCTATATATTATTTTTACTCTTTCGTTGTCGACCTTTATCTTCTTACAGGTAGCCAAAGGGTCTGCCTTGCACCATCCAGTCTCATAATATTTAAATGAGCCATTGCGAGCTTCAATTTTTTCGAACATGGGAGAGCTACTCTCGCCCGAGGTGCAATAGATGTCGAACCAACCACGGATCTTGAAGTGGGTCTCTGCCTCGCCTGCTCGTTTGTATATAGGGTATCCATGTGTAACATAGACTTTCACCCCAGGGAAGAAGTCGTAGATGTGGTTGCCAGGTGCAAAAATAGCTAGTGGGTTATACTTCATAACTTCTGCTATGGTGTGAATCCTCTTTTCGTCGGCCGTCAAAAGGTCTTTGCAGCCCGACTCGATAAACCACGCCACCTGATCGCCCCGACTCAATATCTCCTCTTGCAGAGGTCGAAGTATCGAATAGGAGTACTCCAAGGTGACGAAAAAGAGGTAACGTTTTCCCATATTGTGTGACACCATAAATCTCTATTTTAGGTCAAAAATAGCAAATTAATCGGAGAATTGCAAATTAGTAGATTCGCTCCACCGCTAATTTAACCTGCTCGGACATAAGATACTCGTCGTACTCGGTATATTTGTCAATCATGCCTTTGGGCCCAATTTCGATAATGCGGTTCGAAACGGTGTTGATAAACTCGTGGTCGTGTGAGGTCATCAAAACGATTCCTTTGTAGCTCATAAGTGAGTTGTTGAACGCCTGGATCGACTCCATATCTAGGTGGTTGGTAGGCGAATCGAGCACCAATGCGTTGGGCTCCTCGACCATCATCTTGGCAATCATGCAACGCACCTTCTCGCCTCCCGAGAGCACGTTGACAGCTTTGTAAACATCCTCGCGAGCGAAGAGCATCTTGCCTAGATAGCCGCGCAAGTAGACTTCGAGCGTGTCGGACGAGTATTGAGCCAACCAATCCATGATCGACATTTTACTCTCGAAGAAGGAGTGGTTGTTGAGTGGTAGGTAGCTGTTTTTGATAGTTACGCCCCACTTTGCCTCACCCGTGTCGGGCGTATCTTTGCCCGCAATGATCTCTAAAAGGGCCGTTACGATACGTGGCTCGCGCGAGATGAAAGTAACCTTGTCGCCTTTGTTGATGGTGAAATTCACGTCGGAGAATAGGGTCTCGCCACCTATGCTTTTGCTAAGGTTGGTCACCTCCAAGATGTTGGTTCCTGGTTCGCGCTGCATCGTGAAGATGATACCTGGATACTTGCGCATCGAAGGCTTGATCTCCTCGATATTTAGCTTTTCGAGCATCTTCTTGCGCGATGTAGCTTGCTTTGATTTGGCTACGTTGGCCGAGAATCGTTGGATAAACTCCTGGAGCTCCTTCTTCTTCTCCTCGGCTTTCTTGTTTTGTTGAGCCTGCTGGCGTTGAGCAAGTTGGCTCGACTGGTACCAGAAATTGTAGTTGCCCGAGAAGAGGTTGATCTCGCTGTAGTCGATGTCGAGAATGTGTGTGCTTACAGCATCGAGGAAGTGACGGTCGTGTGATACAACAAGAACCGTAGCGTCGTAGTTAGCAAGGTAATTTTCGAGCCACATCACCGTGTTGACATCGAGGTCATTGGTAGGCTCGTCGAGCAGTAGGTTGTCGGGTTTGCCAAACAGAGCTTGCGCCAAAAGCACGATAACCTTCTCTTTACCATTGAGTTCACTCATCAGTGTGTGGTGCTTATCCTCCTTGATCCCCAAGCCACTAAGTAGGGTCTCGGCCTCATTTTCGGCATTCCATCCGTCGAGCTCGGCAAAGATCATCTCTAACTCCGCAGCTTTTTCGCCGTCGGCATCCGAGAAATCCTCCTTTGCGTAGAGAACCTCTTTTTGTTGCATTATATCCCAAAGCGTCGAGTGCCCCATAAGAACCGTGTTGAGCACTGTGCAGTGGTCATATTCATGGTGATCCTGCTTGAGCACCGAGAGACGCTCGTTGGGTCCAAATGTCACACTGCCCTTAGTGCAGTCGATCTCGCCACTTAATATTTTTAGGAATGTTGATTTTCCTGCGCCATTGGCTCCAATCACACCGTAGCAGTTGCCAGGGGTAAACTTGAAGTTAACATCTTTAAAGAGAACTCGTTTGCCAAATTGGAGCTCTATGTTCGAAACTGTAATCATCTATACGTATTTAAATAAGGCGCAAAGATAGTGAATAAATATGAAATAAAGGTAAAATGTGACTTAAGATTTGCGTTTCTTTGCCACTTGCTACTCTTTGCGAAGTTATGGTGTATCGAGGCTGATTCTCGGTCACTTAAAAATATGACAAGTAAATAGTTAGAACTTGTATAGCGGGCCCTTAGTTGTGGGGGAACACAATGTAGAGGCGCTCAGGGTAAAATAAAAATATCATAAAAAACGCCAAAAAATTTGCAATATCCCAAATAATACCTATATTTGCACTCCGATTTACCAGTAGCCGAGCAACAGCAAGGTCACAATCAGCCCAGATGGCGGAATCGGTAGACGCGCTGGTCTCAAACACCAGTGGAGCAATCCGTGCCGGTTCGATCCCGGCTCTGGGTACGATTTAAGCCTCTTAACCTATTGGTTTTGAGGCTTTTATCTTTTCTTAAGGTGTACTAATAGTGTACTAAATGACGGGATATAGGAAATAAAACGCTTTGTTGAATGTTTTTTGTTGTGGCATATACAATATAGTGATTTTTCTTGACACTACAATAATATTAGCCTCAAAAAGAGAAATCTTTATACTACAAGCACAATTTATCCCACCACAACCACTACAAAGGGGGTAGGGGGAAAATTCAACCAGCCTCACACATAGGGGGTGAGACAAATCTAATTTTTTTTTCGACTTTGCAGGCAACTATCTTAATAGAGTATCGCCATCATCCGAATACAATCCCAAACTATTCTCGTATTGTGTATTTGCTATTTACTCAAATACACATTGTTTTTCAATCCAATCTCTTTCACTTGGGAAATATGGGTTTTTACCCAAATATGAACCAACTATCTCTTCTGATGTATAATATGGGTGATTATTATATAGAGCCTCCCTATACTCTTTATTGACAAGATATTTGCCAAACCTTAAAACATTTTTCGGTGGAATACAGCTAAATGCTTCTTCTTTTTCAAAGTCGTGCGCAGGAGCACCACAACTTTCGCAAAACTCTTTCATAATAGTGTTGAGGTCTTATATACCATCCCTCTGTTCGGCTTTTAAGAATTTACAATTAAAATAATAATCCACAATGCTACACCAATACCCCATAGCCACGTAAAGAACACCATTATTGACTTAATTGTACTAATGTTATTCGCCATCTTTCTTACTACCTGTTCTATCGGTATTTCTTTTTGTGGCTTGTATTCATTATCCCTGTGTTCGTTGTTTTCAGCCATATTTTTGTCTTGTTGTATTTGCTCATCGGGTTCTACAAGTTCTACATTATACATTCCACACTTAGGGCAAAACTCTAATTTGCGGTCATAGGTATGCTCGCAATTTTCACATATTCTATTATCCATAATTTGTTAAGGGCTTATATACTCATTCCTCTGTTCGTTTGTTAGGTTATATTATAATCAGCTGTGGCTATCTAAATAACTTACTGCTTTATCTAATACTGCCCGAACCGATTTATTTAGTCGATTATGATGTTTTAATTTTTCAGCATATTTAGGACTATATTTGTAATATAGTGCAATGAATTTGCGACCTAAATAATGTTTTTGCAATACTTCGTCTCTGAATTTTCTTAACGTAAGTACTTGTGGCGCATCATAAGAACCATATACAGCAGTAGCTATGTAACAATTACTTTATGTTGTCTCTGGAGCTTGATATGACCTGTTGTATTTCTGTATTTTTGAGGTGTATTCATTTTTAAGAACTTCACATAAAACAAGAATTGTACTCAAACGAGGCAATTTATATAACGTAAAGAACGTATTTCCATTCTCCCATAATTTTACGGCTTTACTCTGATATTTGTCACCAAAAGTTTCTATTAAGGAATCTCCCAGTGTGTAAAGTACTTTTGCAGATGCCATCATATTGCCAATATAATCATCGTTAAAATTATCTCGGATTGTAGAATCAATCCCCCAATAATGATTGCTTGCTCCGTTAGCAAGCATATTTGCAATAGCAGTAGATTTAGTAGTGATTTCTAACAATACCTCTTTCTCCTCAGCTTCATCGCTAATGTTATCTTTAATAATTGACAAGATAGATCCAAAACAATTACTTACAGAGAGCGCAGCACTTTGAATCTCTGCAAGCGTACAAGACATTGCTCTATAATAAACGACATAAAAATTAGCCTCCCAACTACTTGGATCTTTAACCAAAATCATATCGTAATATTTAAGCGCATTTTCGCTATTCTCTGTATCTTTTGCTCGTCTTGCAATTTCATACAGATTTGTTAGTTCTGACGAGGTGTCAATCTTTACTGTTCCTGCAACTTCAACAGTTCCGTCAATCATCATCTTCTTTGCCTCCTCAACAGAGTATTTTGTGTTGCACGATTGACAGACAAACACGCCATCTTCTTTAATTAAGTTAGTGCTTCCGCACATTTCACACGTTAGAGCTTTCATTGAATATTATTTTTAATTATCTACTTATTGAATTTGTAGTGGAAACATACCGAATAATCATTAAGATTATAGCCTCAATCACGGATAGAACTACTATTGTAATCAAGCCCCAATTATCCATTATTCTATTGGGAGATAAAATCCCTATGACGAATTTAATCACACTCATCGTAGAGAATAGACACGTTAGAGATATTAGAAACGCCTTGTTTTCTATTAACCTGTTGGATAGTAACATTGCCCCAATATTGAATAATAGCACAAGCGAGGTTAGTACAAAATTAAAGTTTTGATAAGAGGATAGCATAAGCCCTAAAAGGATATTCAATCCGACCAAAACCGAACTTACCAGAAGTATTATCTTATTCATAGCTTTCAATTATTAAAGTTTAACAGGAGGTGGAGTATTGCTTTGTAGTAACATATTAAACTCTGGCACATCGGAGAGTTTTACCCAATCATTCAGACCACTCCACCAAATTAAAGTTTCAGCAGAAATAACACCCCTACCTATATACTCTTTTACATTGTCTTCATTCAAACCTCCGATTTGCTTACCATCCACATATACAAAATATATCTTCGTCTGAGGGATTTGAGGTGGAGTAACAGGATTAGTATTCATCGTTTGCGCTGTTATACTCCCCATCACATTACCCATACCAACACCCATTCCCATACCTGCACCCATAGCCATCATATCGCCACCTGCGCCCTCATTTGATGCCACTTTTTCAAGAACATCAAAACTGCGCTCCATTTGGTATACATCACGTCCTGTAATATTAAGTCGTGCCGTAAGGTCTTTGGCTTGTTTGAGCTTAACTACACTTTCATCGGCTTGTGGTACAGTAATAGACATTATCGAAAAATCGACAATAGAAATACCCTCACAATAGTCATGAAAATACAATATATAATTACGTGCTGTTTAGTAATATTCTGCTCTTGCTCAACCACAGATTACGATTATTCGGCTTCTATGGAGGGTGATAGCATTGTCATATCAACAAACAATCCAGAAAAATCAGACATTACGATAGAACGAAAATTCTCACCAACGGGTATTAGTTATGTTTTCAGTGACGGCAATATGTCGGCATTTTCAATTAAGGATAGTGTAACATTACAAGTTGCAAATAAAGAGTCTATTAATACATCTGATATTTTGAATAAAAGTCACTACAAAATGTCTATTGCGTATGAATATGCTAAATTAAACAAAATTGCGTGGAGAGTGCATAACAATTTTCTCGACACGGTGGTATATACAACTCCATTTTTAACAAAACAAGATGTGGGGTTATATGCAGATATTAAGTCTGGGACAGCTGCTAAATTATATACCAAATCGCAGAATGACACGAAAGATATAAAAAGCTATCTGTATGATCAAGGAGTTCAATTCTCTGATTCGTTAATAATTAATATGAATAGCATACTAAATCAATTAGATAATTCAGAATATGTTATATATACGACAGAAGATGATATACC
>JBCQWE010000005.1:0-83474 GCA_047172505.1 Rikenellaceae bacterium | reverse complement strand
GGTCTACAATTTCATCGACATCCTCTCGCACGCCCGCACCGAGACCGATATTATCCGCGACCTCACCGAGGACGACGCGTCGTTCCGCTCGCTGACTCGCTCGTGGTTCGAACACTCGGAGCTCTACGCAATGCTCAAAATCCTTTCGGAGCGCGGCCACACCGTGATCATCACCACCGACCACGGAACAATTAGAGTTGACAACCCCGTGAAGGTCACTGGCGACCGCGAGACCTCGACCAACCTGCGCTACAAGTGCGGCCGCAACCTCTCGTACAACTCGCGCGAGGTCTACGAGGTAACCACACCCAAAGATATTCAGTTGCCCGCAAGCAACCTCACATCGAGCTATATCTTTGCCTACGACCGCGACTTCTTGGTCTACAACAACGATGCAAACCGCCATATCCGCTACTACCGCAACACATTCCAACACGGCGGAATCTCGATGGAGGAGATGATTATTCCTTACATCGTACTCAAACCTAAGAAGTAGGTTGGCTGCTTGTCTTACGCATTATTTGTGCTTTTTAGATGGGTTTCTACCCTAAAAATTTGCAAAATTAACTTTTTTTATCTAGTTTTGTTTTAATGGGCTCGGGTGAGTCTCAGACCAAAAACCTAAAACCAACTACATGAAAAAGAATACCCTAATCGATTTATTCGAGGTGGCCACTGCCACGTACTCGGATAATGTCTTCCTCAAAGAGAAGATCGGCTCTGAGTGGCAGCATACGACCTATGCTCAAACACGAGACGAAGTTTACAAGTTTGGAGCAGGCCTCGTGGCACTCGGAGTTGAGAAATACGACAATATCTCGCTACTGAGCGAGGGGTGCAACAATTGGATTATTGGCGAGCTCGGAATCTTCTACGCAGGCGCTGCGAGTGTACCACTATCGATAAAGTTGGAACATGGAAGCGACCTTGTATTCCGTATACAACACTCCGAGTCGAAGTTTATAGTTGTCTCAGGCGCGCAACTCCCCAAGATTAGGAAGATCAAAGATCAGCTTACCAACATCAAAAAGATTGTCGTTATCAACCCCACAACGCCTTGCCAAGAGGACGAAGTGACGATGGAGGAGGTGAGTGCAATGGGCGAAAAATATTTGGCAGAAAACCGAGAGAGCTTCCTCGCTATTGGTCAAAGCCTTGAGAACGACGACATTGCAACCATAACCTACACCTCGGGCACCACGGCTGACCCCAAGGGCGTTGTTCTCACACACCGCAACTACACGGCAAATGCCGAGCAGGCGCTCACACTCATGGATGTTCCTCCAACATACAAAACATTGATTCTTCTACCTTTAGATCACTGCTTTGCTCATGTTGCAGGATTTTTAATTTTCCTCAAGTCGGGAGCTTCTGTAGCAACAGTTCAACAAGGAAGAACCCCGATTGAGACACTAAAAAACATCCCCATCAACATCAACGAGATCAAACCCAACCTCATACTTTCGGTTCCTGCGCTAGCAAAAACTTTCAAAAAATCGATCGAAAGTTCGATCCGCAGCAAAGGAAAGGTGGTGGAGTGGCTCTTCAATTCGGGCCTGAGCGTCTCGCGCACATACAACCGCGACGGTTGGAGCCGCGGCAAAGGGTGGGTCGCTGTACTTCGTCCACTGGTCGCGCTATACGACAAGGTGATCTTCTCGCAGGTGCGCCAAGGCTTTGGTGGTGAGATCGATATGTTTATCGGTGGCGGCGCACTTCTAAGCACCGAACTCCAAGATTTCTACTACGCTATCGGCATGCCGATGTTCCAAGGCTATGGCCTTTCGGAGGCGACACCTATAATCTCGTCGAACGCTGCACACAAACACAAATTCGGCACTTCGGGAGTATTGGCTCAACCCCTCGACATCAAGATCCTCGACAGCGACAGCAACACCCTCCCCGCAGGCGAAAAGGGCGAGATCGTTATCTTTGGCGAGAACGTAATGAAAGGCTATTGGAAAAATGAGGCTGCCACAGCCGAGACAATAAAAGATGGCTGGCTCCACACGGGCGACCTTGGCTACATGGATAAAGATAATTTCTTGGTGGTACTCGGCCGCTACAAGTGCCTACTTATAGGTGGCGACGGCGAGAAATATAGCCCCGAGGGGATCGAGGAGGCACTGGTTGGTAACTCGAAATATATCGACCAGATAGTGCTTCACAACAACCAAGACCCCTACACAACGGCCCTCATAGTGCCTAACATAGATGCTCTAAAAGCCGACGTAACCCCCACATGGGGCACTCCCGAGGCTCAACGCGAGGCGATAACACTTGTCCAAAACGCAATTGCCGACTACCAGAAAGGTGGATCGATGGCGGGCATATTCCCCGAAAGATGGCTTCCTGTCAGCTTCGCACTGCTCGACACCCCCTTCACCGAGCAAAATATGATGGTCAACAGCTCGATGAAGATCGTTCGTGGCAAAGTCGAAGAGAATTTCGCAAGCCGCCTCGATGCGATGTATACCCCCGAGGGCAAAGATATATTCAATAAGGATAATCTCGCCACTGTGCAGTAGCTAGCAGAGGGCAAACGCACGAAAAATTATAGTTTCTCACTGTGCTGATGTATGAGGCTTTGCCTGGGAACTTTCTGAGAATTTCTGAGAATTTCTGAGTCCCCTGCTGCACGGCATTGGGTTTAAATGCCTTCGGGCATTTAATGAATTTAGAGATGTTATATGTTGCGCAAATTTATTTGTGGCAACATATAACATCTCTAAATCTTTGAGCAAAAGCGAAAAGCCCAATAACGCATGAATAGGTGCACCCGCGCAGGTGCTATCTGCGCCCGTCGGAGACAGTGAGAAACTATAATTTTTCAAGCGTTTACCCTAGAGGGGGGGGGGATTCTACAAAATTAGAAGAAACCCCTAGCGATACTTGTTAGAAATAAGTGTCATAAACTCTTCGCGGGTGCGCAGGTCCGAAAGGAAGATTCCCGTAAATGCCGAGGTGGTGGTAGCCGACGATTGTTTCTCGATGCCGCGCATCTGCATGCACATGTGGCTCGCCTCGACCACTACCGCTACGCCCATTGGGTTGAGTGCCTCCTGGATCGAGTCGCGGATCTGCACTGTGAGGCGTTCTTGCACCTGCATGCGGCGGGCAAAACACTCCACCACGCGTGCAATCTTCGATAGACCAGTGATATAGCCGTTGGGGATGTACGCCACGTGCACCTTGCCGTAGAAAGGCAACATGTGGTGTTCGCAGAGCGAATAGAGTTCTATATCTTTGACCAGCACCATCTGCTTGTACTCCTCGCGGAACATCGCCGAGCGGAGGATTTCGAGCGGATCTTGGCTATAGCCTTTATTTAGGAACGACATAGCCTTAGCTACGCGGTGGGGCGTTTTCACAAGCCCTTCGCGCGCGGGGTCCTCGCCCAATAATTTTAGGATTTCGCCGTAGTGAAACTCTAATTTTTCGATTTTCTCTTGGTTGTAAATCTCCTCTTTACAGTATAATTGATCGTCCATCATCGTTTAAAAAATATACAAATTTAGCGCTATCGTTGCGCCGTTAGGTGTTCAACTAATTTCTTTACAGCTCTTGCGCGGTGCGAGATCTGGTTCTTCTCATCGGTTGTCATCTGCGCAAAGGTGCACTCTCTGCCCTCGGGTCGAAATATTGGGTCGTAGCCAAAGCCCTCTGCGCCAGAGTGTTCTTTGGTGATCTCGCCTTCGACCACGCCTTCGAAAAGAAACTCCTCGCCGCCCTGCAAAAGTGCAATTACCGTACGGAAGCGTGCTCGCCGAGAATCCTTACCCTCCAAGTTTTTCAACAAGAGGCGGTTGTTAGCCTCGAAGTCGTGACCATCGGTGGCATAACGTGCCGAGCGAACCCCAGGGGCTCCCTCCAAAGCTTCGACTTCGAGCCCTGTATCGTCGGCAAAGCAGTCGAGACCTGTTTTCTCCTTCAAGTAGCGCGCCTTTTGCAGCGCATTACCTTCGAGGGTAGCGGCGGTTTCGGGAATATCTTCTGTGATCCCGCACTCGCGTGGGGTCACAAGTTGGAATTCGGGGCCTAAAACTGCCGACACTTCGGAGAGTTTATGGGCGTTGTTTGTTGCAAAAATTATCTTCATTATACCTTCTCTAAAAGTTTTAATCGGTGGTCGGTCTCGATCTTGTCGATGATCATTTTCACCAGAGTATCAATGGGTTCGCCCTCGCAGTAATTTGCGGGGCAGACGTGATTTACGCGGTTGTCGCGAATCAGGGTCTGCATACTTGTTGGCACCCTGTCACATTGGGGATTGTAGACTGCAATCGAGCGCCCTCCGAAGTTTTTTACCAGGCGCATACATGGGATGTCGGTTGTACCATCGCCAATATAGATCATGTGCTCGAAGGGCACAGGGCGGTCGCTCTCCTCGATAAAGCGGTTCACCTCGGTGCTGTCGTAGACCGACTCCACGCCCTTGTTGATCTTGAAAATAAATTGTGTTTTGTTGGTGTAGTTCACCGCTACGGCAGGCCAGTAGGCATCGCCCTCGGCATTGTAGAGGAACGAGCAGGCATAAATTTTTCGGAATTCGTGAGCTATCGACGTGCCCTCGATCATCTCGGTGAGACCCGACGAGTTGATGTAGTGCAACACCGAGATCCCCTTCTGAGCACCATAGGCGTTGATTCGCGAGAACCACTCCTCGACACCCTCGAAGAGAGTCACCTTGGCTCCCGAAGCTTGAAACATCTCGCGCTTGAGCGGCATACCCTTCGATCGGGCTGCCTCGATCATCATCGCCATATATGCAAGAATCCCATCGGCATCCTGCTGCTCGGCAAGTGAGTTGGCATCGTTCCAAAACTCCATGTTGCTCTTACCCACCGCGGGGATAAAATCGTGCTCCTGCATGTTGCCTGGCGAGAGCGTTCCATCGAAGTCGTAGATCAGCGCTACGGTCACTTTATCTTTCATCTATGCGTTATTTTAACATTATAATTGTCAAAAGTAGTGAATTTTCACTATATTTGACACATAATGACAAAAATAATTAACTATGGAATTTAAGAAGGTCGTCGCCGCGCGCCGCAGCATACGCAAATTTTCTTGTAAAGAGGTGGAAGAGAGTGTTATTGAAGAGTTATTGGAGACCACACTCAAGGCCCCCTCGTCGCGAAATTCACACTCTACACACCTGTTGGTAATCCGCAACCGTCAGATCATCGATCACCTAGCCTCGATGCGCGACTACGGTTCGGGATTCATCAAGAAGGCACCAGTTTTCATCCTCATCATGGGCGACACCCAAGCCACCGACCTATGGCAGGTCAACTGCTCGATCTCGGCCACCCTCATGCAGCTTGCAGCAACCGACCTAGGGCTCGCCTCGTGCTGGGTTCACGTCGATGGCCGCCCCCAACTAAAGAGCGAGCCCCAAGGAGCAATGGCCGAAGATATGATCCGCACCCTTGTCCAGATCCCCGAGTCATTCAAAGTCCTCTGCGGCATCGCCCTAGGCTACTCCGACTTCACTCCCGCCGACTTGCCTGAGTTCGACTCTGCTGCCCACGCGCGAGTTGTGCTTTAGGGTGGTGGTTACCTTGGGGGCCTGACCTAAAAGCGAGTTACATAGGTCGCAGTTTGGTAATATTTTTGCTCCTCTCGTCATAAAAAATTATGATAAGAGGAGCTATTTTATTGTGTTGGCTTATTGCCTACACTGTGACACTTTCGGGCCAGAATCAGCGCTATAGTGTTCGGGGTGAGGTTATCGATGTTGCCACGCGCAGGCCAGTGCCATACGCCACTATCATTGTCGAGGGGGCTGCGAATTTCGGGGCTTCGGCTGACTCATTGGGGCGATTCACAATTGTGGGTATAAAGCCTGATATATACCGTTTCGAGGCCTACTCGTTGGGTTATAACCCTGCGTTATCTGCCCAATATATTGTCTCTGCGGCTACCCCTTTGGTCGAGATTGAGATGGAGGCGAATCAGCGGGCTCTCGACTCGGTTGTTGTGACTCGCTCTCTGTTGAGCCGCGTTGTGCAGAGCCCCGTAAGTATGAGGAGGATTGGGGTGCAGATGCTGGAGAAGACCGCTGGGGCAAACCGCGATCTCTCGAAGGTGGTGCAGAGTTTTCCTGGGGTGGCATTCTCGCCTGCGGCCTACCGTAATGATTTGATTATTCGGGGAGGTTCACCCTCCGAAAATCGTTTCTACGTCGATGGGTTCGAACTTGCCAACATCAACCACTTCTCGACCCAAGGCGCTTCGGGCGGTCCTGTGGGGATCATAAATGCCGACCTAGTGCGACAGATCGAGATCTATTCGGGGGCATTCCCCATATCGAGTGATGGATCGTTGAGCTCGGTGCTCGACATCGAACTTCGAGATGGCAATTCAGAGGAGCAGCGGTTCAAGGCGACCCTCGGCGCTTCGGAGTTTGGGGTGAGCGGGAGTGGTCACTTTAACGATAGGAGCACCTACATCTTCTCGGTGCGGCGCTCCTACCTCCAACTTCTCTTCTCGGCTCTGGAGTTGCCATTTCTGCCCGACTACTACGATCTGCAATTCAAAAGCAGGGTGCGATTGCAGGGTGGCGATCATCTCAACTTCTTGATTATTGGAGCTATAGACGATATGTCGCTCAACGAGGAGGCGACAAGCCAAAGCAGCAAATATATACTCGGATACCTCCCCGAATTCAAGCAAAACACACTTACTGCGGGGGTGAGTTATACCCACTTTGCGGGCACAAACTCCTTTGCGCTCTACCTCAGTCATAACTACCTATATAATGGCTCGATAAAATATCGCGATAACGACGAGTCGAGTGCCGAGAACCTCACGCTCGACCTCGAATCGAGGGAGCGGTGGACAACTCTGCGCAATGAAAACCGCAGTTACAGGGGCAATTGGACGCTGCGCTACGGTGCAAAAATAGGGTATAACAGCTACTCGATAGACTCCTACACACCCTCGGAGAATTACAGCGCGGCGCTTGGTTATGCGCAGTGGGGGCTCTACGCAGGGGGTGACTACACCGACCCCGACAATCGCTTCACCGCCTCGGTGGGGTTGCGTGCCGATGGGGCATCGTACTCTTCGCGCACATCGCAATTTTGGCGCTATGCGGCACCCCGCGCGGCTCTCTCGGTGGCTCTCGACGATGATGTAGCGCTCAATTTTAGCAGTGGCATCTATTTCCAACTACCTCCATTCACAGCGCTATCCTATAGTGAAGAGGGTGAATATGTCAACTCCCACCTAAGCTACATGCAGGTGTGGGAGAGCACCCTTGGCGCAGAGTACACCCCGCGCCAAGAGCTGAAGTTCACCGTCGAGGGATTCTACAAGGATTATAGTAATCTGCTGCTTTCGCTCACTGACGGGATCCCCCTCTCGGACAAAGGCAACGACTACGGCACAGTGGGCAACGAGGCTTTGAGTCAAGGAGTCGACGGGAGAGCCTACGGGGTCGAATTTATGGGCAGGTGGCAGATCCCATCGAAGCTCTCGGCTGTGACCTCGCTCACGTTGTTCCGCAGTGAGTACCGCGTAAATAACCAAAGTGATTTTCGGCCCGCGGCCTGGGATAACCGATTCATCCTCAACGCATCGGGTTCGTATAATCTTCCCCGCAATTGGGCTCTAGCGGTGAAGGTGAGCGCGATCGGAGGCGCACCATATACCCCCTACGACATAGATGCCTCGTCGCTGGTCGAGTCGTGGAACACCTACGGCAAGGCGCAGTACGACTACTCGCAGCACCACACGCAACGGTCGGCACCCTATTGGCAATTCGACCTTCGGGTAGACAAAAGCTACTACTTTGAGAGATGGGATCTGGGCTTCTACCTCGACGTGCAGAATCTCTTTGCCAACACAATCAGCAGTGCAGACATCCCAATATCGACAGGCGAAATCGAGAATCCCCAAGATCCTTATTCGCAGCAGCGCTACATAATGGAATATATCTGGTCAGAAAGCGGCGTGGTGCTCCCCTCGATTGGGATATTTATTGAGTTTTAGGGTTGCTGAGACTTCCTGAGAATTTGCTGAGACTTCCAGAGACCTTTGGAACTCGCTTTTGTGGGCAAGCAAGAGAACATAAAACTTTGAGCAAAGCGAAAAGCCAAAAAGCGCAAGAGAAAACAATCCCATGCCGAAGGCATACCGCCCGAACTCCCCTCCTACTAGCGAGGTGCCCGACCGCAGGGAGGAATAGCGCCTAACGAGGAGGGGTCGGGGGTGGTGGTCGAATATAATCACTTAAATATTAGATTGTTATTGCTGTTAAACTGAGAATTTGCCGAGAGCTCTGAAACTCGCTTTTGGGGTCAAGCACTGTAGGTGCTTGATAAATTTTATGCTCACTTGATTGTGGGCAAGCTTGCTTGCACATCAAGCAAGAGAACATAAAACTTTGAGCAAAGCGAAAAGCCAAAAAGCACAACAAAAGCAACAAAGCAAAGAAAACACAAACCAAGCAAAATGTTTTTCGCTACTTTACATCTCTTCTAGCGCAATGATTAGCAAATCCGATAAAAAATTCCTATCTTTGCCCTTTAGAGCATTTTTAGGCAAATGTTAGAGAAATTAGCAAAACAGAGCGCAATATATGGTGTTAGCACAATCGTTGGCAGGTTACTTAGTTACCTGCTCACACCCTACTACACCCGTATCTTTGCGCCTAGCGAATTTGGCGTTATCACCGACATCTACGCGCTGATTCCCTTTGTGCTGGTTCTGCTCACCATGGGCATGGAGTCGAGCTACTTCCGTTTTGCGGCCAAGGCCGAAGAGGCGGGCGGCGGCCAAGAGGCTATAGCGGCGGCCAAGAGGCGACTTTTCGCCACTTCGTGGGGTGTCACATCGCTCGCCGCGGTGCTCTTTTTCTCTCTTGTGGTTCTTTTCAACGCCCCTTTGTCGGGCGCTATGGGCCAAGCTTATGTTGCCAATCCGCTCTTTATGACGCTCGTGGCAACTATCGTGATGTTCGACGTTGTCACCTCGATCCCCTTTGCGCGGCTTCGCGAGCAGGGGCGTGCCAAATGTTACGTGTCGCTTAAATTACTCAATATCATACTCCAAGTGGGCTTCGCCTTTGGCTTTGGTGCGGCGGGTCTTTTCAGCTCCGACTTTGGTGTGGGCTGGGCCTTGGTTGCCAACCTTGCGGCGAGCACAATCACCTTTGTGGCGATCCTCACGACCACCTCGCGCACTGCGCCGCGTATCGATTTGGTGCTTCTGCTCTCACTTTTGGCCTACTCGCTGCCGCTGCTTTTGAGCGGTGTCACAGCTACGGCCACCGACTTTATCGATCGCCAAATGATAAAATATCTGATCCCCGAAGGTGCTATGGCGCAGTTGGGAATCTATGGCGCTGTGGTAAAAATTGGGGTTGTGATGACCCTCTTCACGCAGATGTACCGCTTGGCGGCAGAGCCATTTTTCTTGTCGAACTTCAAAAAAGAGGAGTTTGTCGAGATGAATGCCGCGGCGATGAAATACTTTGTGATGGCATCGATGGCGATCTTTTTGGGCATTGCGCTCTTCAAGGACCTCTTCGCACTTATCGTGGGGCCCGACTTTAGGGAGGGAATATATATATTACCTATAGTGCTGGGTGCCAACGTATTGATGGGCGTATGGTTCAATCTCTCGTTTTGGTATAAACGCGAGGAGCGCACCTCGCTAGCGCTGGTTATCACTGTGGCGGGGCTCATCTCGACGGTGATCTTCAATGTGATTTTCGTGCCGCGTTGGGGCTACTACGGTGCCGCGTGGGCCCGTTTTGTGGGCGAGGCGGTGATGGTTATGGTTAGCTACGCATTGAATCGAAGGCTCTTTCCAACGCCTTACCCGCTACGCAGGATTGGCGAATATGTCGCCTTGGCGCTTCTGCTTTTCTCTGCGAGCATCGCTATCGATGGGCGCATAGATTCTGTTTGGGCGAGCGGTGCTGTCAGCTTTTGTCTACTGTCGATCTATCTGCTTTTTGCCGTTAAGCGCGAGCGGATAGATGTGGTGGGGTTGTTTCACTCGGTTTTAAAATTTAAGAGATAGAGTATGAGGTTTTCAGATATTGTAGGCCAAGAGGAGCTTAAGGCTCAGTTGCGCGAGAGCGCTTCGGCAGGGCGAATTTCGCACGCGCAACTCTTTAGTGGTGCGGCGGGTTATGGCGCGTTGCCACTCGCTTTGGCCTATGCTCAATATATCAATTGCACGGCACGCACCACCGAGGATTCGTGCGGAGAGTGCGCCTCGTGTCGTCAAATAGAGGCGTTGGCTCACCCCGACCTCCACTTCGCTTTGCCTGTGAATAGACAGGGTAAGAAATCGGGCGAAACCCCTATGACCGACGACTTTTTAGAGCTGTGGCGCACTGTTTTCACCGCCCAGGGAGGCTACCTCGACCCGCAGACGTGGTACAAAGCACTCGACTTGGGCAAGACTCTCAAAGGTATAATCACGGCCAAGGAGGCTGATAAGATTGTCGAAAAACTCGCGCTGAAGAGCTACGGCGAGGGGTACAAGATCATGATTATCTGGCTGCCCGAGATGATGAACGAGCAGGCGGCAAACAAAATTTTGAAGATCCTCGAAGAGCCTTGGCAGCGCACGCTCTTTATTTTGATCACCGAGCGCGCCGACAAGCTTCTGCCCACGATCACCTCGCGCACGCAGGAGGTTACCGTGCCCCGAATTGCCGACCAAGCTTTGGAGCACTACGCCACCTCGAAGGGGGTCGAAGGGGCTATGGCGCAAAAAATCGCACGATTTGCGTGCGGCGATCTGTTGAAGGTGCGCGAGATAATCGCGGGAGAGCGCAACGAGGAGCAGGCTTCGGCCTTCGAACTCTTCTGTTCGCTGATGCGCCTGAGCTACAACGATAAACATTTGGAGCTTGTCGCATGGGCCGAGGAGGTCGCTCGAATGAGTCGCCAGGCTCAACTCTCGTTGCTTTCGCACACCGCTCGATTATTGCGCGAAGCCTATGTTCGCCATGCAGGTTTAGCAGAAATTAGCTATATTTGGGGCCAGGAAGCGGAGTTTTGCAATAAATTTGCACCATTTATTGGCAATCAGAATATCGAAAAGTTGATCGAGGAGGTCGAGACGGCCGCGCGCCAAATCAACCAAAACGGCAACTCGACAATAGTTTTCACCCACTTTGCGTTGGTAGTAAGTAAACAAATTAATCGCTTATGACGCAGGTGGTATTGTTGCTGGGTGGCAACCTTGGCGATGTGCGAGCAACCTTCGAGGGGGTGCGGGCCGACCTTGAACGCGAGGTGGGCGAGGTGATGCGCTACTCACCCATTATGCGCAGCGAGGCTTGGGGCTTCGAGGCAGAGCCGTTTCTCAACCAGGCGGTTATTATCTCGACCAAGCTCGAAGCCGAGGCGCTGCTCGATGCTGTACAGAAGATCGAAAATCGTTGGGGTCGCAACCGCCAAAGTGAGACAGAGATGAAGATTCTAAGTGGCGAGAAATACACTTCGCGCTCGATCGACATCGATATAATTTTTTATGGTGACTCAATTATCGAAAGCCCTCGCCTGACAGTGCCGCACTTACTTATGGCTAAGCGCGAATTTGTCTTGGAGCCGATAGCAGAGATCGCTCCACACTTAGTCAATGCTAAGAATGGAAAAAGCGTTGAGCAAATGTTAAATGAATTAAAAGGTTAATAATGAAGAGATTGGCTATATTAGTGGTTGTTGCGCTGTCAATGATGTCGTGTTTTGGTGACACGGCCTACTACACCACCTACGTGATCCAACCATCCGAGCAATTGGAGAGTGGAGGCGACTACACTCCCTTAGCAGGGACTAAGTCTTACGCCTTTGCGGGAACCACCGACGACCTTACAATCGAGAGCTACGAGGATGCACTCTTGGGCATTGCCACCTCTACCACAACGGGCGAAAAAATTGGCCCCTTTGCATGGTCTGCCCCTTATGGCGACAGCGAAACGGACCTGTTTTTTATCCTCGACAGAGAGGAGGTTGTGTTGGTTGTTGTCGACCCTGCGAGCGAAATTTATGCCTACTCGGAATATACGGTGCCAATCAATTTCGACAACGTTTTTGTCGATATTGTCTTCCGCACATGGAAAGATTCGGCACACACGGCTAGCACCTGGACATTTATCGTACCCGAAACCCAGGAGGACGACGAAGAGGAGGTAGACGAAGATACGCAGACAGATGAAGATGATGATTCAACAGATACAGATTCTGACACAGACACAGACACAGATTCTGACACAGATACAGATACACAAACCGACGACGAGTCGAGCGAATAGTTAAGATATGAAATTCAACCAAAAACAAGTTATAAGCGCAATGCGCACTGCGGTGATAATGCTCTTTTTTAGTGCATTCTTCTCGCGTTGCGCCTCAATTTTGAGCCCTACGGGAGGGCCAAAAGATTCGCTCGCGCCAGTGATCATAGCAATGACTCCCGACAACTTCACCACTAATTTCGAGGCGAAGAAGATCTACATCGAATTCGACGAATTTGTTCAGATCAAGGACCAACAAAAAGAGTTCTTCACATCGCCCGCGATGAAAAAGACCCCAACGATCTACACCAAAGGGCGCGGAATCATGATCGACATCAAGGATACGTTGCTCGAAAACACGACCTACTCGCTCAACTTCGGTAGTGCGATACGCGACAACAACGAGAGCAACCCGCTCAACTCGATGCGCTACGTCTTTTCGACTGGCCCAACAATCGACTCGATGATCGTTTCGGGCTACACAGCAGATAGTTACAAGGCCGACTCGGTGAGCAAAACTTTCATCTATTTCTTCATCGCCGACTCCCTAGAGAATGTTCCGCAGTACGACTCGACCCTCTTTAAGTACAAGCCAGCGGCGATTGCACGTGCCGAGAAGAATGGAATTTTCATCGCCCAGAACCTAAAGCCTATAACCTATAGGGTCTACGCGATCGAAGATACCAACGACAACCAAATGTACGAGCCAGGCACCGACCAAGTGGGCTTCATCGGCGAAGATGTTTCGCCGCAAGAGCTCCCAGGTTTTGCCATCTGGTTCGACTCGATCCGCCAATACCCCGTTGCCGATCCGCAACTCTACTTCCGCATGTTCACCGATGTGGCGTTCAAACGTCAGATCCTCCAGGAGAGCAAACGCCCACTTCAACGCCAGGCGATGCTCTACTTCGGTGCTCCATACCCCGAAATTGAGTCAATTATCTTCGACTCTATCCCGCAAGATCAAGTTATAATCGACCCTCAAACTCGCGGTCGCGACACCGTGGCGCTCTGGTTCAAATCGCCCAAGGAGAACCTCCCCGACACCATCCGCACCTACGTTTCGTACTACAAACACGACTCGATTAACAATCTGGTGCTGAGTTGCGACACGATAAAACTCGCGTGGCGACTCATCGAGACCAAAGAGATGGAGAAGGCGCGCCTAGAGAAGGAGGCTACGCGCACCGCGGCCATAGCACGTGGCGAGGAGTGGGAGGACCCCGACAACCCCTTTGGTTACAAAATTCCGCTCTCGGGCGAGGTGAACCCCCAGCGCCATCTCACCCTCGACTTCGACTACCCGCTGGTATCGATCGACACAGCACGATTGAAGCTCACGAGCGTTGCGCCCGACTCTTTGGTTACTAATATGCCAATCGAGTTTGTGCGCGACACCTCTATGCTGCGCCGCTACTACATCCGTTCGCAGTGGGGCTCACCACTCAACAAATACACTCTCACGATCCCCAAAGGGGTATTTACCGATGTTGCGGGCTACAGTAACGACTCGCTAGCGGGAAGCTACACTGTGTCGAACCCCGAGAAGTACGCTACGGTGAAGATCGACCTTAAGGCTGTCGACTCGCTAGGTGCAAAATATATCATCCAACTACTCAACGGCACCAACAAATTACTCGAAGAGAAGAGCAATTTAACCTCTGGCGATGTTCAGTTTGACTATGTCCCTGCGGGTGAAATTCGCCTGCGCATAATCGAAGACCTCAACGGCAACGGTATCTGGGACACAGGAAATGTCGTGGAGCGCCGCCAAGCGGAACGAAGCGAGATCTACAGTTCGAATGGCGAGGATACCTTCGCCACAAAAATCAATTGGGATGTTGAGTTAGAGATGGATATGACCAAGATATTTGCCCCTGTGACCATGGAGTCGCTGATCCAGACCCTCGAAGAGAGAGAGGTTCAACGTGCCGAAAAGCAGCGCATCAAAGATGCCGAGGATGCAGCCAAGAAGGCACAAGATGCAGCCAAGAGCCAATCTTCGGGTTCGGGATTCAATATGAGTAGTTTAACAAGCCAATTTTAAAGATTATGAAAAGATTGATTTTTTTGACATTGGCGCTGCTTGCGACCCTCGGCTCGCTTCGAGCACAAAATACTTTCGGTGTTGCGCAAGGCTTTGGCTCGGGCTTTGTGAGGGCCTACCCCTCGATCGAGAGCAAGTCGATTTATGGACTCTCAACCACATCGCTCATGTGGCGTAACTACACGGCGGAGCCCTACATCGGCTGCTTTGGTATCGATGTCGAGATCATGGAGCGCGGTTTTGCCTACGCACCCTACACTTCGACCAACAACACCGACGACGATCGCGACGAGAGCGACCTTTTGTACTACTACCGCTACATCAACTCGGTTATGGTGCCAATTATCTGGCAACCATACATCTACATGTTCCACAACCGCGTGCGAATCTTTGCCGATGCCGCGGTGACCTTTAGCTACAACTACTCGTCGAGCTACAAAAACGACCTCTACAACTCCTATGGTTTTAACGACGACGTGTGGCAAGGCGAATACGACATGCGATCGGAGCGCGACAACGTTTGGGGCTACGGCCTGGCGTTTGGAGGGGGTATCACCTACCTTATCGATCGCTTTGAGATTCAGGCAAGTATGCGCTACTACTTTGGATATTCCGACATCCTGAAAAATAGAAATAAGTACTACACCAACAACACCGACAGCTCGGCCGAGAACCCATTTAGCTACACCCCTTTGCGATCGCCGATCGACAATTTCAACTTCAAAATCGGCGTGAGCTACCGCGTGGGCAGTGGCGACTATGCGGCGTGGTACACCAAACGATTGAAGAGCACAGGTCTGCGCGATGGATTCGAATACGATGGCGTAGATAGCAAAATGACAAGGGCCATGGGTGGTGGTAGCAGTGGTGGCAGTAGCAAAAGACATTAAACGATAAAATAAATTTAGATAAAATAAATATGAATACTACAGAGACAACCCGTCAACAAAAAGTTTCGAAACAGATACAACGAGACGTAGCCGAGATCTTCCAGCGCGAAGCGGCAGCAATAGTAAAAGGCTTTTTAATTACCGTTACCGCCGTGAGAGTATCGCCCGATTTGAGCTATGCGAAGATCTACGTGAGCATCTTCCCATTCGAACGCCACGAGCAGGTTGTAGCTAGCCTTAAAGATAATATCTGGATGATCCGCAAAGCATTGGGCACGCGAATAAAAAATCAATTGAAGGTGGTTCCCGAGATCGATTTCTTCCTCGACGATTCGTTGGAGTATATCGAAGGAATCGACCGCGCAATGAGTCAAGAGTAGAAACACAAAACGACAGCTATGTTCCTCTTTGTCAGACGATACCTCTTCGCCAAGAAGTCTCATTCGGTGGTTAATATCATCACCGCACTGAGCTTGGTGGCTATATCGCTGCCCGTAGCTGCTGTGATTATCCTGCTCTCGGTCTTTAACGGCTTTGGGCAGCTTGTTCAACTCTCCAATCGCGTTATCGACCCCGACATCACCATTGTTCGCGCAAAGGGCAACTTTTTTCATATCGACTCTATCGACAGGCACTCTTTGGAGGCCATCGATGGGGTTAAAGCTCTCTCGTTTGTCGCCGAGCAGACGATGCTCATGGAGCACGATTCGCGCCAGGCGGTGGTGACTCTTCGGGGTGTCGACTCGGCTTATCTCGATGTTGTTCCGTTCGAGGAGTGCATCGATAAGGGTGAGTATCAAGTGGCGTTGGGCGAGCTGGATCGCATAATTCTCTCTCGCTCGATGGCCTACAGGCTCGCGGCGCAACATATCGTTGGGCGCTTTGTCGAGCTCTACGCACTCAAAGATAGTGGTTTTTCGTCGCTTCTGCCCATGTCGAACTACACGCAACGGAGCATTAAACTCGCGGGGTTATATTCGGCCGACATCGAGAGCGAGGAGCGCTACGCCATAACCTCGATTCGGGCTGTGCAGCGACTCACCTCATCCGAGGGTCGCGCCACGCAACTCTTTATTGGTGTGGAAGATGGCTTCGACACGTCGACTGTGATCAAGTCGCTAAAGTCGGCGCTTGGCGAGGGGTTCGAAGTGAAGAGTCGCTACGAGCTGAACCCCATGCTCTACGATATAATTGAATACGAAAAGTGGGGCGTGCTGTTCATCTCGCTGCTGATAATGCTGCTGGCTTCGTTCACCTTGATCGGAGCTCTCTCGATGCTTATAATCGAGAAGCGCGACAACATCGCAACGCTCAGAGCTATGGGCGGTTCGTGGCGTTTCGTGCGCGGAATTTTCTTTGGCGAGGGGCTACTCATCAGCTCGGTGGGAGTTGCTGTGGGAGTTGCTGTGGGTTGCGTTATAGCTCTCGCGCAAAAATACTTGGGGTTAGTGAAGATCCCAGCACGAACTTTTTTGAGCGATCACTACCCTGTCGAGTTGCTATTTTCAGATGTATTGATCGTGGTTGTGCTCTCACTGGCGATCTCGCTCACACTATCGTATATTGTTGTTAAACAGATGATTAAAACTAAATAAAATGAATAGGATTCTATCTTTATTGTTGTTGTCTTTGGCCGTTCTCACCACCTCGTGCGTTCGTCGTGTCACCATTCCCGACTCCGAATTGGCGCTTATATTCCGCGATGCTTTCTTGGTTAACGCCTACGTGCTCAACGAAAAAATAGAGTTCGACACCCTGCAAGTCTACCAGCCGATTTTCGACCGTTATGGCTACTCGGCCGAAGATGTTGCCTACACCGTAGGTAGCTTCTCGAAGCGCAAGAGTGCCCGCCTAGGCGATGTCGTCGAGCAGGCGATACGCCTTTTGGAGAAGGAGGAGAAGATCTATAGCCACGAGGCGATGATCCTCGATTCGGTCGATGCCAAAGCTATTCGTTTCTCATCGAGGTCGATCTACTCCGACGATTTGGTGGAATTTCACTCACTTAGCGACACCACCAAGTTGCGTATCGAGCTCGATAGCCTGCCTCCAGGCAAGTACCATATTAGCTATAACTATCACGTCGATTCGCTCGACAACAACAAAAGTAGCTACCGCACCCAGAGTTGGGTCGAGATCCCAGGCCTAGCGACAAAAAAGGGATTGTCGACGGTATATCTTCGCAAACGCACCGAAGCCAAACACGAACGCACCCTCAACTTCGACACCCTCACGGGCCGAGTTGTGATACTTTTGGCCGAATCGTTCGAGGCTAAACGAAAGCCCCACGTCACGTTTAAAGATATAAATGTGGTCTTTACCCCACCAACAGAAGATGCCGTGGATCAGCTTTTTAAAAGTAAGTTAGATATTAAGATCTTTGCCTATGATTTCTTCAACCCTCTCCCGACGGATAGCCTCGAATTATCTGCTCTATAGGGGCTCGCTACTTCGCAACGCCGTAGTCGAGGTCGATGCCTCGGGCAAAATTCTCTCGGTGGGGAGCGTAGAGAGGTTGGATTCGTTGTGCAACACCGAATTTTTCAGCGGGCTGATGTTCGCAGGAATGGTAAACGCACACTGCCATACAGAGCTCTCGCACCTCAAAGGGGCCATTAGCCAGCAGTGCGGCTTCGCGGGCTTTGCGGCGCAGCTCTCGGCTTGCCGCGACAAATTTTCTGCCGACCAGGTGCAGCGCGCAATCGCCCAAGCCGACCTTGCGATGCGGCGCGAGGGAGTTGTGGCCGTGGCAGACATCGCCAACTCCACCGACTCTATGGCCATAAAGGAGGCGAGCCCCATCCACTACCACACCTTTGCCGAACATTTTGGACTTATGCGCACCTCGACTCTCCACCTCGACGAGCTTCTGCGCTACCCCAACACCTCGCTCACGCCCCACTCGATATACTCGGTTAGCGACAGCTGTTTTCGCAATATTGCGCAGAAGGGCAACGCACCTCTCTCGATCCACTTTATGGAGACCGCAGCCGAGAGTGAGCTCTTCGAGGGGCGAGGCGAGCTCAGCTCGTGGTACGAAAAGATGGGCTTCGAGTGCGATTTTCTACACTACGGCTCACCCGCACGACGAATTGTGGAGTGTGTGCCCGCCAATAGAAGCGTGATTTTGGTGCACAATGTGATGGTTAAAACGGCAGATATAGAGCTGATAATGAACCACTTCACAGCGCCTGTGTATTGGGTTTTCGCGCCACGCTCCAACAAATACATCTCGGGGCTACAACCCTCGCTTGATCTGCTCTCGCATCGGGGGCTCAATATTTGCATTGGTACAGATTCACTCTCGTCGAACACGTCGCTCTCGATGATCGAGGAGTTGCGAGCCTTGCCTCAGGTGCCCCTCACGCAGCGATTGGAGTGGGCGACCAAAGTTGGCGCCCAGGCTCTAGGATTAGGCACGTTGGGCGAAGTTGAGGTCGAAAAGCGCCCAGGTTTGGTAGCGCTCTCGGGGGTCGACTTCCAGACAGGGCAGATAGGCGAAAATTACAGAATTAATAGGATAATATAATGGGTATTAATAAGTTTATCATTGCAACAATCATAGCTATTGTCTCGCTGAGTTGTGGCACTCGCCCCTCGCAGCCACAATATTTTGTCACGCAGAGCGGCGACAGCATCTCGACAAATTACCTTATTGGCGAACGACGTGTTGGCCACATAGATCGTGGTGCAACGGTCAAAAGATTAAGAAAAATATATGGCGAAAACTACGTTAAGCAGCTCCGAGATCCTTCGCAAGAACAGAGTCGCGACAGCAGCACCGTAGCTACCTACTACGTCTACGACAAAGATAATCACCTACTTATGATCGCTCGCACCGAGGAGGGCATAGGCGACGAGGCGATAAAATCGCTGATAATCAAAGACGAAACTTT
This sequence comes from Rikenellaceae bacterium, assembly GCA_047172505.1. Taxonomy (GTDB): domain Bacteria; phylum Bacteroidota; class Bacteroidia; order Bacteroidales; family Rikenellaceae; genus Alistipes. Next base: position 64,382 of record JBCQWE010000005.1, on the reverse strand, counting down.
CACCACAGCCGAAGGCATAACCTCCTCCTCGACCGTGGCCCAACTTCGCACCGCCTACCCCGATGCGATGGTTATTCAATACGAAAACCGCTTCTTTGTCTACGTCTCGTCGCTCGACCTCTACTTCCGCATCGACGAGAGTAACATCTTGGGGCATAGCTCCGAATTTATTGTCGACATACCTGTGGACAGCTTGCGCGCCGATGCCAAGTTCGAAAATATGTCGGTGAATTGGGATAGCAGCTCGGCGAATATCTTAACTCCGCAATTTTGGCAAGATCTAATCTCGAAGGTGATTAGGTGGACGATCTATGAGTTGCCCGTAATAATTCTCATCATCTTCTTTTTCGTCGTCACTCGTCGCTTCATCTTCTTCTCGATCAAGAAGATAAACCTTGTTGCGAGGCGCAAAGTCGAAGAGGACACCTCGCTCGATGCTAGCGAGGCGGTCAAGCGAATCGACACAATTACTGGAATCCTGCAAGGGGTTCTCAATATCTTGATGTGGAGCATTTTCGTGTTGATCATACTCTCGAAATTCAATATCAACATCGCCCCAATCCTTGCCAGCGCGGGTATCCTAGGTTTGGCTGTCGGCTTTGGTGCTCAGGAACTTGTGCGCGACTTCATTAGTGGATTCTTCATTTTGCTCGAAGACCAGATCCGCACGGGCGACATGGCGATAATCAACGACACGGCGGGCGTCGTCGAGAAGATCGAACTTCGCACGGTGACCCTGCGCGACCACTCGGGAGTGGTTCACATCTTCCAAAATGGCAAGATCAATTCCCTATCGAACATGACCAAGGAGTGGTCGGCGATAATCCTCGAAATTGGGGTGGCCTACAAAGAGGACATCGACCGCGTGATCGCCATAATGAAAGAGGTGGGCGCCGAATTGCGCGCAAGCCACTTGGGGCACTTGATGCTCGACGACGTGGAGGTATGGGGCCTCGACTCCTTTGCCGATAGCGCCATCGTCATCAAGATGGTGATGAAAACCCGCCCGATGAAACAGTGGCGCATAAAACGCGAATATCAACGTCTGTTGAAGATCCGCTTCGACAAAGAGGGAATCGAAATCCCATTCCCACACGTCACACTCTACACAGGCGAGCAGACCAAGCCTATGCCTATCGAGATGCGCGAGCAGAGCGCGAAAGAAGAGTAGTGGCAGCCGCGCGTGAGGCTTTGGCTTGTATTTTTCTGAGAATTTTTGAGACCACTGCTGCACGATATTGGGTTTGCGCAAAAGCGAAAAGTCCAATGGCGCAAGAATAAGTGCACCCGCGCAGGTGCTATTTGCGCCCGTCGGAAACAGCGAGAAACCTGAGTTAATAACGTGAGTTTTGGATAAGAGCATCTTATCCAAAACACCTCTTAAAGTAAGTCTCCCCCAACGGTTTGGGGGGAGATTTAGTGGGGGTTATCGAATATAAATCCCCGCAAAGAGTTCATCGGGGGTGGCTGCCGACACCCTGTCCGACGAGAAGATGTTGACACCGAGCTCCATGGCGATCTGCGCCAAGGCCTTTTGTGCTTTTACCGAGTTGCCCGCCGAGTCGAGAGGCGGAGCGAATGCCGCAAGCCCCATCACCCCTGGCACCACGGCCATGATTCCGCCACCAACGCCCGTTTTGGCGGGCAGACCTGTGCGATACATCCAATCGCCAGTATTTTCGTAGAAGCCCACCGTCGACATCAGCGAGATGATCCCTTGCGAGAGGTTGGGCTTAAAGACCTGTTCGCCCGAAATGGGATTATTTCCCGAGGCAGCAATGGTCGCCGCAGCAACCGAGAGTTGTCGCGCGTTGATCGAGAGTGAACATTGACGAGTGTAGAGGTCGAGCGAAGTCTGCGGGTCGTCGTATATCCTATCGTAATTTTTCAGCAGCCACGCAATCGAGCGATTGTTGTAATTAGTTTGGCTCTCCGAGGCGTAAAGCTCGTCGAGAAGCTCCACTTTCGAACCCACCATCGCTTCGACGAACCCTTTTATCGCCCGCCATTTATCGGTGGGGCTACCCTGCGGCTTGATCATCGAACAGGCTGCTATGGCTCCCGCATTGACTAGCGGGGTCGAGGGATGCTCGGCTTCGAGCAATATCGCCATGATGGAGTTGAAGGGCATGCCCGTAGCATCGGCACCAATCATATCGACTATCCTCTCGGCACCCCACTGCTCCATCGCTAGCAGCGCTGTAAAGACCTTGGAGATCGACTCGACACCAAAGCCGTAGGATGTGTCGCCAACCTCTACCTGGTGGCCATTGGTCATACAAACCGAGATCGCGAAGAGGTCGGAGTCAATATTTTGTAGGTAGGGAATATAGTCCGCATTGGCCCCCTCGCGACTATCTTTAACCGTGTCGTAGGCGCTGTGGACCACCCGCTCGACCTCTTTATATGTAATTATTCTCTGCATAATTCTTATTTTTTAGTTGTTTGCACTGGCTCCTCGAAGTGGAAAGGGGCAAAATGATCGGCCTGGTCGACACTCTTCCATTCGGGTTTGCGCATCGCGTAAATTATGAATGGTGCCGCCACCACCACAACGCAACCCACGATTAATACACCGAACCATACCAGGTTGCTACCCGTAGAGATCTGACTCGGTGGGATAAAGCTAAGCACAAAGGCCAGGAGCGAGCCAAAGAAACCAAACAGCCCCAAAAGCCACATGAGGCCATTGCCCCTACCTAGGCGGAACGGGCGCGGCGTGTCTCGCATCTTGTATCGAAGCACGATGGCCGCGGCGAACATCAACATATACATTATAAGGTAGAGCAGAACGGTGAGTTGCGAGAGTATCTGATAGAACGACTGCACCGAGGGCATAACCACGAAAAGTAGCGAAAGAAGGGTCACTATAGCGCCCTGAATCAAAAGAATATTTCGTTGCACGCCAATCTTATTTGCCCGCTGAAAAAATGGAGGCAAGTAGCCCGCCTTGCCCACAGCAAAGATTCCTTTCGAGGGGCCCGCAACCCACGTGAGCACACCTGCCAACACGCCAAACATAAGCGCCACGGCAAAGATGGGCGAGATCCACGAGAGGTGGAAGTAGCTCAGGTAGCGATCGATACCAATTAGCAGCGACTGCGTGAGGTTGATTTGGCTCGCGGGGATGATAACACCCAAAGCAAAAGTGCCCAATATAAATATCACCACCGTGACCAGCGAACCGATGATTATGGCTTTGGGATAGTTGCGCGATGGATTTTCGACATCCATAACATGGATTCCCATCATCTCCATACCAGCGTAGAAGAGAAAAATGCTACTTGCCAAGACGATGTTGTTGAGCTTCGAGAGGTCGGGGATAAAACTTTGTGTCATATCCATCTGGTTCTCGCCACCCGAACTTAGGTAGACTACACCCATAATAATAAGGAGTGCGGCGGGGATTATCGTGCCGATCATTCCGCCCCATTTGCTGATCTTACCTACCCAGCTAAGACCCTTCAACGCAATGAGAGTTGCGACCCAATAGATGGCAAGCACCACGCAAAGGGTGAATATTTTGTTCGATGCCAACGCTGCATCGGTTGTCATGTCGAGCCCTATAAATGCGATAGAGACCGCGCCAAAAGTGAGCACCGTGGGGTACCAAATTGTCGATTCGATCCACTGCAACCAAATTGCAAGAAACCCTGTGCGAGCACCAAAGGCCTCGCCCACCCAGCGAAAAACACCTCCCTGCTTGTCGGAAAACATCGCGGCCAACTCGGCAGCCACAAGCGCCGTGGGGATCAAGAAAACAATTGCCGCGAACAGATAGTAGAACGCCGACGAGAGGCCATAGACCGCCTCCGAGGCCAACCCGCGTAGACTTACCACAGCCGTAACATTCATTATAGCTAGAGTCATAACGCTTAATTTAAAGCCTGTTGATCTTTTTTTTATCTCCATAATTAGTTTATTTAGAAATTTGTATTTAACTTTACGCAAGCAACTATCGTGCAAAGAGATACCGCGGGCAACATCTAATATAATTATGGCTTATTACGGTATAAGAAAAGACAATGGTTTTTGTTAGGATTATAAGAAAAACATTAATATCTTTGCATTATAGAAATTTAGATAAGAAAACACAAACACAAATAAAACAAACTTAATAAATTAAGATTATGGCAAAAACATGGCGTTGTACCGTATGCGGTCACATTCACGAAGGAGCAGAGGCACCAGCACAGTGCCCACTATGTAAAAAAGGATCAGAGTTTTTCGTTGAGGTAGTAGAGCAAGCAGTAGATGCACCTCTAGTATTTGTAACAGAACATAAATTGGGCGATGCAGCAGGTGCATGTCCAGAGCTAATGGAGGGCCTTAACGCTCACTTCTCGGGCGAGTGTTCAGAGGTTGGTCAATATTTAGCTATGGCTCGCCAAGCAGATCGCGAGGGTTATCCCGAGATCGCAGAGGCATTCAAGCGTTACGCTTGGGAGGAGGCAGAGCACGCATCGAAGTTCGCAGAGTTGTTGGGCGATGTAGTTTGGGACACCAAGACTAACCTAATGAAGCGTATGAATGCAGAGAGCGGTGCTTGCGAAGATAAGATGCGTTTGGCTCGCATGGCTAAAGAGCAAAACCTTGATGCAGTTCATGATACAGTTCACGAGATGGCCAAAGATGAGGCTCGTCACGGTGCAGGTTTCCAAGGCCTTTACAACCGCTACTTCAAGTAGTAGTTTACAAATAAATTGGTTAGGGTTGCCCAAAATCACACATGTGATTGAGGGCAACCCTATTTTTTTGCGCTTGTTAGCTGTTTTATGATCTCAGCAAGTCTCGATAATAAACCTCAAAAGAGAATGGATACTCGAAAGTCTCGCCCCTCTCGAACGCCTCTTTTTGTTGCAGTTTCCACTCTTGGGGGTCGAAATTGGGGAAGTGGGTGTCGCCCTCGAAGTTGCCGCCCACTTGGGTGATGTATAGTCGCTCGGCGCAAGGGAGTGCCAAAGCATAGATCTCGGCACCTCCGATTATAAATGTCTCATCTTGAGCATCAACCGAAGCTATAGCCTCTTCGAGCGAGTGCACCACCGTGCAACCATCGATCTTAATATCTTGGCGTGTGATGACTATATTGTGGCGGTTGGGCAGAGGCCGACCGATCGAATCGTATGTTTTGCGCCCCATGATCACGGCGTGGCCCGATGTTACTTTGCGGAAGTAACGCATATCTTCGGCTATGTGCCACAACAGAGTGTTGTTGTTGCCAATAACTCGATCGGCTGCAATAGCGACAATAATACTTAGCATAATTAGAAAGACATTGGTGCGGTGATTGTTGGGTGCGGGTCGTAGCCTTCGAGGGTGAAATCCTCGTAGCGGTAGTCGAAAATGGATGCCACCGAAGGGTTTATGGTCATACTCGGCAAGGCCCTAGGAGTGCGCGAAAGCTGTTCTTCGACCTGTTCGAAGTGGTTGAGGTAGAGGTGAGTATCGCCCAGGGTGTGGATAAATTCACCTGGTTGGAGCCCGCACTGCACCGCTATCATCTGCGTGAGCAAGGCGTAGGATGCGATGTTGAAGGGCACCCCCAAGAAGGTGTCGGCACTACGTTGGTAGAGCTGGCACGAGAGCTTCCCGTCGGCAACGTAGAATTGAAAAAGCACGTGGCAGGGAGGCAGCGCCATATCCTCGATCTGCGCGACGTTCCACGCCGAAACCAACATCCTGCGCGAGTTGGGGTTTGTCTTGATCGTCTCCACCACTTCGCTTATTTGGTCTATCACACCCCCATCGTAACCGCCCCAGCTGCGCCATTGGTGACCATAAACCTCATTGAGGTCGCCATATTTATAGCCCTCGATGGGTGATTCCTCGCCTGCCGAAGCCAGAAACGCATCTTTAGCAATTGGTTCGATTGTCGCTTGCACGCAGAGTGTTGAGTAGTGACGATAGGCATCGTTGTCCCAGATGTGCACAGCGTTGTCTACCAAGTATTTAATGTTGGTCTCGCCACGCAAGAACCACAAAAGTTCGTGAATCACACCTTTCAAAAAGACCTTCTTGGTCGTCAGAAGCGGAAAACCTTCGGCGAGGTCGAAGCGCATTTGGTGGCCAAAGATACTTTTGGTGCCAGTTCCTGTGCGGTCACCTTTGATGGTGCCCTCTTCCATTATGGTTTTCAGCAAGTTGAGATATTGTTTCATCTTCTTCTAGTCATTTAGTTGGCAAATTATCGCTTTGCCGCTCCTATCGAGGGCGATATAGTGGGGGTCGCGGCTCCAATCGTTCATAAAAAGTATTTGGGGTGGCTGCTCGTCGAAGGTAGCGACGTAGTGCAGGTGGCCAAAGATATAGAGGTCGGCACCATGTTGTGCGTAGTGCTCTACGGCGTATTGGCGCAAGTAGCCCAGGAGTCGATCTCTGAGGGAGGGGCAGTCGTGCGTATGTTTCTTTCGTGACGTACCGCTCCACCACTGCCCAAATCGAAGTGCTAGATTGGGGTGCACCAGACTCGAAAAACACTTGCGCGCTAGCCGAGAGCGGAAAACCCAGTTCATAAACCGCAGAGTGTTGTTACCCTGAATGTTGAGGTTGTCGCCATGTGCTACGTGAACTTTGGTGCTGCCCAGCGAGAATGTCGTAGGCGCGGTGTAGAGTTCCACGCCACACTCCTCGGCCAGGTAGTCGGTCACCCACATGTCGTGGTTTCCCGCCATAAAGACCACCCTTACACCTCTGTCGGTGAGCTCGGCGATTTTACCCAACGTGCGCACAAAGCCACGGGGCACAACACGTTTGTACTCGTACCAAAAATCAAAGATGTCGCCACACAGAAATATCGCCTCGGCCTCGGCAGAGACCCTGTCGAGCCACCCAACAAATTGCTGCTCGGTAGCGCGCTGTTCGGCCTTGCTCCCTGCGCCTAGGTGTATGTCAGAGGCAAAATAGAACATGATTACTTAGATAATTCGACCTTTATGGCATCGAGAAGAGACTCGCCGTAGGTGTCGCGCATGATGATGTTGCCATCTTTGCTGATAAGGAAGTTCGAAGGTAGGGCCGTGACGTTGTAGAGCGAGAGCGAAGGCGACTTGCTACCCTTCAAATCACTAACTGTGATCCAAGGCAGAGCCTGCTCCTGCACGGCGTTGATCCATGTCGACTTCGAGCTGTCGATACCAACTTGGTAGACCTCGAAGCCTTGCTCCTTGAATTGCTCGTAGACCTCCTTGAGTTCGGCGTTGTGGCGGTTGCTGCTACTAAGGCGTGCCGACCAGAAGTCGAGCAAGATCACCTTGCCTTCGAGCGAAGAGAGTTTCTGTTTCTCGCCAAACATGTCGTTTATCTCCAAGTCGATATATCCGCGCTCTTGGATATTGTCGGTGATGCTATTGTAAGCATCGAAGTTTTCGATTGCCGCCTCGATGTTTTTTAGGTAGGGCGACGTGGGATAGTTCTCCACCAAGGCTTCGGCCACCGTGCGGTAGTAGATCGCATCGCTACGACCGTTAAAGAGGTAGCTATCGTTGGGTAAACGCTGATAGAGAGCATACACCGAAGCGAGCGAGGCTTTGTTGGTGATGATAAATTCTAATTGTTCGCGCTTTATGCGGTTATACTCCACGCTATATTCTCTGGCTAGCGATAAGCGCTGCTCCTCGGAGATATTCTCGTCGGCGTAGCGCAGAGCGATTTGGTCTAAGTTGGCGATACCAGTGATGTAGTTTTGGTAGAAGCGGCGCATCAACTCCGACTCGTCGGAGCCCTCAATGGTATAATTTTTTGCAAGATTACCCACCGAGTTGACCTTCACCTTGTCGCCCGCCACCACGAAGAGAGGTATTGTCGACCAATCGTATACTATATTATATAGCTTGTACTCCTTATCTTTGGCTTTGATCTCGAAAACAAACTCTCCGTTTTGAGAAAGTGCCACAGAGTCGACAATATTTCCACTAACTGCCGTGACCTCTTCGAGGTATGCAACACTACTATCACCGCCGATAAATCGACCCGAGATTCTAATTTTATTTGATTGACAGCTTGAGAATAGAGCCGAAAAAACAACAGCTGCAAGTAGTGCAACCGAGCTATATTTCATATTAACTTTTTGCATTTCTAGTATCTTATAAGTTTTTTTGCGTTAATAAGTAGAACAAAGATAACAAAAATTTTGGATTATCTACCACCTATTTGGGTTGATTTCGCCTTACTGCACCATTTTTATTGAATGGGCGGTTGTTATTACTTCCATTATGACCGCCACGATTCTTGTGGCCATTGCGGTTATTGTTGCGGTGTTGGCCCTTACTCACGTGCGTTGTTTGGTGCTGCTTATAGTCGCTATGGATATTATTTATAGCATCTTCGTCGAATTGAATAGCGCCATCGGACATCTGCTTTATATCTTTTATAATCGACTCGTTGTTGGGGTGCTCGTGGTTGTACTCAAAGCTTTTGGCACGCAAGAAGATTGCAATGTTGTCGACCGTGCGTGCTACCGCGGCAGGCTCTTCGTTGGAGAGTTTCTTTACGATGCGACCAATATATTTACCGTAGTGCTTGTGGGTGATGCGACATTGCGGGTAGCGCATCTGTCGAGGCCGAACCGAGAGATCCTCGCGCGTGGGTTGCTCGTAGGGCGAATCCACATCTAACTTAAAATCAGATATAATAAAGAGGTGATCCCACAATTTATGGGTAAAAACAGGAGTGTCGCGCAGCAGTGGGTTGACGTTACCCATCACGGCGATTACAGCCCTAGCTTGTTTGTTTCGCTCGGCTCTGTCTTCGATAGCGCAGAGCGATTCGACCATCTCTTGGATGTGTCTGCCATACTCGGGCAGATGCAACTTTGGTCGAGAGTTATTGTAATTCTTTTTCATGCAGAGAATGTTGGCTTATTTATTGAACAACGAGAATAAGAGGTAAAATATTTTAGCTCAACTCTATTAATTTTGGTCTTATATGGTAACGATAATAGACTTTTAATCACTTGAACAATAGCGATTTGCCCAATTATTGCTACACTTCTTTTATTAAAAGTTGTTGTTAACTTTGACACAAAAATACGAATTATTTTTAATATAATTGCAATGAGTAGAGTTTTAATTTTAGACCAATCAAAAAGCATGCGCAAAACTTTGCGCGAAAGATTGGAGTTCGAAGGGTTCGCGGTCGACGAAGCGACCGAAATTGTAGAGGCTGCCGAGGGTTTCAACTCCCGCCGCTACGATATAATTTTGGTCGACAACAACTTCGATAAGATGAGCCAAGAGATGCTCTCGACACCTTTTATAGTTATATCCTCCGAAGCCTCGATCGACCGCGCGTTAGCTGCCGCCAAATGCGGAGCCCTCGACTTCCTCACCCGCCCCATCGACATGAACCGCCTACTCAAAGCACTTCGCACACCCGAGAGCGAGCCACAAGAAGAGGAGGCAATTGCAAAAAATAGCCGACCCACCGTGCGCCGCCGCACGCAAAATCACTCCTCGCACATCGAACCTATGATAGGCAGCTCGGCGGCAATGAACGACCTTAAGCACCTCATTGAGCGCGTTGCACCGACCGATGCCCGCGTGCTGATCATGGGCGAAAATGGCACAGGCAAAGAGCTCGTTGCAAAGTGGTTACACTACAAAAGCCACCGCGCAAACGCCCCCTACGTCGAGATAAATTGCGCGGCAATACCCTCCGAACTTATCGAAAGCGAACTCTTCGGTCACGAAAAAGGAGCCTTCACCTCGGCGATAAAACAGCGCAAAGGAAAATTCGAACAGGCCGATGGCGGCACCCTCTTCCTCGACGAGATCGGCGATATGTCGCTTTCGGCACAGGCAAAAGTGTTGCGGGCGCTCCAAGAAAAGAAGATCTGCCGCGTGGGCAGCGACCGCGATATTGATGTCGATGTGCGGGTGGTGGCAGCAACAAATAAAGAGATCAGAGAGGAGATCGCCAAGGGTAATTTCCGCGAGGACCTCTACCACCGCCTAGGGGTTATCGTGCTAAGGGTTAAACCACTACGCCAGCGCGCCGAAGATATACCACTTCTGATCGACCACTTCATGATCCGAGTATGCACCGAACTCAATGTCGAACGCAAACAGATCTCCCCCAAAGCCGTAGCTCTACTCTCCGACATGACCTGGAGCGGCAACATCCGCGAACTGCGCAACGTGGTCGAACGATTGGTGATCCTGAGCAACGATGGAATCGAAGCCGAAGATGTCACTAGCTATTGCTTCTAGCCAGCTCAGAAATTCCCAGTAATTCTTAAGTAACACTAACGATCTAATAGAGCACTTTCGCGCAACCACAATATTTTTTAGGCCAGATTATATCGAAGTTTCAAATATAATTTGTAACTTTGATTTAAAATTTAGCACTATGTCAATATTCAAAGTCGAAGGTGGCCTACCTCTAGGTGGGCAGATAACTCCACAAGGCGCAAAAAATGAGGCGCTTCAGATCATTTGTGCGGCACTTCTCACCCCCGAGAAGGTGACCCTGCACAACGTGCCGCAAATCATCGATGTCATCCAACTTATCGAGTTGTTGGCAGCGATGGGTGTCGAGGTGGAGAGGATCGGCGAGCAGAGCTACACGCTACGGGCCAAACAGATCAACATCGACTACATCCACAGCGAAGATTACCGCCGCCGCTGCACCCGCATGCGAGGTTCGATAATGATTATCGGCCCTATGTTGGCGCGATTTGGCGTAGGCTACATCCCCAAACCTGGTGGCGACAAGATCGGTCGGCGCAGGCTCGACACCCACTTTATTGGTTTCGAAAAACTTGGTGCGAAGTTCAACTTCGACGTTAGCGATTCACTCTTCGCGATCGAGGCTAAGCAGCTCATGGGCTGCTACATGCTTCTCGACGAGGCTTCGGTGACGGGAACCGCCAATATCATCATGGCTGCCGTTTTGGCCAAGGGGCGCACCACGATCTACAACGCCGCATGCGAGCCCTACATTCAACAGCTCTGCCGCATGCTTTGCCGCATGGGTGCCAAGATCGAGGGCATAGCTTCGAACCTGCTCACAATCGATGGCGTAGAGTCGCTCGGAGGCACCGACCACACGATGTTGCCCGACATGATCGAGGTGGGTAGCTTCATTGGCATGGCGGCGATGAACCGTTCGGCGCTAACCATAAAAAATGTATCACACGACGACTTGGGCATCATTCCCGCACAATTTGCCCGCATGGGAATCACCACCGAGCAACGCGGCGGCGACCTCTACGTGCCACAACACGACAGCTACCGCATCGAGTCGTTCATCGATGGCTCGATCATGACCATAGCCGATGCTCCGTGGCCAGGGCTCACCCCCGACCTACTCTCGATATTCCTGGTTGTTGCCACGCAGGCCAAAGGGTCGGTTTTGATCCACCAAAAGATGTTCGAGAGCCGCCTCTTCTTTGTCGACAAACTTATCGACATGGGGGCTCAAATTATACTTTGCGACCCTCACCGAGCAACGGTAATTGGTCATAATCACCATTTTAGATTGCGTGCTACGCGCATGTCGTCGCCCGACATCCGTGCAGGTGTGGCTCTACTCATCGCCGCGATGACCGCCGACGGAGTGAGTACAATTCAAAACATCGACCAAATCGACCGCGGCTACAGCAAGATCGACGAGCGACTCAATGCAATTGGCGCGAGAATAATTAGATGTGAAGAGTAAAATAAAATTTCAAATATGTTCCTAGAAAATACCAACAAAAAGGGCTGGATAGAGGTCATCTGCGGCTCAATGTTTTCGGGCAAAACCGAAGAACTTATACGCCGCATGCGACGTGCTCAATTCGCCAATCAGAAGGTCGAAATCTTCAAACCTCGCATCGACGTGCGCTACTGCGAAGAGGATGTAGTCTCGCACGACTCCAACTCAATTCGTTCTACGCCAGTGGAATCGCCCCAAAATATATTGCTCCTATCATCGGATGTCGAGGTGGTGGGAATCGACGAGGCGCAATTCTTCGACGACAGCCTTGTGGAGGTGTGCCGTACCTTGGCAAACAATGGCATCAGGGTGATTATTGCAGGTCTCGACATGGACTTTTTGGGCAAGCCCTTCGGTCCGATGCCCCACTTGATGGCCACCGCCGAGTATGTCACCAAAGTGCACGCCATCTGCGTGCGCTGCGGAAATCTTGCGCACCACTCGCACCGACTCTCGGCCGATGAATCGCAGGTGCTGCTAGGCGAAAAGGAGAGCTACGAACCAATCTGTCGCCACTGCTTCGCTGCTGCAATGAGCGCAAAGAAGGGCTGAGACAAACTGAGAAGAACTGAGACAGACTGAGAAAAACTGAGACAGACTGAGACAGACTGAGAAAAACTGAGTCATCCTGAGTTCTTCTCAGCATTTCTCAGTCTGTCTCAGTTTTTCTCAGTAGGACTCAGTTCTTCTCAGCCCCACCCACCTTAGTAGAAAGCAACCCACAAGCAGCCTGAATCTCTTCCCCACGCGATACTCTGATCGTCGTGTGTATTCCCTTTTGGGTGAGTGTATCGCGGAAGCGGATCATCTTCTCGTCGTCGGGCGAGTAGTAGGGCGAATCGGGAATTTTGTGAAACTTAATCAAATTTATACGACACTTCACCCCATTGAGAAGCTTGCATAGCTCCTTGATATGGTGCGGGTGATTATTCTTGCCACTCATCACGATATATTCGAACGAGAGGCGGCGTTGGCGCGAAAAGTCGTACTGGCGCAAGATCTCCATAATTTCGGCAATTGGGTAGGCCCGCTCGATGGGCATGATCTCGGAACGTTCGTCGGAGTAGGGATTGTGGAGACTTACGGCAAGGTGCACCTGTGTGGAATCCAGCAACTTACGCAAGTTTTTACCCACCCCAGCAGTCGAGACAGTTATGCGCGAAGGCGACCAGCCATAGCCCCAAGTAGAGGTTAAGACTTCGAGTGATTTTATCACATTCTCTGTGTTATCCAACGGTTCGCCCATACCCATATATACGATATTGGTCAACTTCTTCGACTCCTCGATCGAGGCAATCTGGTTTAAAATTTCGCACACCGAGAGTGAGTGTTGCAAACCTTGGCGACCCGTAGCACAGAAGGTGCACCCCATGCGGCAACCCGCTTGCGAAGAGACACAGAGCGTAGCGCGGTCGGCCGAGGGGATATAGGCCGCCTCGATCAGGTGCCCCTGCGAAGTTTGGAAAAGATATTTTTTTGTCCCATCCTTTGCCTCGCTCACCTTGATTGGCGAGACTAAACCCACACAGTACTTTTCACTCAATGCGGCGCGTGCACTCTGCGAGAGGTTTGTCATCTGCTCGATCGAGCTCACCGATTTGTCGTACAACCAATTAGCGATCTGCTTAGCGGCAAATTTGGGTAGCGATAATTCGGCGCAAACCACCTCTAATTCTACCAACGTCTTGCCGTATAGGGGCTCTTTATTTTGTGTCATGAATATTAAAATCTTATAATCGAAGACAAAATTAACCAAAAAAAGATGTTTTTTTATACTTCGACACCATTATTTTAATTTTTTATCACTATATTTGTGGTTGAATAGTGAGCAATCACCCTTGGGGCTACACGGGGGCCGCACAAAAAACTACACGGGGCCGCACAAAAAAAACTACACAGGGGCCGCACAGACAAACACTATTCGCAAATAAGGTACAAAGCTGAGAACAAATTAAAAACTCAAATAATGGAATTAAAGAAAACTCCTAAAGCTGACCTCAAAAACAAGAGAGGTCTATTGCTTGAAATTGGCTTAATTGCCGCACTTGCATTGGTTATTGGTGCGTTTGCCTACACACCAAAAGAACACCGCATCGAGCAGATAGACATGGACTACGGCCCAATTGAAGAGGAGATCACCGAGATCACTCGTCAAGACCAAAAACCACCCGAGCCACCTAAAAAGGTAGAGCTCAAGGTTATGTCGGACCTCCTTCAAATCGTAGACAACGACACAAAGGTTACAACCGAGGTTGACTTTGCTGAGTTTGACGAAGACACCGAGATCATCCAACAGATCGAGATCGTAGAGGAGGTTATCGAGGACGACCAACCATTCCTTCGCGCCGAGACAATGCCTACGTTCCAAGGTGGTGACCTCTACACTTTCCGCAACTGGGTTCAAAGTCGTTTGAAGTATCCACAGATCGCAGCCGAGAATGGTATCTCGGGTACTGTGAACCTTAAATTCGTGATCGAGCGCGATGGTACTCTTACCAACATCGAGGTGTTGCGTACCCCCGACCGCTCATTGGCCGACGAGGCGATCCGCGTGTTGAAGCAATCACCAAAATGGAGCCCAGGTATGCAACGTAACAAACCAGTTCGTGTTGCTTATACTCTTCCTGTTGTGTTCAAGATTCAGAACTAATTTGGATATAGCCCAAAGGCATGAGCCTCGAAGCTACAACATTAGCACATAATAAGTAAGGGTATCTCAAAAAAGGGATACCCTTACTTATTATTAACGCAGGCGCGCTAAGCGAGGCCCGAGTTAAAAATAATTACATTGGAAAATAGAGAAAATAGAAAAGAAAAGAGCACCGAAGTAATTGACGCGCGCCCCTACCGCGCTGTGTTGGCTGCCGTGATTCGCGACGGCCAAGACCCCAAGGAGGTGCACGACTTCCTCGACGAGCTCGACTTCTTGGCCGAAACAGCCCATATCACAACAGAGAAGCGATTCACACAACGCCTCTCGCAACCCTCGTCGCGTATATATATGGGTCCAGGTAAGCTCCAAGAAATTGCAGAGTATTGCAAAGAAAACGAGATCGACGTGGTGATCTTCGACGACGAATTATCGCCCTCGCAGACCCGCAACATCGAAAAGGAGATGCCTTGCCGCATCTTGGACCGCACGCGACTCATCCTCGACATCTTTATGCTGCGCGCCCAAACCGCTTATGCAAAAACGCAGGTGCAGCTCGCCAACTACGAATATATGCTGCCGCGCCTGACAGGTATGTGGACCCACCTCGAACGTCAACGTGGTGGCACAGGAACACGTGGTGGAGCGGGAGAGCGCGAGATCGAGACCGACCGCCGTATCGTTCGCAACCGCATCACCAAGCTCAAAGAGGAGCTCAAAAAGATCGACCGCCAGATGGCAGTTCAGCGCTCGAACCGCGGGTCGATGGTGCGCGTGGCCCTTGTGGGCTACACCAACGTAGGTAAGTCGACACTGATGAACCTCGTGGCGAAAAGCGAGGTCTTTGCCGAAAATAAACTCTTCGCAACGCTCGACACAACGGTGCGCAAGGTGGTTTTCGACAACCTTCCGTTCTTGATGTCCGACACGGTGGGTTTCATCCGCAAGTTACCTACGCAACTGGTCGAATCGTTTAAATCGACCCTCGACGAGGTGCGCGAGGCCGATCTTCTGCTCCACGTGGTCGACATCTCGCACCCTGGATTCGAGGATCAGATCGCCGTGGTAAAGCAGACCCTAGTCGACATTGGCGCGGGCGACAAACCTGTCTACCTAATTTTCAATAAGGTAGATGCTTACACCTATATTAAAAAGGACGAGGACGATTTGACCCCCGCCACCAAAGAAAATATGTCGCTCGACGATTTGAAGCGAAGCTGGATTGCCAAGGAGAACACCCCCTGCATCTTCATTTCGGCCATTGAGAAGTTAAATATCGAGAAATTCCGCACCGATCTCTACGGTATGGTACGCGAGATACATTCGGGACGTTTTCCATTCAATAATTTTTTGTACTAAAAAACTAAAAATCACAACGTTATGAAGCTGCACATTTTATCAGAAGAGAATTCAGTATTGGGTAAATTTATTGCCGAGATTCGCGACCGTGAAGTCCAAAAAGATTCCATGCGCTTTCGTCGCAACTTAGAGCGTATCGCCGAGATCACAGCTTACGAGCTCTCCAAAACACTCGACTTCTGCGATCGCACCGTCGAGACTCCTCTGGGCGAAGCTATTGTAGCTACTATCGACGACGATATTGTTATCGCAACCATAATGCGCGCGGGAATCCCCTACCACCAAGGCTTCTTGAATTACTTCGACTCTGCATCGAATGCCTTTGTTGCGGCATACCGTAAAAGCCACAAAGACAACAGTTTCGAGGTTAAGGTCGAATCTGTTTCGTGTGGCGACCTCGAAGGCAAGATCCTAATCTTGGCCGACCCGATGTTGGCGACAGGCTCGTCGCTTGTGTTGGCTCACCGCGCACTCTGCCAAAAGGGTGGCGAGCCCAAACACACCCACGTCGCTGCGGCCGTAGCGAGCGAGCAGGGAATCGACTACCTTCGCAAAAACATGTCGCGCGAGACAACCACAATCTGGGCGGCGGTGGTCGACGAGGAGCTTACCTCGAAAGCCTATATCGTACCAGGAATTGGCGATGCTGGCGACTTGGCTTACGGCTCAAAATTGTAAATTATGATCCGCCTAACTAAAGAATTTTCGTTCGAGTCGGCACACGCGCTCGAAGGTTACGACGGCCCTTGTCGCGAGATCCACGGCCACTCGTACCGACTTTTTGTGACAGTCAAAGGTGAACCCATTGGCGATGTACTCAACCCAAAGTGTGGAATGGTCATAGATTTTGGAGATCTTAAACGCATTGTAAATGAGCAGATTATCGATCGCCTCGACCATAGCTTCGTGATGCGCCGAACAGCTTCGTCGACGCAGTTGGCAGCCTCGATTCTCTCACAATTTTCGAATGTTGTGTTGGTCGACTATCAACCAACGTGCGAGAATATGCTCTCGGACTTTGCCGCACGGATCTCGGCGCGCCTACCCCAAGGTGTAGCTATTCACTCTCTAAAGCTCCACGAAACGGCTACATCGTATGCCGAATGGTACGCAGAAGATAATAAAATTTAAGATGAAAAAACTCTTTTTGATCGATGCTTACGCATTGATTTTCAGATACTACTACGCCTTTATGGGGCGCCCCATGCGCAACGCCGAAGGGATGAACACCTCGGTGGTATTTGGCTTTGCCAAATTCATTCGCGACATTATAAATAAGGAACACCCCGACCTTTTGGGTGTGGTTTTTGACCCTCCTGGAGGTAGCTTCCGCCGCGAAATTTTCCCTGCGTACAAGGCAAATCGTGCGGAAACGCCCGAAGATATTATCCTCTCGGTCCCCTACGTCAAAGAATTTGTCGAGGCGATGTGCATTCCCGTGCTCGAAGTGGCGGGCTACGAGGCCGACGACGTTATTGGCACCCTCTCGGTGAAAGGCGAGGCGGCGGGCTACAGAGTCTACATGGTTACTCCCGACAAAGATTACGGTCAACTTGTCACAGATAACTGCATGATATACAAGCAGAAAGACAACAACGTCGAGATCGTCGACAAAGAGGCAATCAACGCAAAATATGGCATTGACAACCCTCAAAAAGTGCGCGACATTTTGGCAATTTGGGGCGACTCGGCCGACAACATCCCAGGCGTTCTGGGCATTGGCGAAAAGGGGGCATGCAAGCTCGTTCAAGAGTGGGGCACGGTGGAAAACATCCTGGCAAACGTGAGCAATATCAAAGGAAAGCAGGGCGAAAAAATCGCCGCTGCGGCCGACGAACTGCCTCTCTCGAAGCGACTTACCACCATCTGTCTCGATGTTCCCATCGAGCTAGATCACCAGGCGCTTACGCTCTGCTCGCCCGACATCGAGCGACTAAAATCGCTATACCTCAAACTTAATTTCACCTCGCTAGCGCGCGAGTTGGAGAGCATCGCACCGAAAACTACGCCTGTGCAACCAAGCGCCGTGCAGGCTCAAGGCGACCTTTTCGCGGCAGCAGCACCACAAGTAGCCTCGGCGATAGAAGTATCGGAAACGGTGCAAGTAGAAGAACCCGAGGCACTTGCAACACTAAAAACTACGCCCCACACCTACTCTGTGATCGAGAACGAAGAGCAGTTGCGCGCCCTAGTGGAGCAGCTAATGCCGTGCGGCGAGATCTGCTTCGACACCGAAACCACAGGGCTCGACCCCTATTGCGACAACATCGTGGGGCTTTCGGTCGCCGTAAAACCGTTCGAGGCGTGGTATATTCCATTTAGCGGGGGTGTCGAGACGCGATATGCCGACATCTTGCGCCCTCTCTTCGAGGCGGAAAAGATCGCAAAGATCGGACAGAATATTAAATTCGACATCATGGTATTGCGCCGCATAGGCATAGAAGTAGCTGGTATACTGATAGATACAATGATCCTCCACTACCTACTCGATGCCGAAGCACGCCACAACATGAACTACCTCGCAGTGCGATATTTGTCGTATCGCCCCATCGAAATCGAGGAGTTAATAGGTAAGGGCGCGCGACAACTTTCAATGGCGCAAGTCGCCCTACCTGTGATTGCGGAGTACGCCGCCGAGGATGCCGATGTCACGCTGCGCCTCAAGGAGGTTCTCTACCCTGCCGTAATTGAAACGGGGCTCGAAGAGCTCTATTTCACGATCGAGGAGCCAATGATCCGCGTGTTGGCCGACATGGAATTGGCGGGTGTAAAGATCGATACAGAGGCATTAGCCGTTTACGCCAAAGAGTTAAACACCAAGCTCTTAGAGCTCGATTCGCAGATCCGCACACTCACCTCGGAACCAACGCTCAACATCAACTCACCACGTCAACTTGGTCAAGTATTGTTCGCCAAGATGAAGATCGCCGAGAAACCCAAGATGACCAAAACCAAGCAATATTCCACCGACGAGGAGTATCTGCAAGGCTTCGCGCGCGAGCATAAAGTGGTGGAGCTAATTTTGGAGTATCGAGGTGTCAAGAAGCTTCTTTCGACCTACGTCGAGGCGCTTCCATTGTTGGTTAATCGCATAAGCGGACGCATACACACGTCGTATAATCAGGCAGTTACAGCAACTGGACGATTATCGTCGACCAATCCCAACCTGCAAAATATTCCTATCCGCGACGCGCTGGGTCGCCCCATCCGAGCGGCATTTATCGCCTCGGATGCAGACCATGCGATACTTTCGGCCGACTATAGCCAAGTTGAACTGCGGCTGATGGCACATCTGAGTGGAGATGAGGCACTTATCTCAGCTTTTGAGAATGGCGAGGACATTCACACCGCAACGGCTGCAAAGCTCTTTGCAAAGAGCATCGAGGAGGTAACCTCAGACGAGCGCCGCAAGGCCAAAACTGCGAACTTTGGTATAATATATGGCATCTCGGCCTTTGGTCTAAGTCAGCGCCTCGACATTCCGCGCAGCGAAGCCAAAGCGATTATCGAGGGCTACTTCGCCTCGTATCCAGGAGTGAAAGAGTATATGGATAAAGCGGTGGAATCAGCTAAGAATGAGGGTTTTGTGACTACCCTATTTGGTCGCCGCCGCTACCTTCGCGACATCACTTCGCGCAATGCCGTAGCACGTGGAGTGGCCGAGCGCAACGCAATAAATGCCCCGATTCAAGGCAGCGCTGCCGATGTGATGAAGCTTGCGATGGTGGCTATATGGCGACGTTTCCGAGCCGAGGGCATCGCCTCGCGCATGGTGATGCAGGTGCACGATGAGGTGGTTGTAGATATGCTTCGCCGAGAAGAGGCACAAGTTCGCAAAATTGTCACCGAGGAGATGGAGCGCGCCGCCACGCTAAGCGTAAGGCTCCTAGCCGAGGCTGGGGTCGCCGATAATTGGCTCGCAGCGCACTAACGATGTACTAAAGCAAGTCTAAATCTAAGCTATACACGTCATTGCGGGCTTGATCCGCAATCTCTTCACCTCATTCGTCATTGCGGACTTGATCCGCAATCTCTTCACCTCATTCGTCATTACGGACTTATTAGGCAACTTCGTTTAATATGTCTTAACCCACAAAGCCGAGGTTACATTATTGTCGTAGATATTCTCGTAGAACATATCGCCGATCGAAGCATCGCCCACTCGGATGAATGGGTCGTAGAAATTCTTATAGTTGCGCGGACGGTCAATCCAGAAAGCTTTTCCGAATAAAGTTTGATGCGTTAGATACTCAAAAGAGGCTGATAAAATATCCTTATTTTTAAGGATCAATCTTGCATCTTTTTCCGTGGGGAGCTTTCCTTTCTTGACAGCATCTCTCGCCTTAATTTTTGAAGCAACCTTGTCCTCGATGATGGCTCCATGCTTTCCATTAACCTTGTAGATAACTCCTTTAACGCCGCCTACGTCGTATATATCGCCTACGCGATATAGCCCCGTAGCTACCGCCTGCTCATACTCTTCTTTCTTTTGCAACTTCTCATCTTTCTGCTGTTGAGTGCGAGCGATCTGAAATTCTACTACGGTGCGAAACTCCTCAGTCTTGAAATATGGTAATTTTTCCAGCAGCATATCATAAATTGCCAAAGCGCTATTCTCGCTCATACAATCCAAGTAGTGCTTCGATTGACCTTCTAGTATATAGGTAGCAGCTTTATCTGACATATTCTCATAATAGGCCTCGCGCGAACTTACGAACGCCCTAGCGATCAATCCTACAATAACTAGCACAATTACCACCAATGCTATCATAGTGTTCTGCTTTTTGTTGCGAGCCTCCTCCTCTTCGCGCTGCTTTGCTTTGGCACGTCGAAGTTTAACCTGCTCCTCTGCAGCCAATCGTGCAGCCTGCTCTGTAGGGGTCTCGGGCGCTACATAACCCTCCTTGTAGGTCGCGATAAAACCCTCCTCTGTGCTCTCAATGCTACACTCTGTACAACGCTTGATGTACTTTGCGGCATCGACAACAAGGTCGTTATAGATCTCTGCATTTGCAATGCGCTCGTCGATCTCCTCCGCGCTTAGGAACAACACCTTGCCATAAGCCTTGATGCGAGCCTGGTTCACCTCTGCCTCCCTCTGGCGCTCCGCTGCTACATGCTCCAACGTTTTGACATATTCGGGGTTGAGATCCTCCTTCGATTCTGACAACAAATTAGCAATCTCGGGATCGCTCAACGCCGCCGCTGCGCTATAATTGAATAAGCTCGATGGTGAAGTAGGTCGCACGATCGTCTCTTCGCTCTTCGCGCTGAGATTTTGAGGCTCTTTGCTCTCTGTCACGCTGCTATTAATGCTTTTGTTAGCACTATTTTTAACGCTGCTATTGTGCATGTTAACAGCTATGATTGTCCAGATAAGTTGTATTGGCCAAGTGACCAACAAGCCTATACCAAGCGTTGCGATACCGACGATTATATTGATGATAATCATCAATATAGCACCTCAAATGGTCGCATACAACATGCCCAGAGGACCGAAAAGGAGCGTTAGCAATATCGCCACACCCATGCTCTTTGTTGATTGCACAACAACTACCTGCTTTACTTCTGCCATAATTTTAATTTTGATTTGAACACATGTTCTAACAATCACAAAGATAACACAAAAAGTTCAAAAATAAAATACCTTTTCGTATTTTATCAGGGTAAACTCATAAAAATATGCACTCGCGGTGGTGCTATCACCGCGAGTGGGAGACAATAAAAAAAGTCTGAAATTTCAGACAAACCCTACAAGGTAGGAGTTTTGACTAAAATTTCAGACTTAAAGTTTGGGCTATGCCCTGTGTTTGGAGCTTTGCTCCTCGTACCTAATATATTATAGAGTAAGACCGCCCTCGAAAAGGTTAGCAAGGTTAATATCTTTCTTAGCCTTCTCAGCCAAAGCTGGCTCAGCAGCTACAGCTTTCTTAACGAAAGATATACCAGCCTCAACTTCACCCTCAGCAGAAGCGATAACTGCGCGAAGGTAGTTAACTTTAGCGCAATCTGACTTGCCCAAAGCTTTCTTAGCTGCACCGTAGTTCTTGTTCATGATGTTAGCGATAGCGCCGTTGCAACCCTCAAGGTTACGAGCTGCTGGGTTGTAGTCGCCTTCAACTGCTGCAAGGATGTAAGAAGCCTCTTTGTCGCCTTTGTATTTCTTAGCCTCAGCATATTTGTTGTTGTCGAGGTTAGAAAGAAGAAGGTTCTTGTTGATTGTAACGTCAGAAGCACCGTTGCGAGTAGCCATTTGGAACGCCTCGAGTGAAGCTTCAGCGTTGCCTTCTTTAGCAAGAGCGATACCTAGGTTGTTGTAAGCGCGAGCGTCGCTGTATTTCTTAGCTGTGTATTTCAATACGTCGATCTTAGTCTTGCTATCTTTGATTACAGACTCAGAAAGGTAAAGAAGTTCCTCAACTGTAAGGTCAGCGTATTGCTTCTTAGCTACAAGTGCCATCATCTCCTCGTCAGACATACCTTTGATGCTGATGTTGCTCACGAGTTGAGTACGACGAAGCTCAGGAAGGATTTGGCTCTTAAGCTCAGTGTAAACCGAAGAGAGGTTCTTGATCTCAGCCTCGCGTTGTACAGATGAGTCGTAAAGGCTCAACACTTGAAGGATAAGGTTCTTGTCTTTGATTGAAGATGCAGCAACAAGCTCTTTGAAGCCATCCCAGTCCTCACCGTAAGCAGCTGCGTCAGCCTCAAGACCCATCTCAGCGAAGAATTTGTCCATTGCTTTCTTAGCAGACTCAGAACGAGCTGAAGATAGTTTGTCGTTGAATTTCTCAGGACCGTCTGGCGATGCGTAACCGTTAGCCGAGATAGTTTGAGTTGCAGAGTCGTTGCCTTTAGTTGCCTCAACAACCTCTTTGAATGCTACGATTTGAGCATCGGTAAGAGTCGAAGATTTAACTGCTGAGCTGTTGATAGCGTAGTTTACGTTAGCTTTAGCTACGTCGTAAGTTACAGCTTTGTAGTTGTTTGGCATTGCATCCATAACAGCTGCGAAGCAAAGGTCTTGTTGAAGAGTGTTAACACCCTTAGCGATAACTGCACCACAAGCCTTAAGGATGTCAGCAGCACCAGAAGTACCAGCAGCAACGATTGCATCCTCCTCAGAAGAGAGAAGAGCACCAGTGTTAGCGTTTACAGTGTAGAAACCATATTTTGCTTTCTTAGTGTTTTTAAGTTCGATACGAGCTTGAAGATCTGAAAGTTGCATCTCTGCTGAGTATGGGAACTCGATGTTTTGTGTGAAAGAACCACCAGCCGAAGTAACTACAGTGTAGTTGTCCTCAACGTCTGAACCTTGGAAGTAGAAAGGATCACCTGCGATCTCACCACCTTCGAATACGATCACTGGAGTGATTTTAGCGATAACCTTCGAAGAGAAGTAATCTGCCGGAAAAGCAACGTTGATCGCTGTTGCAACGATACCGTTGTTAAGGGTTAGAACCTCTGGCACGCAAGTAAAATCTACTTGGCTTGCACCTGCAGCTCCAAAGCCTTCTTCCATGTCACCAAAAGATTTGGCACCACCGCAACTTGTCATTGCTACAAAAGCAAAAAGTGCGATACTCAAATTTACGAGTTTTTTCATAATTTTTTTGTTTTAGTATGTTTATTAATTGTTTCTATATTTAATTTAATTTTCTCTCTCTTTCTCTCTCTTCCTCTCTCTTTCTCTCAAAAATCCGAGATATACTCAACCTCCTACCGTTATCCAAAATTTAGGCAACTTGGCTATTAAGGAATATCGAACATGCAAATATATAAAATATAAATTAAACAACAATAATTTAATAAAAAAAAGAGGCTATTTCACGCGAAAAATCTTTATTCCATTAACTCTCTTATCACAACTGCCTAAAATTGATATGAAAAGAGGACAAAAAAAACGAAATATCGAAATCGAAAAAGAACTTTTTTCTTGCGCTTGCCGCGGTATATCTACAAAACAAAAATTGGTAGAATTCAAAAAAAAGTATATATTTGCAATATTGGAGTAGCATGTGCAAAAAGCTGGTTGCTTACACTTTAACCACTTATGTGATCAATATGTTACTATTTTAAAAAATTTTAAGACAAATACTATAATTATGATACGTTTAGCACTTCAAGCCAAGGGCCGTCTCAACGAAGACAGCATCTCACTTCTCAACGAAATCGGGATTTACATCGAATCGGGAAGGAGAAAACTACTCACCACGAGTAAAAATTTCAACCTCGAAGCACTCTATTTGCGCGACGACGACATCCCGCAAGCTGTGGCGATGGGAGTTGCCGACATCGGTATCGTGGGGCTCAACGAAGTTGCCGAGAAAGGGTTCGATGTCGAGGTGGTTCACAAACTCGGTTGGGGGCAGTGCCGCCTCTCGCTAGCTATCCCCAAAGAGGATGAATATAATGGCGTTGGGTACTTCAACGGCAAGCGCATAGCTACCTCGTACCCCAAGATCTTGCGCGACTTCCTCGATAAAAACAATATCGAGGCAGAAATCCACGAGATCGCAGGATCGGTCGAGATCGCCCCTTCGGTGGGGATGGCCGACGTGATTTTCGACATCGTGAGCTCGGGTGGAACGCTTGTTTCAAATGGACTCAAAGAGGTGGAGGTGGCTCTTCACTCCGAAGCTGTGATCATCGCGAGCAAGTCTCTAAGCGCTGAAAAACAACAACTTCTCGACCAAATTCTCTTCCGCGTGCAGGCCGTCGAGCGCAGCCGTGGTATGAAATATGTACTTCTCAACCTGCCTCAAGAGAAGATCGAGGAGGCTATCAAGATCCTTCCAGGCATGAAATCGCCCACGATCCTGCCACTTGCACAAGAGGGATGGTCGTCGATCCACGTTGTGATCAACGAGAGTGAACTTTGGGGCAAGATCGAGGAGCTTAAGGCGATCGGTGCAGAGGATATTTTGGTGCTTTCACTCGAAAAAATGGTATATTAACCTGAGTTTTGGATAAGAGCATCTTATCCAAAACACCTCTAAAGGTAAGTCTCCCCCCAACGGTTGGGGGAGATTTAGAGGAGGTTATCGAACATAAATCGGCTTTGAAAAGCCGATAACCTGAGTTTTAGATATGGAGAATTAATAAAACTGGTAGGTAAACAATAAATTCTCCTTATACAAAACTCAGGTTATTAATGCAACTTATTATACACCCCACAGCAGAGCAGTGGTCGGCACTCACCAAGCGCCCTCTGGCCGAGCGAACCACAATCGCTCCATTGGTGGCAGGAATAATCGAAGATGTTAAAACCCACGGTGACAAGTCGTTGCATGAACTATCGCGCAAAATCGACAAGGTTGACCTTGCCGAGTTGCAAGTCTCGCAGGCCGAGGTAGATGCTGCCGAAAAGATGGTTGGCCAAGAGTTGAAGGAGGCGATAAAGTTAGCCGCCGCGAACATCGAGAGTTTCCACGCGGCTCAACACCACGCGCAGGTCGATATGCAAACTATGCCTGGCGTGCGTTGCGTGCAGCGTTCGGTGCCCATTTCGCGCGTTGGACTCTATATTCCTGGCGGTTCCGCGCCACTATTTTCAACCGTGTTGATGCTCGCAATCCCCGCTGCCACAGCAGGTTGCAAGGAGGTGATCTTGTGTACGCCACCCAACAAAGAGGGGGGCGTGGCACCTGCGATTCTCTACGCAGCTAAGGTGTGCGGAGTCGACAAAATTTTCAAGGTGGGTGGTGCTCAGGCCATAGCCGCAATGGCGCATGGCACCGAGACGATCCCCGCCGTAGACAAAATCTTTGGCCCTGGCAACCAATATGTTACCGAGGCAAAACAGCAAGTCTCAGCCCAAATAGTTGCCGTCGACATGCCCGCGGGTCCTTCGGAGGTTCTAGTCATTGCCGACCAGAGTGCCGTGGCCTCTTACGTGGCTTCCGACCTACTTTCGCAAGCCGAGCATGGAGCCGACAGCCAAGCGCTTTTGGTCTGCACATCCGCCGAATTAGCAACCGAGACTCTTCGCTGCACCCAAGAACAACTAGCGCAGTTAGAGCGGGCTGACATCGCGACTAAAGCTCTAGAAAACAGTAGAATAATAGTTTTGCAGGAGCGACAAGATGTGATCGATTTCGCCAACCTCTACGCTGCCGAGCACCTTATAATCTCAATGGAGGAGCCTTGGGAGGTTGCCGACCAGATCACCGCCGCGGGCAGTATATTTATAGGTAACTACACCCCCGAGAGCGCGGGCGACTACGCTTCGGGCACCAACCACACACTGCCAACTTATGGCTGGGCACGCTCCTACAGCGGTGTGAACCTCGACAGCTTTATGCGCAAGGTGACCATCCAAGAGATTACGCCCCAAGGACTTAAGGCGATCGGTGGCGCGATAGAGACCATGGCTTCGGCCGAGGGGCTTTCAGCACATCGCAACGCAGTTACACTTCGACTTAAAGAAATTTAAAGTGATGAATATTAAAGAGTTAGTTAGAGAAAATATTAAGAACTTAGCACCATACTCCACCGCCCGCGACGATTACCAGGGTGGTGAGCTAGGTATATTTCTCGACGCAAACGAAAACCCATACCAGAGCGGTTACAACCGCTACCCCGACCCCCACCAAATAAAGCTCAAAGAGCAACTTTCGAAGATCAAGGGGGTCGGCGTGCAACATATATTTATCGGTAATGGTAGCGACGAGCCGATCGACCTGCTCTTCAGAGTCTTTTGCGACCCTGGTGTTCACAACGCAATATCGATCACGCCAACTTATGGCATGTATCGCGTCTCGGCAGATATAAATAACGTGGAGATGCGCGAGGTGAGCCTCAAAGCTGACTTCTCGCTCGACTGTGGGGCTATCATTGCGGCGAGCGATGCGCAGAGTCGACTTCTGTTCCTCTGCTCGCCTAACAACCCAACGGCCAACCTTTTAGCTGTGGGGGATGTAGAGTGGTTGCTCGACAACTTCAAGGGAATTGTGGTGGTCGACGAGGCTTACATCGACTTTGCTGCGAGCGAGGGTTTCTTGCCGCGACTCGCCGAATTTGAAAACCTTGTTGTGCTGCAAACCCTCTCTAAGGCTTGGGGCATGGCGGGGCTGCGTCTAGGTTTGGCCTTCGCTTCGGAGTATATCGTGGGGTTGATGTCGAGGGTGAAATATCCTTACAATATTAATATCGTTACGCAAAAACTTGTGGGTGAGTTACTTCAAACGCCTATCGAGAGTGTCGTCGCTCAGATCGTGGAGCAGCGCGAGATAGTCGCCGCGGCAATCTCGTCGGCCTCGGTTGTTCGACACATCTACCCTAGCGATGCCAACTTTTTGCTCGTCGAGGTGGACGATGCACCCAAAATTTACCAGGCTCTGATTGGCGAGGGAATAATTGTCCGCGATCGTTCGCGAGTGCATGGTTGTGGGGGTTGCCTACGCATCACCATCGGCACCCCTGCGGAGAACGACCGCTTAATTGAAAAGATAAATTCACTATGAAAAAAGTATTGATTATAGATCGCGATGGAACGCTGATTATCGAACCGCCAATTGATTACCAGGTTGATAGCCTCGAAAAATTGGAGTTCCGCGCAGGTGCGATCACCGCAATGAGCCGCATCGCACAGCTCGATTTCGCCCTTGTGATGGCCAGCAACCAGGATGGTTTAGGCACTGCGAGCTTCCCCGAGGAGACTTTCCACCCCGCACAAAATAAGATGCTCGACACGCTTCGTGGCGAGGGAGTCGTCTTCGACGATATTTTGATCGACCCCTCGCTTCCCGAGGAGAATTCACCCTCGCGCAAGCCTGGCACAGGGATGTTTGGCGAGTATCTTTCGGGCGATTACGACTTGGCTTCGAGCTACGTTATTGGCGATAGGTTGACCGACGTTCAATTGGCTAAAAACCTAGGTGCTAAGGCTATACTCCTTGCCGAGCGCCAGGCGGGTGTAGCTGCACTCACCGAAGCTGGGCTTGCCGAACATTGCTCGCTTGTGACCGAGGATTGGGGCGAGATCTACACCATGTTGCGCCTTTCGGAGCGCCGCGTGAGTGTTGAACGCTCGACATCCGAGACAAAAATTTCACTTGTGCTCGACCTCGACGGAGGTTTTAGCTCGAAAATTAACACAGGGCTGAAATTCTTCGATCACATGCTCGATCAGATTGTCCACCACGCGGGGGTCTCGCTCGTACTCACGGTCGATGGCGACCTAGAAGTCGACGAGCACCACACGATGGAGGATGTGGCAATTGTCTTAGGCGAAGCATTTTACAAGGCTTTGGGCGCAAAGCGCGGCATAGGTCGCTACGGCTTCGCGTTGCCGATGGATGAGTGCCGCGCGATGGCTCTCATCGACTTTGGCGGGCGCATCGACTTCGATTGGCAGGTGGAGTTCAAGCGCGAGATGATTGGCGACACCCCCACCGAGATGTTTAGCCACTTCTTCAAGAGTTTTGCCGCGGCGGCACATTGCAACCTCCACCTCTCGGCCGTGGGCGAGAATGAGCACCACAAAATCGAGGGAGTTTTCAAAGCCTTTGCACGCGCCATCAGAGCAGCAATTTCGCGCCAAGGGTTTGGTTTTGAACTACCTAGCAGCAAAGGAATATTATGATAGCAGTAATTGATTACGACACAGGCAACCTGCGCTCGGTGGCTAACGCCCTGGGTCGCTTAGGGGCAGAATTCTGCATTACCGATGATCCGAAAAAGATCATCGCCGCCGACCGCGTGCTTTTGCCAGGTGTGGGCGAAGCGCAAAGTGCAATGGAGAAATTGCGCGAACGATCGCTCGTAGAGGTGATCAAGTCGCTTACGCAACCAACGTTGGGAATCTGCATCGGGGTGCAACTCATGTGTCGCCACAGCGAAGAGGGCGATACGGAGTGTATGGGAATTTTCGATACGGATGTACGCAAATTCTCGATAGATGCGGGGCTCAAAGTGCCTCAGATGGGGTGGAACAGCATCGAGAATCTCCGCACGCCACTCTTCGAGGGGATCGACTCGGGCAGCTACATCTACTACGTCCATTCGTTCGCCCCACAATTGTCAGCGCAGACCATCGCAACGACAAACTACGGGATCGACTACAGCGCAGCACTTGGTCGCGACAACTTCTTTGGCACGCAGTTTCACCCCGAAAAAAGTGGCGAGGTGGGCGAGAAAATATTAAGTAACTTCCTCAAACTATGATAACTATAATTCCAGCAATAGATATTATCGCGGGTGAGTGCGTTCGCCTCACACGTGGCGACTACAACCAAAAGAGCTCCTATTACAAAGATCCGCTCGAAGTGGCCCTGCGCTACGAGGAGTGCGGCCTTAAGCGTCTTCACATGGTCGATTTGGATGGCGCAAAGAGCAAGCATCCAGTTAATTTACACATCGTGGAGAGGGTTGCATCGCGCACCTCGCTCGACATACAGATGGGCGGAGGAATCAAGAGCACGCAGGCCCTTCGCGATCTCTTCTCTGCGGGTGCTTCGCGCGCAATTTGTGGTAGCGTGGCGGTCACCAATCCCGAACTTTTCGAGGAGTGGCTCGCAGAATTTGGTGCCGAAAAGATCATCTTGGGTGCCGACACCAAAGATGGCAAGGTCGCAATCTCGGGTTGGTTAGAATCGTCGCAGATGGGTGTAGAGCAGATTATCGAACGCTTCGCAGGGGCTGGACTCACCCAAGTAATTTGCACAGACATCGCCCAAGATGGGATGTTGCAAGGTCCCTCTACACCCCTATATATCGCTCTGCAAGAGCAGTTTCCTGCGATAGAGATCACCGTGAGTGGTGGCATCTCGGGCGCAGACGACATACTCTCACTCGATGCCCACAACCTGCGCAGTGTGATCGTCGGCAAGGCGATCTACGAGGGTCGTATCTCGTTCGAGGAGTTGAAAAAATTAGCCGAAGCATCATGTTAGCAAAGAGAATAATACCGTGCCTCGACATCAAGGATGGCACCACCGTTAAAGGCATCAACTTCGTTGGCCTTCAAGATGTTGGAGATCCTGTGGAGTTGGGTAGGCGCTACGCACAAGAGGGTGCCGACGAGCTTGTCTACCTCGATATTAGCGCCACGCACGAGGGTCGCAAGACCTTCACCGAATTGGTCGAGAAGATCGCCGCAGCGATTAACATTCCCTTCACCGTGGGTGGCGGAATTAGCTCGGTGGAGGATGCTGGGCGCATGTTGCGGGCGGGAGCCGACAAGGTCTCGATAAATTCGGCAGCGGTGCGCAACCCCCAACTTATTAGCGACCTAGCGGCGAAGTATGGCAGCCAATTTGTAGTTGTAGCCATCGATGCCAAGCAGATCGATGGGCGCTGGGTGGTGACAACACATGGCGGTCGCACCCCAACCGACAAAGAACTTTTCAGTTGGGCCAAGGAGGCGCAGGAGCGCGGAGCGGGCGAGATCCTCTTCACATCGATGGATCACGACGGTACTCGCAATGGCTACCCCTGCGAGACTTTCGCGGCACTTTCGGCCCAGCTCTCGATCCCCATCATCGCCTCGGGCGGAGCGGGTTCAGTGCAGAATATTGCCGATGTATTGCGTGAAGGAGAGGCAGATGCGGCACTTGCGGCGAGCATATTTCACTACGGCGAAATCTCGATTGGCGAGCTTAAAAACGAATTATTAAAACAGAAAATAGTAGTTAGATTATGATTCAATTCAGTGAACTGTCGACAGCCAAGAGCTGCGAAGGATTGGTGCCAGTTATCATCCAAGATGACAGCACCCTTAAAGTATTGATGCTCGGTTATATGAACCAAGAGGCCTACGAGAAAAGCGTTGCCGAGGGCAAAGTTACATTCTTTAGTCGCACCAAAGGTCGCCTTTGGACTAAGGGCGAGACGAGCGGTAACTTCCTAAATATCTGCTCGATAGCCAAAGATTGCGACGACGACACTCTGCTTATCCGCGTAAACCCCATCGGCCCGACTTGCCACACAGGCACCACAAGTTGCTTTGGCGGCCGCGAGAACGAGGGCTTTATCCGCTTCCTCGACTCATTTATCCAACGTCGCCGCGAGGAGATGCCTGAAGGTTCGTACACCACACACCTATTTAATAAGGGGGTCAACAAGATCGCGCAAAAGGTTGGCGAAGAGGCCGTTGAGACCGTCATCGAGGCGATTGACTGCAACGACGAACGTTACCTCTACGAGGCGGCAGATTTGATGTATCACTACATCGTACTGCTCGCGCACAAGGGAATGGCCCTTGCCGACATCGAAGAAGAATTAGCTAAACGTCACAAATAATAAGGTGTTAAATATTAGGTAATAATTAAGGTGTTAAATATTAGGGCGTCATCCTGAACTTGATTCAGGATCCCTAACTATTGCTGACTATTTTAATATTAGAGATAATTTGAGATTCTGAATCAAGTTCAGAATGACGACTTTAGCTTAACGCATCGGTACTAATTTAAAAATAAAGTCAGCATAATATAAGCAATTTACACAGTAATAAAAACGTCACAAATAATGAAAAAGATAGCATCGTCGCTCACCGACTTAGTTGGTGGCACTCCGCTCCTCAAGCTCAATCGATTGATGGCTCTCGAAGGGCTCCAAGCCGATTTGATTGCCAAGTTGGAGTATTTCAACCCCGCGGGCAGCGTGAAAGATCGAGTGGCGCTCTCGATGATCGACGACCTCGAAGCTAAGGGCGCCATCACCCCTGGGGCGACCCTCATCGAGCCTACGAGTGGTAACACTGGCGTGGGATTGGCTTTTGTGGCTGCCTCGCGCGGCTACAAACTGATCCTCACGATGCCCGAAACGATGAGCATCGAGCGCCGCAAACTCCTCTCTGCGTTGGGCGCACAATTAGTGCTCACCGAGGGTAGCAAAGGGATGAAGGGGGCCATTGCACGCGCCGAAGAGTTGCAACAAGAGATCGCAGGAGCGGTGATACTCAACCAGTTCGCCAACCCTGCCAACCCTGCGGTGCACTACAACACCACAGCTCGCGAGATCTGGGACGACACCGAGGGTAACATCGACATCCTCGTGGCGGGAGTGGGCACTGGCGGCACCGTAAGTGGCATAGGAAAGCGCCTTAAGGAACTCAAACCAACCCTCGAAGTGATCGCTGTTGAGCCCACCGACTCGCCTGTGCTTTCGGGTGGCGCGGCGGGTGGGCACAAGATCCAAGGCATTGGCGCTGGATTTGTTCCTGCGAACTTCGACGCGGCGGTTGTTGACTCTATTGTGGCGATCGATTACCACGATGCGGCGCACGCAGCGCGCAGCGCAGCCACCTGCGAAGGGTTGCTAGTGGGAGTATCGTCGGGAGCAGCCTTGCAAGCAGCCATAAAGGTAGCCAAGGCACCCCAAAACAAAGGGAAACAGATAGTTGTGATCTTGCCTGATAGTGGCGAGCGTTACTTATCGACACAGCTTTTCGAACAATAAAAATAGTGCGACTAACAAGGCGAAAAATTAGCGAATATCGTCATTGCGGACTTGATCCGCAATCTCATACAATGCTAATTTTATATAGTTAGAGATTGCGGCTCGTAGGCCGCAATGACGAGTACTAACTATATTAATCCTTGTTGGTCACACTCTACACATGAAATTTTAAATACATATCATGAGCAAAAACAGAGACAAAGCGATCCTTTCGACAGCATCGAAACTCATAGATTGCTGCCGCAGCAAAGAGTGGCAGGGGAGCAACACACCCCCCTCGCGCGCAGTCCTAACGGAGATTGTGCAGCTTATATCCGAGGTTATCTTCCCCGAATTTCTGATCGAATGTAGCGAGGAGATGGCTCATCACCGCGTTGCTCTAAACCTAGAGAAAATCTACTCGCTGCTCGGCGACCAGATCGAGCGCGCCATGCACTTCAAAGAGCCCGACTGCAGATGCTCGGAGAGGAGCGTAGAGCAAATAATAGAACATTTCATCGACTCAATACCCACGATCAAAGAGTTGTTAAAGAGCGATGTGGAGGCGATGTACAAGGCCGATCCCGCCGCGACATCCTTTGCCGAGGTGGTGCTCTGCTACCCCTCGATCGTAGCTATGACACACCACCGCGTGGCGCATAGCCTCCACAAGTTATGCGTACCAATTATCCCGCGCGTGATTGCCGAAATCGCACACTCTACTTGCGGAATCGACATTCACCCCGCAGCACAGATCGGCAGCCACTTCGCCATCGACCACGGCACGGGTGTGGTTATTGGAGAGACAACGATAATTGGCACCAATGTTGTTATATATCAAGGTGTTACGCTCGGCGCCAAGGGCTTCCGCTACGATGCCGAGGGTAATGTTATAAACCTCCCACGCCACCCGATTATCGAAGACAACGTCAGAATTTACTCCAACTCCTCGATCCTGGGTCGCATAACAATTGGCCACGACTCGATAATCGGCGGCAACATGTGGATCGACACCGACATCGCGCCCCACACAAAGTATAAAAAATAGTTGAGCGGGGCACAACGTGTTAATCTTTGAGATTAACATGTTTAGCCACCTCGATATAAATTTTATTGCGGGCCGTTAATAAAACTTTAATAATTATTGATTACCTTTGATCAATATTATTTATGTTTTGAAGTTGAAAAAATTTAGTTGGCATGTCTAAGTGTAGTGAACCAAAGAAATATCGCACGGTGGTCGTCTCAGATGTTCACCTAGGTTCAAAGTGGTCGCAGGCCAAAGAGGCAACCGAATATATCCTTGCAAACAGCTGCGAAAAATTGATCCTCTGTGGCGACATTATCGATGGCTGGGCAATCATGCGAGGCTCGAAAGAGAAGTGGAAACACAAACACACCGACTTTATTCGTGCCGTTTTGAAAATTTCGAGCGACACCCAGATAATATATATTAAAGGTAACCACGACGATTTTCTGGATCGCGTGGGGCCGATGCGCTTCTCGAACATCTTCATTGCCAACGATTACATCCTTCGAAGCGCCAATGAGAAGAACTACTTCATTCTTCACGGCGACATCTTCGACAATGTCACCTCGTCGGCTAGGTGGCTTTCCAAGCTGGGCGACATTGGCTACTCCACACTTCTGATGTTCAACCGTTTTATCAACTTCTGTCGCACAAAGTTGGGGCTACCCTACGTCTCGTTCGCCTCGCGAATCAAACAACGCGTCAAGAGCTCGGTGTCGCAACTCAGCAACTTCGAACAGAATTTGGCCGACCTTGCCCGCTCGAAAAAGTGCCAAGGGGTAATCTGTGGCCACATTCACCGCCCCGAGATCAAGACAATCGACGGAGTGGAGTATTTAAACTCGGGCGACTGGATCGAATCTCTCTCGGCCTTGGTCGAGGACTTCGACGGCAACTGGTCGCTTGAATATGTAGAACAAAAAGTGCAGTCAGAGTCATGAAATATCTGTTTGTAATTCAAGGTGAGGGTCGCGGACACATGACCCAAGCGATAACTCTAGCGCAGATGCTGCGTGGCGCAGGCCACGAGGTTGTCGAAGTTCTGGTCGGAGAGTGCTCCAATCGCCAACTCCCCCAATTCTTTGTCGATAAAATTGGCGCGCGCATCACACGCTACAAATCCCCCGCCCTAGATTATGGGCATGGCGGCAAGAAAGGTAAGATGTGGCGCAGCATAATCAACAATTCGCGCCCTACACATGGCTTCCGCTGGCTTGGTAGCACCAACATCATCGCAAACCGTATTCGCATCACCAAGCCCGATGTGGTGGTCAACTTCTACGAGTTGCTGATGGGAGTCACCACAATGCTCCACCATATCAAAACCCCCGTGGTGAGCATTGCGCACCAATTTATGTTGGAACACCCTCAATATCGACACAAAGCCGAAAATTCACAATCGCAGTGGATGATGGCAACAATGAATAGATTCTGCTCGCTCGGCTCGAAGAAGATCCTGGCGCTCTCGCTCTACGACCTACCTCGCAGGCGCTATAGCCGTTACCGCCAAAATCTTGTGGTTGTGCCGCCACTGTTGCGCCCCGAAATATTTGAATTAGAAGCCACTAAAGGCGACTACATCCTGGGCTACATGCTCAACCCCGCATTCATCGACGAGGTTCTAGCGTGGAAGCGACAACACCCCCAAGTCAAAGTTCACCTCTTCTGGGACAAGGCTAACCAGCCCGAAGTGCAGGAGATAGTCGAAGGGCTATGGCTGCACCGCATCAACGACCGACTCTTCATAGAGAAGATGGCTGCGTCGGCGGGCTACATCACCACCGCAGGCTTCGAATCGGTATGCGAGGCCTTCTACTTGGGTAAACCCGTGATGATGATTCCTGCACATATCGAACAGAGTATCAACGCTCGCGACGCTGCGGGCGCAGGAGTTGGAATAATATCCGACATGTTCGACATCGCACGACTCTCGGAGTATATACCACAATACAAAACCGACAACCAAGAGTTCCACGAGTGGGTGCACTCGGCACAAGAGATCTTCTTGAAAGAACTTACAAACGTCTAAACACCTCGGGGTAAAGACTTTAGGTCTGACTCCGTCGGGCTGGGATAGCACCCCCGCGGGTGCGTATTTTTTTGTTACACCTTCTTTCTTTGCGCTATTTTTTGCTTGCGATATTGGGCTTAAAGCTATGCTTTAAGATTTAGCGACTAGCAGCCTGACTAAATGCCGCAGCGATAGCCTCGGCAGCCTGATCGATACCCTTCTCAATTTTGCCACCTACCATCATCTTCATCATGGCGTTGAGCTCGACATCGAGCACCAAACGAAAGCGCGTGTCGTAGGGCGCAGCCGAGTGGAGTTGGATCCAAAAGGCAAAATCGATGGGTACACCACTATCTTCGGCACTAACGATCTTCACATGTTTGGGCTCCTCCATGTCGTCGAAACGAAGCTTCACAGTGAAACCCTTAGCCTTAAATGAGCACGAGATGGGAGTCGCCTGCCACTCTTCGACTTTGTCGGCCACGGCGGGCGTGAGGTTCTCGAAGTTGCTTATAAGTGTAAATATTTGCTGAGCAGGTAGCAACACCTGGTGTTGTTTTGAGGTATATCTTTTCATGGATTTTCTTACTGACAATTAGTTTGCATTACTAGTGATGCGTTAACTTTTTAAAACTTATTGTAACTAATTAGCATATAACTATTTGTATCTAATATTTAAATAAATGATTTGAATTTAAATTTTATTTAGCACGTCATTGCGGACTTGATCCGCAATCTCTTTTTTTTCGTCATTGCGGACTTGATCCGCAATCTCATCCTCTAATTTTTGAGATTCTGAATCAAGTTCAGAATGACGACTTTAGTTTAACGCATCAGTGAAAAAATTTGCATCGATAATAAATGTGCGCTCCTTGGGGCTCTCAACTACGATCTCGACACACATCGCATCATCTGGCAGAAGATCCTCGATCTGCTCGGGCCACTCTATTAAACATAGGTCTCCACTCGATAAGTACTCCTCGCAACCGAAGTCTAACGCCTCGGCGATCTTCGAAATACGGTACATGTCGAAGTGATAGATCGGCTCCCCCTGGTGGGTGTGATACTCATTAACTATCGCAAAGGTGGGACTGCTCACAGTGTCGTCGGAGCCGCACTGCGCAACAATCTCGCGGATGAGCGTAGTCTTTCCCGCACCCATCTCGGCACGAAATAGAACGATGTGGCGACCTTGTAGCTCCGATAAAATTACCTTGGCCACATCGGAAAGCCTTGAAAGCGAATCAATAGATATTTTTTTCATACTCTTGTTTTACCCTGCAAAATTAATCAAAATTGTAGACATTTCAAAAAGTGACACTATTATCTCAGAAAAGTCTCAGAAAGACTCAGAAAAATCTCAGAAAGCAAACCGCCCATTTATACCAAATAGGGGCAAAAGAAACTTTTTTAATGTAATTTTTACTATATCATTTGCATATTTAAAAATATTTGCTTAATTTTAGGAATTGATACCTAAAGTTTAATCTAAAACTGAGCAGATATGAAAAATTATGCAACCAAAGAGATCAAGGACATCGTCCTTATTGGAGCCCCTGGCACTGGGAAAACTACCCTTGCAGAAGCAATGGCCTTCGAGGGTAAGGTAATTGACCGCAGGGGTAGTATCGAGGCGTGCAACACGCTTTCAGACAACACCGAAATCGAGCACGACTACAAGCGTTCGATCTATTCGACAATCCTCTTCACCGAGTTTATGGGGCGTAAACTCAACATCATCGACTGTCCTGGCTCCGACGATTTTTGCGGAAGTCTCTTCTCGGCATTCAAGGTGGGTGACATCGGTATCTTCTTGTTCAATGCTCAAAATGGCTGGGAGGTAGGTTCCGAGATCCAAGCTCGTTATGCGCGCCTACTCAAAAAACCAGTTATTGGCGTTATCAGCCAACTAGATTCAGACAAAGCAAATTACGAAGCGGCGATCGAAAGTATCAAAGCTGCGGCAGGGTTAAAGCCTGTCATCGTGCAATACCCTATAAATCAAGGTGCTGACTTCAACTCATTTATCGACGTGTTGATGATGAAGATGTACCGCTTCACCGACACCAACGGCAACCGCGAGGAGTTAGAGATCCCCGCCGAAGAGTTGGAACGTGCCACAGAGCTCAACAAGGAGCTTGTCGAGGTGGCAGCCGAGAACGACGAGGGACTTATGGAGATGTATTTCGACAAGGGAACCTTGACTCAGGACGACATCCGCCTAGGTTTGAAGTATGGTCTTTCGGCTCGCGCACTCATGCCAATTTTTGTCACTAGTGGCAAAAACGACGTTGGTACAAAGCGACTTATGGAGTTCATCATCAACGTTGCGCCAGGTCCTATTGCATCGCCCAACTTCCTTTCGACCGAGGGCGAGGAGATCGAGGCCGATGCCGAGCAGGGCACAGTGGCGTTTGTTTTCAAGAGCCAACTAGAACAACATATCGGCGAGATCAGTTACCTACGTGTTATTCGCGGTAAGATCACCGAAGGTATGGAATTGTTGAACCCTCGCACGGGCAACAAAGAGAAGATTTCGCAGCTCTTTGCCGTTGCAGGCAAGAACCGCATTAAGGTCACCGAGCTCTCGGCGGGCGACATTGGTTGCACAATAAAGCTTAAGGCAACACGCACCAACGACACCCTTTGTGCTGTCGGTGAGCCAGTTACGGTCGACCCTATCGAATTCCCCGAGCCACGCTACCGCGCAGCGATCAAGACCAAGGAGGGCGAAGAGGAGAAGTTGGGTAAGTTCCTCAACGATGCTAAATTCGAAGATCCAACCCTTATTATCGACTACTCGAAGGAACTCAAACAGACGATCGTTCAAGGTCAAGGTGAGCACCACCTCAACATCTTGAAGATGAAGATCGAGGCCGACGCGAAGATCACATTCGAATATATCGCACCTAAAATCCCTTACCGCGAGACCATCACTAAGGTTGCACAAGCGGACTACCGCCACAAGAAACAGTCGGGAGGTGCAGGCCAATTTGGTGAGGTTCACATGATAATCGAGCCATACTACGAAGATATGCCCGACCCCAAAACCTATAAAGTCAATGGCAAGGAGATCACCGTAAATGTCAAAGGCCGCGAGGAACAAGACCTGCCTTGGGGTGGTAAGTTACTCTTCTACACCGCAATTGTGGGAGGTGCGATCGATGCTCGATTTATGCCAGCGATACTCAAAGGAATCATGGAGAAGATGGACGAAGGCCCACTTACTGGCTCTTACGCTCGCGACATCCGCGTGGTGATCTACGACGGTAAGATGCACCCCGTAGACTCAAACGAAATCTCGTTCAAGTTAGCAGCGCGCAACGCCTTCAAAGAGGCTTTCCGCAACGCTGGACCCAAGATCATGGAGCCAATATACGACGTGGAGGTACTTACGCCCAACGAGTATATGGGTGCGGTGATGAGCGACTTGCAGAATCGCCGCGCGATGATCATGG
The DNA here is from genome assembly GCA_047172505.1 of Rikenellaceae bacterium. Classification (GTDB taxonomy): domain Bacteria; phylum Bacteroidota; class Bacteroidia; order Bacteroidales; family Rikenellaceae; genus Alistipes. The sequence continues at coordinate 25,797 of JBCQWE010000005.1, read as the reverse complement.
GTATGGAGTCCGACAAGGGCTTCGACCGCCTCATCGCACGCGTACCTCTTGCTGAGCTCTACCGCTACGCTACTTCGCTCTCGTCGCTCTCGTCGGGATCGGCAACCTATTCGATGAAGTTCGCCTCTTACGAGCAGGTGCCTTCCGACGTTCAGGAGAAGTTGCTTAAGGCTTATACTGATACTGACACTGAGTAATTGATTAATTTAGAGGCTGGCTAACAAGGCGATTTTCGGCACTTCCCTCCGCTTTTTAATCCTCACGTACCTTAGTACGTTGCGGTTTAAGAGCCTTCACGGAGCCCCAATCCTTGTTAGCCAGCTTCTTCTTGTGTTGCGTTCTCGTTTGGAGATTTCATCTCACCTATGCACGTCATTGCGGACTTGATCCGCAATCTCATAACTACCACACAAACAGATGGTTGAGAGATTGCGGATCAAGTCCGCAATGACGAAATGTATTACAGCTATGACCTTGTTAGCCAGCTTCTTTACCCTACTGGTGTTGCTCGCGAAGGAGGTCTTGAACTACTTTCACGGGCGAGAATGTCGAGACGGGCACCTCGACAAAAATGGTGTTCCACTTTGCCATCGAACCGTTCCAGAGACCTGGTAGCTCTTGTGCGCGTAGGGGGCGACCCTCGCTCGATTTCTCCGAGATGAAGCCTGTGGAGTAGTCGACGAACTCTTTGAGGTTGAACTTAGCGCCTCGCGAATCGCGCACCGCACAGACCAAGTCGGCGGGGTTGAAGTGAGTCGCCGAACTCATTAGGTGAGCATCCTCGGCCGCGATTTGGCTCGACTCGGCGATCTGTAGAGTCTCGAAGCCTTCGGAGTCTTTAACCCAGAAGGGACCTCCGCCAGGTTCTCCTTGGTTGCGCACCATGGCACAAACGCGCATCGGACGTTCGAGGATGGCGCGAAGCGTTGCCGAACCGTAGTTTGCGGGGAGTTTCACGCAGAGCTTGGTTTCGATAAATTCGGCGATAGCCTCCAATTCGGCACCACCGACCTCTAGCGCCTTGATACACTCGAAAGCCTCGTCTTGAAGTTTGAGCAGCAGACCGCCAAGTGCTCTTTTATAGGTTGTTGTATCGCCACGCATGGCATCTGTTGTGACGTTGTCGATATTTTTGATAAAGATAATGTCGGCATCGATAGAGTCGAGATTCTCAATCAAAGCGCCGTGACCCGCGGGGCGGAAAAGCAGCGAATCGGAATTGGTTCTAAAGAGCGTGTTGTCGGGGTTCACCGCCACGGTGTCAGTTGCGGGGCTCTGCTCCGAAAACGAGATCTCGTACTTCACGCCATACTTTGCCTCGTGGCGAGGCACCACCTTTTCTAGCAGCGCTTCGAAAGCCGATTTGTGTTCTGTCGATACGGTGAAGTGGATGGCTGCAATGCCGTTGTTGCTACCGTAGATTGCCGCTTCGACCAAGTGCTCTTCGATCGCTTTGCGGTTGCCATCGTCGTAGCTGTGGAATGTCACAAGTCCCTTTGGCAGAGAGCCATAGTTGAGCCCCTGGCCAATTATAGCGCTCACAATCTCCTTGGGCGAAGCACCTTCGGGCAGAAGAGTTTTCAGTTCGGGCCAGAAGGCAAATTTCTCGATATTGTCGAGCAATTTATCGATCCCCGCCGTGCGCTTGTCCTCGCCAACAAATTCGAAAAGTTCTTTGAACATGCGTGTTGCGGCACCCGACGCGGGAACGAACTTAACCACCTTGAGCTTATCGAGTTGGCTCTGGTAGTTGGCTTGCGCCTCTTTGATCTGGGTTTGGCCGAGCTGCATAATTCCATCGCCAACCGACGCGGCGCGCAAAATGGGCAGCGAAGGGAAGCCCTCTTTGAAATTGTTGATCTGTTTTTCGACGGTCGCCACATCGATACCGTGAGCTGCAATTTGCTCTAAATCTTGAGTTGAAAACATGGTTTTATCTTTTTTTATATTTAATATATAGTACTGATGCGTTAAAATAAAGTTGTCATTCTGAACTTATAAAATCGTCATTCTGAACTTGATTCAGAATCTCAAATTATCGCTAATTATCAGAGTATTAGAGATTGCGGATCAAGTCCGCAATGACGTGTTAAATAAAATTTAAATTCAAATCATTTATTTAAATATTAGACATAAATAGCTATATATTAATTAGTTACAATAAGTTTTAAAAAGTTAACGCACCACTAGTATTTAATATACGTATACGATCCCCCAAAATTAATAATTTATTTTGTAACTTTGCCCGTATGAAACAAGAATTTTACAACATCTCCCTTCTTCGGCGCAACAGCTTTGGTGTGGAACAGCGGGCTGCAAGGCTCATCGAGTTCGAGAATCACGACGATCTGTTAGAGATTTTCTCGACAGATCCACCTTCGGAGTGGTATGTGCTGAGCGGTGGCAACAACGTGCTTTTTACCCAAGACTACGACGGGGTAATTCTCATGCCTACAGCCACTTCGATCGAGATTGTAAGTTCCAACCGCCTCGAATGTCAGGTGCGAGTGGGGGCAGGAGTCGAATGGGATGATTTTGTAGAATGGTGCGTGGAGCACGAGCTTTGGGGTGCCGAGAACCTCTCGCTAATTCCTGGCAAGGTTGGTGCCGCGCCTGTTCAAAATATTGGTGCTTATGGTGTTGAGGTCAAAGATATTATCTCGCAGGTCGAGATGTTCTGCCCCGCGACACTCAACACGCTGCAACTCCACGCGCAACATTGCAACTTTGGCTACCGTGACAGCATCTTCAAACATACCCTCGCGGGCAAGGTGATCATCACCTCGGTGGTGTTCTGTCTGAGTCGCACCCCTGCGCCCAAGCTCGGCTACGGCGATGTTGTGGGTGAGGTGGCCTCACGCGGAGAGCTTACGCTGCGCAATATCCGCGAGGCGATTTGCGCGATCCGCTCTTCGAAGTTGCCCGACCCCAAGGTGACGGGAAATGCAGGTAGTTTCTTCAAAAATCCGGTGGTCGATGCCGCGTTTGCCGATGCGCTCAAAGAGAAATATCCCGAGATGCCGTGCTACGCGGTTGCGGGCGAGCCCGACCAAGTGAAATTGGCGGCAGGGTGGCTTATCGACCGCGCGGGATTCAAGGGCCACAGAGAAGGGAGAGTTGGGGTTCACCCCAAGCAGGCGCTGGTGCTCATCAACTTGGGCGGCGCTACGGGCGGCGAAGTTTTAGCGCTTGCCGACAAAATTTCGTCGAGGGTCGAGGAGTTATTCTCGGTCACCATCAAACCCGAAGTAAATATCTTGTAATTAACTATTTATGGCAAATCTTTCCGATAAATTCAAAGAGTATATATCTCAAAACTGCATGGCTAGCAAGAGCGATAAAATCTTGCTCACGGTCTCGGGCGGTGTCGACTCGATGGTGATGCTCAACCTCTTTGTGGAGTGTGGGTTCGAAGTTGGCGTTGCTCACTGCAACTTTCAACTGCGCGGCCAGGAGAGCGACGAAGATGAGGTCTTGGTCGAGGGCGTAGCCGCAAGGCTTGGTGTTCCTTGTTACAACCGCCGCTTCGAAACGGCTCAGGAGGTCGAAAATTCGGGCGATTCGATGGAGATGGTGGCACGCCGCCAACGCTACGAGTGGTTCTACCAGCTAAGCAAAGAGCACGACTACAACCTTATTGCGGTGGCTCACCACATCGACGATTCGATCGAAACATTCTTTATCAACCTCTTCCGCGGCACTGGCCTTAAAGGACTTACGGGCATCGCGGCACATCGCGGCCTGATCATCCGCCCGATGATGTTTGCCCAGCGCAAAGATATTTTGGAGTATGCCGTAGCCAAAAAAATCGCGTTCCGCGAAGATTCATCGAATCGCTCGACAAAGTATTTGCGCAATAAAATCCGCTTGGGGCTCATCCCTCGTGTCAAGGAGATCAACCCCAAATTCTCGACGCTCATGCGCCAAAACATCGAACGTCTGATCAATGCGCAGCGATTCATCAACGCCACGATCGAGAAGATCGCAAGCGAGGTGATAAGTTGCAACGAGGAGATCTACACGCTCGATGTGGAGAAGATCGATGAGAGTCTGCCACAAGAATTTGTGATCTACGAACTCTTGAACACCAACTTCGGCTTCAAGGGCGACGTTGTCGATTCGCTAATCGCCTCGCGCGAGGCGGAGAGCTCGGGCAGGCGCTTTTACTCCAAAGAGTATGTTGCCTACACCAACCGCGGGGCGATCCTAATAACAAAAATCCCAACTGACGACCCCTGCGAGGTGATCGTCGAGGAGCAGGTGTTGCGCAACTACTGCGGCAACTCGATCCTCTACTACGAACGCCTCGACATTGGAGAGCTCGAAAGCCTCTCGACCCCCGAGAAGGTTGCACTGCTCGACGCCGACAAATTGCAATACCCGCTCACGCTGCGACGTTGGCGCGAAGGCGACCTCTTCACCCCTATTGGGATGAGTGGGCGCAAGAAAATCAGCGATTTTCTGATCGACGAAAAGGTCTCGCAACCCGAAAAGGAGCGCCAATTTGTCTTAACTTCGCAAGGCGAGGTAGTTTGGGTCGTGGGTCGCCGCATCAGCGAAAAATTCAAGATCGATGGCGAGAGCGAGAATATTTTACGAATTACTAAAGAGTTGTTGTAGTGGCAAAGTCAACCATCAAATTTCGCGATAGCGTAGCCGAAATGGGTCGTATCACCCAGAAAATCAAGGCGCAAGAGTTTGCTCCCATCTACCTTCTGATGGGCGAGGAGAGCTACTTTATCGACGAGTTGTGCAACTTGCTCGACGAGTCGATCCTCGGCGAGGAGGAGCGCGCATTCAACTCGATGACCCTCTACGGCAAAGATTCCGAAGTGGGGCAAGTGGTCAACGCCTGTCGCCAAATGCCGATGATAGGCAGCAGGCAGGTGGTGATCCTCAAAGAGGCGCAGCAGTTGCGCTCGATCGAAAAATTATCGCTCTACACGGCAAGCCCCAACCCTTCGACGATATTTATAATTTGCCACAAGGAAAAAAATGTTGATAAACGTTCACAGCTCTACAAACATGTAGTAGCCAAGGGTTTAGTTTTCGAGGCGATCCGCCCTCGCGACTACGAAATTGGCCCCTGGCTCACCGACTACATCGCCTCTCAAGGTTGCAAGATCGACAACAAAGCCCTGGCGATGATCACCGAAAATTTGGGCACCGACCTCTCGAAAGTCACGGGCGAGATCACCAAATTGCTACTCTCGCTCCCTGCGGGCACGACCAACATCACCGACGTGGATGTGGAGCAAAATATCGGTATCTCCAAAGATTATAACAACTTCGAATTGTGCCGCGCGGTGGTGACTCGCAACTTTGCGCGGGCACTTATGATCGCCGAACATTTCGCCCACAATCCCAAGGATAACCCACTGTTGCTCACTGTGATGGCGCTCTTTGGTCAATTTAAACACCTCTTTGTCTACAACTATCTTACCTGGCTCACGAAGTTCCGCAACGCCACGCCACCGAGCGACCAAGAGTTGATGTCGAAGCTCAACATCCGCAACATCTACGCCATTGGTGAATTGCGCCAAGTGGCTCCAAATTGGCCCAACAAAAAGGTCTTTGCGATCTTGGGGCTGCTGCGCGAATACGATGGCAAGAGCAAAGGTATCGACAACGGCGGAGCGAGCGACGGGGAACTGCTGCGCGAATTACTGCTCAAAATTTTCACCGCATAAGCTATGTCTCGCTGCTCGATATATCAAATTATCCACACCCTCGATGGTGAGATCCTTCACCTCGACGAGCATCTAAAGATCCTCTTCGAGGCTTATTACCAAGTGTTTAGCACAGGGGTTAAGATCTCGAAGCCCCAAGTGGAGAGCCTTATCGAAGAGGCGATCGAGCAAAATCGTTGCCCGCAAGGGGTCTCACTTTTTATTGAGCTTCTGCTCGACAGGTCGGGCAAAATCTCTGTTGGAGCGTGCGAACGTTCGCTCTACCGCGGCTACACACTTCGCTGCATTTCGCCCCGCGCGGCGCTCGTGGAATATACGCTGCCACACATCGAAGCTCCAACTTCGGTGCGGCGCGACGTGGCACAATACGCCGCCACTATAGCGCGGCAAAGTGGTGGAGATCTGGCAATTAGAAGTTATAAGGGTTACGCAGACATGATCGGCGAAGCGCAACTTTTCGCTGCGCGCGACAACTGCATCATAACGGCCGAGGGTTCCTACTCCGTAGAACATAAATTGGCAATTAAGGCACTCGGCGAAATGGGTGTCGAGCTGCAACAACGCCCCGTGGCAGTGGAGGAGATTGCCCACTTTGACGAACTTTTCTTTGTCGACCACTACGGCGTAACAGCCATAAAGTGCTGTGGCTCCACTCACTACATGTCGATCATGGCCAACTCCCTAGCAAAAAAACTCTCCGAGATTGTGGCTCCCAGATCCTTACAGAAAAAGGCAATTTTAGGAGATTTGGCGTAACTTATTGATTGTCGGTGTAGTATGCGGTATTTTGCAGCGGTTGGAAAATTGCTAAAATGCAGTTTAGACCCTTTTGGCGCAGGTGTTCCGTTACGAATCCGTTACCTATTTTTTGGTAGGTAGTTTGGTGATGGGTGGCGAAATGCAGAAAGTGGATCAGATGGTTCGTTTTCGCTGATTTGCAGTGGTTTATATACGTTCTCTTTGCTCAAATATCCGTAATTTCGCAGCCCGAAATTACGGAGTATGAAAAACTAAAATTTTATAGATATGAGCAAAAAACTAAAGGTCAGCTTCTACCTACGACACAAGGAGTTCCGATTGAGACAGTGAGCCAGATGTTGGGGCATAGCGACATAAGATCAACACGAATTTACGCCCATATCTCGACCGAGAAGATCAGCAACGATATGGCAAAATTAGAGAAACGAATAGCAACACGATACAAATTAGCAAACTAAAAACAGAATGGAGAAGAAGAAATATAGCACCTTTGCCGTGATATTCTACATCAACAAAGCCAAGGTTAAAAAGAGCGGAGCAACAACAGTTATGGGACGTATATCTATCAATGGCGAGATGGCGCAATTCTCAACCAAGATGGACATTGACCCTCAAACGTGGGATGCAAAGAGTTATCGTCTAAAGGGGCGAGGTCACGAAGTATTGCAGACAAATCAGAAGTTGGAGGATCTGACAAAGTCAATATCGGAGTACCACGCAGAGTTGTTGAAACAATATAACTATGTCACAGCGGAGCAGATTAAGAATATGGTTCTTGGCATAGCTCAGAAACAGACAACGCTACTCACACTCTTGTTGGAGCATATTGAGCAGTATCGCAAGATGATAGGTGTGACACGTGTAGCTGAGAGTATTAAGGTTTATGAGGATACCTACAACCTGCTATCAAAATTTATCAAGTTGGAGTATGGCGCAGATGATATTACGCTCAAAGAGTTGAATTTGAACTTTATCGAGAAGTTCGACTACTATATGCGAATAAATCGAGGCTACTCGCCCAACACCATACGCAAGATAATCATTATCCCCAAAAAGATGGGGCGATTGGCGGTTGAGCAGGGATTACTACAATACAACCCTTTTGCCGAGTATATTTCGAAGCGACCACCCAAGCAACACCGACATATGACAATCGAGGAGTTTGAGAAGATGGTATCTACGCCGATCGAGTGCCCAATCACTCGACACACACGAGATATGTTTGTCTTTTCAACATTCACTGGTGTCAGCTTTATCGATATGATCGCCCTAACCGAAGATAATATCAAGATGGAGGGTAAAGTTATGTGGTTGCAATTTAACCGCCAAAAGACAGGAACTGAGTGTTATATTAGGTTGCTGAGCATTGCACAGGAGATTCTCGAAAAGTATAAATCAGAGCGAACGGATGGTCGGCTATTCAATATTATGAGGTATGGAAAGACCGATATATTTCTTAAAAAAGCGGCAAAACTTTGTGGCATAAGCAGTAACATAACTTATCATCAAAGTAGACATAACTTCGCTACAATCATTACGTTATCTAATGGTGTACCACTCGAAACGGTTGCCAAGATGATGGGGCACACCGATATGCGAACAACGCAGCTATATGCTCGCTTGACCAACCAGAAGATTGACGAGGATATGAAGATCCTATCCAAAAAGAGTAAAGTGAAATTTGACATTTACGATGAAAAACAACTTAAACAAGCATAGATTATGAAGAGGAATGTTATAACAATTAGCGAGAGTGGTGCGGTGAATGTACCGACTAATGTTGAGATGATAGATTTTGAGATTGCACAACTATTGGGCGTTATGGTTCCGACTGTTCGAGGGGCAATCAAACGGCTTTTGAATGGTCGTCCGCTCATTGATTGCAGTGGCGGAGTTGTTCGGGGTAATCGGATCGTGCCAGAGTATTTTGGATTGGAGGTTGTAATAGCTATAGCGATGCAGGTTGAGAGTTATGAGGCGGATATTTTTCGCAAGTGGCTACTGCGCAAAGTTTCGCAATCCGCTAACCAACAGCCGATATATATTCAGATGAATAGGCAAGAGGGCAATTTTAGTTAATCACCTCAGTCATCACCCTTGCAGTGGCAAAGGAACAACTTTGCTACGGAATAGTCAAGATTAAACCCCAAAGGGTTGAGCATAGCTCAAATCTTGCCCATACCTCCGTCAAAGTTGAATGAGAGCCACCGCAACGATGACGACTGAGGCGAAGATAAAGCATAATGAAAAGCGACAACATAGGTAGCGTGTGCCACCTGTGTCGTCGCTTTTAATGTTTAATGCAACTCTGACTCCTTTCGGCTCAGAATAGCATACCAATCAGTTATGGAGTTCTCCAAGCCTTCTGGTAGTGCTTTTTGAGGAATTTCTGAATGTCAGATTCTCGGTAGAGAACCTTACCATTCGTCTCAAATTGGAGGTAGTCGATCTTACCCTTGCTGCGCCAACCTTGGGTGGTGCGATCACTGATTTTAAGCCTTTTTGTCAGCTCAACATCGGTGAGAAAGCGATCCCCTCCAAAGGTTGGTTTACTGCTCTTAGATAGCTTTGAAATAGCCTCTCTCATTCGGTTTGTGGCGGATATGAACCGACGCACGAAGCGAGAGCAGAGGGTGCTTGCACACTTTGCCGAGCAAGAAGGAGGAAGACCGAAGGTCAATCCTTGTCACCATCTCGCTCTGCTTTGTGATAATCTCGCTCATTGTTACGCTACCTTTAAAAGTTTTGCGACATCGTCGGGGTGATACATTATCACGCTACCGATTTTGGAGAATCCAATCTTACCGCTATCACGGTAGTTCTGCAACTGCCTCTTTTTGATGTTGAGCAGACAGCACATCGTGGTGGCATCCATCCAATCATCCAATTTTTTCTCCTCTGCATTGCTGCATAGTTGCTCCACCTCGTGGGTGAGAGCGTCAAAGTGTGCCAGCATCATATCGAAAGCACCCTCCTCAATATTTAGTATTCTCATACTTGTTCTGGTTTTAAAATTAATATATAAATTATAAAACCACTAAAATCCAATAAAGCCCCTCCACTTTGATCGCCTTATCCAAGGGCGAGTTTCGTGACTTCGGGGGCAAAGATATGGATCGTTTTTCGATTTGTCAAGTTTTTCAGAATGTAATTGCATTTTGTGATTCTGATGCACCAAATTGCTCTACTTTGCACACATTGCAATCACTATTTTGCACACGTAATTCACCAACTCAACAGTCTCACTCAATTCACCTATCCAACTCAGCCACTCCGCAAAATGGCGCAAACCAATCAGAGTGTAACCACCTAATATATTGCACTATACAGCAAGCTAACGAAGAGTTGTCAAACTCAGCCAAATGGCTTGGAGATGATGAATTTATGTGTTTACTTCGCTCTCGATAACGTGTAAACTATGTAGAGTTTGCACACCAAATTAACCACTAAAATTTAGGTATTATGTTAGAAGAGAATGTTATGTTTTCACAGCAAAATGAGTTGGGCGAACCAACCGAGCAAAGTAAGTCAATCGAGACGAATGAACCAACTAAGCGCACTACTCAAAGGCAGCGCAAGGAGTCGATGTCAGAGTATCGACAACTATTCTTGACCCCTCCAAAGATTGTCGATCGTCAGACTATATTTATTAGTCGAGATCTGCGTGATCGCATTGATAGAATTGATAGAATTGTTCGTCAGATTGGCGACAGAAAGCTGAGTGTATCGGGGTTTGCGCAGAATGTATTGCAACACCATTTGGAGATGTATGGAGATGATATTGAGCGTTGGCGCAAGATGTAGCCGTGAAAGTTGTGCAGTGGGTATAGTCGATATACTCACTGCTATCTACCTATGCATTTTGAAAATTTGGAAACAAGTTTTCAAAATGTCAAGACATACAGAAAACAAGTTTCCAAATTTCCATAAATAGTATTCACACGGAAAAACTTATTTACGTAAAAAAGTATGAGGCTTTGTGAAAATACCCACGAATGGGCATCCATTCATTCATTCAGTTGAATGAATGAATGGATATTCAACGAAGCCGTTGAGACGCCTTTTTGGGTGTCTCGAAACTAATATTAATGTTTTAATAGGCGAGGTAATGTTTCGGGAGACCCGAAACGTTTTGAGTTACTCTCAACCACCGAACGCAGCAGGAGCAGAGAGAGCTTGCTCACTATGCCCTGCAAGGAGGTGGAAGACGCAGTCAAAACCTCGCCCAAACACTGATGTGATTTGGGGCTGCTGAATTGCCCGTGCGGCTCGCACCTCCTGATAGTCGCAACACAGTACAAAAATTCTAAATTAAAGTTAATGCAGAGAAAGAAAAGAACGTCAGCGGAGGCTCTCCACAAAGTGGGCAGACCGCCCAAAGTTATAGGCAAATTAACACACTCCATCAATCTGAAATTATCAGAGATGGACTACGTCAATTTGCAATCCAAAGCCGAAAGGCTGAAACTCACACCGACCGCCTACGTTCGTCAGATGGCGATGAATGGCTACGTCCGTGCGCCATACACAGAGGAGGAGTTACAGATTTTACGAGACCTTTCGGGCGAAGCGAACAACCTAAATCAAGTTACGAAGTACCTCAATGGTGGCAACGAGACATTCAAATTATACGCCTGTGCTATTATAAATAGACTCAAAAGAATATTAGATGATAGCAAAAAATATTAAGGCACAATCGTTTGCAGGGTGCGTGCGATATGTAATGAAGAAGGATGCTGAGGTGCTTAAAGCTGAAGGTGTGATGGCGATGAGCAAGGAGGATATGATAACATCTTTTGAGCTTCAACGTAGCGTTAGACCAGAGATTAAAAGCCCAGCAGGACACATCCCAATCTCATTTGCACCTGAAGACAAGGAGCGAATGACCAATGAATTTATGGTAAAATTGGCGGAGGAGTATATGGGGAATATGGGAATTAAAGAGACCCAATACATCATCTTGCGCCACCACGATGGGGATAACGAACACGTGCATATCGTCTATAACCGCATTGATAACAGAGGAAAACTCATCACAGATAAGAACGATTACAAGCGCAATGTTGCTGCCTGCAAAAGGCTAAAAGATAAATACAACCTCACTTATGGAGCAAATAAATTTAGAGTCAAACGTGAGAAACTGCGAGGCTCAGAGCGTGTGAAACACGATATTTACCACGCCATTCGTGAGGAGATTGTGAAGTGTAGGACGATGGACGACCTCAAAAATCACCTTAAAAATCAAGACATAGAGATAGAATATAAGTTCCGCAGAGGGTCGATGGATGTGCAAGGCATCTCATTTACTAAGGATAATTGTACGTTCAAAGGGTCGCAGATAGACCGCAATTTCAGCTATCGAAACTTGCAAATTCTGTTGAAGATGGTGGAGGCGGAGTGGAAGAAGTTTGATGAGGAGCAGAAGAAAACAATCACTATCAAGGGCGTAAGGTTGTCGCAACAGCAGCACGACGATCTCTACGCTGGCAAGCGAGTTTGGATTGATGGTATGACGATGAACAGCGGGGCAAGACGTAACTGTTTTGCAAAATTGTCGCAAGATGGGAGCAGTATTCAATTCATGAAAAGGAATATTCCCTCTGCACTTGGAGGTGTCAAGCTAACCTTAGAACAGCGACTTGATCTTGACGACGGCAAGGCGATATTTATGAGTGGATTGGTTGCGCAGGATAAGCAAATTTACGACTGCTATGTGAAGTACTCAGACGAGAAGCAGGGTTGTTCTTTTTATCGCAGCAACCCCGATGAACCAGCGCAACAGCAGGTACAACAACAACCACAGTCGCAGGAACACGACCAGTCAGGCTCTTTCTTAAGTGGTGGCTTAGGGTTATTAGACCTACCACCAGACGATGGCGGAGACGATCCCGACGAGACAGCGTTCCGCAAGCGTATGCAACAGCAACAGAAGAAAAAGCGTGGACGAAAAATGTAGTAATTTTGATGTAAAAATGGCAAGTGTAAAAGTTAAGTTTAGAGCCTCGCAGGTCGGGGATAAGGAGGGTGTAATCTATTATCAAGTGATCCACGATAGGGTTATTCGGCAGATTAAGACCACATATAAAATATATTCGGAGGAGTGGGATGACCACTCCTCTGAGGTCGTTGCACCTAAGTATAATGATAATCGCATCGCTCATATTACGGTGATAAGGGGGCGTATAAAGGTTGATTTGAATAGGTTAGCGCAGATTATCAAGTCTCTTAATCATCGTGAGGTCTATTCGGCTGACGATGTTGTGAAAACATTTGAGAAGCAACTCAAGGGTATAACATTCTTCGACTTTATGCAGAGTACGATTGCTCGATTAGTGGAGCTAAGAAAGCACCGTACCTCTGAGACTTACAAAACTACTCTCAATAGTTTTATGAGATTCAGAGGAGGTGAAGATCTGTTACTTACTGATATTTCATCCGATATGATGATGGATTATGAAGTGTATTTGAAAGCTGAGGGAATCACAAACAACTCTATCTCGTTTTATATGCGGATACTTAGGGCGGTATATAATCGGGCTGTGGAGAGAGAATTGATAGAGCAACGATTCCCATTCAAGAAAGTCTATACAGGTGTGGATAAAACAGTTAAGCGAGCGTTGTCTCTCAAATACATCAAGCGAATTAAAGAGTTAGATTTGGCAACTCAGCCAGATTTGATGTTCGCACGAGATATGTTTATGTTCAGCTTCTATACACGAGGGATGTCGTTTGTAGATATGGCGTATCTGCGCACAAAGGATTTAACCAATGGCGTTGTGAGCTATCGTAGGCGCAAGACTGGGCAACAGTTGCATATCAAATGAGAGAGGTGTATGCAGGAGATATTGGATCGTTATCCAAAATGTGATACGGAGTATCTGTTGCCAATAATACGAGATAAGAGCAAGGATAGTCGAGCACAGTATCGCAACGCACTAAGCTCCGTGAATAACAAACTAAAAAAGATTGGAGAGTTAGCAGGTGTACCAGCTCCTCTAACTCACTACGTTGCTCGCCACTCGTGGGGCTTCGATTGCCAAGAGTCGCAACATTCCAATCTCCGTAATCTCGGAGGGAATGGGTCACGACTCGGAGGCGACTACACAAATTTATCTTGCTTCATTGGATAGCTCGGTTGTCTATAAAGCGAACGATTTGATACTGAAATTGTTGTAAAATGGAATTTGTTTAGGAAATTTTTGCATCTCTGAATAAGAGATAGCTTGTGAATGCAAAAGTAATAAAAATATTGTAATTCAATTAATAAATAACAAAAAAAGCAACTTTTTAATTCCTTGACTCCTAATTTGTTTAGTTGTTTTACTTGGAAAATATGCCTTACGCAATGCCGTAGTTAGGTTTTATTATATTTTTTATCTCTTATTCAGAGATATTTTGATTTTTTAATGTGTGCCTATATCTTCATCCACACATTGCAGTAATAATATTTATATTTTTTAGACTATGAAAAAGTATTTTTTATTGACATTTGCTGTATTATTTATTAATGGAACTTTTGCCCAGATGAATGACTATTCAATGATGGGTTTCAAACCAAAGGTAATGTCTACGTCAGCACCTGATAATGTTGTTGAGTATTTAGAGAATAAGGTGAGTGAGATTCTCACTAATGATGGGATAGTTCACACCTCTGGCGACTTCGTTATTGAGGTTGTTATTAATGAGTTAAACAAAACCCTTACCCCAACTGCTCCACCCCGCATTCAACTGCAGCTGGAAGTTACATTCAAGTCTATCGACAAAAAACAAGGAGTGGTTTTCAACTCTATTACGCTTCCTGCATCGGGAATGAATACGACTGAAGCTGCGGCCTATATGAGCGCAATAAGATCAATAAATTTCAAAACGCGGAACTTCCTCAATTTCCTTGATGTGAGTAAGAGTAAACTCTATGAATACTATAGATTGGGTTACGCAACACAACCAGAGCCAGAGCCAGAGCCAGCACCAGCACCAGCACCAGCACCAGCACCAATGCCAGAGCTAATACCAGCCCCTACCCCTGCACATATAAAAGCAGGCGTTGAGTTATGGGATGGAGTATATGCCGAGTATATTAAATATGAGCACAAAAGTTCATCTACGGATATTATTATAAAATTTACAAATTATAACAGCCAAGACTCTTACGTTGATTTGCAATATCGCACCCAAATGATTATCGACACTAATGGTAATAATATTGAGGCAAGGAATAACGCAAGTAAGGGCAACTTTACGCTCCTTCAGGGAGTTCCGCTATCTGTTAGCTTTAACTTCAAAGGCAATGTGGCTCCTGTAGCTTTTTATTTAAGTGAGGCATCGCATGATATTCGAGTAAAAATGAATTGTAGATAGAGTAGTATGAGAAGAGTATTATTAGTGTTATTGGTAACCCTACTCTGTAACAGTGGCTTCTCACAGAGTCTAAAGTTAGCCGAAAGCAGCTCGCCAAAAGCTCCTGCTTGGGTTAATAACTTGGAGCGAGGATATATTATAGTATCAGCCTCGGATAGCGATATAGAGGCGGCGAAACAGAGTGTTATAACTGGTGTCAAGCAGCAAATTGCGCAATCTATCGTGTCGAATGTATCTGTTGATTTTTTGCAATCTTCAGTTACCGTTGAGAATAATTCGGGAATGACATTCGAGGCACAGACTGTTGATGTGGTAAAATCGACCACCGATAAGATACCTTTTCTACAATCTATATCGCTCACTAAAATATCAGACTTCTACTGGGAAAAATACTATAATAAAAAGAGCGGCGAGACCCGTTGCGACTACTATATAAAGTATCCATTCTCAGATCGAGAGCTTGATAATCTCGTTGCTGAATTTAACGCCAAGCAGGTAAAGATTAATGCAACAATCGAGCAGATGAAACAAGAGCTTGAGACCTTTACACAGATCGAGATTATTGCAAAAAATATGGGCGAGTTGCGCGCATTAATATCAGAATTTGCTGCAGAAGATCCTCGCATAAAGGTGGTCGATGAATTGGTTAATACCTACAGGAGTCAATATAAATATATATCGGTTGAGCAGATTGAACACAAAGATAAAAGGGTAGTACTATGCCTTGTGCTCAACGGTAGGGTTGTTACTACGGCTCAGATTCCAACCCATAAAAGTAGCTGTGCCGATCGCATCACCAAAAGTGTTGCTGGTGGTGAGATTATCGTAACCTATGACGATTATGTATGCCGTGCCGGCGACGATAATTGGATTGATCTCACATTTAAGTTCGGGACAAACTTCGTAACATCAAGAATAAATATCATTAAATAAATTTTAAAGAGATAATATCATGAAAAAAATATATCTATTAATCCTTGCGGTTGTAGTGGTTGTGGCAACATCATGTGCTCCGCTTATGCGTGCTGCGTCCAGTGATAAATCCGATAATAAATCTAAAAACAGTAGTCAAGAAACATTGCGCAGTACTAAGAATTCACATCGTTAAACAACATTAATACTAATTTTATTATGAAAAGAGTTTATTTTTTATTTCTTACCGCTTTGATGGTCGTAGCGACCTCATGTGGTTCAACAAAGCCAACTGTATCTACTGGCTCCACAGAGATGACCGAGGGAACAGATGTAATTTTGTATGCTGAGGCAGACCCAGATCGTCGTGCTTATGGCGTTGGTTCACATTTCAAAGAAGAGACAGCAAGACGTGCAGCAGAGGCTAATGCTCGTGCAGCATTGGCTGCAGCTATCCAAACTATGGTTATCCAAAGTTTTGATTCTTATACAAATTCAATATCGGTAGCAAGTACTGAAAATGGCGTTGGTGGTGTACTTGCCGAAGATCAAGTCTCAGCACTCAATGACGCAGTAACCACAATTAGTAAAGAGTGTGTTACTAATACTGCTGCTGTTAAAATGCAGCGTTATAACATCAACGGTCAGGTTAAAGTATATGTGTGCGTTGAGCACCGCTTAGCAATGAAAGAACTTATCAAGGAGGTTTCGGAGAAGATCAGTCTAAGCATTCCTGATGAGATTAAGGAATCACTTAAATATGACCAATATCTCCACGAGAAGAAAATGGAGGAGGCTTTCAATGATTATACTTCAGTGTCAAAATAATTAAATAAAAACAAAAAATGAAAAAAATTGTACTTTCGGGCGTTGCTCTTTGCTTCGCCTTGACCCTCTCTGCGCAAAATCAAGCGGAGACGTCAGACGTCGTTACCAGTAATTATGACCGTAACAGTATCTCAATCATTGTCGTTGATCGCGGTGATAAGCTTGATGACTTGGTCTCAAAAGCAGTCTTCGGGATTAATACTGGCGAGAAGTTTGACAAGAACACTATCGACACTCGTCACTTCAGCGTCGATTCAGTACGTACATCAAAGGTTGCGCCTCAAGCAATTAATAATTGCATTAACGCTAGCAAAATTGGTAATGAGATCGTTAAGTTCTGGTTCACTGCCGACAATAGCGGTATGATGACTGGTAGTATAGTCGAGCAACGTGGTCGTTACAATGCCGACGATCAGGATGTTAAAAATGCAAATGCTGCACAACTTGGTGAGGCTGCATTGATGGATGCTGGTTATGACCTAATCAATAACAGTTATGTTATTGTTATGGATTGTTGCAACTTTGAGGAGGGTATTACAGAGAAGAAGCAACTCAAAGAGGGTTCATTAACCGAGATGGAGACTATCAAGGTTCCTAACATTTCTGCTACATCTACCCTTATGGTCTACAAAATTAACTTCCCAGAGGATCAAACAAATGAGTTCTACGACAAGTGCTGGATCGACAGCGATACCCCCAAAGGCGAGATCGCAGCAAGAAAAGCAGCATTCAATGCAATGCCTATTTCAATTGTTCCAGTTTCAAGTGCAACCTCTACAAATAAAGTTGAGTACGAGAAGAAAGATGACAAAGGTCAAAAAGATGCAGCTCTTTGCAAAGCAATCGAGGGGTCTTACTTCGGCTGTATCTACACACTTGAGAAGAATATCGAGGCTTGGAAAGTTAAGGTTCCTGTATTCAAAGTGAAACCTATCTCGGCTAAGATCGGCACAAAAGAGGGTCTTAAGAACACAAATCGCTATATGGCTTACGAGACAGTTCGCAAGAAAGTCGGTGACGAGGATGTTGACGTAAGTGTAAAAAGAGGTTATGTGCGTGCAACAAAAGTTGCTAACAACTCAGCTAACGCTGATGGCGAGAGCCCACTATCTGAGTTCTATCAAATCTCACACGTTGCAAATATCAAACCTAACCAAGTGTTGAAGCAAGCTAACGACCTTGGAATGGGTGTTGCAGTAGCATACAACACAAGTCCAATGGCTTCATTAAATGTTACTATCGACTATTTGATGAGCATGAAAACAAGCGGAGCATCAACTTACGCGATTGTTGATTTAGGTTATGACACTCTTACTGCTGCAACAATGGCTGAGAACGGATGCGAAGGTACTGGAGCCTTATCTGATGGCTTTACATATATGGACGCTGGAATCGGTGTTGGTTATGGTATTCGTGCTAGCAGAAGCTTTGAGGTCGTTCCAATGGCTATCGTTGGTGGTGACTATATGCAGGCTACATCTTTAGTAGGCGAAGAAGAGGATGATGATGCTATGATGGATAAAATAGCTTGGTATGGTAAAGTTGGAGTTAAACTTAACGTTAATGTTGCATATCCTTTGCAAATTGTTGCTGGTGTAGACTACTCTATGATCGTATCTGAGGGTGACGTGTATAAGTATTATAATGATCAGCTTAAATCATACAATGTAGGTCGCGAGGGTGGTTTAGGAATCTCAGTTGGTCTTAGATACATCTTCTAAAAAATATAATTTTATAAAAGATGAAACTATATAGAAATATTATAGTAGCAGTAATGTTGTTGGCAGCGATGCCAGCAACATTACTTGCTCAAAGCCGAAGTGATATCATAAATATCTCTTCGATGGATACCAACTACTCGGTTGAGACGATAAAAGTTGGTAGCGACGGAACTAAACACGTTAAAGTAATGGGCTTTGGCAAGAATGAGGCCGCGGCTACAATCAACGCAAAACGCAATGCTGTACATGCAGCTCTTTTCCGCGGATTCCCTGCGGCAAATGGTGCTAATGCTACACCCGCTATCTTCACAGCTGCCAATGCAGTGAACGATAATCAGGGCGACAACCAAAAATATTTTAACAACTTCTTCAGTGGCAACAGCTACGTACAATATGTCAATAGTACTACCGATGGTGGAGCTTCGGGTGCCGATCGCGTTAAAGTTAAGGGTGGCTACGAGGTTAAAATCTACGTGCAGGTAATGTACGATAATCTCCGTAGAAGTTTGGAGTCAGACGGAATCGTCAAGGCATTAGAGTCTTTCGACATCGGCAAATTGCCAACTATCATGGTTGTTCCAAGCGATGTATGGTGTAAGACAAATGGCTACGTGATTGAAGTGGAAGGTCAAACAGTTCCTGACTATGCTAAAGCAATGAGTGAGAACTCAGATATTCGCGCATTGGTTAGTAATATGGGTGATTTTATGGCGGCTGAAAGTTTCCCTATCGTTTCGTTGGAGCAGGAGCTTAAAAGAATTAATTCTGAGTCGATCGAAAGATCTCTCTCTACAAGCAAAACCTCAGGAGCAGCTATCGCAGAGACCCCTATCGAGATGTTGCGCCGCTCGGCTAAGGCTGATATTATCTTAGACTTGGATTTCGAGAAGAAGAAGGTTGGTCCACGCACGCAAATTATCTTCAATCTCACAGCACTCGATGCATACAGCTCGAAGATCATCTCGGGTAACACTGGTGCAGGAAGCAACTCATCGGCACCTATTGTAACACTTCTCAAGGAGTCATTCCTAAGCTATAAGGATAACTTCCTTACAGGATTAAAGCGATACTACAAAGATATCGAGACTAATGGACGCGAGGTCGTCGTAGTTCTTCAGCGTTACGATAGTTGCGAAATTGACTTCGAGACAGAGTTCGATTACAATGGTCAGGAGGCTGAACTTGCTGATATTGTTAGTGTTTGGTTCGAGGATAATGCTATAAATGGCAACTTCACGTTGAATGAGCGCTCGGCAAATGTGCTTCGTTTCACTCAGGTGCGCATGCCTCTGTATGGCAAAAGTCTATCTGGCAAAGAGGTTGCAATCGACATCGTTGGCTTCACACGTTCGCTTGTTAATTTCTTCAAAAATGATCCATACAACACTGTAGTCAAAGTCGAACAAAAAGGTCTTGGCGAAGTGTGGTTAATCGTCGGCGAAAAATAATTCGCCACAATCTTAAAGTACATAGGGGAATCGTGTTGATAGATTCCCCTATTAGATAATTACAAATCATTAGTGTCCCATTAAAATTGGGACAAGTTAAAAATTAAACAAATTTGGCTCATTAGGCATGAAAAGTTCTTTGTCATTTTGAAATTTAGTTTTGTCTAACAGCTCACGAAGCGGTGTTTTGTCGGTCAGAGAGATGCTCAAAATTTGCAGTACTTCGTAAGTCGTGCGCTCGATTTTCAGGTTGCTCTGAACGATTGCCACCAAGCAATAAGTTATCATCGTCGAGTAGATTTGTATGCGCATTGCATTCTTCGACTCGCCCCAAAATCGCTTGATCCAGAGGTGTTGTTTTAGCCATTTGAAGAACAGCTCAACCTGCCAACGATTTTTATAAAGGTCTGCGACTTGTTGCGCTGAAATGTGGGTTGCATTGGTCAAGAAAACGAACTCACGTTCCTGCTATATGTAAATTGAGAATCGGACAACTTGTAAATAAAAGCATTGACGATTTTACGAAGGAGGAATATTTAGAGTTTAAGGAAGCAAAACAACTTCTGGACACGCTAAATGCACAATAATGACAAGTGACAATATAATACGATCTTTTAGAGCGCTAATAAATATACCCTCTCCATCGAGTTTTGAGAAGAGGATATCG
Source organism: Rikenellaceae bacterium (assembly GCA_047172505.1). Classification (GTDB taxonomy): domain Bacteria; phylum Bacteroidota; class Bacteroidia; order Bacteroidales; family Rikenellaceae; genus Alistipes. The sequence goes on along the minus strand of JBCQWE010000005.1, from coordinate 5,414 downwards.
AATCACATCTTAAGCACCGTTGAGCATTTTGCAGATGAAGCATATATCGATAATTTCAACAATGTTATTGCTATTATGCGAGGGTCATCAAAGAAGAGTATTATGCTATCGGCTCATATTGACGAGGTGGGAATGATAGTCAAATATATAGATGACAATGGATATATTTATTTTGATACTATCGGGGCTTTGGATCCGTGCATCCTGGTAGGGCAACGAGTTACCGTATGGCATAATGACAATATGTATATGGGGGTAATTGGTAGACGACCGATTCATATACTTAGTGATAGTGATGTTACAACAGTCAAGGCTGATGAGGTATGGATAGATTTAGGCTCTAAAGGTAGCACTGTAGATGTTGGGGACTACATCACCTTTACGATTGACAATTTCACGGAGTATGGTGATGGAGTATATTCGTCACACTCGGTTGATAATAAAATTGGCTGTGCAATTTTGATTGAGTTGATGGCAGAGTTACAACGCAATAGAAGTGAGCACACGTTATACTTTGTGTTTTCAACACAGGAAGAGGTTGGTTGTCGAGGGGTTCAAGTTGCTGCTCAAGCATTAAATCCCAATGAAGCTATCATTATAGACGCTATACATGCAACAGATTATCCTACTATAAATAATCGAGTATATGGAGATGTAAAACTCGGTAAAGGAGCTGTATTTACATATTCGGTAGATATAAGCCGAGATCTAACTGAAAGAATAGTCAATGGGGTAAAAAACAGCATCCAACGATATGTTACTTCGAGGTATTCTTGTACCGAAGCAAAATCTATTCTGATAACCAATATAGGCGTTCAAACGGCTGTAATCTCTTATCCAGTACGCTATATGCATTCGGTTAATGAACTCTTCAATATAGAGGATGTTGAAAGCATATATAATATCATTATTCATTACATACACTCCAATAAAAAATAACTCCAAATATGAGATGTAAAGATTATGAGTAGGTGAAAATTGTAAAATCACAATTTTTATCTACCTTTGTGATGAGTAAAGAGATTTTCGTTTGCAACTTAAAAAGACAGTGCAAAACACAACAAAACAAAGAAGCTACGACGTTGCAAATCCATTACCTATTTAAGATGTGTCTGTTTGCAATAGATTGTATGTGAACACATTAGTGATAGGTGCTAAAGTGGCACGCAAGTCGCAATGACGCGCAGAGGAATATTATCAAGAAATATAAAACAAACATCAAAGTGCCGAGTAGTCGAGGCTGAGTGTAAATATGCTCCGCTCTTCGATTTTACCCTCCATCACTTCGGTTTCTTGACCGAGCTCCGCTCGTGAGATTTCCACCGCCTGACCTAGGCGCATTTCGTGGTTGAAGTTGATGCAGAAGCTGCTCAAAAAGTTCTCTTTGCGGCTTTGCTGTGGCGCCAGGTCGCAAGCCCACTCCAAGTATTTTGCATTGTTAACATGCTGGTTCACATCCATATCAGAGTATCGAGCTTTGTGCACCCCCGCGACCTTCAACTCGGCGGGCATCTCTACGCGCTCAGCCTCGGTCTCTATGGCGTGGTGGTTATACTCTAGGAGTGCGACCTGCGCATTAGCGCCAAAAACTCTATCTACGCGAGTTATGCGGCGGGTCGCCAAATTTATTATCAGCCACGATGTGGTGACCTTGATTATAGGTTGCTGGGAGCTATCGTAGAAGATGTAGTCGCGCAGTGCAAAGAGCCCCGATTGCCCCTTGTGCCAGGTGCGCACCCTAATCTCTTCGCGCCACTGGGGAAGCCGCGCAGCCTCGACTCTAACGCGCGAAAGCACCCATGCGAGGTTCTGCGAGTGCAGAGACTCGAAGCCAAAGCCCAGAAGCGTGGAGTGCATATAAGCCACCTCTTGGCAGATATTCAAGATTGCCGTTGGTTTGAGGCGGCCCCACATATCCATGTCGCAGGAGCTCACCGTGAATGTGTGATCTAAATACTCTTTCATTTTAGATGTTTTAGATGTACTACCTAATGAGGTTAGTTTGTTTTGCCACTATATAGCACTGGTAAGAGGCTAACAAGTCAAAAAACAATATATTGCGTCATTGCGGACTTGATCCGCAATCTCTTCTCCTTTAGTCATTGCGGCCTACGAGCCGCAATCTCAACATGACCCCGACTCGTCATTGCGGCCTACGAGCCGCAATCTCAACATGACCCCGACTCGTCATTGCGGCCTACGAGCCGCAATCTCTTTTCTTCGAGATCCTGAATCAAGTTCAGGATGACGACCTGGGTTCAGGATGACGACCTGGGTTCAGGATGACGACCTGGGTTCAGGATGACGACCTGGGTTCAGGATGACGACACGATGTGACGACACGAGATAACAACTAATATAACAATTAAGGTTCGACTATCAAAAAAAGTCCGATTAACTACTGCTAATCGGACCCTTGTGAGCAGAAAACGAGACTCGAACTCGCGACCCCAACCTTGGCAAGGTTGTGCTCTACCAACTGAGCTATTTCTGCAAAATCTTTAGAACGTTCAAGAAGCTGCGAAGCGTTCTTGTTGTTTTGTGAGTGCAAATATAGGGGAAAAAATTATAGCTGCAAAATTTTTCGACTCTTTTTTTTACTTTTTTCGACTCTTTTTTTCTGCCACTTTGGCAAATTACTGATTTTCAGCGCAAAGAAAAACGCTCTGCCGAATCATATTTTTTAGAGCGGCAGGTACTTTTCTACCGTTTCGCGCAGCCGTTTATCGTTGAGGTGCGTGTAGATCTCGGTGGTGACAATATTTTCGTGACCCAGCATCTCTTGCACTTGGCGGATGCTCGCACCACCTTCGATGAGGTGGGTTGCAAACGAGTGGCGCAGGGTGTGTGGACTCACCTTTTTCTGCACTCCCGCAGTGGCCGCGGCGTTTTTGAGCAGCGTAAAGATCATCACACGCGTGAGCGCACCTCCGCGGTTGTTGAGAAAAAGTGTGTCGTCGATGGTCTCACGCTGCTCGCGCCGCTCCATGTAGAGTTGGATTCGCTCGCGTGCAAGGGGGCTCACAGGCACCAGTCGCTGCTTGTCGCCTTTGCCTATTACGCGGATGTAGCCCTCGCCAAAAAAGAGGTCGCAGAGGCGCAGCTCGGTGGCCTCGCTCACGCGCAGTCCACACGAGTAGAGCAGTTCGATGATGGCCCGATCGCGCAATCCTTTGGTCGACGAGGGGTCGATAGCACAGATTATTCGGTCGATCTCTTCGAGCGACAACACATCGGGCAGGTGGCGCGTGAGACGTGGCGACTCGACAAACTCCACGGGCGACGACTCGATAATCTCGCACAAACAGAGGTAGTCGAAAAACGAGCGCAACGAACTTAAGACCCGCGCCTGCGTAGCTTTTTTGCTGCCGCGGTCGTAGAGCCACGCCATATATTGTTGGATCATGGGCTCCTCGATTTTGCGCGGTGGCAGATCCTTCATGCGGAGCACGTAGTGGGCAAATGCGGCCAGATCGCGCATGTAGGATTCGACACTATTTTCCGAGAGTCGTTTCTCTAATTTTATGTAAGTGCGATATTTGCGCGCAATATCCTCCCACTTCTTCTTGTTTTCAGCCATCTTTTACTACCTTTGTGAATAATACAATACAAAGATAGTAAATTTAACATAATATGGACTACGTAGAACTAAATATTCCTATCCCGACAAGCGAGATGGGCGAGATTATCACTGCCGAGCTTGCCGACTTCCCCTTCGAGAGCTTCAAGGAGGAGGGTGAGCAACTCAAGGCCTACATCCCCCAAGAGCGCTTGGCCGATTGCAAAGAGAAGGTCGACGAGGTGTTGGCGTGCTATGAGGTGCGAGGTGCGCGCTATATCTCGATCGAGACCCAGAATTGGAATGCACAGTGGGAGAGCAACTTCGAGGTTGTCGAGGTGGGCAGCGAGATCTTGATCCGTGCGCCGTTCCATGCTCCCAACCCCGCTTTCCGCACCGAGGTTGTGATCATGCCTAAGATGTCGTTCGGCACAGGGCACCACGCCACCACGCACTTGATGTCGGAGATGATCACCAAGATCGACCTCGCGGGCAAACGCGGGCTCGACATGGGTAGTGGCACGGGTGTCTTGGCTATCATTGCCGTGAAATATGGCGCCGAGGCTGTCGATGCAGTGGACATCGACGAGTGGGCATACGAAAATTGCTGCGAGAACATCGAACAAAATGGCGTTGCCGACCGCATTAAACCTTTTTGGGGTGGGGTGTCGCTCATCGATGGCGCCAACTACGACTTCATCTTGGCCAACATCAACCGCAACATCTTGCTCTCCGATATGGAGAGCTACGTAGCGACACTTCGCCAAGGCGGCAGCCTTCTGATGAGCGGATTCTTCGTCGAGGATATTGCGCCGCTACGCCAAAAGGCCGAATCGTTGGGGCTCACCTTTGTCGGCCATAGCGAGCGCGACGGTTGGGCTGTGGTAGAGTTTAGGCGTTAAGATGCAAAAAAATTATAAGGGGCGCGGGATTGTCCTCTCCACGGTGAAATATGGCGACTCCTCGTTGGTGGCGCAGCTGCTCACCGACGTGGGTGGCAGGCAGAGTTTCATGGTGCCGGGGGTGCGTAGCACGCGTGGCCGCGGTTCGAAACTGGCGCTTTTCCAACCCCTCTTCGCCCTAGAATTCGAGGGTGTGCAGCCCTCGCGAGGCGAACTGCATAGGTTTCGCGAGGTGCGCAGCGGAATCACTCTGCGCCAAACCCCCTTCGATCTGCGCCGCTCGACAATTGCGCTGTTCATCGCCGAGGTGCTCTACCGCCTTATCAAGGAGTGTGAGCAGAGCCAGCCGCTCTTCGACTTCGTGTGGGGTTCTGTCGAAGCGCTCGACTCGCTCGACGAGGGAGTTGCAAATTTCCACCTCTGGTTCCTCTCGAACCTCAGCCGTTTTCTGGGCTTTTCTCCCACCAACAACTACACCAAGGGCGCATACTTCGACATCCGCGAGGGATGTTACACCCCCGAAAAGCCTTCTCACAGCGCCCTGTTGGAGCCCTCCGAGGCAATCATCTTGCGCGACATGACCGAATGTGACGTGCGCCACTTAGGCGAAATTGGGCTTAACCGCCACCAACGAGTCGCGTTCCTCGAAGCTCTAATGAGCTACTACGGCTACCACCTCGAAGCCATCCGCTCTGTGAAGTCGATCTCGATTTTGATGGAACTTTTTTAAATTGTACTTAAAATTAACAAAGGTTATTAATAGGTCCAAATCTCACCTATGTGCATCATCCTGAACCCAAGCCGTCATCCTGAACCCAAGCCGTCATCCTGAACCCAAGCCGTCATCCTGAACCCAAGCCGTCATCCTGAACTTGATTCAGGATCTCGAAGAATAGAGGAAGAGATTGCGGATCAAGTCCGCAATGACGACAAAGGGAGTCCGCAATGACGAA
>JBCQWE010000004.1:0-87677 GCA_047172505.1 Rikenellaceae bacterium | reverse complement strand
TCAAAGGTTCGATCTGCTGCTGGGTTGATCTCGTTTATTTTCGGAAAACTCGCTGCGGTGTTCCTTTTGTTTAAATTTTTCAAACCTTAATTCACATTATTAATTTAATTTACACATGATTTATTAGTGGTGTTTAAGCCCGATACGTCATTCTGAACTTGATTCAGGATCCCTAACTTTAGTTGAAAATTAAGAGTTAGGGATTGCGGATCGTAGTCCGCAATGACGACTCAGGTTTAACTCATCTGCACAAATATAAATAAAAGTATTGAAATTAAATTAATTTGCATTAATTTTGATGTGCAATTTAAACTTCATATATAAAACAACGTGTACAAAAAAATTACAACAACACTCCTTTTAATCATATCGCAACTATCTATTTTTGCGCAAAACACGATAACAACCGACTCGTTAGATAGTTATATTAATAATGCAATTAAGGAATACTATTTTCCAGGAGCACAGATTATTATAGGCAACAAGTCGGATATTCTATATTCAAAACATTACGGCTATTTAGATTACAGCAAACAAGAGGCGGTCGACGACAAAACACTCTTCGACATAGCTTCGTGCACCAAGGTTTGCGCGACAACGCTCGCCGTGATGACACTCATCGATCAGGGCAGGCTCTCGCTTCGCGACCAGGTGGGCGATCTGTTAAACTTAAGCGACACCCTACAATTTAGAGATGTTCGCGTCGAGGAGTTTCTATACCACACTTCGGGCTTCCCTTCGGGGGTATCGGTGGCCCTTTCGCTCGTAAAGCCACTCGACGAGAAGGAGGAGTTGGCACTCTCGAAGAAGAAGAGCAAAGCGTTTCCCTACCTCTACGACAAAAATTACTATGCAGCTAAGGATATAGTCTACGATTCGCTCTACATCAGCGGGCAAGCAGGCAGTGATAAAATACAGATAACAAAACAGTTATACCTCGACAAAAGCTACCACACAAAGCTAGATTCGATGATCCATGCATCGTTTCGACCCGAGCGACGCGGACAACACATATATAGCGACCTAAGCTTCTACTTTCTGCAACAGATCGTCGAGCAGGTCACTTCAATGCCGTTAGATAAGTACGTGGCACAGATATACGCAAAGATGGAGCTCAACAACATCGGCTACAACCCCTTGGAGTGGAGCGAGCGCAGCAGAATCGCCCCCACCGAGAACGAAACTCTTTTCAGGCGCGATTCCATCCGAGGCATTGTTCACGACGATATGGCGTGCGTATTGGGTGGCGTGTGCGGCAATGCGGGGCTCTTCGCTACGGCTAGCGATGTGGCGCAAATCGCTGCGATGTTTCTGTGCGAAGGGTCAGATCGCCAAGGGCGAACGATCGTTTCGCCCGAAACAGTTGAAAAATTCACGCAACACGTGCGCTCGGGCGGTTCCATCTACGCACTAGGCTTCACCAAGGTAGACTCCAAGAAACTCCCCTACACCCCCGAGAGTTATGGACATACGGGCTACACAGGCACATTTATGTGGATCGATCCCGAGCGGGAGATATACGTAGTTTTGCTGACCAACAGAGTTCACCCCGCGCGCGCCAACAAAAAATTCGATTCTCAATATCGAGGTAACATCTGGCAAATAGCAAATAGCATATTCTAAAAACAGTAGCGACCCATAATCCTGTAATACACAAAATTATGAGTCGCCACATCAACTATCACTTAACTACTATTCTACTACTTTTTAGTTGATTTCATCTTTCTCCTTGCCAAGCCGCTAATCTCTTTATAATTATCGATTATATTGCCTTCGGTGATATGCTGCCACTCCTCGGGGCGGTGTTCCTTCATATAATCACGCAGGGGCATCATCTCTTCGGGTACTCTCGAATTCATATCTTTAAGACCCAAGTCCACATTCTCGGCTTGCCACGAGTCCATCTGCTCACGCATCTGCTCAAGAACTGCCGCATATTCGGGGTTCTTGGCGAGGTTATCTAACTCGTGAGGATCATTTTTAATATTATACAACTCCTCTTCGGGCTTCGTGTCGGCCATGAAGAGCTGCTGCTCAGGGGTTAATTGACCCTGTTCGGCGAGTGTTCGCATAACGTGAATGGCAGGGCGGTGGAAATCGAGGTATTGCTGGTGCACATCCCAACCTTGACCTGGGAAGAAGTTACGAATATATTTATATTCCGCCGTGGTTACCGAGCGCATACACTCTACGATCTCGTCCCAATTATCGCGGGCCGAGTAGACCATCTCACACGTTGGGGTAGCCTCACCCGTGCTCTTATCAAATAGGGGTTTACCCTGGTAATAGGCTGGCACATCGACACCTGCAAGGTCCAAGATAGAGGCGGTAATATCCAAAACGCTCACCAATCCATCCTCGACTTTGGGTTGAATTCCTTTACCCCACGCGATCATCGGAATCTTAAGCCCTGGTTCGTAAAGGTAGCCCTTACCTTTGATGTCGCAACGGCCATTGTCGCCGATGAAGAATATGATTGTATTATCGAGCAGACCCTTAGCTTCGAGCTCGGCGAGCAACATACCCACCTCGCTGTCCATATATTCTACCTGGTCGAGGTACGAAGCCCACTCCTTGCGAACCTTTGGATGGTCGGGCATATATGGAGGCAACTCCACGCCAGCAGGGTCTACAGGGTCCTTAGAGTTAGCCGTAACCGAGTTCCACCAATCACCACGGTGAGTAACGACGAGTTGAATCTGAGCGAAAAACGGCTGCGAAGAGGCCGAAAGCGTGTCGAGTTTGTCGAAAAGGCCAAATTCGTTAACGCCATCCCATACACCCAAGGCTGTGTGTTTGAAGTTACAGTCGGTCTTTCGACCTTTGTTCATCACATCGTGGTGACCCAAAATGCAGGTATACCCCGCTTGGCGCAGGTAGTAGGTAAAGGGCTTGTAGAGGGTGTCGATCGGTGTATCGCGGTTGCTACGGTGGTTGTGCGAATTGGTCACCACTTGCGTAACGCCAGTCATCATCGCCGAGCGGTTGGGCGACGAGATGGGGTTGGCACACACAGCAGCGTTGTATTGCACACCTTGTTGAGCCAACAGGTTAAGATTGGGTGTCTGCACACCTCTCATGCCGTAACACTCCAAGTCTTGCCCCATATCTTCGGCCATAAGCCATATTATATTTGGTCTTTCTGGAATTGCATCTTGAGCCCCCGAGCAGCCAACAGCAGCAGCACCTAGAAGGGGAAGTAGTAAATTTGTTCTCATATTTTTTATGAGTTAGGGGTTTAGGGGTTAATTAATTTTAGTGCAATATTACAAAATATCTGTTACGGTGATGTCGCTCTGGGTCAGAAAAAAGTATCTAACTCATATTTTTGGTTGATTGAGCTGGAAAGTTTGGCAGACGTTGACAAATTTGACAAAAAATATAACATAATACAATAGGTATCATTTTTTTGAAATAAATATTGAAAAAATTCTATTATTAAAATTATTATTATTAACTTTGTTACTCACACTTAACATAATATGAAATCTATGAAACAGCACAATTTTAATGCGGGACCAGCATTCATTAGAGAAGAGATCCTAGAAAATGCAGCTAAAGCTATTATCGACCTTAACGGCACAGGGCTTTCATTGCTTTCCATCTCCCATCGCACAAAAGATTTCGAGGATGTTCTCAACGAGGCTCAAAGCTTATTTCGCGAACTAGTCAACATTCCCGACAACTACAAAATCATCTTTGTTGGAGGTGGTGCTAGTACGCAATTCTACCATATCGCAGCAAATTTCCTTAACAACAAAGCGGGCTACATCAACACTGGTGTATGGTCGAAAAAGGCTATCAAGGAGGCTAAGTTATACGGAGAAACCATTACCCTTGCCTCTTCGGACGATAAGAATTTTACTTACATCCCCAAAAATGTTGAGATCCCAACAGACCTAGACTACCTACACATAACATCGAACAACACCATCTACGGTACGGCATATCACACCGACATCGACTCACCAGTGCCACTCATCGCCGACATGAGTTCCGACTTCTTGAGCCGCGAGATCGACATCACCAAGTATGCAATGATCTATGGTGGCGCACAAAAGAACCTGGGCGCTGCGGGTGTTACATTTGCAATTATCCGCGACGACCTACTATCTAGCGTCACACGCACACTTCCATCGATGGTAAACTACAACAACATGGTTGAGTCAAATTCGATGTACAACACCCCTCCAGTATTGCCAATCTATGTTCTGAACGAGACGTTGAAGTGGATCAAAGCGGAAGGTGGAGTCAAAGCAATCAACAAACTCAATTGCGAGAAAGCCGACATGCTATACGCCGAGATCGAACGCAACCCCCTATTCAAGGGCACTGCTGCCAAAGAAGACCGCTCGCTAATGAACATCTGCTTTGTGATGAACGACGGCCATGAAGAACTCGCTGCCGAATTCCTAGACTTTGCGAAGAGTCGCGGAATGGTTGGTATCAAAGGTCACCGCCTAGTTGGTGGATTTAGAGCATCTTGCTACAACGCACTTCACAAAGAGAGCGTCGAGGCACTTATCGCAGTTATGCAAGAGTTTGAAAAGTTAAAAATGTAAAAGCATGAAAGTATTAATTGCAACAGAAAAGCCCTTTGCAAAAGAGGCTATTGCAAAAATTCAGGAGGTGTTCGATAAGGCAAGTTACCAAGTCGCACTCCTAGAAAAATATAGCGACAAAAGTGAGCTAATAGCAGCCGTGGCTGATGCCGAGGCTCTAATTATTCGCTCCGACAAAGTTACAGCCGAGGTTTTGGCCGCTGCACCAGCTCTAAAGATCGTTGTTCGCGCAGGTGCTGGTTACGACAACGTCGACCTAGCGGCAGCTACCCAAAACGGAGTGGTTGTGATGAACACCCCTGGTCAAAACTCCAACGCTGTAGCCGAGCTTGTCGTAGGGATGATGATCTACATGCAGCGCAACTGCTTTACCGCAGGTACTGGTGGCGAAGTGATAGGCAAAACTTTGGCAATCCACGCCTTTGGCAACGTTGGCCGCCTAGTAGCTCGCAAGGGTAAAGCCCTGGGCATGAATGTTATCGCTTTTGACCCTTTTGTTAGCGATGAGGCATTTGCCGAAGAAGGCGTAGAGAAAGTTGGCTCTATTGAGGAGTTATACCAGAGGGCGGACGCTCTTTCGCTACACATCCCTGCAACGGAACAGACTAAGAAATCAATCGGCTATGAGTTGATGAGCTCGATGCCCAAGGGCGCAATACTTATCAATACTGCGCGCAAAGAGGTGATCGACGAAGAGGGAGTAATCAAAATTATGACCGAACGCCAAGACTTGCGCTACGTCACAGACATTGCCCCTGCGCTCACCGAAACGATGAGTGAAGCATTTGGTAAGCGATACTTTGCAACACCCAAGAAGATGGGCGCAGAGACTGCCGAGGCTAATATCAATGCTGGAATAGCTGCCGCAACTCAAATTGTTGGCTTCTTCGAGCAAAACGACACCAAATTCCAAGTTAACAAGTAAATAATATGGTACGTATCAAACCATTCTGTGGTATCAGACCACCCCAGGCGTATGCAGCCGAGGTTGCATCTCGCCCTTACGATGTATTAAACTCTGTCGAGGCTAAAGAGGAGGCAACAGAACGCTCGCTGCTTCATATCATCAAGCCCGAGATTGACTTCACCCCTATTGCCGACGAGCACTCGGAGGAGGTATACAACAAAGCGGTCGAAAACTTCGCTGCGTGGCGAGAGAAGGGTTGGTTAATGCAAGATCAAGAGGAGCACTACTATATCTATGCGCAAACCATGAACGGTCGCACGCAGTATGGTCTGGCAATGTGCTGTCACTTCGATGATTACCTAGGCGGAAGCATCAAAAAACACGAACTCACACGACCCGACAAAGAGGAGGATCGCATGATTCATGTGCGCAACCAAAAGGCTAATATCGAACCTGTGTTTTTTGCATATCCCGACAATAGCTCGATTGATGCAATTGTGGAAAATATCGTTAGAAACAACGCCGCAGACTACGATTTTGTAGCCGAAGATGGCTTTGGGCACCACTTCTGGGTAATCAAAGAGAAGGTGATCAACGATCAAATAACAGCGATCTTCGCTGACATCCCAGCGCTATACATCGCCGATGGTCACCACCGCACAGCGGCAGCAGCCCGCGTTGGCGAGGAGTGTATGAAGGCTAACCCAGGTCATACTGGCGACGAGGAGTACTGCTACTTCTTGGCTGTAACCTTCCCCTCTTCACAACTAAAGATCATCGATTATAACCGTGTGGTTAAAGACCTTAACGGCCTAAGCGAGGAGCAATTCCTCGAGGCTCTATCACTCGATTTCGACATCGAAGCAAAGGGGGCAGAGATCTACACACCAAACGCTCTTCACAACTTCGCCGTATACATCGGCGGTCAGTGGTATAGCGCAACTGCAAAGAGCGGTCGCTACGACGACAACGATCCAATTGGTGTGCTCGACGTTACGGTACTTTCGAACCTTGTTTTGGACAAGATCCTTGGAATCGAAGATCTTCGAACTTCGAAACGCATAGATTTCGTAGGTGGTATTCGTGGCCTGGGCGAACTACAACGCCGCGTCGACAGTGGCGAAATGAAGGCAGCTTTCGCACTCTACCCAGTCTCGATGTCGCAACTAATCAACATTTCAGACACAGGCAATATCATGCCTCCAAAGACAACATGGTTCGAGCCTAAACTTCGTTCGGGGGTTGTGATACACTCATTCGAGTAATACTCCACATCGCAAAATGGTTGACAATCACTAGATTATCAACCATTTTTCTCTATCTCTACTCTACTTTCTCTCTCCAAGAAATTCACCTATAACTTTTTGCAGGGCCTTCCATTCGATCAAAAAGCCATCGTGACCAAATGCCGATTCTATCTCGGCATACTTCGACTGCGGTATCTTCGAACTCATGTATTGCAGTTCCGAAGGTGGGAATAACAAGTCGCTACCAATGGCCACGGTCAACGTTTCTGCCTCGATGCTGCCCAATGCCTTTGTCACCCCTCCGCGGTTACGGCCAACATTGTGCGTGTCGAGCATAATTGTCATGTAGTAGTAGGAGTAGGCATCGAAACGATCCGAGAGCTTCATGCCCTGGTAGCGCTGATAAGTTGCTGCACGCTGTGCCCGAATGCAATTATCCTCCTCTTCCTGCTGCGTAGAGTTGTAGCCAACATACGAACGATACGATATAAGCGCCATAGATCTAGCAGCTTGAAGCCCCTTGGTTCCTCCTTTGAGCGAGGCTTGCTGTTCGAAGGTCTGGTCGGCCTCAATTGCCATGCGCTGAGACTCGTTAAAAGCTGTTGCCCAAGGTGATATGCGCTCGTGGCATGCTATTAATATGAGTTTACTCATCACCGCTGGCTCCATAATAGCCCACTCTAGAGCCTGAAAACCACCAACTGAGCTACCCACCAAAAGATCAATTGTGTCGATACCAAGGTGGCGGCGCAGCACCACATGCGCCGAAACAAGGTCACGCACCGAGAAGTATGGAAAATCCAACGGCGCACCATCCCATGCAGCTGGCCCAGTTGTGCCATAACACGAACCGAGGGTGTTTGCACATATAATTATATCCTTTGTCGAATCAAAGTATTTGCCCTGGCCTACCAGGTCCGACCACCACTCCGACGGATCGGAGTTAGCAGTGAGTGCATGGCAGATCCAAACCACTCTACGACCCTCTTCAATTGCGCCCGCAATAGATGCTGGGGCTACAGAGGAGTGAAAAACAATATTTATCGACGGCAGCGTCGCTCCACTTTCAAGTGTGAAAACCTCTTGATGACTATACGTATGAATCTCTAGGCTCATTGCAGTAGGTTAAATTTGCGTTAGTGCTTGCTCAATATCAGCTTTAATATCCTCGACATTCTCAATACCTAACGAGAACCTAAGCGCCGTTGGTGCAATTCCTGCGGCAGCCAACGCCTCCTCGCTCAATTGCGAGTGGGTCGTGCTTGCAGGGTGCGTAATCAAACTCTTATTATCGCCTACATTTGCCAAAAATGAGATCATCCTAAGCGACTCTACAAACTTCGAAGCTTGGCCCAAAGTACCTTTAATGCAGAATGTTAGAACGCCACCGAAGCCATTTTGTAGATACTTTTGTGCCGCAGCGTAATTCGCATCACCCTCAAGGCCTGGATAACTAACCGACTCTATAGCTGGGTGCGATTGTAACCACTTGGCCAAAGCTAAAGCGTTTTGACAAATGCGATCAACACGCAACGAAAGGGTCTCCACGCCATTGAGCAGCAAGAAAGCATTGAAAGGACTTAGGCAAGCTCCATAATCACGTAACCCCTCGGCACGCAAACGCGCAGCGAGAGCCACAGAGCCAAATGCCTGGTGAAAACTCAACCCCTTATAAGCTGGTGAAGGCTCGGTGAAGATTGGGAAACGACCACTCGCCCAGTCGAAGTTGCCACAGTCAACGACAACTCCCGCAATAGAGTTTCCGTGACCACCAATCCACTTGGTCGCCGAGTGCACGATGATATTGGCACCCAACTCTTTAGGGCGACAGAGGTAACCTCCTGCACCAAAAGTATTATCGACGATAAGTGGAATAGAGTACTCCGCGCAGAGCGACGAAAGCATATCAAAATCTGGAATATAGTAGTCAGAGTTTCCAATGCTCTCCACATAAATTCCCTTAGTGTTCTCATCGATGAGTTTCTCGTAATCCTCACGGCTCTTACCCGATACCTTGCGCGCTTGAATTCCCAAGCGAGGCAAGCTAACGCTCAACTGGTTAAAAGTACCACCATAGAGCGAAGGGCAAACCACAAAGTTATCGCCAACACATGCTAAAGCTTGAAATACAAGGAATTGCGCTGCCATTCCCGATGCTGTAGCAACTGCCGCAACCCCACCTTCGAGAGCTGCTATGCGCTCTTCGAAAACTGAAACTGTGGGGTTTGACAAACGCGTGTAGATGTGGCCTGGAACTTCGAGATTGAAGAGGTCGACTGCGTGTTGAGAACTTTTAAATGCGTACGACGACGTTTGGTACAATGGCGTTGCGCAGGCTCCAGTCTCAGGGTCGTTTTGTCTTCCTGCATGAACTTGCAACGTATCGAAATGTAATTTGTTCATATTTATATACGGTATAATTTATAGACACAGTTATAACTGCGTTCTAAATATTCATAAAATCTAAATTTAGTAATCTACTCTGGGAATTGGTAGGGTTAAGCTGCTCAACCTCAAACCTCTGTATTGTAATATGTGCATCTTAGCGACGCATTCGCATGTCAAACATATACGCAACGATATACATCTGTGGAAGATGCAAAACATTCGCTTGTGGATATTTAACTTTTTTACTCATACGGCTTGCAAGTTATGAATTATTTTCTTATATCCCAAATTTTCACACTCTTTTTTTATCAAAATACAACACAAACAGACACCCCAAATTATCACATTTCAGACAATTGACCATATAAAATTAATGCGAGTTAAACCACAGAAGGTTCAACTCGCACTATCACTAATAACCCTTCTTTCACTAATAACCCTTCTTTTTAAAAGCGGAGGTCGGCACCATAACTTCGTAGGTTGTCTGCGCCGCGTTCTTATATTCGTAACTACGTATCCACGGATTTAAAATGCGCAGTTGGCGATAGTCTGTGCCATGCTCAGCGGCAAACTTCGACCAGTCGATATTTGTGCTATTGATCTTGACTACCTTATAGTTTTTATAGGGTTTAAGTTTATCTTCGTCGCGCAAGATAAAATTGTAATCTTCGGGGGCTGACGATACTAACTTCAAACTCACGATCCGAGGGAGGTAGCGCATAGTCTCTTCGGGCAGAAAGAGATCCCAGTAATTCTCGACCCCTTGCACTTCCAACCTCCTTGCCACTCCCGCTTGACCTGCGTTATACGAGGCTGCGGCGAGGGTCCAACTCCCAAAACGCTCGTAGGCTTTGAGCAGGTAGCGACACGCTGCCTTTGTTGACTCCACAACGTGGTATCTCAAATCGGTATTATCGCCCGTTTCGAGATCGTAACTACTTGCTGCCGAGGGGATAAATTGCCACAACCCAGCAGCCTTAGCAGGTGAATAGGCATTGGGGTCGAGTCCACTTTCGGCCATCGCAAGGTATTTAAAATCGTCGGGAATGCCATACTCCGCAAGTATTGGCTCAATCACTGGGAAGTAACGCGACATGCTGCGCAGCGTAAGCATCGTTCGCGTGTGCATGCAGCTTGTAGTTAGCACCTCACGGTCGATTGCTTCGCGAACGTAGGGCAGGTTGATGGGGACCTTCTCGCCCGCAAAATAGATCTCGGCGGGCAGAGGATGTATCTTCACAGTGCAGCTCTCTTGGCTAATATTGGTATTTGCTCGAAGTAAAACGGCGCTCTGCGCAACAAGCAAAAATAATAAAAATAACTTTCTCATTGTTTCATTTTTTATAGTTGTATATTTTCGTGCGTTTACCCTGATCGCTACAGCGCATAGCAAAAAAAAGGGGGGGGTGAGGCTTAAAGATTAATCGCCATCACAAAATCATTGGCGTAGAAACCATTGCCGACATGTTCGTCGGTTCTACGATCGGCACGCATACCCATTTTGGTGTAGAAGCGTATTGCGCGCTCGTTGTGACGATTTACATTGAGTTCGAGCAGACACTCCCCAACACTGCTACTTGCCTTAGCGTTATCGCATGCGAAGTTAAATAGTGCGCGCCCTACGCCACCGCCATGAACACTCGGCAAGGTGTAAATCTTCTCAATTCGGTAGTGGCTCTTACTCAGTTCCAAAATCGAAACATAACCCACAGGCTCGCCACCACGCTGAGCGATGTAGTAGCGGTGGCCACAATCCATCTGCCGCTCGATATTATGGGGTGCATACATCATATCGAACATAAATTCAACCTGCTCGGGGGATAATATCGGCCCATAAGTATAGTCGAAAATCTCTTTTGCCAGAGTGTTAATTAGCTCTATATCATCTTTCGATGCACTTCTAATATTAATCATAATAGTTTACTATTAAACCTTCAAATCACCAAACACAGACTTCGAGAAGATAGCCCGCAAAATTATTGAACCCCTGTATATCTTCACGCAGCGCACTTGCCGAGCAGATTGAATTGCGCGACGTTGGCGATAGAGGCGAGGGTGCCACGCGATAAAATCTCGATAAGCTTTGAACACCGCCACGAAACTACCCCACTCGCCCCTCACGAGGTACGATAGAGCAGCCAAAAAATCCAATATGGGGCGCACCAGAGCAACCACTATGCGCTGACTCGGCGACGAGCATTTAAACAACATCGCTAAATTATTGCGGTGGTTAAGGTGTGTTTTCCGTGGCGAGGTAACGTTAAGGGTTCCACCACCAAGGTGATAGACAACACTTTGCGACACAACTTGCACTCGGTAACCCGCCAAAGCATAGCGCCAACAAAGATCGATCTCTTCCATGTGTGCAAAGAAATCATTGTCGAAACCACCAACCTCTTTAAACACCGAAAGGCGGCAGGCGAACGCGGCCCCACTTATCCAGAACAGATCGCGCACATCGTCATATTGGCCCATATCCTTCTCCACACGCTGCAAGATCCTACCCCTGCAAAAGGGATAACCCAAGAAGTCGATATAACCACCAGCTGCCCCCGCATATTCGAACGAGGTAGGGTCGGTGTAAGATAAAATCTTTGGCGCAACTGCCGCAAGAGTAGAGTCTGATCGCAATCTTTCGAAGAGCGGCTCAACCCACCCCTCGCCTACTGCAACATCGGAGTTAAGAAGCACAACAAGTTCGTATTGCATAGCCGCCAAGGCGCGATTGTAGCCCTCTGCAAAGCCATAATTTTTATCGAGCTCAACTATTTTCACCCGTTTAAAATCGGAGCGCAACAACTCAACCGACGAATCTGTCGAGCCATTATCGACAACTACAATATCGATCTGACCAGGTGTATTCGCAAGAACCGACGGTAAAAACTCTGCTAGGTGATCTCTACCATTCCAATTTAAGACTACTATCGCTTCGCGTGCTTCCATTTGTTGGGATTGTGCTTCCATCTCTTGTGTGACCAAAGCCACAAATGGGGTGTTTCTTCGATTAATTGTTCAAGCATCTTGACGTAACGCGAGGTAATTTCGTTGGTCTCGACCTCTTCCACTCCATCGTAAATCAACTTGTACTCAAGGCAATACTTACCACGACCTAAACGTCGTTGATAGATAAAATAAACTGGAAGATTTAACTTTAGCGCAATTTTTTCACCACCATCGAAAAATATACTCTGTTGATTCAAGAAGCTAAGCCAGTGGCTATTGGGACGACGTGGTGGATTCTGATCGGCGATAAGCCCCACAACAAAATTTCGACCATTCAGTCCATCTTTATGTTCGAGGCAGAAACGCACCGTCTCCTTCAAAGGCACAGGCACGACATTTTTATAACTTCTGAAACGACGATAGAGTTGGTCGAATACTTTGTTTTCCAAGGGGTGGTACACCGCAATAAGGGATTGGTCGGCAAATTGCGCCCAGAAAATCAGATACTCCCACAATCCATAATGCGCCGTGAGAGCCACCCAAGATTTTCCCTCAGTTTCCACTTTGAGCTCTTCGATAGAGTGATTATCATCGCTATGGAGGATCGTTTTGTGGGTATCACCGCCCGCCAATGAAATTGTGCTTACAACAACCTCGGCCAGGTAGTGGTAATACGCTTTGCGTATCTTGGCGCGCTCTTCGGCGCTTTTCGTGGGGAACGAATTTTCAAGGTTCTTATCAACAACTTTAACCCTATAACGTCTGCACTTATAGACAAAAAAGTATATAATATCTGCCAGCACGTAGTACCGAAACCAGCGAGGCGTAATACTAATTACGCGACACCAAAACCATATTATCTCGATGGCTACCCTTTGCCAAAAACTAAGCTTACTCTTGGTCGTCATACTTACTCTTCTTTACTTTTGGCCTTCCTGCCAACACCATAACAAACTCACCTTTAGGCTCTTGCTCCTTAAAGTGTGACAACACTTCGGCCAATGAACCGCGCACGGTCTGTTCGAACTTCTTGGTGATTTCGCGCGACACGGAGATCTGGCGATCCTCGCCAAAAAACTCGATCATCTGCTCCAAGGTTT
Source organism: Rikenellaceae bacterium (assembly GCA_047172505.1). Classification (GTDB taxonomy): domain Bacteria; phylum Bacteroidota; class Bacteroidia; order Bacteroidales; family Rikenellaceae; genus Alistipes. The sequence goes on along the minus strand of JBCQWE010000004.1, from coordinate 74,530 downwards.
TCACCACCCTGTAGGGCGACTCATAAAAAATCATTGTTCGCGACTCTTCCACTAGCGAGGCGAAGTGTTTATTGCGCCCCTTCTTCTGAGGCAAAAAGCCTTCGAAGCAGAAGCGATCACAAGGAAATCCACTCTGCACAAGCGCAGGTACAAAGGCTGTAGCCCCAGGCAGAGTCTCCACTTCGATACCCTCCTCGACACATGTTCGCACCAACAAAAAGCCTGGATCTGAAATTCCTGGGGTGCCTGCGTCGGACACTAGTGCCACGTTTTTACCCGCAGTGATGCTTTCTGCCACCATCTTTACGGTCGCATGTTCGTTGAATTTATGGTGTGAGTAGAGGCGTTTTTCGATGCTTAGATGTTTCAACAAAAAAAGAGTTGTCCGAGTATCCTCGGCTAAAATAAAATCAACATCTTTTAACACTGTTATGGCTCGAAGAGTAATATCTTCAAGGTTTCCTATTGGTGTTGGTACTATATATAATTTTGACACTATCGTTAAATAAGTATTAGCTAATATTAAATTTATGCTCAAGCACAGAGAGCAATAATTTTGCCCCTTCACTCTGGCCATCCCAATTGTAGTTCTCGGCAATATAGATCATCGCATCGTCGTAATTGTCGAAATCTGAGATTGCAGCAAGCTCTCTTTGACAAAGATGCGGATCGCCCCCAAAAAGATCTTGTGAGAGTTGGTAACGCTCGTTGATACCCAACTCCTCGAACGAACGAACAACAAAAGTTGTGTCGTACATCGTAGTTGGAGCCTCAACTGCCAACCTGTCGGCTACAGTCTCCACCTCTGTAGAGAAAGTATCGGCTATGGTCGGTGCGCTCACTACCGAACTGCGGAATGTAGTAAAAGATGCTTGCGGTGCTTCAACCTGTGCCGCATTGGCTATCATCTCGTGACTTTCACCTGCAACAGCCACCTGCTTCTCTGCAATTTCCTGGCCAACGACCGCCTCTTGCTGCACCTCAGGCGCATCGACCTCCACTTTTTTAGATTCAACATCGTCGTTGTACAACGACATCAACACGCTTCTTCTTTTGCGATTTTGTTTAGGAACTATATCAATATCAAAGAGCGTATTATCGGTTTTGTGAGGTTGCGCCACTGGTTCTGGCTCTGGTTCTGGCTCGGGCTCGGGCTCGGGTTCGGGTTCTGGTTGCGCCACTGGTTCTGGCTTAGGTTCGGGTTCTGGCTCAGGTTCGGGCTTAGATTCGGGCTCTAGTTCGACAAGCGAAACCCCCTCCATATCTATTGCGAACATAGAACTAGTGTAGCTGCGATCACTTGAAGAATCCTCCGCCTCACCCTGGTCAACCGATGCAACACGTGCACCACTATCAAAAGAGGCAAACTTAACTGCCTCGTACAAGTGAGACAATTTGGAGAGAAGAACATCCTGCTCTATGGATGCAGGAGCTACATCTTCACTCCAAGAGCCGACTAACATTGAGAGCTCTTCTATTTGATGGCGTAAATCTTCGATCTTCATATTATTACAAATAAATTGAACAAATTATCTTAAATTCTCTACTTTAACTCTTCACAAATCCAACTTAAGCTTATCACTATTCCACTGCCCCGCGCCATCGAGATATATAATGGGTCGCTGAGTCTCCCTGGCTTTAAGGTACAAATAACTCTCATAGAGGTTTATTCCATTGAGTGAGTGATCAGCAATAGCATAGGCCACCACAGAAGGGTGAATCTTTGTTAGGTTACGCATTGCATCTACCCTCTCGATATACTCAACGCCCCTACTTGGGTCGTTGGTTGGATTCCCTCCTAGCAAAATATCACCTCCGCTTTTCTTTGTATTGATAGGCGCCGTGGCAACAATCATCAATCCTATAGAGTCTGCATAGTGGTATATGGCATCGTTATGTGCGCCTGCATCGATTTTAACGATGTTACAACCCTGTTTTTTCAAATCATCGAGTTGGCTCAACTCAATCGAGCTATCGACAACCGAGGCTTTGAGCTGCTGCGGCTTGCCATTGATTGAAAGCGAACCATCTGCGCCACTCTCAATCGAGCGGAGGCCAATATCAAGCGAATAATATTCGCTATGACGACCTCGATATTGAGTAGAGAGATTCAAACGGTAGAGGTTAGGAGTCTCGACATTCCAAGCCAACGAGTCGGGAATAATTGTGAAAAGGTGAAGCGTATCCTCTCCGCGCATCTCTAGGGTCATGTCGGCATATCCACGTTTATCTACAGCGCCTTGCGGGGTCAAAAGTTCGTAGTTTATTCGACTTGTTCTACTATTTAAAGCTTCGCTCTTAACCACAATCGAAATTGTAACATTCAGTGCATCAGAGACAAGTGTGGTCGACACGTCAACATCGCGGATATACATTGTAGGCAACGACAACATCGTAACTTTGCCCAACTCCTCTTTATTATCGCCGTCCCACGACTCCAGATCCTTAACTTTGCTATCTTCGATCACGGATAACACGATTGGATTCTGAGTATCATCTCTCATAAAACGTGTAACGTTAAATTGAGCTGGCATCGAAGAGTTATAGTTGCGACCAACTTCTCTGCCTCCAACCAAAAGTTTGTATGGGGCATAGGTTGGGGCCAAAGAGATTATTGTTTGACGACCATTCCACGAAAAAGGGGGAGTAAAGTGCGTGGTAAATTCCCCACCCTGCTCGGCGCGTTGTTCGGTCCATCCGCCCAAAGGAATTGCGTAACGCATAACCTCGGGCTTTAGATCTGCTGCCTCTTGGGCCGAAGAGCTAGGCAACATGTAACTTCGATAGGCTTCTAACCCGATAGATCTATTCGATTCCCAGATCGTTTCTTGAGCCGAAGAGCTAAATGCAACTAAGAGCAATATTATAAAAGGGGCAATTCTCATAAAAAATTTATATATTTGCAGTCGTAAAGATATTAAAAAAAATTGGAAGCACAATGCAATCGGCCTATCCTAAACTTAATTTTCCTCCAATTAAGCTAAAAACTTGTCGCAACACCACAAATAACACACTTTCTGTGTGGGTTGCAACCCGCCGATGCTACCTCATTCTCACCCCCGAAGAGTGGGTTCGCCGCCACGCCGTAGCGTTTCTCACATCGCACTGCAAGGTAGAGGCAACACAAATATGCGAAGAGTATCCCGTGAAGATTAGCGGTCAGCCACAAAGAGCAGACATAGTTGTTGTCGATAACAATGGCTACCCCTCGATGCTCGTCGAGTGCAAGGCGGCATCTGTGTCAATCGACCAAGCGGTCTTCGACCAGGCTGTGCGCTATAATTCTGTTGTCGGGGCTCGCTACATCGTGCTCACTAATGGATTGAAACATTTCTGCTACGAGCACAACGAAAATTGTTACACTCCACTACAAGAGTTCCCACAATTTTAATTTTATACCTACTCGTCGTCTTCGTCGACTTGGTTGCCATCGAGCAACTTAACAGAGAGCTTTTTTTTAGTGGGTAGACCCAATTTACGCAACTTTTCACCCAGGCGAGCAATATTATCATTTCCCGTGTGGAGTCGCTTAAAAGCGTCGTCGTATTTACCTCGCGCCGTGTCGAGAGCCTTGCTTGCATCCTCCAGAGAAGAGGTGAAACCCACCAATTGTTCGAAGAGTTTAGTGGCATTTTTAACTATTGCCTCGGTGTTTTTAGTCTGCGCATTACGCTTCCACAGATCATCGACCAATTTGAGCAGCGCAAAAAGGTTTGTAGGCGAAGATATAATCACCTTTTTGTTATACGCATCGGCCCAAATTGTATTGTCGGCTTGCAGTGCAGCTAAAAAAGCAGGCTCATTTGGAATAAACATAATGACAAAATCTGGTGAATTTATCAATTTCTGATACTCCTTACGACCCAACTCATTGACGTGCTGACGAACAGACTTTAGGTGTTGATCCAACAACACCGAGCGCTCGGCTTCACTCTCGGAAGACACGTAGTTTACAAATGCCGTCAACGAAGTTTTAGAGTCTATCACAATCTGCTTATTATCTGGCAGATTGAGAACCACGTCGGGGCGCAGGTTGTTACCCGCATCGTCCTTGATGTTCGACTGCGTTGAGTAGTGAATACCCTTTTCCAAGTTCGAGCTATCGAGGATAGTCTCCAAGATCATCTCGCCCCAATCGCCTTGCACCTTCGAGTTTCCTTTCAGCGCGTTTGTCAGGTTTGTGGTCTCTGCTGTGATCTTTCGATTAAGTTCCATCAAGTTCTTTAGCTCGTTGTGCAGAGCGCCGCGCTGCTCGTTCTCCACCGAATATATTGCTTCGACCCTTTCGCGGAATTGCGATATATTATCCTTGAATGGCTTAAGCAATAGGTCGATAGACTCTTTATTGGTCGATTTAAACTCTTTGGTGTGTTCAGCAAAGATCTCGGTTGCCAGGTTTTTGAATTGTTCACGAAGGCGCTGCTCGTCGTCCTTTTGTTGAACGCGCTGCTCTTCGCGTTGCTGCTCGCTAAGCTTTAGTTGGCTCTTGTATTGGGCCGACTCCTGTAACAGTTGACGAATCTCCACCTCGCGTTGCGCAGCCACTGCCTCGGCCCCAACTCGCGCTTGGTTAGCTTGGTCGATTTGCTCGGACAAACGTTGCTTTTCGTGGATCGAATTGCGCTGCGACGAGTAGAGCAGAGCAAGTAAAACAAGGAGTATAATAGCTAGAACAATGGTAACAATAGTCATAATAGCGGAAAATAGTTAAAATTCAAGATACAATATTACGTAGTTTTTTTGTCAATAAAAAATTTCGAACAAAAAAAGTTGTATCTTTGCTGCTTAAAGAAACTTAAACATTATTATGAGAATAATTTCACCTTCGATTCTTTCTGCCGACTTTGGTCGTTTAGAAGAACAGACCATAATGCTCAACCAAAGTGCAGCCGAGTGGATTCACATCGACGTAATGGATGGCGTGTTTGTACCCAACATCTCTTTTGGATTCCCAGTACTAAAGAGCATCAAGCGTCACGCGACAAAGGTTTTGGATGTTCACTTGATGATTGTAGAGCCCGAAAAGTACGTAGAGCGCTTCGCGGGGGATGGAGCCGACATCATTGTATTTCACATCGAGGCGACTCAAAAGCCCGAAGAGACAATCTCGCTTATCAAAAAGTGCGGCGTAAAGGCTGGTATCTCAATTAAACCGAACACTCACGTCGAGGCCATCGAGTCTCTTTTACCACTGCTCGATGTAGTTTTGGTGATGAGCGTTGAACCTGGATTTGGAGGACAATCGTTTATTGAAAGTTCGACAGAAAAGGTTGCCGAGCTGAAAAAGATGATCGACAAGTGTGGCTCAAAGGCAATTATCGAGGTCGATGGTGGAATTGGCACAGGTAACGCTCGCCAGCTCTTCGATGCAGGCGCTGAGGCTCTCGTGGCTGGTTCTTCAGTATTCTCGACCCCAGACCCTAAGGCAACAATTATTGAGCTACTTAACGTATAAATATTAAGCAACTTTGATCTCTCTCGACAACCTTTCGGTCAGCTACGGAGGCTGGCAACTATTCGACTCTATATCGTTTCTTATCAACCCAAAAGATAGAATTGGCTTGGTCGGTCGCAACGGTGCGGGCAAAAGCACACTGCTTAAAATTATTATTGGAGAGCAGCAACCAACTTCGGGTGGGGTGTCACTAAATGGCGACTGTACCATCGGCTATCTGCCTCAAACAATGCACATTGCCGACACCACAACACTTGCCGAAGAGACAGCGAAGGCGTTTGAAGCAGTAATAAAGATTGAACAAGAGATCGCTCACCTAACAGAGCAGATTGCAGAGCGCACCGACTACGAAAGCGAAGAATATTCGTCGCTCATCCACCGCTTGAACGACGCAAACGACCACTACCATATCTTGGGAGGCGATACGCGCGAGGCAGACATTGAAAAGACGCTGCTCGGTTTGGGCTTCAAACGAAGTGACTTCACTCGTGGCACCAAAGAATTTTCGGGTGGATGGCGTATGCGGATCGAACTTGCAAAGTTATTGTTGCGCCGCCCCTCGATATTCCTGCTCGATGAGCCAACCAACCACCTCGATATTGAGAGTATTCAGTGGTTGGAGGATTACCTGAAAAATTATAGTGGTGCCGTGCTACTAATCTCGCACGACCGCGCATTTTTGGACAATGTCACCAACCGCACAGTCGAAATATCGCTTGGCAAGGCCTACGATTACAAAGTCTCGTACTCCAAATATGTTGAATTGCGTGCCGAACGTCGCCAGCAAATGCTCTCGGCTTACGAGAACCAGCAACGACTAATCGAAAAAAACGAAGAGTTTATCGAGAAATTCCGCTACAAACCCACCAAGAGTAACCAGGTACAATCGAGAATTAAACAGCTCGAAAAGATCGAACGCATCGAGATGGAGGACGAGGATCTATCGAGACTCAACATCAAATTCCCTCCTGCACCCCGCTCGGGTCAAATTGTTGCAGAGATTAAAGATGCGGGTAAATCATTTGGGCAAAAACATGTCTTTAGTGGTGCAAATATAATCATCGAAAAGGGCGATAAAATCGCGCTCGTGGGTCGTAATGGCGAAGGCAAAACCACTTTGGCGCGAATGATCCATGGCGAGTTAGAACCAACGGAGGGTTCTATTAAGCTTGGTGCAAACATCAATATTGGTTATTTTGCACAAAACCAAGATGATTTGATGGATGGCGAATTTACCGTATTCGACACGCTCGACAGGGTTGCCGTAGGTGACATTCGCACAAAGCTTAGAGATATTTTAGGCGCATTTTTATTCCGCGGCGAGGAGATCGACAAGAAAGTGAAGGTGCTTTCGGGTGGCGAACGTTCGCGACTTGCAATGGCTCGCTTGATGCTCGAACCACACAACTTACTTATTCTCGACGAGCCAACCAACCACATGGATATGCGCTCGAAAGATATTTTGAAGGAGGCAATCAAGAAGTTCGATGGCACGGTGATCGTCGTATCGCACGACCGTGAGTTCCTCGATGGCACGATCGACAAAATTTATGAATTCCGCGATGGAGGAGTCAAAGAGTATTTAGGTGGAATCTACTACTTCTTGGAGAAGCGCAAGATTGAATCACTCAACGAGATTGAGCGCCAAGACCAAAGTTCCAAAAGTACAGCTTCGCAGGGTACTGTCACAAATTCGGGAAAGCTAAGTTACGAGCAGAAAAAAGAGCAGGAAAAGCAGATCCGAAAGGCACGAAAGGCAGTCGAGTTGATCGAATCTCAGTTAGCGGCAACCGAGTCCAAAATCGCAGAATACGATACCCAATTTGCAGCTTCGGCCCAATACGACCAAGCTGACTTTGAACAATATAATAAATTAAAGGAGAGCTACGACCACCTGATGCACGAGTGGGAAAAGGCCTCTTACGAACTAGAAATAATTGAAAACTATGGATAATATACTATTTGGAATTCGCCCAGTTGTCGAGGCTATCGAAGCGGGCAAGCAGATCGAAAAGATCTTTGTTAAAAAGGGAGCTGAGGGTCAACTGATGACCGAACTTCGCGACCTATGTTTTCGCCACCGCCTACGCGTGCAGGAGGTGCCTATCGAGAAGCTAAACCGCCTCACACGTGGAAATCACCAGGGTGTAGTTGCGCAGATCTCAGCTATTGCCTACGTCGAATTGCAAGACATTTTAGACCGCGTACCCGAGGATGAAACCCCTCTTATCGTGGTCTTCGACGGAGTGACCGACGTGCGTAACTTTGGTGGCATTGCCCGCAGCGCAGAGTGTGCAGGTGCCCACGGACTTATTACACCTCTTAAAAACTCGGCTCCAGTTAATGCCGAGGCGATGAAGTCGTCGGCAGGTGCCCTAAGTTCGATTCCAGTGTGCCGCGTGGGGTCGATCCGCACAACACTCATGACCCTTCAAGCAGAAGGTTATCAGATCGTTGCGGCAACAGAAAAGAGCACCAAGTTGATCTACGAGGCGGATTTCCGCCAACCAACAGTATTGGTTATGGGATCCGAAGATGTGGGAATCTCGCGCGAAATACTTAAGCTATGTAACGAGCAGTTGGCAATTCCGCTAATTGGCCACATCGAATCACTCAACGTTTCGGCAGCAGCAGCCATCATGCTATTCGAGGTAGTACGCCAAAGAATTGGTGAGGCTAGCGAGTAAAAAAATGCAATTTACTTATACAGATAATATTTTGGGCACGGTAATTCTCAACGAGAGTCACCGTGCCCAAAGTGTAAGTATCAAAATTAGTAGCAGCAAAGATACAATCACGCTCACCTACCCCACGGGTTACAACAGAGAAAAAGCTATTGGTTTTTTAGAGCAGAAACGAGAAAGGATCATCGCAATTCAAAAGCGCCAAAAGCAGAATCGTGCAATCAATCCACCAGCGACAAGCTACAACGAAGAGAGCCTGCGCAGAGCGGCCAAGGAGCACCTTCCAAAACGCATTGCAGAAATCGCCGCCAAAACAGGGCTAAAGTACAACAAGGTAACCATTCGTTCTGCTCGCACAAAGTGGGGGTCATGCACTTCGGAAAATAATATTTCGCTCTCAATCTACCTTATGACACTTCCGCAGCACCTAATAGATTTTGTCATAATCCACGAACTTTGCCACACGGTACATCACAACCACTCGCCAAAGTTTCATGCCCTGGTCGACTATATATGCCAAGGGCGAGAAGCCGAACTTAACAAGGAGTTAAAGAAATATTCGATTCGTTAGCCCAAAAGATCGTCGAGACTTGCGATAAGCTCCGATATATCCTGTTCGGTTGTATCCCAAGATGTTACGAAGCGAACCTCGCTAGTGTGTTCGTTCCAAACGTAGAAGAAATATTTTTCCAACAATTTCTCGACAGCCTCTTTAGGCATTCGCAAAAAAAGCTGATTTGTTTGTGGCTGTTGGGTGAACACTACCTTTGGGTATTTCTCTAACGCAGCACAAAGCTTCGCCGCAGCTGCATTGGCAGCCTTAGCATTATCCAGCCACAAATCATTCTCCAAGTATGGGATAAATTGAGCCGATAGGTAACGCATCTTCGAGGCTAGTTGTGCCGACTGCTTCCTATAGAATTTTATGTTTCTACTGATCTCCTCGCGAAAGGAGATTACCGCCTCACCCATCATCATTCCATTCTTGGTGCCGCCAAAACTAAGGATGTCGACACCTGCATCGACCGAACACGCGCGAAGCGAACAGCCAAGAAAGGCTGCTGCATTTGCTAATCGCGCGCCATCCATGTGCAGGTACATCCCATGCGCATGAACCAAATCTGCAATGGCGCGAACCTCGTCGATGGAGTAAACTGTTCCCAATTCTGTCGTTTGCGAGATATAAACTACACATGGCTGCGAGTGATGACACTCCCCAAAATGGGTTAAGTGTGGCCCAATAAGCTCGACGGTTAATTTACCATCTGTGGTTGCGATTGGCGTTACCGCACAACCACTCATACGTGCTGGTGCACCGCACTCATCAACATATATATGTGCCGACGCGGCGCATATCACCGAATTAAATGGGCGGGTAACACTCTGTATAGCCACAGAATTTGCTCCTGTTCCATTAAAAAGGAAGTATGGATCGGCCTTAGAACCGAAAGTTTCTTTAATTTTTGCTGTTGCTGCCTCGGTCCATTTATCGTCACCATAACCTACAGCATGGTCTACATTGGCATCCACCACGGCCTTAAGGACTAAAGGGTGAACGCCTGAATTATTGTCGCTTGCGAAACTTCTCATTAAATATTTTGTACCAATTTTATAAATTATAAGCGCTCAACCAGACCTGTAAAGCCTATAAACGCCATAGCTAGGATACCCGCTGTAACCAGCGCAATAGGAATTCCCTTAAAGGCTTTGGGCATCTCCTCGAAGTCTAAACGTTCGCGGATACCAGCAAAGAGAACCAACGCAACACCAAAGCCGACAGCCGTCGCTACTGCGTAAACTACACCTTGGAGCAACGACAAATCTTTTTGAATCATAAGGATAGCGACTCCCAAAACTGCACAGTTGGTGGTGATCAGAGGCAGGAAGATACCCAAGGCTTGATAAAGCGATGGCGAGACCTTCTTCAAGATTATCTCGACGGCTTGAACCAGCGCGGCAATAACCAAGATAAAAACAATGGTCTGCATATATTCAATGCCCAATTTTTCGAGGACATAGGTTTGAATAAGCCATGCGACAACCGAAGCTATCGCCATAACGAAAGTTACAGCTGCACTCATACCTATCGATGTGTCGACTTTCGACGAAACTCCCAAGAACGGACAGATGCCCAAGAACTGAGATAAGACTACGTTATTGACGAATATTGCGCCAATAATTATTGCGAAAAATGAAATTTCTACTCCCATAACTATCTCTTAGTAACTTTGTTAAACAATACCATCAAATAGCCCAACACCAAAAATGCTCCTGGCGCAAGGACAAAAATTAGTGGTGCAAAATCTTTATATCCTAAATCGAATCCGAAAATGGCTCCGCTACCCAATATCTCGCGACAAGCTCCCAAAATGGTCAACGCCACCGTGAAGCCCAAACCAGTACCGATACCATCGAGCACAGAATCGAGGGCGTTGTTCTTGGCTGCAAAAGCCTCGGCACGACCCAAGATAACACAGTTAACTACAATTAGCGGGATGAAAACTCCCAAGCTAGCATAGAGCGAAGGAAGGTATGCTTGCATCACCATCTGGATAATTGTCACAAACGAAGCGATAACCACAATAAATGCAGGGATGCGAACCTTGTCGGGGATAAAACCTTTAATAAGCGATATTACCAGATTCGACATTATAAGCACCGCCATAGTAGCGCCACCCATACCCAAAGCATTCATTGCCGAAGTGGTGGTACCAAGAGTCGGGCACATTCCCAACACCAACACAAAAACAGGGTTGTTTTTGATAATACCATCTAAAACTATTCTCATCTTATTCATCACATGCTCCTTCCTGGCAACAGTTAGCCTCTTGATTTGCAACTTGGTTATATGCAGCCATTGCGCGTTGCATTGCATCGGCGTAGGCTACCGACGAAATTGTAGCAGCTGTAAGCGCCTCAATATCACCGTTATTTTTGGTCATCTCCCAGTTGATAGTTCCGATATTCTTGTTTTGAACGCTGCCTAGCAACGAGTTGCCCTCGTCGGCCATCTTCGAACCTAAGCCTGGGGTCTCGTTGTGAGAAATAACATTCACGTTGTTCACAGTACCATCAGCCTTAATACCAACCATCAATCGAACCAGACCACTAAAACCTTTCATCGTCGCTGTGTTTATAGCGTAACCGATTACATCGCCCGCAGAGCTTTGAGCTGTATATATCTCTAACTCAAGGTCGTCGAGTGTTATAGCCTCCATCGTGGTTTGCTCGAACGCCAGGCCATCTAAAACCTGCTCCAAAGCTGCTAATTTAGCATTTTCTTCTGCAAGCGCAATTGGCTCCTTTGTCAAAAGATAGATGCCGCCCACGCTTGCCGAAGCTATCGCTGTGATGGCAAATAGGACAAGAACCATATTTATAAGTGTACTTTTCATCTCTTATCCTCCCTATTTAATTGCGCCAAAACGCTTAGGTTTAACATATTTATTGATTAGAGGCACACACGCATTCATAAGGAGAATTGCAAAAGACATTCCCTCGGGATATGCGCCATTGAGACGTATCCACATTGTTATGAATCCGATACCCACACCATAAATCAACATTCCTTTGTGGGTCATTGGCGAAGTGGAGTAGTCGGTAGCCATATAGATAGAGCCCAACAATGCGCCTCCAGCCAAGATGTGGAAAAGTGGCATTTGGAAAAGCAATGCGCCACTACCACCTATGGCAAGCGTATTAACAAAGGCCATAACAACCATTGTTCCCAAAACTGCCACGGGAATATGCCAAGAGATAACCTTGCGCCACAATAAGTAAATTCCGCCCAGAATTAGACAAAGTGCAGAGACCTCGCCAAGAGAACCTGGCACGGCACCGAGCAACATATCTGGAAGGTCGAGGTGACCTAGCGATAGGTTGCTATCCTTCAAAAGGTCCTTAACAACAGCTAGTGGAGTTGCTCCCGAGATACCATCGACAGTTGATGTTGCTCCCGTGTAGCCATCGACCGACGGAAAAACTGTCATCTGCGCTGGGTAGGCGATAAGCAAAAAGACACGTCCCACGAGAGCAGGATTAAATGGATTTTTTCCTAATCCACCATAGGTCATCTTCGCAACACCGATTGCAACCAACGCACCTATCACAACGATCCATAGAGGGATGTTGGCGGGAAGGTTGAAACCTAGCAAAAGTCCTGTGACCACTGCCGAATAGTTGCAAATTGTGCACTCCCCTTTAATCAAGTACTTTTGGATCAAGAACTCGAAGAGCACACAACTAAGGATCGAAACTAGCGTTACCACCAAAGCACTAACGCCAAAATAGATCACCGAAACCACAAATGCAGGCACAAGAGCAAAAATCACATCGCGCATAATGCGAGACGTAGATTCACTACTGTGAACGTGTGGCGATGGCGCTACCAATAATTTATTAGCCATATTTTTATTCTTTTATATTTTCTTACTTAGTTGCACGCGCTCGGATGATACCCATAACACGTTGTTTACCCAAACGAATATAGTCGAGAAGCGGCAGGTTGGCAGGACAGATAAATTGACAACTTCCACATTCGATACAGTCGGTGATGCGACCCTGCTCCACAGCATCCCAGTCACCTTTGCGCGTGAGTTTCGAAATCGAGAAGGGCTCTAGCGACATTGGACATACACTAACGCACTTTGCGCACTTGATACATACCGACTCAACTCCCCTCTTGGCGTCTCCCTCACTCAAAATTGTTATTCCCGAACAACCTTTAGTCACTGGCGAGTTTAAGTTTACCATGGCGCGACCCATCATTGGACCACCGTTGATAACCTTACCCGTATTTTCGGGTACTCCACCAGCTATCTCGATCAGCTCGGAGATTGGAGTTCCCATACGCGCCACAATATTCGATGGTCTCTCCACGCTTCTGCCCGTAACGGTTACTACACGTTCGATAAGAGGTTTGTTTTTTTGAACCGCCTCATAAACCGCAACTGCAGTCGAAGCGTTGCACACAACAGCGCCGACATCGATAGGTAGGCCTGGAGGTGGTGGCACTTCGCGACCCACTACAGCTGCAATCAATTGCTTTTCACCACCTTGTGGATATTGAACTTTAAGTGGCACAACACTTATTCCTTTTGCTGAGCTTGCAAGCTCGGCCATGTGAGCTATAGCATCGGGTTTATTATTCTCGATTCCGATAAAAGCTTGGTCTACACCTATCGCTTTCATCAAGATCTCGACCCCGACGATCATCTCCTCGCCTCTTTCAAGCATTGTTCGGTGGTCCGAAGTGAGGTATGGCTCACACTCTACACCATTAATAATAAGGAACTCTGCTTTCTTACCCTCGGGGATCGACAACTTCACATGTGTGGGGAATGTCGCACCTCCCATACCAACGACTCCCGCCGCCTTGATCTTGTCGATTATCGCCTTAGAGTCGAGCGAGCACTCTTTGACCAGGGTCGACGAGGTGTCGACACCTTCGGCCCACTGCTCCTGCTCGTCGGCTTTGATGGTAATCATCATCTGGCGCAAGCCTTGAGCGTTGACCGCCATATCTACCGCCGACACAACTCCTGTGATTGGCGAGTGGATATTCGCCGACATAAAACCAGTCGCCTCGGCAATGAGTTGACCTGTTAGGACTTGATCACCCTTAGCAACCTTGGCTGTTGCGGGGGCTCCGATATGTTGCGAGAGCGGAATGGTTACAATTTTGGGCAGAGCCATTGTTTGAGACTTAGCTGCACTGCTCAACTTATTCTCCGACGGATGCACACCGCCTTTTGGAAATGTCTTCATAACTTATAATTTTGCTCTTATTCTACTTTAGTTGATTCTGCGCTCTTCGCCTCAGCGGGCTTTGCACTCTCTGAGGTTGCCACCTGAGCTTTAACCACAGGAGTCTTGGGCGCTGGTGCAACCTTAGGTGCCTTGGGAAGTGGCTCCATATTTATTAGTGCGATAGCTCCCGTTGGACACTCGGCAACACACTTGCGGCACAACTTACACTTAAGTGGGTCGATGTAAGCCACGTTGTTACTCACCGTGATAGCTTCGAACGGACATGCCTTAACGCACTTCGAACAACCTATACAGCTCGACTTGCATGCTTTCATCGCAACTGCGCCTTTGTCTTTCGACGAACAAGCCACATAAACAGCTCTATTCTTAGGCATCTTCTTGCGAAGTTCGATAATCGATTTAGGGCAGGCTCTAACACACGCACCACACGAGAAACAGAGTTCGGGGTCGACCACTGGTAGGCCCGTCTCCTCGCTAATCGAAATTGCCTTATTATCGCAAGAGGTAACACAATCACCTAGGCCCAAGCAACCATAAGCACAATCGCTCTGGCCAACATACAACGAAGCCGCAACAGCACACGACTTTGCGCCATCGTAGATGCTAGTTTGTGGGCGCACAGCACACGAGCCGCCACAAAGAATCGTAGCGGTTTGCCTATCCTTCTCGGCTGCCTCCTTACCCAAATACGATGCTGCCGCTTTCATAGCTTCGGCACCTCCGACAGGGCAATAAAGGTTAGAGATGTCATCCTCTTGAACCATTGCACTAGCAAAACCGCGGCAGCCTGCAAAACCACAGCCTCCACAGTTTGCACCAGGCAACATTTTCTCCACATCGTCGATTCGAGGATCCTCGACGACCTTAAATTGTTTTGCTATGTAGTATAACGCCACAGCAGCAACAACGCCTAACGAACTAAGTACCACTACAGTACTTCCAAATTCTCCCATTGCTTATTTTTCTATAGTGAATATAATTTGTTTGTCAAGTTTGGAACGAAGGAGGTAAACCACAATAAAATAAATTACCATCATCCCCAATGATACCAACGCTGCAACACCTTCATTAACGCCAAATGAAACAGCTAGTGCAAGCGTAGATAATAATATAATTAAGGGTATAATATAGGCAACTACCACCGATATTATACCCATTTGATAGCTTATCGCCACCTTCACAACATCGCCAATGTTGTAGCTTTCATTTTCCGCGATCTCCACCTCCACTTCGCGAGTAGAAGAGTCGACCATTCCGCATTTTGAACTTGCTTTACATCCAGCGCACGCACCCCTAGATTCGAATCCAATTCGAACCTTTCTGCCTTCCAAAGAGAGTACTCTGCCGCTGTGTGAAAAGTTCTTAGTAGCCATATTTATTTGTTAGTGGCATCAAACGTTCGTGACCAAAAGTGCAATTCGAAAGACGCAAGACTGGTGGGAATTGATAACGTTTTTTCTCGGCGTGCATCAACATTGCATGGATCTTCTCAACAACATCGTAATCGAAACCTGCATTTACGATCTCTTCGCGATGTTGACTCTTTTCGATCATTCGATAAAGTATCGCATCGACAACCTCGTATGGAGGGATAATGTCGGTATCTTTCTGATCTGCATACAATTCCGACGATGGCTCTTTTTCTAGAATAGAGTCGGGGATAACATCTTCGGTGACTTTATTGATATAACGAGCCAAGTCGTAAACCTCGCCTTTATATAGGTCGCCAGTAAGACTTATTGAACCCGAAGTGTCGCCGTATAAGGTATTCATACCCAGGGCATTCTCCGATTTATTTGAAGAGTTGATTAAGATGTAACCATGTTTATTCTGCAAAGCCATCAACATCAAGGTTCTGATGCGCGACTGCATATTTTCTTCGGTGAAGTCGAAGTCGGTACCACCAATAACTGGTTTGAGAACGTCGGTGATAGTATCGTAGGTTGTGGTAATTGGCACAACACTATATTTGATGCCTAGATTCTCGGCTAGCTCAATGGCATCGTCAACTGAATTCTTCGATGAGAATTTAGATGGCATCATAAGCGCCATGACATTCTCCTTGCCCAATGCTGCAACTGCAAGAGTCACTGCAACTGCCGAGTCGATTCCGCCCGAGAGGCCAACACAAGCTTTTTTGTAGCCGTTTTTCGCAAAATAGTCTTTAAGGCCCATGCATGCTGCCTTATAGAGCATCATATTGCGGTGGGTATAAGAGACAAATGGAGGGCTATCCATGCCTGCCGCTGTCGATTCGGTGTCGTAAATGCCAAAATCCTCCTCGAAGTTTTTCAGCAGCAACATCAATTCGCCGCGACTGTTGAAAGCGCCCGACGATCCATCGTATACAATATCGGAAGCACCACCTACTTGGTTTATCATTACAACGCTCTTGCCACTTACGAAGGTCATGTTGCGCAACAATTCGTAGCGATACGAGAGTATACCTTTAGAATATCTACGAGAATTTATCGATATAATGTAGTTTGCCTTGGGGTCGTAAGATGTGATCTTTCGCATATCGTCACCTACAACCACCATGCAACGTTCCTTTTTCACGGTGATCGTATCCCAGCCTTTGCCGCCTACCAAGAATCCCATTTCTCTGCGAGCGGTAATAAATTGCTTGCTGATGTATTTAACTACTTTCTGCTTGTGGATATGTGCCGCTACCGAAAGCGTACCCTCTGAGGTGAGCAACGGAAGACCTACCAAGGCATCGATACCGTCGCAATGTTGCGCGATTTTGCGCAGCGCCTCTTCGCAAAGTTCAACAAAGGTAGTCTTAGTGAGTAGGTCGAATGCTGGCAAACCACTTATGGCCTGCTCGGCAAAGATCACAAGGTCTGCCGACTCTTTTTTTGCTTTAGTAATAGCATCGATGATCTTTGAGGTATTACCATCAATATCACCAATTGTATAATTAAGTTGAGGTAGAGCTATCTTCATTAAGGTTTGTTATTAGGTGGTGTGAGGGCAAAGATACAAAAAAATATGTGCCAACAAACCCTTACACCCTATTTTTTTTACTTTGAACGCTTTGACTCTATCACCGAATCGATGTATGCTCGAAGCTTTGGAGTTGGATCCTCCCACCCTTCGGGCTTGATAACCTTACCATCTTTGGGGTTGTAGTGAGGCTTACCGTCGGGAAATAACTTTGCCATATTGGCACGTTGCACAATTGCAAAAAGCTCGTCGGGTTCGAGTGACATTTCGACCAAAGTGCCTAGTGCAAAATAGATTACGTCGATCATGGCATCGGCCTGCTCGTAAATATCTTCGGCAACCAGAAATTCTGCAACCTCTTCATTCATCCATTTTGCTCGACTTAAAGCTCGTTTTCGATCGATTAGTGTTGGCACCTCGGGTGCTGGATGTCCAAATTTTTCGTGAAATTCACGCACATCATTCCACTCTTTTTTCATATATATTTATTTTTATTTAATTTCGATCGTCAAATATATACAAAAATCTGCAATTTCAACGACTTCGCTGTCATATTAATTCAAATAGTATTTATTTAAGGGGAATTATTAGAAGACCTCTTTAGCTTTTCACACTACAGGTCGGCACATGATAATGCTTACGAATTTAGCGAGTTTCAAATAGATAGACAATAAATTTTTCGTCGAGAAATAAAAGATATAAAAAGACTCTATTATTTTTTGCGATATAGATTGTAAATTTAATTAATAAATTACTATCTTTGTCGAATCAAAATTCAATGATAATGCAGATTACAAAAGCCGAATTTAAGTGTAGTTCGGAGAAAATATCACAAGTTCCCAAAGATGACTTGTTAGACTTCGCCTTTATCGGCCGCAGTAACGTGGGTAAATCGTCACTTATCAATATGTTGACCAACCACAGCGGACTGGCGAAAGTGTCGGGAACGCCTGGTAAAACTCGCCTTATCAACCACTTTCTAATCAATAAAACTTGGTACTTGGTCGACCTGCCAGGTTATGGTTATGCGCGAACTTCGAAAAGCAAGCGTGGCGAATTTGCCCAAATCATCACCAATTACGTCACTAAATGCGAAAAAATGCACTTCCTTTTCGTGCTTGTAGACTCAAGACTAGAGCCTCA
Source organism: Rikenellaceae bacterium (assembly GCA_047172505.1). GTDB lineage: Bacteria > Bacteroidota > Bacteroidia > Bacteroidales > Rikenellaceae > Alistipes. Next base: position 56,530 of record JBCQWE010000004.1, on the reverse strand, counting down.
AAAAATCGACCTTGCATTTATTGACATGCTAGCTAACGAAGGTATTCCATTTGGAATAATATTCACCAAAGCTGACAAATTATCGCAAACCCAACTCTCGAAAAACTTAACACATTACAAGAAGAAGCTTAGCCAAACGTGGGAAGAGCTACCACCAATGTTTGTATCGTCGAGTGAAAGTGGTTTGGGGCGCGACCAGATAATTAACTTTGTCGGAGAGTGTTTATCTGCGGCAACTGAATAGATATAACTTAAACTTAAAAAATATATACAGTTATGGCAATCCATAAGATTAAATTTTTTGCAGGTCGCGGCTCCGAGTACTTAGCCAAAAAGATCGTTGAAAGCTACGGCACAACACTTGGAGATTCGGAGATTCTCCACTTTAGCGATGGAGAGTTCCAACCATGTTACAACGAATCAATTCGTGGATGCACGGTCTTTATCATCCAATCGACTATTCCACCTGCCGACAATCTAATGGAGCTACTTCTTATGGTAGATGCTGCTCGTCGCGCTTCGGCTTACAAGGTTGTTGCTGTTATGCCATACTTCGGCTGGGCTCGCCAAGACCGCAAAGATCGTCCACGTGTAGCTATTGGTGCAAAATTGGTTGCTAACATGCTTATGGCAGCTGGCGCCGACCGCGTTATGACCATGGACCTTCACGCCGACCAGATCCAAGGATTCTTCGACGTTCCTGTCGATGCACTCTACGCTAGTGGCATCTTTATTCCATATATGAAACAGCTCGACATGAAAGATCTATCGATTGCTGCCCCAGACATGGGTGGTGCAAAGCGCGCAAATGCCTACGCTAAACACCTAGGAACACCTATTATCATCTCGCACAAAGAGCGCGCTAAAGCAAACGTAGTGGGCAACATGACCGCGATTGGCGATGTTGAGGGTCGCAACATCATCATCGTCGACGATATGATCGACACCGCAGGCACCATCTGTATGGCTGCCGACATGATGATGAGCCGCGGAGCTAAGAGCGTTCGTGCCGCAATCACTCACCCCGTTCTGTCGGGCGCTGCATACGAAAGAATCAACGCTAGCGCACTTTGCGAGGTAATCGTAACAGACACTATTCCACTTAACCCTAACAAGGATCTTTCTAAGTTTACCGTATTATCGGTTGCCGACATCTTTGCCGACGTTATCGAACGCGTACACAACTACAAAGAGATCTCTTCGATTTTCTATTAAACAGTAGTTAAGAGATAAACACCAAAACTTTCTAACCATTATGAAAAAAGATTCTCAGATATTTGATCTGATTGCTTCGGAGAAGGCAAGACAGACTCACGGCATCGAGCTAATTGCATCGGAAAACTTTGTCAGCGACGAGGTGATGGAAGCGATGGGTTCGGTATTGACTAATAAATATGCAGAGGGCTACCCCGCTGCTCGCTACTATGGTGGATGCGAAGTTGTCGACAAAGTTGAGTCGCTAGCAATCGAGCGCCTATGCAAACTATACGGCGCAGAGTATGCCAACGTTCAACCTCACTCGGGTGCACAAGCAAACATGGCTGTATTCTTTGCCGTGTTGCAACCTGGCGACACATTCATGGGTCTGGACCTAGCACACGGCGGTCACCTTTCACACGGCTCACCAGTCAACATGTCGGGTAAATACTTCAAGGCTGTAGGCTACCAACTCAACGAGCAAACTGGTACAATCGACTACGATGCAATGGAGCAACAAGCCCTAGAGTGCAAGCCTAAACTTATCGTTGGTGGTGCTTCGGCATACTCGCGTGAGTGGGACTACAAACGCATGCGTGAGATTGCCGACAAAGTTGGTGCGATCCTTCTTATCGACATGGCTCACACAGCAGGTCTAATCGCGGCTGGTGTATTGGAAAACCCAACACCATACGCACACATCGTCACTTCGACCACACACAAAACATTGCGTGGACCTCGTGGTGGTATCATCATCATGGGTAAAGATTTCGAGAACCCTTGGGGACTTACAACACCTAAAGGCGTTGTGAAGATGATGTCGCAGATCCTTAACGCTTCGATATTCCCAGGAATCCAGGGCGGTCCACTAGAACACGTTATCGCAGCTAAGGCTGTAGCATTTGGCGAGGCTCTCCAACCCGAATATCGCCAATATCAACAACAAGTTCAAAAAAATGCTGCGGCAATGGCCGAAGCCCTCATCGCGAAAGGATACAAGATCGTATCGGAGGGTACCGACAACCACCTTATGCTTGTCGACCTACGTACTAAATTCCCAGAACTCACAGGTAAGGCAGCCGAAAAAGCATTGGTTGCAGCCGACATCACAACCAATAAGAATATGGTTCCTTTTGATTCGCGCTCTCCATTCCAAACCTCGGGCTTGCGCTTTGGTACTCCCGCAATCACAACACGTGGTGTGAAAGAGGACAAAATGGCATACATCGTCGAACTTATCGACCGCGTTCTTAGCAACCCCGAAAGCGAAGAGAACATTGCAGCGGTTCGCGCAGATGTTAACGCAATGATGAGTGTCTACGAGCTTTTTGCTTGGTAGACGAACTCACAAACTTATAAATAAAAAGGGTGACTGACAAGATTATTTCTTGAAAGTCACCCTCTCATATTTTGAAGAAGTTGGATAATGAGGTTAGTTTTGGGGCTTTGTGAGCATTTTTAACCGCAGCGTACTTGAAGGTGCGTGAGGATTAAAAAGCGGAGGAAAGTGCCGAAAATGACCTTATTAGTCAGCTTCTTATTTTCGCACGTTTACTTCTTATCAACAATAGATGCTACAGTCATATCGCCCGTAACATTCACCGCCGTGCGCAACATATCCAAAGGCCGATCGATACCAAGAATTAGAGCAAGTCCCTCGCTTGGGATACCTACCGACGAGAGAACCATAATCAGCATCACCACGCTACCACTTGGAATGCCTGGCGTGCCAATCGACGATATAGTGGTCACTCCGATGATAGTGAGGAGCTCGACAAATGAAAGGTCTATCCCCATTACCTGAGCAATAAAAATCGCGGCAACAGCTTGGTAGCAGCTCGTGCCATCCATATTTATCGTCACCCCTACTGGAAGCACAAACGAAGATACGGTATCCGAAAGGCCCAACGCCCGCTGGCTCTGCTCCATCGTAAGGGGGAGGGTTGCTGCGCTAGAGCTTGTCGAAAAACCTAATATTTGCACTGGAGCAGCAGCCCTGAGAAACTTACCGACTCCAATTTTGGTGAAAAATTTGATAAGAAGTGGGTAGAACAAAAACATCAAAACCAAAAGTGACCCCGCAACAGTAAGGGCGTAGAGCCCCAAGGCGGCAAAGATCGAGAAATCGCCTGCTGTATCAACGGCAAGCGAGGCCATAAGTGCAAAGACACCGAAGGGTGCAAAGAGCATTATGTAATCTATGATCAACATCGTGATACGATTAAGCGCATCAACGAGATTGAGCACAGGGCGCATCTCACTCAGCCCTATAGCCAAAATTGCGATTCCAACAATAAGTGCGATAAATATCACTTGTAGCATTTTACCGTTGCTTGCAAATGCTCCAACGATATTATCTGGCACTATATCTGTCAAAAAGTTTAGTGGCGACTCCTCGGCCACGGCATCGGCAGAGATGCTCCTCTGATCGACCTCACCCTGATACAACTCTCGCAACTCAGCAGCCTTTTCCGAAGGAAATATAGCCCCAGGCTTGACGAACATTGCCGCCGAGACGCCTATCGAGACAGCGACTATAGTAGTAGCTACATAGATAAGGATGGTTTTCACTCCCAAACTCGACAAATTCCGAATCTCGCCCAACCCCGTAACGCCCTTAATAAGCGAAAAGAGAACAAGGGGTACGGCGACCATCTTCAAAAGTTTGATAAATATTGTTCCAACTGGAGAGACATAATCACCAATAAATTGACCAGCGCCAACCTGCACGCCAATTAAGCCTGCAACAATTCCGAGCGCCATGCCCAGAAGTATCTTTATATAGAGAGGTGTATTTTTCATATTGTCAAGTTTATTCAAAGAGTGTACCGAATGCAAAGATACAAAAAAGGAGTGCGATCAGCAAATCTCTCGAAGATTGCTAATCGCACTCGCTATAATTTCTTTAGATCTCGGCTTAGTTCAAGAATGCTAGGAAGATACCAGCAGCAACTGCCGAACCTACAACACCCGCAACATTTGGTCCCATTGCGTGCATCAAAAGGAAGTTGCTTGGATCGGCTCTTTGACCCTCGGTTTGTGCAACGCGAGCAGCCATTGGGACAGCCGAAACACCAGCTGAACCGATAAGAGGGTTCATCTTATTCTCTTCCGAGCTAAACAAGTTGATGAGTTTAGCAAACATGATACCGCCCGCAGTACCCACGCAGAAAGCGAGGATACCAAGAACCATGATACCAAGTGTGCGGAAGTTGATAAATGCCTCTGCTGTGGCAGTAGCTCCTACGGTCAAACCAAGGAAGATAACGACGATATTCATCAACTCGTTCTGTACAGTTTTGCTCAAACGATCAACAACGCCTGATTCTTTCATAAGGTTACCAAACATCAAACAGCCAATAAGTGGTGCTGCGCTAGGCAAAAGAAGTGAAATGATCACAGCGATAAGGATTGGGAAGAGGATCTTCTCAACCTTCGACACTGGGCGAAGTTGACGCATTTTGATCTTGCGTTCGCTCTCCGAGGTCAACGCACGCATAATAGGTGGCTGAATTACTGGCACAAGTGCCATGTATGAGTAAGCAGCAACAGCGATTGGTCCAAGAAGCTCGGGAGCCAAAATCGAAGCCAAAAGGATCGATGTTGGACCATCGGCACCACCAATGATACCAATTGCACCAGCCTCGTGTGGAGCAAAACCAAGGGCGTAAGCACCGATGAAGGTCAAAAAGATTCCTACTTGAGCAGCTGCACCCAAGACAAAACTCTTAGGATTAGCGATAAGCGGACCGAAGTCGGTCATTGCACCTACACCGATGAAGATAAGACATGGGTAGATACCAAGCTTAACACCTAGGTAGAGGTAGTCCAAGATACCTGCATCATCGACAAAGGTGTCCCAGTGAACGTGGCCACCCTCGAAAAGTGAAGCGTGATACATCTCAGCACCAGGCAGGTTAGTGAGTAGCATACCAAAAGCAATGGTAAGCAGCAATAAAGGTTCGAACTTGTGGCGAATAGCGAGGTACAACAAGAATACAGCGACGCATATCATTGCGATATTGCCTACGCCAGCATACTCGATCATAGCTGCTATGCCTGTGGAGTTTGCAAAGTTTGCAAGGCTCTCCATTACAAAGTTAGATTCTGAGGCTAGTAAATTAAACATGGCTATTCAATCACAAGTAAAATTTGTCCTTCCATTACTGTTGCACCTTTAAGCACAGAGATCTCTTTGACTACACCCGATGCGTCGGCATCGATATTGTTCTCCATCTTCATTGCTTCGAGGATCATTAAAGTATCACCTTGCGACACTTTGCTGCCAACCGTAACTTTAATGTCGACAACAGTTCCAGGTAGTGGGCTGCGAACAGCGCTTCCAGCTCCAGTGTGTGCCGCAGCAACAGGAGTTGACTCTACCAAACTTGGGGTTACGCTAGTAGCGTTTTGTTTTGAACGAGCAACCTGTGGTTTAACCGTAGGTGTAATGATGCTCATTCCTTCGATCTCAACGTCGTAGGTTACGCCATTGAGAACGACCTTAGCCATCTTTGACTCTTCGTTCAAATCGTTGATCTGAACGCTGTATTTATGTCCGTTGATTTTTAGTGAATAATCTTTCATTGTTTTGTCTATTTGCAGGTGGGTTGTTGAGTTAATCCGTGAATTTTAGCACTCCATGGCGAGTATGCACGCTTGATGCTCATGATGGTAAGTACGGCAGACTCGCGGTCGTGACGCTCACCTAAGTGCATACGCAATGCAGTAGAGATTGCTGCAATCTCCTCTCCCGATAGTTGTGGTTGAAGGTCTACTTTAACAGCTGGCGACTTAGCTACTGCAACTGAGATCTTTCCAAAGACCTTCATCACAACAACCAATGCCAAAAGCATACATAGCACCAACATGAAGCCAATTAAGGCTATCCACAGGATCTCCGACCATCCCCATGTTGAATTTAATAACATTATCATAGCGGTAGTCTTTACAATGGAATATTAGAGTGTTTCTTCGGTGGGTTTTGCAAACGCTTAGAAGCAAGCGACTGCAAAGCACGAATAACACGGAAACGAGTGTTACGTGGTTCGATAACATCGTCGATATAACCGTAACGAGCTGCGTTGTAAGGGTTCGAGAATTTGTCGTTGTACTCTTGCTCCTTCTCAGCAACGAACTTAGCGCGCTCCTCAGCATCTTCGAATGCAGACAAAGCTTTTGCTTGAAGAACCTCAACGGCACCACTAGCACCCATAACTGCGATCTCAGCAGTTGGCCAAGCGTAGTTTATATCGCCACGGATGTGCTTAGACGACATCACGATGTATGCACCACCGTAAGCCTTACGAAGAGTTACCGTAACTTTAGGAACTGTAGCCTCGCAATAAGCAAATAGCAACTTAGCACCGTGAGTGATCACGCCACCATACTCTTGCGATGTGCCAGGAAGGAATCCAGGAACGTCGACCAAAGTAACGATAGGAATGTTGAAAGCGTCGCAGAAACGAACAAAACGAGCTGCTTTGCGCGATGCATTGCTATCGAGCACACCAGCCATAAATTTGGGTTGGTTAGCGATGATACCCACACTCTGACCGTTGAAACGAGCAAAACATGTGATGATATTCTTCGCAAAGCCCGATGCTGATTCCAAGAATTCGCCGTTGTCGACAATAGAGCTAATTACATCGGTCATATCATAAGGCTTGTTGGGGTTGTCAGGAACGATCTCGTTGAGTGAATCCTCTAGGCGAGTGATCTTGTCGTTACAAACCTGCAAAGGAGCCTCCTCCATGTTGTTTTGTGGGATGTACGAAAGTAAGTCGCGGATAAGAGCGATACCATCCTCTTCGGTCTCGACAGCAAATTGAGAAACTCCCGATTTGGTTGTGTGCATAAATGCACCACCCAATTGCTCTTGAGTTACATCTTCGCCAGTTACGGTCTTAACAACTTTTGGACCTGTGAGGAACATGTTCGAAGTTTGGCTCTTCATGATAATGAAGTCGGTTAGTGCAGGTGAATATACCGCACCACCAGCACATGGGCCAAAGATTGCAGAGATCTGAGGAATAACACCCGACGACATTACGTTGCGTTGGAAGATGTTAGCGTAACCCGCTAGTGCGTTGATACCCTCTTGGATACGAGCACCACCCGAATCGTTGATTCCGATACATGGCGCGCCGTTGCGAAGTGCCATATCTTGAACCTTACAGATCTTCTCTGCCATAGAAAGCGATAGAGAACCTGCCGAAACTGTGAAATCTTGTGCAAAGAGGTAGACCAAACGACCGTCGATAGTACCGTAACCAGTTACGATTCCATCGCCAAATGTGTGGCTCTTCTCCATTCCGAAGTCGTAGCAACGGTGAGTTACGAACATATCGAACTCTTCGAAACTACCCTCGTCTAGCAACATTGCGATACGCTCGCGAGCAGTGTACTTACCTTTTGCATGTTGAGCATCGATTCTTTTCTGACCACCACCTTGACGGGCAGTCTCACGACGTTCAACTAAATCCTTAATCTTGTTTTGAATTTCGCTCATAATATATTATTTATTTTTATCCTCACAAATTTCTGTCAAGATACCTTGAGTTGATTTTGGGTGTAGAAACGCAATTGTCAATCCCTCGGCACCTGCGCGTGGGGTTTTGTCGATTAGACGTATTCCTTGCTCTTCAGCATCGGCAAGTTGTTCCTCGATGTTCTCGCAAGCAAGAGCCATGTGGTGAAAACCAACACCTTTGTTTTCGATAAATTTAGCAATTGTCGACTCCTCAGATGTAGGCTCCAGCAATTCGATTTTAGTTTGACCCAACATAAAGAATGCTGTGCGAACCTTTTGATCCGCAACCTCTTCAGTTGCATAACACTTTAAACCCAATACATTTTCCCAGTACGGAATTGCCTCGTCGAGACTCTTCACAGCGATACCGAGGTGTTCGATGTGTGATACTTTCATTGTTTTAATTTATTTAAGTTAGCTAATTATTATAATTCACTATCATTTAGCAAACAAAGGTATAAATTAAAAAACAAATAACAATAATTATTTTCATTTTTTTATTCATACCTTTTATATAATACTGCCACTGGGCAAAATGTTGATTATTTCACCACGCCGACTCATATATTTTTGCCAACTGCTCGGCTATGTTTTCTTGCGAATAACGCTTTGCCTCTGCCCAACATTGCGCTATGAGTTGTCCTCGAAAAGATTCACTATAAACCACAGATTTAATGGCATGGGCAATTGCCTCCTGGTCGTGAGGAGGCACAAACATAGCCGCCCCACCTGCCGCTTCGCGATTTGTTGGTGTGTCGGACAGAATCATTGGTACACCTTGATGCAGAGCACCCACAATTGGCATTACAGAACTCTCGACCGATGGCATATATATCATAAGTAGCGCCATTCGATACAGCGAACATAGGTCGAGCTCTGTAATCTCGTAAACAAACTGCACACGATCTGCCGCTGCTGAGTCACGCACCATTTTGAGCAATACCTCGGAGTGGGTTGTGCGACGTGTATATACTACAACCCCAAGAGAGAGCGGTAGCGAGAAAATAGCATGTAAAATTACGCCATGATCGTGCATAGTGTCTGCGTCGCCTGCAATCAAAATATAACTTTCGGGCAACCCTAATTTATTTCGTACCGCCATCATCTGCTCCGAGGTGGGATGATAGTCGACGTGACTATATTGAACCGTTTGCAAAGGCATACATACCGCCACTCGTTTATCATCAAGATCTAAACTCTTCACAACCCGATCTTTCGCAGCACCATTTAACGCAATGATTTTCGCTGCATGCCGACAATGGAATCTATATAATGGTATTTTAAACAATCTATCTCGAAGCGAAAAAAGCTCGGGATGAGTGATAAATCGCAAATCCGAAAGCGCCAACACCGAGCGTGAAGCTTTAGAAACTCTACCTATTGTTTCATAGGGAGTTACGCAGTGGCATAAATCGTAATGCGAACTCTGCGAATAGTGGTTATATCGATGGCAAGGTACACCATATTCGAGAATCTCGATTATGCGAGAGGCATGTTTTTTGCCCATCCTACCCGAATAGAAAGCTATCTTCATTGCTGAATATTTTTTATTTACTTTTTTTATTTATACCTTCGTAACAAAATAGAAACCAAACTCGACCAAACAATGGCATTTAGTAAAATAAAACACTTTGAGAAGGAGTATATCGACGACCACCACCACAGCGCGCTTGCTGTGAATCAGGGTGTTGAGGATCAACCAATAGTAAATCCTTATTTCGTGCGTCGCCCACGCCGCTCGCTATCGACTGAGGAATATGTCGCGGGAATTTTAGATGGCAACATCACGATCCTCTCGCAAGCCATAACTCTTGTTGAAAGTGCAAACCCACAACACCACGCCCAGGCTCAAGAGATAATCGAGGGGTGTCTACCCCACTCGGGAAACTCAAGGCGCATAGGCATCACGGGAGTTCCTGGTGCGGGAAAATCTTCGTTTATCGAAGCTGTGGGCAACATGATAACATCGATGCACCACAAGTTAGCAGTTCTTGCCATCGACCCAAGTTCGGAGCGCAGCGGCGGTTCGATCTTAGGCGACAAAACCCGCATGGAGAGCATATCGTCAAACCCCGATGTCTTTATTCGCCCTTCACCCTCGGCGGGGTCACTAGGTGGAGTTGCCCGCAAAACTCGCGAAACAATAATTTTATGCGAGGCGGCAGGTTTCGACGTAATTTTCATCGAGACAGTGGGCGTTGGTCAATCCGAGACCGCAGTTCATTCGATGGTCGACATGTTTATGATGCTCCAAATATCGGGAGCGGGAGACGAATTGCAAGGAATAAAACGAGGAATCATGGAGATGGCCGACATGATGGTGGTGACCAAAGCCGATGGCGAGAACAAAACCAAAGCCGACGTTGCGCGCAGCCAATACCAAAGTGCCATGCGCCTGTTCCCAATGCCTCAGTCGCAGTGTCGGCCTACAGCCTACACTTGTTCTTCGGTCGAAAAAACAGGACTCGAAGAGGTATGGAAGGGAGTCGAGGAGTTTATCGAAAAGACCAAAGCAAACGGTTATTTCTTAGACAATCGACACCGACAACTCAAGTATTGGATGTATGAAACAATCAACGATAGGCTAAAGAGCGACTTTTACCTCAACGAAAAGATAGAGGCTATCATTGGCGACTACGAGCAAAAAGTACTTAACACCCAAATTAGCTCTTTCATTGCAGCTAAAGAACTTTTAGACAAATATTTTGACAGATAAAGCTGTTGTCGTTTTGCTCTAAATACATCGGAGAAAAGCGCAGAAAAAAGATAAGTTTTTAAAAATAAATATTTTCTTAAATAAAATCCTGATACGCAAGATTTTGATTAACGCACAAATGGAAAATATTTGGATTTATTATTTTTTTTGCGTACATTGCCAGCTGCAAAAGAGTAAATAAAATAAATATAAAATAATAATTATCTAACAAGTAAAACCAATGAAAAGTAAGTATTCACTGCCTGAAGAGGGCGGCTTAAAAGTATCAGAGACTCCCGCAGATGTCATCAGCGGTTACGAAAAGATCCCAACAACCATCTTCCCCAGCGAGCAGGATGGCGTAAATGAGGCTGCAAACCAAGTTGTAAAGATGATCAACGATCACAAACTTACTGGAAGTAGCGAACCTTTTGTATTAGGATTAAGCACTGGCCGCACCCCAATTGGTCTTTACCAAGAGTTGGCCAAGCGCTACCAAAGCGGCGAGATTAGTTTCGAAAATGTTAAGACCATCTCGCTAGATGAGTTCTACCCACTTACGGCAAACGACCCTCACTCACGTAACAAAAGAATCCAAGACGACTTCTTGAATCACGTCAACATTGCCGAAGAAAATCGCATCACACCCGACGGCTCGATAGCCAAAGAACAGATGTCGGAGTACTGCAAAATGTATGACAGTTTGGCCGACAGCATCGACCTATTAATAATAGGTATGGGTGAGCAAGGTCAGATAGGCTTCAACGAGGCAGGTTCGTTCGAAAAATCGCGCACTCGCTTGGTGCAACTTTCATACAATTCACGCAAAACTCAAACAGGAGTTCTTGGCACTAGCAACGTACCTCACTATGCAATTACGATGGGTATCAACACCATCATGAAGGCAAAAAAGATCATATTATTGGCTTGGGGCGAGGATAAGAATTGTGCAGTTCGCCAAGTTGTCGAGGGTGAGATGAATACACAGATCCCTGCTTCATACCTACAAAACCACAGCGACATCAGAGTGATTATCGACAAAGCGGCGGGTGAAGCTCTCACGCGCGAGCAAACTCCATGGCTTGTTGGCGAGTGCGATTGGACTCCAAAATTCATCCGTAAGGCAATCGTGTGGTTGTGTGGCAAGGTCGAAAAACCTATTCTTAAATTGACATACAACGACTATATTGAAAATTCACTTGGTTCGCTCTTAGAGGCCACCGAGGAGACTTTCGATGCAGTCAACATCAAGGTTTTCAACGATTTGCAGCACACCATCACTGGTTGGCCAGGTGGAAAGCCCAATGCCGACGACTCGACTCGACCTGTTGCATCGGATCCGTTCCCTAAGAAAGTTTTGATCTTCTCGCCACACCCCGACGACGATGTGATCTCGATGGGTGGAACTTTCATTCGCTTGGTAGAGCAGGGTCACAACGTACATGTAGCATACGAAACTTCGGGTAATGTTGCCGTACACGACGACGTTGTACTTCAAAACTTTGAAACTGCAATGGAGGTAGGATTCGAAGATCGCTACCAGGAGGTTCAAGAGATTATCAAATCGAAGAAAAAAGGAGAGCCCGAGCCTCGCGAATTACTCAATATTAAAGGTGCAATCCGTCGCGCCGAAGCTAAGGCGGCATGTCGCTCGTTTGGTCTCGATGCAACAAATAAGTGCCACTTCCTAAACCTTCCATTCTACGAAACTGGAGGTATCAAAAAGGGACAATTATCACAAGCCGACACCGATATAATCGTTAAACTTCTTCGCGATTTGCAACCACACCAAATCTTTGCTGCTGGCGACCTTTCTGACCCTCACGGAACACACCGCGTATGTATCGAGGCGATCCTTGGTGCTCTGGAAGTTGTACAAGACGACCCATGGATGAAAGAGTGTAACATGTGGCTCTATCGCGGAGCTTGGCAAGAGTGGGATCTTGGCATGGTTGACATGGCTGTACCATTGAGCCCACAGGAGTTGATCCAAAAACGCCACGCGATCTACCGTCACCTTTCGCAGAAAGATATTGTACCATTCCCAGGTGACGACTCTCGCGAGTTCTGGCAAAGAGCCGAGGATCGCACTCAAAACACCGCGAAGGTATATAACGACCTGGGTATGGCCGAGTATCAAGCCATCGAAGTATTTGTAAAAATGTTTTAACCTAAAATAATAATGAGACTAATAATCAAAGAGAGTAGCTCGGGTGTAGCTCAATGGGCAGCTCGCTACATTGTTGATGCAATCAACAAACACCAAGCTTCAAGCCAGAAGCCTTTTGTGTTGGGTCTTCCAACAGGTTCTACACCACTAGGAACCTACAAAGAGCTTATCGAGTACTACAAAAAGGGCGAAGTTTCGTTTGCTAATGTAATCACCTTTAATATGGATGAGTACATCGGCTTGGCGGAGGAGCACCCCGAAAGCTACCACAGCTTTATGAAGAACAACTTCTTCCAGCACATTGATATTTGCCCTGCGAATATCAACATCCTCAACGGCAACGCTACTGACCTGAAAGCCGAGTGCGAATCATACGAGGCTAAAATCGTAGCTGCGGGTGGCATAGATCTATTCCTTGGTGGCGTTGGAAGCGATGGACACATTGCATTCAACGAGCCTTTCTCGTCGCTCAATTCGCGCACACGAATCAAAACTTTGACCGAAGAGACTATCGTTGCAAACTCTCGATTCTTCGGTGGCGACATCTCGCAAGTGCCAACAACAGCACTCACCGTAGGCGTTGCGACGATTCTTTCAGCTAAAGAGGTTTTGATCCTGGCAACAGGTGCCAACAAAGCGGTAGCTGTTCAACAAGGCATCGAGGGCGCATACAACCACAAATGGACAATCACTGGATTGCAGGTGCACCCAGCGGGAATCCTAATTTGTGACGAGGATGCCGTAAGCGAGCTAAAAGTTTCAACTTACAAATACTTTAAACAGATCGAAAAATGAAAAATTACAATGAAATAGTTGCTCAATTTATTATCGAGGGCAAAGTAGAGAGCATCGCACCACTAGGCGAAGGATTTATCAACGATACATTCACCGTCAAGACAGAAGGTGATGCACCAAACTACATACTACAACGCAAGAATCACGTTATCTTCACCGACGTACCATCGATGATGGAGAACATCGAGCGCATCACAGCCCACCTCAAAGCGAAAGTTGAGGCTCGTGGGGGCGATGTAACTCGCGAGGTGATGAAGATCAACCAAACCGCAGAGGGCAAGAGCTACTACATCGACGCTGAGGGCAACTTCTGGACAATGTGCGTATTTATCAAAGATTCTGCAACTTGGGACAAGGCCGACTCATTGGAGCTTTGCTACAAGGGCGGTTACGGAATTGGTCGTTTCCAATCTGACTTGGTAGATTTCGAGGGCGAACTTGCCGAAACAATCAAAGGCTTCCACAATATTCGCTGGCGTTTCCAGCAATGGGATGAGACGATTGCTGCCAACAAAGCTGGTCGCGTTGCTCAACTCAGCGAGGAAATTTCGTGGGTGGAGAGCCGTCGCGAAGATATGCTTAAGTTTTGGAGCCTTGTGGAAAATGGCGAGATTCCAAAGCGCGTTACTCACAACGACACTAAGCTCAGCAATGTCCTATTCGACAAGTCGGGCGAGGTACTTTGCATGATCGACCTCGACACGGTTATGAGCAGCACATCGCTCAACGACTTTGGCGATGCAATTCGCTCGTACACAAACACAGGTGCCGAAGATGAGAAAGATCTAGACAAGGTTTCGATGAATATCGACTACTTCGAGGCTTACGCTAAGGGATACCTTGCGGCTCGCGAGGGTTCGTTGACTCCAACAGAGATCGACTGGCTCGCTTTCTCGGCTCGCTACATCACCTACGAGCAGGTACTTCGCTTCTTGATGGATTACATCGATGGCGACAACTACTACCGCATCGCATACCCCGAGCACAACTTAGTCAGAACACATGCTCAGTACAAACTCCTTCAATCAATCGAGGAGCAATACGAGAAGATGTGCGAAATTGTTAAGGCTAACGCTTAAAACAAGCTCATCCAACATCACAAAAAATGAGGGCGACTTTCAGGTATAAATTCACTTGTTAGTCGCCCCCATTATAAAACAGACTCCAACGAAAATAGAAATGAAAATCAAAAAAATAGATGCAGACTTATCTGCAACCCAGGTTGAGGCTCTATTAGACGCTACAACAAAGGAACAAATCAAAGAGGTGAATTGGCCAGAAGAGTATCCCGATCTACCCCACGTCTCTTTTACTTTGGCACACGATGGCGACAACATCTACATCAAATATTGGGTCGAGGAGCAAGCATCTCTTGCGCGCATCACCCAAGACTATGGAGATGTCTACACGGACTCATGTGTCGAATTTTTCATTTCGTTTGGCTCAGAAGGATACTACAACATCGAATTTAATGCAATCGGCTACGGCTTGATGAGCCATAAGATTAGACGCGAAGATACCGAGTGGGCACCAAAGGAGCTGCTATCCTCTATCGAGCGCTACCCTAGCCTACCACGCAAAGAGTTCGAAGAGACCCACCTCGACAACTGGAGCCTTATGTTAAAGCTTCCCAAAGAGATTTTCTTCAAAGAGAACCTTACAACACTCAACGGAGTTGAGGCCAAAGCGAACTTCTACAAGTGCGGAGATAACCTAAAAACCCCACACTTCGTATCATGGGGCAAAATAGAGGCCGAAGCCCCAAACTTCCACCTCCCAGCATTCTTCAAAGCGATCTCATTCGAGAAGTAAGATGTACACAATTCAAGATGATAAGTGCTTTTAATGCCACTGACAAAAATAGCAAAAAAAATGCTAACTATTTGATTTTAGAATAGTTAGCATTTTGCTCAGTGATTCCGACAGGGTTCGAACCTGTGACCCACAGATTAGAAATCTGTTGCTCTATCCAACTGAGCTACGGAACCATCACATTTTTTATGCGCGACAAAGATAGAAATTATTTTTGATTTTTTGGTGTTTGAGATTAAAATTTTATTCTATTTATATTGTTTTAGTTGGTTACCACAGAGGAGTGCAGGGCGATGTGGGGAAGCAACTAGGTGATAATTAGAGACTCCGAGAGAGTGGCTGCAAAAAATAAAATAATATAACTAAGAATCTGTTTAAATTTTTCTCATCTATTTTACTAAGGATCTGTCACTTCGCTTTTCTCTCTTTACATTGCGTTACATAGCTAAGGCTATGCGCCTTATGTAAAGAGAGAAGATCAAAGCAACATCTCTCTTAGCAAATTTAGCGAGAAAAACTAAACAGATTCTAAGCTCGTGGCTTTGGGCTTTGGTTTTTCGGGGCACTATTACTATCTTTGTGGTCACAACTGATTTTTTTACGAAAATAGGCTTAACGTGTCTCAAATATTACAAGGTTTAAATAAGGCTCAGCTAGATGCTGTGGTCAATTACGATGTCGCTTCACTTATTATTGCGGGAGCGGGTTCGGGCAAAACACGCGTGCTCACTTCTCGAATTGCATATATGATCGAGCAAGGGGTGGCGCCATCGAATATCTTAGCTCTCACATTTACAAAAAAAGCGGCCGAGCAGATGCGCGAGCGTATTGCGCAGATGATGCCCGACGGACGTAGTCGCTGGATACGGATGGGTACTTTCCACTCGCTCTTTGCGCGTATATTGCGCGACAATGCCGAGGCTATTGGATTTACACGAGATTTTACAATCTACGAACCCAACGATTGCAAAAGCTTAATCAAAACGATACTCAAAGAGAAGCATTTGGGGGACGACATATACAAACCAAACGTCATCCTCTCGCGCATATCATACGCTAAAAATTCGCTAGTAACTCCTGCTGCTTATGCTGCAAACACAAGCTTTGCAACCGAGGATCGCAGATTGCGAATTCCCGAATTTGGCAATATCTACGCCACTTACTGCGCTCGTTGTAAGCAAAATAATGCCATGGACTTCGACGATCTTTTGCTGCAAACGAACATTCTTTTTCGCGACCATGCCCCCATATTGGCGCGCTACCAACAAGAATTTCAATACATATTGGTCGACGAGTATCAAGATACCAACTATGCACAATACATCATCATCCGTCGCCTTTCGCAACTTCACTCCAAGGTGTGCGTTGTGGGTGATGATGCACAGAGTATATATTCGTTCCGCGGGGCCAAGATCGAGAATATCATCAACTTCCGTAACGACTACCCACAAGCCAAGACCTTTAAGTTGGAGCAAAACTATCGCTCGACTCAGACCATTGTCGATGCTGCAAACTCGGTGATCGAACGCAACTCTAAACGCATGGAAAAGCGCTGTTTCTCAGCAGGCGATCAAGGCGAAAAGATAAAGGTCATCGAAGCATATACCGATCGCGAGGAGGCTCAAATTGTAGCCGATGCAATCCGCGATTCAGTTCGCGAGGTGGGCGACGGAGACTATTCCGAGACCGCTGTACTCTATCGTACCAACAGTCAGGCGCAAGCCATAGAGGAGGCTTTGCGACGCAAGGCAATACCTTATAAAATATACAAGGGAAACTCATTCTACGACCACAAGGAGATCCGCGACACACTGGCCTATGTCCGTTTGGTATGCAATCCTCGCGACGACGAGGCATTTAAAAGGATCATCAACTACCCCACTCGTGGAATCGGCGCAACATCTGTCGAGAGAATCGCAGCGCTCGCTCAACAGCGCGGATGTTCGATGTGGGAGGCGATCGACACTCTAGTTGCGGAGCCTGCGGCTGATGCTGTGCAGAAAGCAATAATTAAGAAAGTGACTGAGTTCGTGGCGCTGATACGCACCCTATCGCTTAGTCGCACCGAAAAATCGCTATATGACTTCGGCCTCGAACTTGCTTCGCGCTCGGGTATATTACCGCTCTATAGAATGGATAATTCGCCCGAATCGGCGAGTGCAATAGACAACATCGAGGAACTCTTAAATTCGATGCAACTCTTCAATGAGCAGCGCGAAGCCGAGATCCGCAACGGAGAACGCGAGGCCGACGACACAGCTACACTCGAAGAGTGGCTAGAGAATGTGATGCTCATGACCGACATGGACAACGAGAGCGAGGATGAGAAAAATCGCGTTACGTTGATGACCGTGCACTCGTCGAAAGGCCTTGAGTACAAATATATATACATCGTTGGAGTAGAGGAAAATCTATTCCCCTCGCAACGTGCAGTCGAGAGTGGCGACATCGAAGAGGAACGACGATTATTCTACGTGGCCATCACACGTGCTAAAGTTGCCGCCACAATCTCATACGCGCAAATGCGCTTCAAGTGGGGAAATATGGAATTTTCGCGCCCAAGCTGTTTCTTGCGCGAGATAGACCCCAAGTTTTTAGATGTCGTGGGTTCGGATATGCAGGAGGAGAAGTCGAGAAAGCCGCAATTACGACAATCGACAAACTCGATGCAGCGCGGCACGGGAGCCATAGAAGAGCTTCGCAATCGTTTTGATTACCGCCACCAAACCAAAAAAGCTAGCTCGCCAGCTACCCCAAGCCGCCCCAATCCTGCTATCGTAAACCCTCCTCGACCAAGTTCGGCCGAGGGAATGCGCCGCGTGGGTGTGCGACCTCAAGGTAGCGAGGGAGCAGTGGCGACGGCGTGTAATTACGCGGTTGGCGACAGAGTGGAACACCCCCGTTTTGGCGCTGGCCAGATCAAGGCTATAGAGACCCTAAGCACCGATCACAAACTCATTGTGGAATTTGTGGGTGGCGACGAAAAGACACTGTTAGCTAAATTCGCAAAACTTACCAAACTATGAAACTCAAAGAGCGATACAACTCTATCATAGAGTGGTTTCAAGCAAATATGCCCGTAGCGGAGAGTGAACTCAATTATCGCAACCCCTACGAGCTACTTGTTGCCGTATCGCTATCGGCTCAATGCACCGACAAGCGGGTTAATTTGACAACTCCCGCTCTGTTCGAAGCCTACCCCACTCCTTTTGATATGGCTGAGGCTTCTGCCGAGCAGATCTACACCTATATTAAAAGTATCTCCTACCCCAACAACAAAGCGAAAAACTTGGCTGCAATGGCTCGCATGCTCTGCTCCGAGTTTGGAGGCGAGGTACCCCAAGAACTCGACCAGATGCAACGCCTACCTGGAGTTGGTCGCAAAACCGCAAATGTACTGGGTGCTGTTCTGTGGCAAAAAGAGGTGATGCCAGTCGACACTCACGTATTTCGCGTTTCGGCGCGCATGGGACTCACCCGAGGTGCAAAGACCCCTTTGCAGACCGAGCTACAACTCGAAAAACACATTCCCTCGCACCTGCTTCCAATTGCTCACCATTGGCTAATTCTCCATGGGCGCTACGTCTGCACGGCACGTGCACCAAAGTGCACGGAGTGTGGAGTGAAAGAGTGGTGTCGAGAATATTCGAAGAATAAGTTATAAAGATTTGAAAATTAGCATGTTCTGTAAAAAAGATAGAAAACTAGATGAAACCACTTAAAACAGCAATTGTTCTGTTACTAACCATTCCAGCAATTGCAATCAGCAACCAAAACGTCATATTTAACATGAGTAAGAAAAATGCACTTCCACCCTACACCTTTGGCCAAAAGGTCGACAGCATCGACAACCCTCAACTTGTCGAGATCTCGGGAATGGCTCCTAGTTCTCGCTACACCGATTGCTTTTGGGTACACAACGACAGCGGCGACCAGGCCAACATCTATCTAATCAACCTCGCAGGCGATCTGATCGCAACACTTTCGCTACCCATTTCCAACCGCGACTGGGAGGCTATAACCATTGCCGATGGCTATATTTACATTGGCGAGGTAGGCGACAACATGGCCATATACAACGACAAAAGGATCTATAAAGTTGCCGAACCTACAACCATTGACCTGACAAAACGTGCGCAGCAATTAACATCGAACAAGTATGAAACCATGGCGTTCAACTTTGCAAATGGACAACGCGACTGTGAGACCATGATGTACGACCCCATATCGAAAGAGTTGGTGCTAGTATCCAAACGCGAAGAGTCGGTATTTGTCTACACCACGCCATTTATTGCAACACCCAAAGATAAAACAATACTTATTAGCCACTGCGCAACACTCGACTTTCGCAATGTCACGGCGGGCGATATAACTCTTGCAGGCGACAAAATCTTGATCAAAAACTACGAAGATATATTTTTCTGGGAGCGTGACACCAAACAAACCATCGCCCAAGCCCTAAGCGCAGAAAAGACAAAGTTGGCATACAACCCCGAGCCCCAAGGCGAGTCCATAGCATGGAGCACTCACGAAGATGCCTTCTACACGATAAGTGAAAAGAATGGAAATATCGCGCCAATAATTTACAAATACGAAAGAACTAGAAAATAAATTGTAGAGCTGCGGTTATCGCACAGATATTAATGCACTTACTCACTGCCCTAACAGCGGGCGGCCGCCAGGCTAGCCTGGACCCAAAAACCTTTGGTTTTTGACCTATATTGCGCTGATGTGTGAGGCTTCGCCTAGGCGATATACGAATTGTAATGAACTTTTGAAAATAAATTTTTAACGTTCCTCACAATCCATATATCTATGCCAACCTTTGGTTGTCATCACACATCTGCGAAGTTAAATATCACTGCAATGTTCTAAGCCCAATAACGCAAAAAAAATATGTACCCGCGCAGGTGTTATCACCGCCCATCGGAGACAACGAGAAACATAGAAAAAGCGTTTTTTATACGTTTACACTGAAAATTAAAGCGTCGAAGGATAAGATTACAAATAATTTATTATCTTTGCTTCCGCAACTAAATCCTGCAAAATAATATGGCAAATAGTGAATTTAAACTACTCGAAGTAAACTCAAAGGCGACCGAGGCGGAATTCTTTGCGCTCGTGCACAAACTCTATAAAGGCGACCCATATTGGATCTGCCCTATCGAAGATACGATTCGTGGAATCTTCGACCCAAAACGCAACAAGTTATTCATCGATGGCGACGCAATACGCTGGATAGCAGTAGATAGCAAAGGTGAGACTGTTGGTCGCATTGGTGCATTCTACAACAAGGAAAAGGCCGAGATCGAAAGCCAACTCACTGGCGGTTGCGGATTCTTCGAATGTATCGACAACTATGCAGTTGCCGAGCTTTTGTTCGATGCTTCGCGCGATTGGCTCAAAAGCAAAGGCATGGAGGCAATGGATGGCCCAATTAACTTTGGCCAACGTGACTCGTGGTGGGGAGTGCTAGTCGAAGGTTTCGACTACGAGCCTCTTTTCGAGAATCCATACAACCCACCCTACTACCAAGCGCTATTCGAGCAGTATGGCTTCCAAGACTATTTTCAACAATACTCATACATCTGGAATGTCGACGATCACGACCTTAGCCCCAAGATCCATGCACGAGCTGCTCGTTTGGCTGAGACACCAGGCTACAGCTTCCGCCACATCGAAAAGCATGAACTAGATGCAGCAGCAGAGACTTTCCGCACAATATATAATAAGGCGTGGAGCATGTTCTCGGGAGTAAAACCAATGGAGACTGCCGAGGCTAAGGCCATTATGAATAGTCTAAAACCTATTGTCGATGTCGAAATCCTATACTTTGCATATTACAAAGAACAACCTATCGGATTTTATATCATGGTGCCCGACCTAAACAAGGTACTCAAACAATTTAATGGCAAATTTGGACCTCTTCAGAAGTTGAAGTTCTTGTGGGATCTTAAAGTACGCCGCACGTGTGACCGTATCTTTGGTATGATCTTCGCAATTACTCCAGAGTTCCAAGGCAAGGGCGTTGAGTCGGGACTCATGTCGACCATCACCAACGAGTATCTTCACACACCAAAAAACCGTTACAAATCGTTAGAGCTTGCTTGGATGGGCGATTTCAACCCTGTTATGAACCACATGATTGTGAAATATGTGTGTGCTACGCGCCACAAACGCCACATCACATATCGCTACCTCTTCGATCGCGAAAAGGAATTTGAGCGTTGCCCAATGTTGAAACTTCGTCGTCGCGGCGAATAAAATAACCAGAATTACAAATTAATCATACCTACTAATAATTAATGAAAAACACACCTTTCACAAAGTATCACATCGAGGCTGGAGCCAAGATGGCTGAATTTGCAGGCTACAATATGCCTATAGAATTCTCGGGTATAAACAACGAGCACATGGCCGTTAGAGAAAATGCAGGAGTATTTGACGTTAGCCACATGGGCGAGATCTGGGTTAAAGGCCCTAAAGCGATCGAGCTTCTTCAACACATTACAACAAACGATGTATCGAAACTCTTCGATGGTAAGGCACAATACTCTGCCCTTCCAAATGGAAAGGGAGGTATCGTTGACGACATCTTGGTTTACCGCATCGACGAGCTTACCTATATGTTATGTGTCAATGCATCAAATATCGACAAAGATTGGGCACATATCGTCGAGCAAGGTAAAGCCTTTGGCATGGAGGCTGGCCGCGAACTCTACAACGCATCGGACGAGATCTGCCAATTGGCGATCCAAGGTCCTAAGGCTATGGAGATTGTTGCTAAATTGTGCGACGACTCGATCATGGAGATGGAGTACTACACCTTCCGCAAGATGGAGGTTGCAGGTTGCCCCGTGATCCTTTCGACAACTGGCTACACTGGCTCGGGTGGCTGCGAAATATATATCGACAATGCCGATGCCGACCGCTTCTGGGCTGCATTGTGGGAGGTTGGTGCGCCAGCGGGCCTTAAAAATATTGGACTTGGAGCACGCGACACTTTGCGCCTCGAAATGGGTTATTGCCTATACGGTAACGATATTTGCGACACAACTTCGCCTATCGAAGCAGGATTGGGTTGGATCACAAAATTTGCCGAGGGAAAAGATTTCATCGACCGCGAGGCGATGGCTTCGCTCAAAGCAAATGGTTGCGAGCGCAAATTGGTTGGTTTCAAACTACTTAGTCGCGGTATTCCTCGTCACGGATATGCTCTTGCTGCACCTAGCGGCGAGGTGATTGGTGAGGTGACCTCGGGCACAATGTCGCCTTGCCTCAAAGAGGGTATCGGTTTGGGCTATGTTTCAACCGCTTACGCAGCAAAAGGTAGCAAGATTGCTGTTGTCATTCGCGAAAAGTTAGTCGAAGCGGAGGTTGTTGGATTACCTTTTGTTAAAATTTAATACTAAAAAATTTGGATTATAAATTTTTTTAGTTACTTTTGCCAAAGCAACACAACAAAATGATTATGAACTACTCAGCAAGTGTACGATTTTACTTCTTTTATTTTAGCTTCTTTTATAGCGAGAGAGGACGGGAGAGTATATGCGCATAGAGAGTTAAATGTATATAAAAATCCCGTCTGAAAAGGACGGGATTTTTTTTTTTGTGAGTAAATGTAAAAAAGATGAAAAAAGTTACAATACAAGGAGTCGAAGGGTGCTACCACGAAGTAGCTGCCCGAACATTCTTCTCGGATGAAGAGATTGAAATTGTGCCATGTACCACTTTCTCGAAACTCTTCGACACAATGGCCGACGATAGGTCGCTACTAGGAATTGCAGCTATAGAAAACACCATCGCAGGTTCGCTACTTCAAAACCACGAGTTGTTGAGTAACAGCAGGTTAAAGGTGATTGGAGAGCAAAAAATCCGCATCTCACACGTGGTTGCAGTGCTTCCTGGACAAACGATCGACCAGATAAAAGAGGTTCATTCTCACCCTATTGCGCTCATGCAATGCGGAAGGTGGCTCAAAGCTCATCCATCGCTCAAAGCCGTCGAAAGTGACGATACGGCTGAGTCGGCAAAGATCATTGCCGAGGGCAAAATCAAAGGTCAGGCGGCGATATGTAGCAAGTGGGCAGCTGAGCTTTATGGGCTAGAGGTGATCGAAGAGGCCATCGAGACAAATCCCCACAACTTCACGCGATTCCTAATTCTCAGCGACCAGGAGGCAGTTAGTGAATACGCCAAAGAGGAGGCAATCAACAAAGCCTCTATTCAATTTTCGCTTACCCACTCTACGGGTTCGCTATCTAAAACATTGGCGATTTTATCATTCTACGACATCAATCTCACAAAGATCCAATCACTGCCAATAATCGGCTGCGAATGGGAATATTTATTCTACGTCGACATAACATTCGACAACATCGAACGCTACCGCCAATCACTCGATGCCATTAGACCACTAATCACGAATTTCAAAGTTCTGGGCGAATATGCCGAGGCTTAAAAGTAGAAAATAAATATAAAAATTTAATAATTTTAAAAATCATGAGAGATCTAAATCCAAATTTCTTCCCAAATCTAGAGCTTGAACGCCCTATGATCATTTCAGGTCCATGTAGCGCCGAATCAGAAGAGCAGCTACTTTCGACCGCACACCAATTAAGCAAATTGGGTATTAAAATTTTTCGCGCTGGAATCTGGAAACCACGCACCAAACCAGGTGGGTTCGAAGGCGTTGGCAAACTTGGCCTTGAGTGGATGCAGCGTGTACGCCGCGAAACGGGCATGCTAATTTCGGTGGAGGTTGCAACTCCTATTCACGTTGAGCAAGCGCTCGAAGCAGGCATGGATATGTTGTGGATTGGTGCGCGCACCTCGGCAAACCCATTTGCTATGCAAGATATTGCCGATGCGCTCAAAGGTGTCGACATTCCCGTATTGGTGAAGAACCCCGTTAGTCCCGACCTCGACTTGTGGATGGGTGCGATGCAGCGACTCCGCAATGCAGGAATCACTCGCCTAGGAGCTATCCACCGCGGATTCTCTAGCTACGGCGATAGTCTCTACCGCAACCAACCAATTTGGTCTATTCCAATCGAGCTACACCGTCAGTTCCCCAACATGCCAATCATCTGCGACCCGAGCCACATGGGAGGTAAGCGCTCGATGGTGGAGCCTATCACACAACAAGCGATGGATTTGGGTTTCAGCGGCGTGATGATCGAATCACACTGCAACCCCGATGCTGCTTGGAGCGATGCTGCTCAACAACTTACACCTTGCGACTTAGGTAAGGTTCTTGAAAATATCGTTATCCGCGACAAGAAGATTTCGACTCAAGACCTTAGCGACATCCGCCGCGAAATCGACGAGATTGATAGCTCACTTTTGGAGCTACTTGCAAAGCGCATGAAACTTTCGCACAGCGTAGGTGTCTACAAAAAGGAGCACGACATGCCAATCCTTCAAGCAAAACGCTACGACGAGATCCTCGAAAAACGTGGCGAGCAAGCTAAAAGCCTCGGTCTCGAAGTTGACTTCGTTAACGACATTCTACAACGAATCCACGAAGCTTCGGTTGAGTTGCAGATCAAACTTAACAGCGAAGAGTAACCTTCACAGGATAAAATTTTAGCCGCCTATACTATCATTTCTGAGGTATAGGCGACTTTTTTTTACTCGTAGAGCGGAGTTATACTAGTAAACGATATTGATAATCTTACCAGGAACAACAATAACTTTCTTAGGTGCAGCACCCTCCAACCACTTCTGCGCAATCTCATTGCTAAGAATATCGGCTTGGATCTGGGGAACTTTCATCGAAAGATCGTAAGTTTGTTTGAAGCGGAGCTTACCATTCATCATCACGGGGTACTCGAATGTGCTCTCCACCAAATACTTCTCTTCACACTTAGGATAAGTCGCATCGAAAATAGAACCTTCGTTACCTGCAACCTCCCACAACTCTTCGGCAATGTGTGGAGCAAAAGGTGCAATCAACACTGTAAGAGGCTCAATTACTGCACGTTTGTGACACTCACCTAACTCATTGAGGCAGATCATAAATGCTGCAACCGATGTGTTGAACGAGAAGTTCTCGATGTCTTCACGAATCTTTTTGATCGTCTTGTGAAGCGATTTCAACTCAGCCTCTGTTGGCTCTTCGTCGGTGATTGTAACCTCATTTTCGCGGTTGTGGTACAATCGCCAAAACTTGCGCAAGAATTTATGCACGCCATCTATTCCGTTGGTATCCCATGGTTTAGATTGTTCGAGTGGACCAAGGAACATCTCGTACATACGAAGTGTATCGGCACCATATTTCTCGACAATCATATCTGGGTTCACCACATTGTACATCGATTTCGACATCTTTTCGATTGCCCAACCACAAAGATATTTGCCATCTTCGAGAATAAATTCTGCGTCTGCAAATTCGGGTCTCCACGCTTTGAACGCTTCGAGGTCGAGGTAGTCGTTCTTCACAATATTTACATCGACATGGATCTCTGTTGTCTCATACTCATCTTTTAATGAGAGCGATACAAACTTATTTGTACCAACAATTCGATAAACAAAGTTCGAACGACCTTGAATCATACCTTGGTTCACAAGCTTCTTGTAGGGCTCCTCCTCGCAGATATAGCCCAAATCGTAGAGGAACATATTCCAGAAACGAGAATACATAAGGTGACCTGTAGCATGCTCAATACCACCAATATAGAGGTCGACATTGCGCCAATACTCGTTAGCCTCTTGGCTAACTAAGCCCTCGGTGTTGTGCGGATCCATGTATCGAAGGAAGTAGGCAGATGAGCCTGCAAAACCAGGCATGGTCGACAACTCGAATGGGTAGCCCTCCTCGGTGCACCACCCCTCGACTCTTGCCAAAGGTGGTTCTCCCGCCTCAGTTGGGCCAAAGTTCTCGATTGCTGGAAGCTCCAACGGCAACTTATCTTCGCTCAAAGCATAAGCAACATCGCCTTTATAGTATACAGGGAATGGCTCGCCCCAATAACGTTGGCGCGAGAAAATTGCATCGCGCAAACGATAGTTAATCAACTTCTTACCCAATCCACGCTTCTCAATCTCGGTGAACATCAATGGAATTGCCTCCTTCACGTCCATACCGTTGAGGAAATCGGAATTAATCATTACCCCCGACTTAGCATCGTACGAAGCCTCCTCGATATTACCGCCCTCCACAACTGGAGTGATCTCCAGGTCGAAGTGACGAGCGAAAGCCCAGTCGCGAGAATCGTGTGCAGGAACAGCCATTATGGCACCTGTTCCATAACCTGCCAAAACGTAGTCCGAAATATAGATTGGGATCTGATTGCCTGTGAGTGGATTTACCGCATAGGCACCTGTAGCAACTCCGCTAACTCGCTTAGTATCAGCCATACGCTCGCGCTCCGAACGTTTCTTTGCTTGGGTGATATAAGCTTCTACCGCTTCGCGGTTATCATCTGTGGTCAACTCGCCAACCCACTCGTGCTCGGGTGCTATAACCATGAAAGTCACACCAAAAACAGTGTCGGGGCGGGTGGTGAAGATCTCTAGTTGCTTATCGGATCCCGCAACATCGAAAAACATCTGCGCACCAACCGAACGACCTATCCAGTTACGCTGAATCTCTTTGAGCGATTCGCTCCACTCCAACTTCTCCATGCCCTGCAACATACGCTCGGCGTAAGCTGTAACGCGCAACGACCATTGTTTCATGCGCTTCTGCTCGACAGGGAAACCTCCTCGAACCGAAAGACCCTCTTTCACCTCGTCGTTGGCTAGAACTGTTCCCAATTCTGCGCACCAGTTAACCATTGTGTCGGCACGATAAGCCAATCTAAAGCCTTGAAGGATAGACTCTTGCTCCTCCTCGCTCATGGCGCACCACTCATGGGCAGTAAAATTCACCGCAGTTGTTGACACCGCGTCGACACCTGCCGAACCGCTTTTCTCGAACTTAGCAACTAGAGAAGCAATTGGCTCCGCCTTTTGAGTTGCGTTGTTGTAGTAGTGCTCGAACATCTTGACAAAGGCCCACTGTGTCCACTTATAGTAGTCGGGTTCCGAGGTGCGCACCTCGCGGCTCCAGTCGAAGCAGAAGCCAATTTTATCTAGCTGCTCACGATAGCGGGCTATATTTTGTTCTGTGGTGATGCGTGGGTGTTGACCCGTTTGTATAGCGTATTGCTCCGCAGGAAGACCAAAGGCATCGTAGCCCATTGGGTGCAAAACATTGAATCCACACAATCTTTTATAACGCGAATAAATATCCGATGCGATATAACCTAGAGGATGACCCACATGAAGACCCGCACCCGATGGATAGGGAAACATATCTAACACATAAAACTTTGGACGCGAAGGATCTACCTCCACCTTATAGGTCTGGCGCTCACTCCAGAGACTCTGCCATTTTGACTCTAATTCTTTGAAATTATATTCCATGATATTTTATTTGCATTAACGCACAAAGATACAAAAAAAAGAGGAATTAAATCCTCTTTTTATCTATTAAAAAAAGCGAAAGCTATTTACTCCTCCAAAACAGTCACGCTTAAGAACTCTGCCGAGAAATCGCCAACCGTTAGTGTGTCGCCATAGGTGACATACTCGTCGTTAGCCGCACCTACATACATGTTTAGGTCCGAAACGTTGGCGCTATCGAAAGCGTGCACGTCGATACTTTCCAACATTACGCCCGATGCTGTTGCAAAATAAACTTCGGTCAAATCGTCGCAATTGTAGAATGCTCGCTCCCCTATTACCGTAAGGTATGGCGCAGAGAAGTTGGTCATGATCTCACAATTGTAAAAAGCGTTTGTATCGAGAGTTGTAGCAGCAGCTAAGGTCACATCGGTCAAAGAGCTACAATAAGCAAATGCCGATTCACTCACCACTAAGACCGATGGAAGTTCTACCGAGGTAATCATTGCGCAGTTGTAGAAAGTGCGAGCACTCAATTCGGTAACAGTATCGGCAAGTGTGATCTCACCCTCGACCACCGTAAGTAGAGCCGTGATAGCAATGGTTCGCTGAGCATCATAGAGAATACCATCTTCAAGGATAAAGTTAGGGCTCTCGACGATCAACTCCGTCAACGAGGTACAATCGCTAAAAACTCCAGCCCCAATAGAGAGCGTGCTCGATGGAATCACAACAGAGGTAAGTCCATCGCACGAAGCAAATGCGCAATCGCCAATCTCCTCGACAACATCAATTTCCAGAGCAGAAAGCATGTAGGCTCCACAAAAAGCATACGCTCCGATTGACTCCACCACAGGGGCTTTAAGCTCGGTCATTGAGGTGCAATAAGCAAACGCTGCCTCACCAAGAGTTAACACCTCGGCGAGTTCGACACTCTCCAACGAAGAACATTGGCGAAATGCTTGCATACCAATAGTCTCAACTAGTGGGATATTGAGTGTTGCCATCGATGTACAACCGTTGAAGGCTGAATATCCAATCTCGGTTGCCGACAACAATTCCAACGCTTCGAGCGAGATGCAATCTTTAAAGGCCGCAGCACCAACTATCTCAACTAGTGGCAAATCTACGCTCTCCAACAAAGTACAAAATTCAAAGGCGTAAGCTCCGATCGAAGTTGCATTTGGCGCCGAAATCGACACAAGGGCTGCGAAATTACGAGAACTACTATTGAGTTCCTCGCCAAAGATTGCATATTGAGGAATCTCTGTCATATTTGTAAATTCGATCTCTATTTGGCGCGAATAGTCGTTGCGCGAGATGTACTCTATCGCCGCACTTATTCCCTCGAAATCTGCTGTAGTGGCGCTTTGATCGCTGATCTCCCACGTATCCCCAGATGGGAAACAGTATTGACCAAACTCAGAAAGCGAGAATATTGTACCCGTAAGATACTCGATCTCGACTGGGGGTGTTGTCGAGTCTTCAGTATCGGTTGTACAAGATGCAGCCACAAACAGGGCAGTTAAAAAGATGAAGAACTTTTTCATATATTTGCTCTAAATAATATTTCGTAATTAAGAAGCTATGCACAAAAACGTAGCTAGAATTACAACGCAAATTCTCAATAAATATTTCGTCGAGACAGCAGAAAGTTGGTTTTAAAGAGTAGAGGGTGGTCGACAAATCGCTTCACAAATTGCTGACCACCCTCCAAAATCGTAAAATCACCGAAGGTCAAGAAAGCCTAAAGACTCAAAGATTTTTTAATCGCTTTAGGTAGTGTATTCTTGTTGACCATAATCGAGATAGTTTTGTACTCGACAAATGGACGTGAGAAGTAGTAGTATCCATCGTATGGAGGAACAACCGACCACGAGTTCTTAACCTTATAGAATGGGTTGCCAGCTTGATCTACAGCCGAACCCTCGATTACCATACCGTGGTCATCTGTCGACTCGTAGTTGTCGAAGGCTACTTGGCGCAACTCTTGAGTAATTGTCTTTTCCTTGATAGGGCCATCGAATGCGTAGAGAGCTTTAGACTTCTCCGCTTCGGTCATTGCACCCCAACGCTCCGCCTCAGTGCCACTTAGGTTATCGATGTCGTCTTCGGGAACAATTGCCAAAGCGCCTGTTCTACTAAATCCTTTTTCACTAACATCGGTTGCCCAACCAATTGAGTGACCTGCCTCGATAGCCGAGTCAATAACCTCCATCATCTCGCTAAGTGGTAGGTTGTATGATGGCATCCACATCCAGTTGTCGGGAACCTCCACTACGAATTGCTCGTGGAATGGGTGGTGGCTAAACGACGAAATTGTGATATAATCGTTAATATCGATTGGCAAAGATGCTGCGTAGGTTTGTGGTGTGTACTCTTTGCCTTGGTAAGTAAATGACTCTGGCATAACACCGAAGTAGCTATCCAAGATGCCGTTAAG
The DNA here is from genome assembly GCA_047172505.1 of Rikenellaceae bacterium. GTDB lineage: Bacteria > Bacteroidota > Bacteroidia > Bacteroidales > Rikenellaceae > Alistipes. Next base: position 26,496 of record JBCQWE010000004.1, on the reverse strand, counting down.
ACCTGCAACCCACGCTGTTGTAAGGGTTTTGTTTGGCGCTTTGATAATTGCATCGGCATAAGCCTTGATCACCTCGTCAATCTCGTTAAAGACAGGAAGGTCAGTACCGTAGTTAAGGCCTTGGTAGATCTCCTGAGGCACAATGCCATACGCTTTGATCATCTCTGTAACGTCGTGGAAAGCACCACCTACAGCGAGGTTAAGGTGTCCGTGAAGACGCACATACTTAATAACTTTGTCGAAGTAAGCAGTACGAACAACCCACATCTCAGAAAGATCTGTTTGGCCACCGCCATTCTTAAGGATCTCATTTTCAAGGAATGAGATACCACTATAACACCAACAAGTACCACTACGGTGTTGATTTTTGACCGATGTACCTGGGATAATCTTTGTGTCGGTAAATTTGTAGCCCTTCTCGGCTTTCTTTACTGGCTCACCGCCCTTTGGTTGTGCAGAAGCTCCTACACATAGGAGTAATGCTGCTGCTAGTAAAAGTTTCTTCATTATCGTTAATCTTTAGGATAAATATTATTTCTTGCTCTTTGCAATTATCTCTTGACACTCCTCGAAGGTCAACTCCTCGGCGGCGCGACTTTTTGGAATTCTATAATTCTTCTTATTGTAAGCAATGTATGGACCATAGCGACCGTTCTTGATAATCAAGTCGGCATCCTGCTCAAAAGTCTTAATTGGAGTATTTGCCGCAGCTTTGCTAACACGAGTGGTTACTATTAATTCTATTGCTCGTTCCAAGGTTATCGCATAAGGGTCGTCGGTCTTTGCAAGCGAGGTAAACGATTTATCTTGACGTACATAAGGGCCAAAACGACCGATACCTACAACCAACGCGTGACCTTCAAATTCGCCCAACGTGCGTGGCAGGTCGAAGAGTGAAAGTGCCTCTTTGAGTGAGATAGATTCGATAAGCTGACCCGCTTTAAGTCCCGCATATTTTGGCTTTTCGCCCTCGGGAGCAACGATTTCGACCATAGCGCCATAACGACCAATGCGAGCTTTAACCTCGCGACCAGTTTTAGGATCTGTGCCCAAAATACGCTCGTGCGTTGTGCGTGCTACTTGCTCTCCAACTGCGCTGTCGACCAACGAGTGGAATGGCTTGTAGAAGTCGTCGATCATTGTGTTCCAAGCAACCTCACCTTCGGCAACACGGTCAAACTCCTTCTCGACATTTGCCGTAAAGTTGTAATCTATGATCTCTGCAAACTGCACCTCTAAATAGTCATTCACAAGCATTCCGATGTCGGTTGGCGACAGACGATCTTTCTCTTTGCCAACATTTTCAGAAAGCATAGAATGAGAGACAACACCACTTGTAAGTGATAACTGTTGATACTCTCGCTTCACAGCCTCGCGACTCTGCTTTAGGGCATATCCGCGAGCGATAACTGTCGATATTGTTGGCATATATGTCGATGGTCTACCGATACCCAACTCTTCGAGTTTCTTGACCATAGTCATCTCACTATAGCGAGCTGGTGATTGTGTATAACGCTCAGTTGCAGTTATCTCGAGAGAATTTAAAGCCTCTCCAACCACCACTTTAGGCAAGCGCGAAGTGTGCTTATTATCATCCGACACCGTATCTTCATCGACCGCCTCTGTATAAAGACGCATAAATCCATCGAAGCGAACCACCTCACCTGTTGTTGTAAATGTCACATCTTTGGCATCTTGCTCGATAGTGATCACTGTTCGATCCAACTCAGCGGGAACCATTTGTGAAGCTACAGTACGTTTCCAAATCAGATCGTAAAGGCGTTTTTCAGCTGCCGTACCATCGATGGTTTTACGGTCGATGTACGATGGACGAATCGCCTCGTGAGCCTCTTGAGCACCCTTCGATTTTGTCTTATAATTTTTGGGCGCAGAGTACTCAGCTCCAAAATCTTTGATGATCTCTGCTTTGCACTGCTCTATAGCTTGTGACGATAGGTTCACCGAATCGGTACGCATATAGGTGATAAGACCCTGCTCGTAGAGCTTTTGAGCCACCGACATAATCTGAGAAACAGACATGCTCAATTTGCGACCCGCCTCTTGTTGGAGGGTCGACGTGGTGAATGGAGCCGCTGAGTATCGCTTCAAAGGCTTCTCCTCGACTTTTGCCACACTATACGTTGCACCTATAGATTGCGCCAAAAGCTCCTTGGCTTGCTCAATAGAGTCTAATCTGTGGCTCAGTTCGGCCTTGAAGGTGCTCTTTGCCGAAGCCCCAGCCTTTTGGAATTGTGCTACTACGCGGAAATACTGTTTAGGCTCAAAGGCGATGATTTCGCGCTCGCGCTCAACGATAAGTCGCACAGTCACACTCTGCACTCTACCTGCCGAGAGTTGCGGACGCACTTTGCGCCAAAGAACTGGCGAAAGTTCGAAACCCACTAAACGATCCAACACACGGCGAGCTTGCTGTGCGTTGACCAAATTCATATTTATTGTTCGGGGATTCTCTATCGCTTTTAAAATCGCCTCTTTGGTGATCTCGTGAAAAACGATACGCTTTGTTTGATCAATCGGCAAATCAAGAACCTGCGCAAGGTGCCATGCAATAGCCTCTCCCTCGCGGTCCTCATCGGATGCTAACCAGACGTTTTTTACTGACTTAGATATTTTTTTAAGTTCATCTACAACTTTACTCTTATCGCTAGAGATCTCGTAAACTGGGGTGTATTGGTCCTCAATATCGATTCCGAGATCTTTCTTCGCCAGGTCGCGGATGTGTCCGCGACTAGATTTTACAATAAAGTCTGGCCCTAGAAATTGGGCAATGGTATTTGCTTTTTTAGGGGACTCTACTATAACTAAATTCTCTTGCATATTATTAATTTATACTTTATCGTATCATTGTGTATGTCAACTCCAAGTGCATAGGCGCCTTGTTGAGGTCGGGGTCTCCCGCTTGCAACGACGCATATTTCATTGAATATAGACTCGATGCTATAGGACCAAGATAAGCCGTGCGATCTTCCTCCCACGAATCCCAATCCATCTCTGTTCCATCCTCTTCGGCCTCCTCTTTGGCTGAAAGGTAGCTGTTCCATGCCGTTTGAACATATCCTGGGATATTCAACACGTAACAGCCCCACGAGCGGTTCAAAGAGCCTCCAAAGTCTAGCGTGTAGCTCGATTCGTAGGCGTAGAGATAATCGGCAACACCCGTAAGCGTGCTATATGTCTCACCATCATCCTCATCTTCGTATAGGTAGTACGAATAGTCGGAATATAGACCCAACGATGTAGGCATTGCATCCATCCATGGTGTCACAACAAAGGGGTTAATATCTGTCCAGTCGTAACTTGTAATATCTTCGAGATAGATCTTCAACATCGCCTGGTTGAAGAATAGACTTGTGAAACTCTCGTCGTCTTCCTCTTCTAGAATCGTGTCGAGTTGGTAGAAGAAATCCTTGGTAAATTCAATCCTGCTAACCACCCCTGCCATACCTTCAACTCGCAAAATTGAGGTAGTTGGCACGCTACTAGGATCTTCCGTATAAGGGGTCAAGATCTCGTCGGGGTTGATCATAGATCCTTCGTAGTTGTTGTCCACACAGTTGATCGAAATGTTACCATATTCGGCCGAAGAGTAGTAGAAAGTGTAACTCATACCAATGGTATCTTTGATCAAGGTCTCGTCCACTTCTTCGCGACTGCGACCATAGAAACCAAAGCCTGAACTTTCGAGCGCAGTTGCAAAGATCGCACCTGGGTTGCCAGAGCCAAGAGGCTGAAGCTCTTCTACAGGTTTGATATACAGACCTTTAAATACCTCCACCCACTCTTCGTCATCGGTGTAAATATCTTCGTCGTAGTCGCCCGTGATCGTTTGGAGCATCAAACGGTGGATAAATTCTGCCGTTTTGTCCGTCTCGTCCATTTTGATGTAGGTAGCATCGGTATAGATCCCGTTGTCTTGATCGGGGAATTTAAATGTAAAGACTGGCTCAGTGTCGAGATAACGTTCGATGTTGAAACTTGGGAAAAAGACAGAATCTGCCGATTCAGTTATAAAGCTATTGTCGGTCACCTCGTAAACTTCGAATTTTTGAACAACGCTAGTATCACCACCATAACTAGAGATTGAGACGTAAAGAATCGCCGAGTCGAAGATAGGCATGTAACCAAAAAGGTCATCTTCAAGCGAGTTTGCCACCAGGTATTGAGTAAAGAAAGCTGCCGAACGAGTACCAAACGTATCGTTTGCCATCGTACCAAAGTAGCCATAGCTCATGCCCGCTGAGTTCAAAGAGTCTGTCTTGTAGAGCTTCGACGAAAAGTAACTGCCAGTCATTCCGTCGATTGTCAATTGACCTAGCTTCAAGCCTTGATTTTCAAGGGTTAGGTCGCTACCCAATGTGTAATCCACATTTGTACAACCACTAAATGTTATGACTGCCACAACGGCAATCACCGAAACTCCACCAATAAGGCGACGTAGTAGATTAGAGCGATTCATAGAATTTGTCATAATTTTCGTATAATTCTTTAGCTTCTGCGGCCTCTTCAAGGTTAACTTCCTGATATTCTAGAATCTTTTTTCCTGATGCACGAGCATACTCTACAATACTCTCGTTCACATTCTTAGAAGCTATTACCACACCGTCAGCATAAGAGATAACGAATTTATATAAATTTTCGTATGAAGGATCTGTTAAAATATCGATATTGTCGTCGGCAAGCCCCTCTGAGATGATCTTCGACTTAAATTGCGAATCCAACGATTGCGAGAATTGGTCGTCGTAGAGCGACACAACAACTTTCACATCTTGGAAAATTGGATCGTCGGCAAATGAGTGCTTTAAGTACAACGGAATAATAGAGGAGAACCAACCGTGGCAGTGAACCACACTTGGCGACCAACGCAATTTTTTCACTGTTTCGAGAACGCCACGAGCAAAGAAAATAGCACGCTCGTCGTTATCGGCAAATTCCGCCCCATCGGCATCGGTAAGGGCTGCTTTGCGCGAGAAAAAATCTTCGTTATCAATAAAGTAAACTTGCACACGCGCCATAGGTATCGAAGCAACCTTAATAATGAGCTGATTGTCATTATTATTGATTATAAGGTTCATTCCCGAAAGACGAATCACCTCGTGCAGCTGATTCCTACGCTCATTAATTACGCCATAGCGAGGGGTGAAAGAACGAATTTCGTTACCACATTCTTGGACACCCTGCAACAAAGCTCTGCAAAACGTAGCATTAGCAGAGTTAGAGATATATGGGTCTATCTCCTGACAAACATATAGAATCTTTTTAGACGACATTTAACAATATTGAGTGTTTATATTTTCACAAAGGTAATAAAAATTAGCCGCAGTACAAACTTTAATGGCTAGTTAGAGTAGTTTTATAGGTATTTATACTTACAAAATCAACATTGCATCACCATAAGTACCAAAACGGTACCCCTCCTCTTTTGCTATTTTATAGGCTTGATCTATAAGCTCATAACCGCCATAAGCCGAAGCCAGCATCAACTGAGTCGAGTATGGAAGGTGGAAGTTGGTGACCAAAGCATCGGCCACAGAAAAATCGTAAGGCGCAAAAATGAATTTGTTTGTCCAACCATCCATCTCTTTGATCATACCATTTGTAGAGACAGCACTCTCCAAAGCCTTCATTACGGTTGTACCAACCGAAATCACTTTACTCTGACGTTTCTTTGCCGAGTTCACATCCTCGACACATTGAGGCGAAACGATGTATTGTTCCGAATCAACTTTGTGTTTGGAAAGATCCTCGACATCGACTTTGCGGAAGTTACCTAGACCGACATGAAGCGTAATAAAGGCTTCGCGCACACCCTTGATCTCCATACGTTTAAGCAAGTGCTTCGAAAAGTGCAAACCCGCTGTTGGAGCCGCTACAGCACCTTCGTGCTTAGCGTAGATAGTTTGATAACGCTCAGCATCTTCGGGCTCTACCTCGGTACGAATCCAATGTGGCAGTGGAGTTTCACCCATTGCGTAAAGCGCCTCTTTAAACTCTTCGTGAGTACCATCGAACAAGAAGCGAAGTGTACGACCGCGCGAGGTGGTATTATCGATAACCTCGGCAACCAAAAGGTCATCCTCGCCAAAATATAATTTGTTTCCTATACGGATCTTGCGAGCAGGGTCGACCAACACATCCCAAAGGCGGAGTTCGTGGTTAAGTTCGCGCAACAAAAAGATCTCGATCTCGGCTCCAGTTTTCTCCTTATTACCATATAAACGAGCAGGGAACACCTTGGTGTCGTTCATCACAAAAAGGTCGTCCTCTTCGAAATAGTCGAGAATATCTTTAAACTTCTTGTGTTCGATCGTTTTTGTCTGTCGGTCAATAACCATTAAGCGTGATTCGTCACGAACGTCTGCTGGGTGTTTCGCCAACATTTCGGGCGAAAAATCGTAGCCATAGCGAGATAACTTCATAATTTATAAGCTCTTCTTTTTTATTTTCAAATAGTGTGATTAAAGTTTATACGTAAAATTTACGATTTTGTTTCAAGCAACTCCAAATTTTTCATAAAATCCTCTAATTGCCATCCATCTTCGACGCGATAACCACCGCTTTGGGTACGTCGAAGCGCCGAAAGATAGGCTCCCGACTGCAACGCGCTGCCAATCTCAGAGGCCAACGAGCGGATGTAGGTACCTTTACTGCAACTAACTCGAATTGTTAGTCGAGGCATAGAGAATTCTATGATCTGAATATCGTAAATATTGATCAACGCACGGCGCACTTCGACCTCTTCGCCAGCGCGAGCCAGTTCATAGGCACGTACACCATCGATCTTTTTTGCCGAGAATATCGGCGGAGTTTGGAGCCGCTCACCACAAAGCCCCCCTAGAGCATCTTCGATCATAGGGCGCGTGATGTGCTCCGTGGGATATGTTTTATTGACTTCATGCTCCATATCGAAGCTCGGAGTTGTTGCACCCAGGGTCACTTCGGCGATATACTCTTTGGTTTCAGCCTGCAACTCGTTTACTCTTTTGGTCGCCTTGCCGATGCAAATCAACAAAACACCAGTTGCTAAAGGGTCGAGGGTACCTGCGTGGCCAACTTTAATTTTTTTATAGCCTTTGTGGCGGAGCGCATAGTTAATCTTTCGCACCACATCGGTCGAAGTCCACCTTAGTGGTTTATCTATTAGAGCAACGTATCCTTCGGGAAAGTTGATCTGGGTTAAATCATCCATAAATTATTTAAAATCTCCCCCCCCAGGGGTATTTATGAGTTCGATAATTATCGAACTCACGTTAAAATTACTTAAAGAAATAGAGTACATACGAGAATAGAGCAGCCACCAAGCAGTAGTAGGCAAACCAGACTAACTTACCTCGTTTGATGATATTGATCATAAAACGACACGCAAAAGCACCAACCACAAACGAGGCGAGAAATCCCGAGATCATAGGCAGGGCACCAACGCTATTCCACACAGGATCGCCACCAACAACCGACAGGAAAGCTTTTCCAAGGATTGGCACCAAAACCATCAGAAACGAGAATTGAGCTACGCTCTCTTTCTTGTTGCCCAAAATAAGACCTGTTGCAATTGTTGCTCCCGAGCGCGAAATACCTGGCATAACAGCCACAGCTTGCGCAACGCCTATAATAAATGAATCTACAAATGAGATATTTGCTTTAGCTCGGGGTTTGGCGAATGATGCGTAGGCCAACAAAATTGCTGTTATAAGTAGCATCGTACCCACGATGATCAAAATACCGCGCGACGACAACATCACATTGAGTGAATCTTCGAGCGTAAAGCCAACAATAGCCACTGGGATCATCGAGAGCGCTATTTTTAGGACGTATGCCTGCTCTTGGTTGAACGTGCGAGAAAAAACGCCTTTGAAGATCTTTACGATCTCTGGCCATAAAACCAAAATTGTGCTACACACGGTTCCCGCATGCAGCGCCAAGTCGAAAGCGACGTTCTCCTCCAATTCAACATCCATCAACGCCTTGACGATTTGAAGGTGTCCACTGCTGGAAACTGGCAAGAATTCGGTAATACCTTGGACTATTCCAAGGATAACCGCTTCAATAATATTCATAGTATAAATGGGTTATAAAAAATCTATTTTTTGAGTATAGCATACACCTCGATAATGAATCCCGCAACCACAACGATGGGAGCTAGAGTGATTCTGCGAAACGAAAACATGCTATAATCGAATTCGGTAGCCGTAGTGCCACCACCACCCGACATCAATACAAAGCCCAAGATGATAACAAGAAAACCTGCCAATAGGAGTTTGTAATTTTTCTTCGCCAAAGGCATCTGCTGCTCTTGTTGCGACTCGTCGGTTCTATTTATCTTATTCATTTTAATAAAGGTATATCTTATTTGACTTCATATTAACAAACTTATTCGCTGCAAAGATCGTAAAAATTAACGAGATTATAACACCACTTAGCACAATTGCACCTATAATTATTAAAATCAGCTGCCTGTCGCCCATGGTCATCAACTCTGGAAGTGTCGATCCTAGAGCATAGAGCGAACAGATAAACAAAAACGAAGCAATAAGACCTGCGCCAAAACCACTCTTCACGCCACTCCACACCAAGGGTCGCATGATAAACCAGCGCGTTGCACCCACAAGCTTCATTGTGTTGATTATATAGCGGCGCGAATAGATCGCCAAACGGATGGTGTTATTGAGCAAAATCAACGAAATAAATAGGAGTGTGGCTCCGAAAAGCAACAGCACAGTCTCGATTATCGAGAGCGTCGAGTGAACCCTTTCGACAAGCATTGCAGGATAATAGACCGATTCTACCCCATCGATAGACTCTACCCTTTCGATAAACGAGCTCAGCAAGTCGGCCTCGGCCGAGGTTGCCAAGAGTTGCACCTCGAAGCTATCGAACAGAGGATTCGAAGCCATCACCGATTCGAAATCCTCGCCAAACAAAGCTCTAAATTCTTCATCTTGGGCCTTGCTCTCGCGCGAAGAGAATTCAATCGCACCAACAATAGGTGAATTTGCAATCTGGGCTCTGATACCTTCGCGCTGCCCTTCGCCCACCTCACCTCGAAGCTCTACGGTGGCAGTGATGCCCTCTTCCAAAGCATTAGTAACTCCGAAAACCGTGTAGATCATATAACCTACAGCACCAGCTAAATAGAGCACTAGCGAGATGCTTATAGTCGAAACTGCGTAAGAGCTGCGAACCTTACGCTTTAATCTTTTGTCTTCTTTCATAGATTGCTACGATTAAAAGTGTGATTATTGAGATAATAATTAACAACGATGCCACAAGGGTCACCCCCTCGATCATAGCCCAGCGAGGAGCTCTGAATCGCCACTCCACGACATGGTCTCCCGCAGGAAGTTCCATGGCTCTGAGCAGATAATTTGCCCTAAAATATGGCGCTGGCTCACCATCGATATAGGCTCTCCACCCTTTGGAATAGTAGATCTCCGAGAAAACCGCAACCCCAGCGGCATCGGCCGAGTATTCATAGCGCAGGTAGTTGGGCTCATACTCCACAAGTTCGATCTCTCCTTGGGCAAAAGTGGTTGGCGCAACACCGAACTGCTTGTCGACAATTGCAAACTCGCGCAAGTCGGCCACACCCAGAGCATCAATCTCGGCGCGCGGAGACCCCACCTCTAAAATATCCGAGACGAACCATGCTGCACCCATCGCCTCGTCGTTGACAATTAAGGCAGGTGAGCCTTCCTCATCGGTCGAGATAATGTAGCGCGCGTTGAGCATATCGAGCACCGACGAGTTGATCTTCGACGAGAAATAGCGATCTATCAGATCCTGGTAACGCGACAACTTAGCCCCGTGATAGCCACCAATTGAGCGGTGAAAATAAGATGTGGTAGCATCGTTAAAGGTGCTGACATTGAGATTCAAAACTCTGTAGCCTAGCTCCTTATCGCGCAAAATCTCTTTGTCGATTTCCGTAGGATAGATCTTTGCCTTGCGAGCATCGACAAAGTCATCACCGTTGAGATAACGACGATTCACAGGCACCAAGTCGAGTAGCACCAAAGCCGCAACTGCGCCCAACATCACACCTCGTTTAATTTTATTTTGCAACATCAACCACACAACGCAGGCTGCGGCAACAACAAAAAAGAGAGATCGAAGAGCATCGAGGCGCATCACCGAAAAACGCTCTTGTGCCATGGCCCGAGAGACTAGCGAAGCAATATCTTCAGGGAAGCCACTTCCTGCAAGCAGCTTAAAACCATCATCGGCCCCAAAATCGAACAATGCGCCACCCGCCACAATGAAAAGCAGCAGCACGCCACCGACTGCAACGGTTGCGATCTTTAGCGCACGGAATAGTCGCTCCCGACCATCATCTTCATTCCACATCCGACCAAGGGCAAAAACAGCCAAAAGAGGCAACGTCCACTCGACAACAACAAGAGTCATCGAGACTGTTCTAAACTTATTATAACCTGGCAAGATATTGAACATCAACTCGGTGAACCACATAAAGTGGCGCCCCCAAGCCAAGAGAATCATCAAAACTGAGATGGCAACAATCCACCATTTTTCGCGCCCTTTGAGCAGCAATAGTGCCAAAATTGCCAAGAATATAATCACAGCACCTATGTATGTAGGGCCTCCCGTAAATGATTGCGGACCCCAATAGAGTGGCAACTGACCTGCAATTTGGCTTGCGCCATAAGGCGCTAACGATTGTGCTACAGCACCATCACTCGAAAAACTCTCGAACGACGAACCACCAACAAAGTTGGGCACCAACATATTTAGACTCTCTACAGGGCCATAGCTCCATGCCGTTGCGTACTCCATATCTAAACCCAAAGCGCCACTCTGCGCCGCCAATTCCGAGCCGCCGCGCATAGTCTCGGGGGTGTGCTCCATAGTATACCACAAAGGCGATAAATTGGAACCAACGGCAAGCAAGGCTGCAACTACCAGAATTCCAGTACGTTTGGCAAAATCTGCCATGCGCGACTCCTTATAAGCTCCGCACAACTCCGAGATCCAAAAAACAAAGATCGCCAAACCAAAATAGTAGGTGATTTGAGGATGATTCGCCCCAATTTCAAGCGAAGCGAAGAGTGCTGCAAGCGCTGCGCCCCACAACCATCGGCCTCTGAGGGCCATGTAGACTCCACCAAACATCAGTGGAGCGTAGACCAAAGCCCACATCTTGGTAATGTGTCCCGCCTCGATAATCAAAAAGAAGTAGGTCGAAAGGCCATACATCAAACCTCCAACGATAGCTACCCAACCATTGAGGCCCATCATCACCAACATCAACCACATCGAAAGCATGGCGAAGAAAATGAAGGCCGCAGGGGTGCCAAAGGCGTTAACAACCTTACCAAATGAGACCTTGATAATTTGTGCAGGATAGGCCACATTGATCAAATAGGCTGGCATTCCACCGAACATCGAACCGCTCCACTGCGGATCTACACCTGTCGATTCACGGCTCTCCAAAATATCTTGGGTCATACCCTGATACTGCTTAACGTCGTGCTGATATAACACGTCGCCCCGCGTTTGGGGTGCAAAATAACCATAGGATAAGAGCGCGTAAAGCACCACCGCCACCACAAAGGGAAGCCCCTTCTGCCAATCAATTTTTGATGTCATATATAAAATTTTGTCCATTTAGTCACACCCTTTGTCGCCACCATCGAATGTTGGCAAAACAATAGATGTGTCACAATTTACAAAGATACTAAAAACTTTCGATAAAGTTGGAGAGTTAGCAAAAAAATCATTACTTTTGCAGTTACTAACACCAACAAAAAGAATGGCCACACTCAACGATATTAAAGCCCCGATTATAAAAGAGCTAGAGGGGTTCGATAACTTTATTGCCGAACAGTTCAAAGCCGACAGTCAGCTGCTATCCCAGATGCTAACCTACGCTCTATCCACGCGCGGCAAGGGTATTCGCCCACTTATCGTGATGCTTGCCGCAGCCCTCAATTCCCCAAATGGGATAGTGAGCCGCCGAGCTTGGGTCGCGGCAACCATGGTCGAGATGATCCACCTCTCGTCGCTCATTCACGACGATGTTATCGACTCGTCGGATACACGTCGCGGCAAGCCTTCGCTCAACGCTGTGTGGCAGTCGCGCAAATCGATTCTCGTTGGTGACTACATCTTGGGCAGAACACTAACTTTGGGCATGTCGAGTGGCCAATACGATATTGTTGCACACATCTCGAAAAGTATCGCTATACTCTGCGAAGGAGAGGTTATTCAAGATGACTTTGCATCGAAACATACGATGACCCGCCAAGGATACCTCGACATAATCAACAAAAAAACCGCATCGCTAATATCGATAAGTGCATCGGCTGGTGCAATAGCAGCTGGTGCAGATGCTTCGAAAGTGGAGAATATGCGCCGTTTTGGCGAATACATCGGCATGGCATTCCAGATCCAAGACGACATATTGGATTATAGCCGCACGGCAAACACAGGTAAACCCACAAACGGCGACCTACGCGAAGGAAAAGTGACTCTACCCCTCCTTATCGTAATCGAAAACTCTAGCGACCAAGAGAATGTAGAGATCACCGAGCTGCTAAAAAAATGCAAAGAGGACGAGCAAGCGATCGACATCCTTCAAAGCAAAGTTGAAGAGGGCGGCGGAGTAGATTTAGCAACAAAGGTGATGTACGCCTACATCGAAAAAGCAACATCGATCCTTGCGCAATATCCACCATCGGAATACCGCACATCGCTTATGAATCTCTGTGCATATATCGTCCAGAGAGATAAATAAACTAAACCTCTCTTTACACATAGTAAGGGCGACTAACTTTAATGCTAGTCGCCCTCTCTCATTTTGCAAGAAGTTGGATAATGAGGTTAGTTTTGGGGCTTCGTAAAGGCTCTTAAACCGCAGCGCACCTTACGTACATGAGGATTAAAAAGCGGAGGGCAGTGCCAAAAATAACCTTATTTGTCAACTTCTTACTCTATATCTGGCACCTTGTCGCCATCATAAGCCCATTTTACGTAGACCGCACCCCAAGTGTAACCGCCACCAAAGGCTGCCAAAATAAGGTTGTCACCTCTGCGCAAAACATTCTCGTAGTCGCTAATACACAACGGAATAGTTGCAGCAGTAGTGTTACCACAACGATCGATGTTGATCATGCACTTCTCGCGACCAATACCCATTCTGCGAGCCGTCGCATCGATAATGCGCAAGTTCGCTTGGTGGGGAACAAGGAAACGTATATCGTCAGAAGTTAGCTTATTGCGCTCCATAACCTCCACCGACACATCCGCCATATTGGTTACCGCAGCCTTAAATACCGACTGTCCATCTTGCGTGATAGTGTGCCACTTATTCTCGATGGTCTCAGCACTTGCAGGATAGCGCGAGCCTCCCGCCTTCATGTAAAGGTGCTGGATACCAGAACCATCTGAGTGAAGCACGCTATCGCGAATACCCACACCATCAGTTGTAGGCTCAAGAAGCACCGCTGCTGCTCCATCGCCAAAAATTGGACAGGTCTTACGATCTGTATAATCGACAATCGAAGACATCTTATCGGCACCTACAACAATAACTTTCTTGTAGCTTCCAGTCTCGATAAATTTACTTGCTGTAACTAGTGCAAATAGGAAACCACTACATGCAGCCAAAATATCGTAGGCAAAAGCATTTTTACAACCAGTCTCCTCGGCAATAATATTTGCTGTAGAAGGAAACAACATATCGGGCGTGACCGTAGCACAGATCACCAAATCAATATCTAGTGGACTAGTGTTTGTTTTCTTTAGCAAGTTGGCTACAGCGCGGGCTCCCATGTAAGAGGTTCCCAGGCCTTCGCCCTTGAGTATATGACGTGTTTTAATTCCGATACGTGTCATAATCCACTCGTCGGTGGTATCGACCATGCGACTCAATTCGTCGTTTGTCAATAAATAATCAGGCAAGTATGAGCCTATACCTGTTATTGCAGCTATTGTTTTCATCTAAATTTCTGTGTTAAATGTAGCTTGAAGATTACCAGTTACATTAGAACTGACACAACGCTCAGTCGAGATAATCAAGCTTTTAATCGCCTCTGCTGTAGAACAACCGTGGCCAATCATTACGGGTGCATTGATACCCAGAACTGGGGTTCCACCAACACTTTCGTAGTTCATCATATCCCAAAATGGGTGATCCAAACCTCCAATTTTCTTGTTTATTTGGTACATGCTCTCGGCCATTTTTAGCAATGCGTTACCCACAAAGCCATCACAGAGGATAACATCCGCTACTTTTCCTGTAAAAATATCAGATCCTTCGATGTTCCCCACAAAGTTAAAACGACCATCGGCCTTCAAGAGTTCGTAGGCAGCCTTAGTTTGAGCGTTACCCTTCGACTCCTCCTCGCCAATATTAATGATGGCTACTCGTGGAGACTCAAGACCCATAACGCTCTGAGCATAAACAGATCCCAAAAGACCATATTGAGCCAAAACCTCGGGCTTGCAATCCACATTCAAACCTACGTCGAGCACCAACGCTGGCGCACCAGTTACCGTTGGGACAAGCGACGAGATCGCAGGGCGAATTACACCCTCGATAGGTTTTATTGCGTACATCGAGCCAACCATCATCGCCCCTGTGCTACCTGCACTGGCAAAGCCATCAATCAAACCCTTTGCCAGGTGAGTGAAACCCACCACAATGCTTGAGTCTACTTTAGATTGAAAGGCTTTTGCTGGGTGGTCACACATCTCGATCACTTCACTAGTAGCAACAATATCAAAATTCGACGGGTCGCAACCCTCTGCCGAAAGAATCTCCAAAATGCGAGTCTGGTCTCCAAATAGCACAATGCGACTATCGTCACCTAGTAAAGGTAGAGCCTCTACGGCACCTTTGACTGCTGCTTCAGGAGCAAAGTCGCCTCCCATCGCATCTATACCAATTTTCAACATAATATTCTTTTTTGGGTTGATAATCAAGCCCTTTAAAATAGGGCCTATTATTGAGAAAGAGTGCAGTATCGCTTAGGGCGAAAACTACACTCTAAATTTCATTACTCAGTAGCAACTTTTTCAATTGCTAGTTTTCCGCGATAAAAACCGCATTCTGGGCAAACTCGGTGGTAAAGAACCGCTGCGCCACAGTTTGAACATGCAACTACAGTAGGTACGACTGCTTTGTAGTGAGTTCTTCTCTTATCTCTTCTTGTTGACGAGATCTTGTGTTTAGGATGTGCCATCTTACAAAATTAATTAATTATATGTTAAATTTATCTTTAAGTTCAATACTTATTGTTTCTCTTCCTCCATCATCTCTTTGAGCGCCTGCAACTTTGCTAAATCACCGCTCGCTAGTCCGTGTAACTCTTCTTCTTCCTCTTCGCTATCGTCCATCGCGTCGAACTCCGCACCCGAAATTATTGCAAATTTCTCGATCATGGCGGGGTTACATTCTCCTGGCTCATGTACTCGCTGATAAGGCAACGAGAGCACAATGCTTTCGTAAATGTATTGACTAAGGTCAACCTGAGTCTCCTGAGGTGAAAGCCACAAAATATCACCATCGTAATCGCTAACCTCCGAAGAGAACTTAACGATCAGCGAACCCTGGTAATCTATGCTCACAGGACAATCTTCCAAACATCTGTCACACTCAACCACTACTTCTCCCGCGATCTTCACATCGAGTTCGAGCATGGTTTCGCCACGTTGTAATTGCACATCAACGCTACAGTTTCCTGCCGAGATCTCCGAAGTTTCAAAGCGGTTAAAAAATTCACTATCAACAACAATGCTATAATCAAAGGCTCCAACGCCAAGTGATTTATAAGCTATAACGCAGTTCGTCAAACCTTCCATAATCAGTGCAATTAGTTCGCAAAGTTACTACTTTTTATTATAATTACAAAATTTTACACTAAATTAGTTGTCTAATTGTGATAATATCTTCGCCTACCACAAACGCCACTCTGCTATAAGAGTGATTATCAACCCATCACCATTCGTAGCGCAGAAGTTAGAAAAATCAATTTCTTCTATTTTTCAAATTATTGCCCATATAATTTGGATATTGCAATCTTTTTTCATTATCTTTGCACACCGTAAAAGGAAATTGCTGTTGTAGCTCAGTGGTAGAGCACTTCCTTGGTAAGGAAGAGGTCGTGAGTTCAATCCTCATCAACAGCTCAGAGAGCAGCGCCGAAAGACGCTGCTTTTTTTCATCCCCAAAAGCATAAAAACGCTCGAATATATTATATAATATGTGTTAAAAGTACCATATACAAAACTTTTTTGTATATTTGTAGCACCGTGGGTTGATGTATACTCGCTAATTGATTTGGAATATAGAATAACTGAGTGATTCCGGAAGGAATCGAACCTTCATCGTAAGAACCGGAATCTTATATTCTATCCATTGAACTACGGAACCAAGGGTACAAAGGTGCGAAAAAAATTGGATAGTAACAAATTTATGCAACAAAAGCTTAGCGACTGGCAAAGATTGGAGGGTGTGATAGCGTGGGCTAATATGACCACCAACTACTTTGCGCGCTATATTGGACTCGCCAGAGGAGAGAACCTATACCAGATCAAACGCGGAAATAACAGCATATCGCGTAAAATCGCAGCGATGATAACTGAAACATTCCCTGAGATTAGCTTGTTGTGGTTGCTAACTGGCGATGGCGAGATGTTAACCGATTTAGAGAACCGCGGCGCAATAAAACCTTTATATAATATAGGAGTCGAACAGGCAATACGCCAAGTAGAGTCGTTGGAACCAAGCGAGGAGATAATGCTCCCTTCGTGTATCGATTACGACATCGCTATGAGGTATTTAGGACGTGCGATGGGCGACATTACACCAACGAATACCATCGTACTTTTAAAAAAGATTCTACCAGAAGAGATTATTCCTGGTGATGAATGTGTGATAGTTACCAAAAAAATTGTACTTTTGCGTATTGTAACAATCGAAGATGGTGATAACAACAACACAATCTTGCGTTTGATAGCCGCTGACAATCAAAATCTTGGGAGTGTTAAAATTGAACTCGATCAGGTTGAAGCAGCATACAAAGTTAAAGCAAAGATATTAACAAATATATAAGGAAAATGTTTTCAGGAATAGTAGAAAGTCTTGCCAAAGTTGTAGCAATACGCCAAGAGCAACAAAACAAACACTTCACGCTAGAGGCTTCGTTTTGCGACGAACTTAAAATCGACCAAAGTGTGGCTCACAATGGAGTGTGCTTAACTGTCGTTGAGTTAAACCAAAACAACTACACGGTGACGGCGATGCACGAGACTTTGACCAAAAGCAACCTTGGTCAACTCAAAGTTGGCGAC
This sequence comes from Rikenellaceae bacterium, assembly GCA_047172505.1. GTDB lineage: Bacteria > Bacteroidota > Bacteroidia > Bacteroidales > Rikenellaceae > Alistipes. The sequence continues at coordinate 9,171 of JBCQWE010000004.1, read as the reverse complement.
TTAGTTAACCTCGAACGTGCCATGCGCCCCGATGCTCTGCTCGATGGACACATCGTCCAAGGCCACGTCGACCAGGTAGCTACCTGCACCTCCAAAGAGGATGCCGAAGGCAGTTGGTACTTCACATTCGAGTACGAACCAACCATCGATGGCAACTGCACAGTAGAGAAGGGGTCGATCACAGTCAATGGTGTGAGCCTCACGGTGTGCGACTCAAAGCCAACAAGTTTTCGCGTGGCGATAATACCCTACACCTACGAAAACACCAACTTCCACAATATCGAGGTTGGCACAGTAGTAAATATTGAATTTGACATTATCGGCAAATACATAGCTAGATTGATGAAAAATTACCAAACTAAATAATAGAACATGATTAATCTACTATACATCGATTGGAACTTCGATCCCACCCTATTTTCGATCTTCGGATTCGAGATTCGCTATTACAGCTTAATGTGGGTTGCAGCGATTCTTATAGGTGCTAAATATTTTGAACTCTACTGCAAACGCGAAGGATTGAGCCAAGATGTTGCCGAGTCTATATTTATATATGGTACCCTTGGCACAATGCTGGGCGCTCGCGTCGGACACTGTCTCTTCTACGAACCCGAAGTTTACCTCACTCGCCCATGGGCTATAATAACCGAAATCCGCGACGGAGGATTGGCTAGCCACGGAGCTGCGATTGGTATATTAATAGGTATATGGCTCTTCGCGCGCCGCAATAAACTACCCTACCTTTGGGCACTCGACAGGTTTATGATACCCACGGGCATCGGCGGAGCACTTGTGCGCCTTGGCAACCTCTTTAACTCCGAGATCTTTGGCACCCAAACCACTCTACCTTGGGGCTTTAGATTCCTTCGTTCGCGCGAATGGGTCAACGAGTATGCACCTGCGGCGTGCCACCCTACTCAAATCTACGAGGCAATATGCTACCTTATAACCTTTGGCGTAGTTTGGGTGATGTATTTTCGCTACGACTTAGGTCGTCGCCGTCCAGGCACAATGTTTGGAGCGGGCATCATTGGCATTTTCCTTAGTCGCATCATGATCGAGTCGATTAAAAATGCGCAGGTTGGCTTCGAAGCTAATATGACCCTCAACATGGGTCAATGGTTAAGTATACCATTTGTTTTGGCTGGTATATATATGATTTATCGTGGCTTCTCGCGCCCTGCGTTAGAGGTCGTAGCGATTAAAAAGAGTAAGAATTAAATATTAATCACAATTAAATAAGTTAGTTATGGAACAAGTTTCTCGCATGGCAGCAGAAGTTAACAAGCTTATCGGTAGCACATTGCTCGCAGGTAATGCAGTTCACTTCCCAGAAGTCGGTTCACTATACATCGTTGTGAATCAAGAAGGTACAAAGAATGTTGATTTTAGCTCTGCTGAGCAAGGGTCGCCTCTGATCGAGATCATCAAAGATCGAGCAGGATGCACCCCTGAACAAGCTGCGCAGATCTACGACAAATGGATTAGCGAAGTTCGCACCCCTTCAACTCTAACAATCGTAGGAGTTGGCGAATTGCGCACTAAAAGTTTTATTACGACCGATTCATTTTTACAACAGTTAAATAATAAACCAACAACAGAGGAAAACCAGACAGTTATGGAAAACCAACCTACCCCCGCACCAGTCGACACTCCCGTCGAGGTACCAACGCAAAAGCCAGCTACTCCTGCGCAACCAGCACCCGCACCCGCAAACCAAGAACCTAAAAAAGGCGGCAACAAAACCCTAATCATAATCTTGGTTGTGGCGGCAGTTCTCGTTGGCGGATACTTTGCATATAACTCAGTCTCGAAGGCTAAAGCAGAAAAGGCTCGCATTGAGGCTATCGCCAAAGAGAAAGCTATCGAGCAACAACGAATCGCCGACAGCATTGCCCTAGCGCAGATCAAAGCACAGCGCAGAGCTCAAGCTGAGGCAGATGCAGTTGTTGTCGCTCCTCGCTACAGAGTTGTATATGGTGTATACGAGCTTCGTTCGAACGTCGATGTTGCAATCAAACATATCAATGGTCAGTTTGGAGCGGATCGCGGCCAGGAGTATCCATACGGAGCACTCACCATGGTAACTATGTTCGAATCGGATAGCCGTAACGAGTGCCAACAGTTCCTTATGGAGTACTACGAACTCTACCCCGACACCTGGATTCATGACTCTGAGCAATAAAATAGCTCGTGCAATAACTCAAACAATCGACCTCTTCTACATCAAGGGGCTCGAAAGTTTCATACCACGCCACACATTCCGCTACGGAGTGTGTGGTGTGGCTAATAGCGTATGTTTAGATACGATTTTCTACTATTTGATTTACCACTACATCATCGGTATGCAGATAGTAGATCTAGGATTCTATGCAATCTCGCCCGAGGTTGCATCGCTGATATTGGTCTTTCCAATAACATTTTTCATTGGCTTCTGGCTCAATCGCAACGTCGCGTTTCACGCAACGGCCGAGCGCGAAGAACGCCAAGTTTCGAAGTATGCTCTTTCGGTGTGCGGGTCGATTATCTTAAGCTACGTGTCGCTGAAATTCTTGGTTTCAGTCTGTCACATTTGGGCAACACCCGCCAAGACCTTATCGTCGCTGATTGTCGCCCTATATAGCTACCTTGCGGCTCGCCACTTCACGTTCCGCAAGCAGTCTACATTATAGATTTTATGCTCTTAACTTTACGAATTGGAACTTTATATTCGCGGGCAACATCGTCGTTTTCGATCTCCACAACGATTATCTCGGCAACCGACTCTTTCATCAACGCCTCCCTGCCCTGCTCAGTTATATTTTTCAGACTAAATGCGCTTTCGCGACTTCTGTAAAGCAGTGCCATCTCTCCACCATCATAAACAAGTCGAGGCGTGTTGGGTTCGCCTGGTTTACTATTGATCATCAATAAAATATCGCCGCTAGCATTGACCAACATATCATAACCGTGCTCCTCCTTGGTTGGGGTGTCGGCATATTCCACCTTACCATCGATCATGATCTTTATTGTATTGGAGAGCTCCGAGATCTGATTTTGCGACACCGAGCGCTCTTTTATTGCCTGCTTGACAATCTCCAAGGCTCCCACCAGATTTTCCTCCTTAGCCCTCTGCGGAAGATTGGCAACAACCATCGTGTTTGCGTATCATAAATTAAGCTTGTTTATATTAACCTGAGTTTTGGATAAGGAGAATTTATTGTTTACCTGCCAGTTTTATTAATTCTCCACATCTAAAACTCATGTTATCGGCTTTTTAAAAGCCGATTTGTGTTCGATAAACCCCTCTAAATCTCCCCCAACTGCCGACAAACTGAGAGCAATCGAGCTTGCTCGAAGTGCCGAAGTGTGAAGAGCAGTCTGCACACCGTTTGGGGAGACTTACTTTAGCGGTGTTTTGGATAAGAATTTCTTATCCAAAACTCACGTTATTAGTATTACCAAGTACCAAAATTACAAAAAAAAATCTTAAAAAGAAGAACTTTTTCCCACTTTTATTTTGGCAAACTGCAATCGAAATTCAATCACTTGTTGTGGTAATTGGTTAATTTTATTATATTTGCAAGCTAAATATATTGCAAATGGATTTTTTTAGAACCATATTTTTCGAACACTCACCTTTTCAAGCTATAGTTGTAATCTCGATGATTGCGGCTGTGGGCATGATTTGCAGTCGACTAAAACTCTTCGGTGCTTCGTTGGGTGTAACCTTTATTTTCTTTGTGGGCATCTTGGTGGGGCATCTTGGTTTCACCATCGATCCCGTGATTTTGAGTTATGCTCAAAGCCTAGGTTTGGCTATTTTTGTCTACTCACTAGGCGTACAAGTTGGTCCTGGATTTTTTGCTGCGATGCGTTCGGGAGGGGGCAAACTACAACTTATAGGAATCTTAGTTGTTGTTGCAGGCACCCTATTTGCGATAGCTTTAGGTGGATTGTTTGGTGTAAATATTGGCGATGTAGCGGGTCTGTTGTGTGGCGCTACCACCAACACTCCAGCCCTCGGAGCAGCCCAACAGACTCTCAAAGATATTGGGTTCGACAGCAGCAGCGTCGCTCTAGCTTGTGCATTGACCTACCCCATGGGTGTTGTCGGCGTAATCATCACGTTGGCGATGCTACGCAAATGGTTCGTGCGACCCGAAGAGTTGCCAGCACCCGACGCCGAGTACAAGCGAACTATCTTCATAGCTAGTTTCGTGGTGACTAACCCTGGGATTTTTGGCAAATACATCCGCGAGATTGCGGCCTACAACTCCAACAAGTTTGTCATTTCGCGACTATGGCGCAATTTCCAAGTTTCGATCCCCACATCGGATGTTGCCCTGATGGAGGGTGATCAAATATTAGTTGTCACCACCCCCGACGATCTCGACACGCTAACTGCTCTTTTCGGTCAACGCGAAGAGCGCGACTGGAACGAGTTGGAGCTAGATTGGAACAAATTAGACAGCCAACTTGTATCGCAGCATATAATTGTCACACGACCCCAGATCAATGGCAAGAAGCTCTCTTCGTTGAGACTTCGCAACAATTATGGGGTCAATATTAGTCGCGTATCTCGCTCGGGAGTGCAACTTATCCCTACGCCCGACCTTGTGCTTCAAGTGGGCGACAGATTGACTGTGGTTGGTGAGCAAACGGCAATACATAACGTTCAAGAAAAGCTTGGCAATTCGGTGAAAATCCTCGACGAGCCACACTTGCTACCACTTTTCATCGGACTCTTTTTAGGTGTGGTTTTGGGAATGATCCCTATCTCGGTGCCAGGTGTGAGCCTTCCCGTAAAATTGGGACTCGCAGGTGGCCCAATAATTATTGGTATACTTATTGGAACCTTTGGCGTGAATCTACACATGGTTACATACACCACTCAAAGTGCAAATTTAATGTTGCGAGGAGTTGGCCTAGCGATCTATTTGGCTTGCCTGGGATTAGAGGCTGGAGCAGATTTCTTCACAACAGTTATGCGGCCCGAGGGTGCTCTTTGGTTGGGTATAGGTTTGTTGATAACCGTGATACCAACCACAGCGGTGGCAATGGCGGCAATGCGATTCTTTAAACTAGATTTTGGAACCGTGGCAGGAGTTATATCGGGAAGCATGGCCAACCCCATGGCAATGAATTACGCCAACGATACACTCGATGGCGACAAGGCATCTGTGTCGTATGCGACGGTCTACCCAGTGTGCATGTTCCTTAGAGTTGTGATTGTGCAATTGATGTTGATGCTCTTCTTATTGTAGTTATTTGCTGTAAAATATTTAAAATAGGTTTTAAATATGGAAAATTTTAACTAAATTTGTATAATCTATGGACAAGATAGCAATATTCCCAGGGTCGTTTGATCCTTTTACTCGCGGCCATGCTGCGGTGGTCGAACAAGCGCTCAAACTTTTCGACCGTATTGTTATCGCCGTAGGATACAACAGCGAGAAAAATGGATTAATGTCGATGGATATGAGGCTTGCCCTAATTACCGATCTGTATAGCAAAAACCCTAAGGTCGAGGTTGAGAGTTACCAAGGTCTCACCGTGGATTACGCCAAAGCTAAAGGGGCTGTAGCGATGATCAGAGGCGTGCGCAGCACAATAGATTTTGAGTACGAACGCTCGTTGGCAGCAGTAAATTCTCGCCTAGATAGCGACATTACCACCGTGGTGCTCTACTCTCCAGCCGACCTTGCCGATGTGTCGTCGAATGTTGTGCGAGAGCTTTACTCTTATGGCCGCCCCGTAGATGAGTTTTTACCCGAAGGTATTATTTTAGAAAAATATATTTAAGTAACGATAGAATGAAAATGGAATTTACAGCCGAAATGATCGCAGGCCTACTAGGTGGCGATATTGTAGGCGATAAAAATGTTGTTGTCTCGACTGTCTCTTCGATCGAAGAGGGCAAACAAGGAACCTTGGCGTACCTCACCAACAACAAATACGAGTCGTACCTCTACACTACTCAAGCATCGATAGTGATAGTAAACAGAGATTTCGAACCCTCAGCCGATGTGGCTGCAACACTCATTAAGGTTGACGATGCAACACATGCACTAGTCAAACTACTCGAAATCTACAATGCGGCAATCAACCAACCCCGCAGCGGCATCGCCCCGATGACGGCAATTAGCGATCAAGCAGAGTTGGGCGAAGGGATCTACGTCGGAGAATTCACCGTCATTGAGCGCGGCGCGAAGATTGGCAAGGGTGGACAGGTTTATCCTCAATGTTTTATCGGTGAGGGGGTTACAATTGGCGACAATGTAACTATCTTCCCAGGGGTAAAAATCTACCGCGATTGCCACATAGGCAACAACTGCATTATCCATGCAGGGGCAGTGATTGGTGCCGACGGCTTTGGCTTTGCACTCAAAGAAGATGGAAGCTTCGACAAAATTCCACAATTGGGTAATGTCATCATCGAAGATGATGTCGAGATTGGCGCTAATACCTGTATCGATCGCGCCAAGACCGATTCTACGATAATTCGTCGCGGAGTTAAACTCGACAACCTGATTCAGGTGGCACACAACGTCCAAATTGGCGAAAATACAGTATCGTCGGCTCAGATGGGTATTGCAGGCTCGTCGAGCATTGGTCGCAACTGTTTCCTAGGTGGCAAGGTGGGTATCGCCGACCATGTTCACGTTGGCGACAACTGTAAAATTGGATCGATGACAGGTCTTACTGGCACCGTTGCCAGCGGCGAAACTCGCATTGGAATGTACCCCTCGCAGGTGGGTTTGCGATTCCACCGCACGGCAGCGGTTATCCGTTCGCTTCCCGAATTGGCAAACTCGGTTCGCGCATTGGAAAAAGAGGTTAAAGCACTCAAGGGCGAATAATCTATGGCCGTGGAGCAGAGCTATAGGATTATGGGGATCGACCCTGGCACCAACTACATGGGCTACGGGGTGTTAGAGGTATCGGGCAAAAAGGTCAAAGCTGTTATTTTAGGCGAGATCGACCTGCACAAGATTGCCGATCCTTATGCAAAATTGAGCCATATATTCGATCGTGTCTCGGCACTGGTCGCCGAATATAAGCCACGAGAGGTTGCTTTAGAATCACCATTTTTTGGCTCGAACGTTCAGTCGATGCTCAAATTGGGGCGTGCGCAAGGTGTAGCCATGGCGGCGGCACTGAGCAGAGAAGTTGACGTTTTTGAATATGCTCCAACACGCGTAAAGCAAGCGATCACGGGTCGTGGTGGCGCGAGCAAAGAGAGCCTCGCGGCGATGGTTAAGTCGATCCTGGGGGTAGAGTCACCATCAAAACGACTCGATGCCACTGATGGCATGGCCGTGGCGCTGTGTCACTACTACAACATATCTTCTCCACTCATCGGCTTCGATCGTGGAGCAAAGAGCAAAGGTTTGGGTGGCGGAGTAAAATCCGCTAGCCGCAAAGGTAGCTCGTCGTGGGAGCAGTTTGTACGAGAGAACCCCGAGCGCGAATTGAAGAAAGTGACTAATAAAAAATAAAACTATGAAAAAAGTATTATGCCTCCTAATTGTACTTGTAGCCGCAACTAGCTGTGCTGCATTTTTAACAGTTCCAGCAACTACAAGATCGACTCCCGCACCAAAGAAAACGGTTGTGGTAACATCGAGACAGACTCAAAAGATCGAGAAGAAAGAGACTTAGCAACAAGCAAAAGTTCAAAAACAACAAGAAAAAGCTAAGGCTAAAGAGGTCAAAGAACAACAAAAACAACAAAAAAGATAAAATCTAAGACAATGAAAAAAATTATTTATGCCGCTTTAGCGCTACTCGTATGCAGCTGTTCTAGTGGCGGTTACACCCTAACGGGAACTATCGAAGGAGTTATGGCAGGCGACTCTATCATGCTCTACTCATTCTCGGCAACCGACACCCCGATGAGTGCTGCACTCGTGAGCACCGACGGCCAAATCAACCTCTCGGGATCAATCGATGGCGCAGACATGGCGGTATTGGTACTCAACAACCAATCGGAAATAGGTATGCTATTTGTCGAGAGCGGCGATATTGTCGTAGCTCAAAACGAGAATGGCGCCTTTGAGTTTGCGGGAACACCTCTCAACGATGCTAATGTTGCTTATAGTGCCGAGGTGAGTGCAATTCAACAAAACTATGCAGCCCTAGATCCAGATCTTGCAGCCGAAGAGTTGCTGACTGCACAAGAAGAGCTTTACGACCAATATCTCGCACTAACATCGTCGACTATCGATGCCAACCTCAATAATATGTTTGGTGCCTACTTATTTGCATCAGGCGAGATCCGCGACTTGGAGGCCGACGAGGCTATGGCTCGCATAGCGGAATTTTCGCAGGAGATCCAAGCACTCGATTTCATGGCTGAGATCGTCGAATCAATCGAGGCATCGCTTCGCACCGAGGTGGGACAACCCTACACCGATGTTAATATGGTCGACAACCAAGGCAACGATGTTGCAGTCTCTTCGCTCCTTGCTCAAGGAAAATATGTATTGATCGATTTCTGGGCTACATGGTGCGGACCATGTATGGAGGAGATGCCATATCTAAAAAGCGCATACGCACAGTTTAAAGATAAAGGCTTCGAGATCTACGGAATCTCGCTAGACCGCAGCGCCGAGGATTGGAAAAGCATGCTCGACAAAGGTGATATGCCATGGGTAAATGTCCTCTACACCGAAAGCGATAATGCAGCAGAACTCTACGCCGTGAGCTCAATCCCAACAAATTTCCTAATTTCTCCAGAGGGAATAATTGTTGCAAAAAACCTTAGAGGTGAGGATATTGCAACCATTTTAGGCGAACACATCAAATAAAAATACGAAATTTTATCGTGTGAAAATTTGCGAGAGTCGATAATTTACCATATATTTGCACTCGCAATTCGGCACCGTAGCTTAATTGAATAGAGCATCTGACTACGGATCAGAAGGTTCCAGGTTTGAGTCCTGGCGGTGTCACAAAAGGGAGGGCTGAGAAATACCCCCAAAACTAGATCTCCACTTCGGTGGAGATTTTTTTTGTATATACCCATAGCGTATCGCGGGTAGGAGGCCTCGTGGCAAACTTTAGATTTTACTATCATTGAACTGAGTCTTTCGTAACCCTCTCCGCAACCACGTCTTGCAAAATTGAGATTTTTACTCTTGTGCGCCCCACATGTCGGGCAGGAGGTTGCGCAGGGTGGCTTTTGTG
>JBCQWE010000003.1:0-94524 GCA_047172505.1 Rikenellaceae bacterium | reverse complement strand
GTATATCCTTGACTCTGTACATGCTACATCTGCTCTAATTTATGCTGCCACGAAAGTTGGTGCTACAATTTTTAATTGCTACACCGCTGAAGATGTTGTATTTAAAAATGAAGAGGTTGCTGGATTAGTAATTAATTGGGCCCCAGTAGCGAGAGAAGGAATGCATGTCGATCCATTGATTGTCACCTCTAAGTGCGTGTTGGAGGGCACCGGACATGATTGCATGATTGCACGCCTCGTTGCGCGTAAAAATAGCGTTAAGCTGCGCACCGCAACGGGAGATGTGATGGGAGAGCGCTCTCTTTCAATTGACGAAGCTGAACGTACCACAGTTGAGAATACTAAGGAGGTTTATCCGGGTCTATTTGTCTCCGGCATGGCCGCAAATGGAGTTAGCGGAAGTTTCCGCATGGGACCTATCTTCGGAGGTATGTTACGTTCTGGTAAAAAAGCTGCTGAATTGATGCTAGAACGAATTAATCAAAAGAGCAATGAATAATTTTGGATTATATGTAATTGCAACAAAGCCAACTTTAAGCTATGGCACAGTAGCCGAAATATGCGTTCGGCAAGGTGTTAAATTCCTGCAACTAAGAGAGAAGCATCTAACAGATAAACAGCTACTTGCAGCAGCAAAAGAGATTAGAAGCGTCACTCATGGCACTCAAACTAAATTTGTGGTAAATGATAGAGCCGATATAGCATATTTAGCAGGTGCCGATTGCTTACATATAGGACAAGATGATATCTCAATTGCTCAAGCGCGGGAGATAGTAGGGCAGATACCTATTGGACTTTCGACGCACTCTCTATCGCAACTTGCTCAAGCTAACGATGAAGATCTTTTATATGTAGGCTTTGGACCCGTTTACCCAACAACAACGAAAGCTAATCCAGATCCAACAGTAGGTCTTGAATTACTCAGCGAAGCTGTAAAATTATCAAAGGTGCCAGTGGTTGCAATAGGTGGTATTTTTCCTGATAATATTGATTCAGTATTAGACGCTGGAGCTAAAAATTTATGCTTAGTGCGTCACCTCATGTGCGATGATATGGAGCAACGAATAGTTGAAATTAATCATAAACTAAGGTGAATTTTATATCAACTAATAGATCATATAAATTGATCTATTAGTTGATATTTAAAATATTAAGCATATGCAGGCACATCTTCTGTTTGAACCTGTTTAATCATCCAGATATTCTTTGCAAATTGTGCAATAAGGTCATCCATAAGTGCCGAAACTTGATATATCATCTCATCATCAGCTTGTTTCTTGATAATATTCACCAATTGCTTAAAGTACTCAAAATCAGCCAATACATGATTATAGATGTCATGTCCCTTCATGAAACCATCTTGAGACTCTTTGATTTGAGTCTTCTCCAAAAACTCTTTGAGCGATGCTACGGGCTTAAGCTCCAACATTAACATAGTCTCAGCAACATCATCAATGCTCATATTTATCTCCTTGAAATACTCCTCTAATTTCTCATGAACCGCAAAGAAGTTACGACCCTTTGCATACCAATGAAAGCTTTGGAGTTTGTGATACTCGACAATTAAGTCTGATAAAAGTAAATTCAATTTTTCTTCCATAATTTTTATTGTTAAAATATATGTTAGGCAAATCAAATATTAGGCCATTCGTAATTCAAGATAATTTATATTATGTTAAATTATGTTTATATCAAGGCTAATCAACGATATTTATTGGATTTAAGTATCTCTCCTACTTGCGCTGCTAATTGATATTTGGCAATGGCGAGTACGAAGTTGAGTAATGAAGCATCTGTTCTTCGTAGCTCATAGGCTCACTTATCACAACGTCTATAATATTACCTCCTTGCTCAACGAGCTCAAAATCAGGATTAATAAAGCCTCCATAAGGCTCGATGTTTAGCGATGCGTAGCGATCTAGTAACTCACGATGAAGTTCTGGGTCGATTTTGATTGCGTGAGTTTCGACTAGATTTTTTCCTGCAAGATAATCGCCTTCAGATTTTATTCTTTGAATCTCGTGGAGCAACTGAGCAAATAATGTGCGTAGCTTATCAAAGTCATTTACAACGACATATCGCTTCCCATTGTGCACTTCCCATCCTATTACATTCTCTTTAAGGCCCTGCTGGTAGCACCACTCACTTATGAGTTTGCGATTGCGCATGTGAGTCTGTTCGACATTTTTCCCAAATTCAATTCGCGCTAATTGCGTCATCAATCCATTGGTAATATATGAGCAATATTGAGCCTTCGCAACATCGAGGTTTGGAATAATACCTAGCTCGATTAATTTGGGGTCGGCAATGTAATATAGGCCAAATAGATCGGCGCGACACTCTTCTAGCGTAGCTCCGTAAGTCTTTAATTCAGCACCAGTTACCCCATCGTTTAATTGCCCTGAACCATGGCCCAAACATTCGTGTAGGTCGGTATGCAGATCGTCGCCTAATTTGCCATACTCTTTTATTCTGCGTCGGTCTTCGGGGCGCAGAATAAACTCTTCGACAAAGCCATTTCCTTCGGCTGCTTTTTTGTAGGCATAAGTAATATTGTCGATTGTAACCGACTTTGAACCATGTGTTTTGCGGATCCAGTCGGCATTGGGCAAGTTAATGCCAATTGGTGTTGCGGGATAGCAATCGCCACCCAATTGAGCAACTGTAATTACTTTTGCAGTTACTCCTTTCACTTTGTGTTTTCGAAACTTAGGGTCTATTGGCGAATTATCTTCGAACCATTGGGCATTTCCCGAGATTACAGAAGTGCGTCTGCATGCCTCTTGATCGCGGAAGTTTACTATAGCCTCCCACGATGCTTTACGGCCGAACGGATCGCCGTAGGTTTCGGTGAAGCCATTCACGAAATCAACATTCGATGTGTTGTTCTTAACCCATTGAATATTAAAGTTATCATACTCGCGAAGGTCGCCCGTGCGATAAAAATTAATAAGCGTATCGATCGTCATTTTTTGTGGTTCTGCCGCGACTTTTGAAGCCTTAGCTAACCACTCGATGATCTTCTCGATAGCTTCGGTGTACATCGACCCAACTCGCCACACATGCTCTCTGATTTGGCCAGACTGATCTTTTATTAACTGCGAATTTAAGCCATAAGAAATTGGTTCTGGGTCGTTTACATCTTCTTGATTGGCGTAGAACGATTCAACCTCTTCGGCGATTACATCGCGATAGTAATTATTAGCCGACGCAGCTACTACATCTACCCCATTTGTCATATTTAGGCGCGATGCGTAGAGCGTTGGGTCAAATATAATAGGTGTGATAAGGGCTAAAAGTTCATCATGCCCTTTCATATTATCGAGCGGTAGCACCTCTAAGGGCAGAGATCGAACTACCCCATCGAAGAACTTCGACGAGAAATTTGGTGTAAATTTATCATTGGAGTAGTGATGATGAATACCATTTGCAAACCACACCTTTTTGAGATAGCGCTCAAAAGATAGCCACTGCTCGGAGTTTCTCTCGCCTTTATAGTGTATCTTTGCCGCTTCTAAAGTGCGACGAATGAGCAGGTTATATCTGAAATTTTGATCAAAAAGAATATCTCGTCCAAACTTTGAAGCCTCTGATAAATAATATATTAGCAACTTTTCATCTAAGGGCAATTGCTCGAATTTCGGAACTTCATATCGTATTATTTTGGTGTCATCGAACCTGTCGACGATCCAAGGTTTTTCGCTTCGATCAGTGGTGTTTAATATGTTTTTTTGTGGAGAACTATCCATTTTGAAAATATCTATAAGTTATTTTTGAGCTAATATTATGAGCAAAGGTAGACAATATTGTTATATATCTCAATCTAAAAGTGTTTTTTTCTTTAATATCTCATAATTTGTTTCTAACTTTGCCCCGCAATAATAATGCAGTGTTTACATATCATACTTAAATGATGAAGATTTTAGAAACTATAACACAACTTAGAACCGAACTTAAAAGTCATAAATCCTCGATTATTGGATTTGTGCCTACAATGGGAGCACTTCATGCTGGCCATATTTCACTGGTTGAAAATGCGCGTAAGCAATGTGACATTGTCGTGGCTAGCATATTTGTTAACCCAACACAATTTAACGACAAGGGAGATCTCGCGTCATACCCTCGAACACCAGAGGCAGATGCTGCGCTACTCGAAAAGAGCGGAGTAGATTATATTCTCATGCCATCGGTCGAGGAGATATACCCTACTGCCGATACTCGCATTTTCGATTTTGGCACTATAGATAAAGTGATGGAGGGCGCTAGTCGCCCAGGCCATTTTAACGGAGTGGCTCAAGTTGTAAGTCGCCTATTCGATATTGTGCGCCCTACAAAGGCTTATTTTGGAGAGAAAGATTTTCAGCAAATTGCTGTAATTCGCGCAATGGTAAAGCAGTTGGGGTTGAGTGTCGAAATTGTAGATTGCCCCATTGTTCGCGATGCAGATGGCTTGGCGTTATCATCGCGAAACACTCTTCTTACGCGCGAACATCGTGCTGCTGCACCTTATATATATAAGGCATTGTGCAAAGGTGTCGAATTATCGCAGGGAGCAACGCCAGCTCAAGTTGTCGCAAGTGTTACGGAACAGATAAATAGTAACCCTCTTTTAGATGTGGTCTATTTCGAGATCGTAGATTCTCTATCGTTGCAAAGCGTTGAGTCGTGGAGCGACTCTACATCGATTCAAGGATGTATAACGGTTAAAGCTGGCGAAGTTAGATTAATTGATAATATTAAATTTAGATAGTTATGAAGATGTCAATTGAAGTTCTTAAATCAAAGATTCACAGAGTAAGTGTAACGCAGGCCAACCTCGACTACGTTGGAAGCATTACGATCGACGAAGATTTGATGGATGCAGCAAATATGATCGAGGGCGAGAAGGTAGCTATTATGGACAATAATAACGGTGAACGCTTCGAAACATATATAATTAAAGGTGAACGCGGTAGTGGATCGATATGTCTCAATGGAGCTGCTGCCCGCAAAGTTGCTGTTGGCGACGTGATTATCATCGTTTCGTTTGCGCACATGGATTTCGAAGATGCTAAAACATTTAAGCCTTCGATAATATTCCCCGACACCTTAACCAATAAGTTAATCAAATAGACTCCAACTACTCTCACTACCCCACTTTATCGGCTCCTGGCCCTGTTCTTCGAGGTAAATGTTAGCTTTCGAGAAATGCGAGCAGCCAAAGAATCCGCGATATGCAGAAAGCGGTGAGGGGTGTACAGATTGTAGAACAAGATTCTTTGTGGCGCAAACCATGCTGCACTTGGTTTGCGCATATTTGCCCCACAACATATAAACTACACCGATGCGATTCTCGGCTACAGCCTTGACTATTGCATCGGTGAATTTTTCCCAACCCACGTTCGCGTGAGAGGCGGCTTGGTGCGCCCTGACGGTAAGCACGGAATTAATCATCAACACGCCTTGCTCTGCCCAATGTTTGAGATTGCCGCTCGAAGGGGCACCGATTGACAAATCGCGCTCAATTTCTTTGAAAATATTAACCAGCGATGGTGGAAATTTCACGCCATCGTTCACCGAAAAGCACAAGCCGTGAGCTTGTAGATTATCGTGGTAGGGGTCCTGTCCAATGATTATGACCTTAACCGATTCAAGAGGTGTAGAGGCTAAGGCGCTGAATATCAATTCGCGAGGAGGAAAAACTTCGCCCACAGAATACTCTTCGTCGATGAAAGCCTCTAAAGACTTAAAATATGGTTTTTCAAATTCCTCCTCCAATGCTTTTTGCCAATCAGCAGGTATTGTATTCTTCATCGTAAGTATCGCGTTTTAAGTTTAAATCGGTATAAAGATAGTGAAATATTTGCCATTGCGGTTGATTCTTCTTACTTTTGTATAAATTTTAAATTATCATGACGCATATAATAGATACCATCAATAGTCTTTTAAGTTCCCTACTTGTCATCTGTCTGCCAGCCACAGCTTTGTGGTTTACCTTTAAACTGCGGGGTGCTCAATTTAGAATGATCGGCGATATGATCCGAGAGTTAGGTGGCTCGGGCAAACGAAGCAGCAAAGGTGAAGGTGTGAGTTCGTTTCAAGCTTTCACCATCTCTATTGCTAGTCGTGTTGGCACGGGAAACCTTGCAGGTGTAGCTACAGCAATTGCCGTGGGAGGCCCTGGTGCTGTTTTTTGGATGTGGGTTGTCGCACTTCTTGGTGGCGCTAATGCCTTTGTGGAGTCTACCCTAGCGCAACTTTTTAAAAGTCGAGGCGAGGGGAGTTTCATCGGTGGCCCAGCTTACTACATAAAAAAAGGAATTGGAAATAGGTGGTTTGCGGCACTTTTCGCAGTGTTGCTTATCTTCACCTTTGGCTTTGCGTTTAATTCTGTGCAGAGTAATACAATAGCTTCGGCATACCAAACTGCATTTGGTGTAAATCCACTATATTCGGGGATTATCATAACTCTTGTTACGCTGTTCATCATCTTTGGAGGTATTCAACGAATTGCAAAATTTAGCCAAACTGTTGTTCCTGTGATGGCCATAATATATTTATTGATGGCTATCGTTGTAATAATATTGCGCATAGATAGAATCCCCGAGGTTTTCTCTATGATCATCTCCAACGCATTTGGATGGGAGCAAGCCTTGGGTGGCGGTATTGGTGTCGCTATAGAGATGGGTGTGAAACGAGGTCTCTTTAGCAACGAAGCAGGAATGGGATCGGCACCTAACGTTGCAGCTACTGCCGACGTGTCGCACCCCGTGAAGCAAGGCTTGATTCAATCTCTTAGCGTATATACCGACACGCTTGTCATTTGCAGCTGCACCGCCTTTATTATATTGTGTAGCGGATTATACGGTTCGGGCTATGATGGCATTCAACTTACGCAAATGTCGCTCAATGCGGAAGTTGGCAACTGGGGCTCTTATTTTATAGCTTTGATTATTCTGTTCTTCGCATTTACGAGCATCGTCGGAAACTACTATTACGGAGAATCAAATATCATGTTTTTAACCAAAAAGCGCTCCGTGTTGCAGCTATACAGAGCGATAGTTGGTTTTATGGTGATGTTTGGAGCTATATCAGAATTAAATATAGTATGGAGTTTTGCCGATATTAGCATGTCTCTTATGACATTGTGTAACCTTGTGGCGATAATAATTCTTGGTAAATACGCCGCGTTATGCCTCAAAGATTATCAGGAGCAACGCCGCGAGGGCAAAGATCCAATATATCGCTCTAAGACTATTGTACAGATTGCAAGCAAGACAGAGTGCTGGGATGAATAACATATTAACTAACAATAAACTAAAACAATGAAGAAAACAATTTTATGGAGTGCCGTTGCAACCCCCGTTGCACTATCTTCGGTTGCATGTTGCAGCCCTGGCACAGAGGCAAAGTCGTTGCCTAATGTAATTGTGATCCTAGCCGACGACCTCGGCTATGGCGACATGAGTTCGTATGGCGCAACCGCTATATCGACACCAAACCTCGACAAATTAGCAAACAGCGGCGTGCGATTCACCGATGGACATGCAACCTCGGCAACATCTACCCCAAGCCGTTATGCACTTTTGACAGGTTCGTACCCTTGGAAGAATGCCAACGCTAAGATCCTTCCAGGTGATGCTCCCCTACTTATTGGTACCGACCAATATACTATGGCCGACATGTTCAAAGATGCTGGCTACACAACTGGTGCAATCGGAAAATGGCACTTGGGAATGGGCGCAGGAAACCCCAACTGGAACGAAACGGTTAAGCCAGGAGCAAACGAAATAGGCTTCGAATACTCGTGCCTTATTGCAGCGACTAACGACCGTGTCCCAACGGTTTTTGTTGAAAATGGCGATGTTGTAGGCTTAGACCCCAACGACCCGATCGAGGTTAACTATAAGAAGAACTTCGAAGGTGAACCAACGGCGCTTACCAACCCCGAAATGTTAAAGATGAAGTGGCACCACGGTCACAATAACTCGATTGTTAACGGAATCCCACGTATCGGCTTCATGAAAGGTGGCCAGGCTGCTAGATGGGTCGACGAAGATATGGCAGACTATTTCGTAGATAAAGTTGCTACATTCCTTACCGAAAATAAAGAAAAGCCCTTCTTCTTATATTATGGTCTACACCAACCTCACGTACCACGCACTCCCCACGCTCGCTTTGTTGGTTCTACCGACCTTGGTCCTCGTGGCGATGCTATCGTCGAGGCAGATTGGTGTGTTGGCGAATTGATTAAGAATTTGGAGAAAGAGGGTCTTTTGGAGAATACCATCATTATATTCTCGAGCGACAATGGCCCAGTTCTCAACGACGGTTATGTCGATGGCGCAGGCGAATCTCTTGCTAAGCACAACCCACTAGGCGAGGTTCGCGGTGGTAAATATAGTCTTTTCGATGGTGGCACGCGCGTTCCTTTCTTTGTTTACTGGAAAGGTCAGATCGAACCAATGGTGTCGGATGCTCTAATCTCGCAACTCGACATCATGGCCTCTTTCGCCGAACTTATCGGTCAAGAGATCCCCGAGGGGCTTGATAGCGAAAGCCACCTCGATGCTTTCTTCGGTCGCAGCAACGTAGCGCGCGACGACATGGTAGTCGAGGCAAACGCTCGTCTAGCTTACCGTTCGGGCAAATATGCGTTGATCCCTCCATACGGTGGCAAAGAGCGCAACGAGACACTCAACGAGCTTGGTACTGTTGCCGAGTATTCGTTGTATGATCTTTCGGCCGACCTCACTCAACAAACAAATATTGCAGCCGAGCAACCAGAATTGTTGGAGACACTGAAATCACAATTTATCGAGACAACCAAAGGTTACTACAACCCTAAAGTCAAAGAGATAAAATTAGAGTAATTTCATCGGGGTGTCTCACCCAAATTTAGTGGCTAGTTTATGTTGCACTTTTTGCACATAAACTAGCCACTATTTTTTATACCGTTCCGCCAATAGCCAAGAGCACGCGCCTCTACAGCCCAATTTTTCACTGCATAATTGTAATCAATTCGCAGCGATCTCCTTACACATTGTAACGTAAATCATCTTTTTTTAAGATTTTAAATAAAAATATTTGATTATTTGTCAAATATGATTAACTTGCGCCAATATTTCTTACACAACTACATATAACTCGCTTTCACTTTGATACATTATTGGGGTGATTATGTTACAATATATAAGAAATTTACAAAGCACGCAACATGACGAAATAGAGCTAAATTTGAAGATATACACTATTAACAATATTTATTAATTTAAAAACTTTTATTTATGATGAAAAGCTACATTACTCCAGCTGTCGAGATCATCGAGATCGATTTGGAGGACGCCGTTCTATCGGTGAGTGACTTCACGGAAGGTGAAACAATTGGAGATTTTTAACTAAAAACTAAAGGAAAATGAAAAAATTACTATTTCTTTCTGCTGCCTTAGTTATGGCTGCCACATCATGTTCGAAGTTCGAAGATGATGCAAACACAATGGAGCCATCTACAGATGGCACAAGAGTCTCAATCGCAGTTGCAGCAAGCAACGCCGAAGATGTAACACGTGTTGCAGTCGACGGCGAGACTTGGGCAGTAACCTGGGCCGAGGACGACGACCTTCTACTTTATGGCACAAACACCAACTATGGTTCAGCTACCAAACTTACTATCTCTGAAAGCGGTTATGGCGCAGAGGTTTCAACCTTCATCACTGGCCAAGACTCATGGGGTTACGATCTTTACGTTCAAGCAGGTGAGTATCGTTTGATCCACCCATACTTGACAAATGCTCCATCATATTCTGCAACAGAGGAGTACACTATGGACCTATCGAGCCAAAAAGACAACCTAGCTCACACATTCATGGTTAGCAACGGATTCGTTAACATCGACGCTACTGGCTCTAGCAAAGAGGTAGAAACTCCATCTATGGTTCACATTGGTGCTGCTATCGACCTTAATGTAAAGATGGCAGGCGACACAGACGGTGTCTACGTAATCAACTCTGTAAAGATCTGCGACGTTCCTACAGCTGTTACTATCGACATCACAAAGATGATCACAGAGGATGGTTTCTACGTATCGGAGACAATCGGCGACATCGCGGTTTCTTTCAGCGAGGAGGCTGCAATCGACGAGTCGGAGATCTCGAACTACAAAATCAACATCTTGCCTTTCGAGCGTAAAGCAGGCGAAGAACTTACTCTTAAATTCTTCGGCACTCAGAAATCTACTGGCGATAGCTTCTACATCATTAAGACTTTCAATCTTGCTAGCGACACATCATTCGCTCGTGGTACATACAACACTATCAACGCTGCGTTGTCGGTTGAAGATGCTACAGAGATGGGTGCTGCAATCGAGGTTGTAGAGATGTCTGCAGGTTCATTGATGATCACAGCAGATGTTGTGATCAACAAAGACGTTTGCGACGGTTACATCTATAGCTGTAGCGAGACTTCTGGCAATCCAGTTAAGTTGTCAGAAAGCAATTACTATGGTTACATCTGCCAAACTAGCGGTATCCAGCCAATGCGTGCTGCACTTCTTGGCTACAACACCGAGTACCTTGTTAGCATCGTAGGCTACAAAATTGTTGATGGCGCAATCACTCCTGTAGGCGAAGAATTCACATATACCTTGACTACCTCAGGTTTGGAGTATGGCAAATCTGAAGATACTGTTTTAGCAACTTACAGCGATGTAACTTACACATCTATCAGTGCTACATACGAGCGTGGCGATGCTGTCGCTTCATTCTATGGTTGTGTTGCAACAAGCGAATTGGTAGCATACGATGACGTTGCTGCATATATCGAAGGCTCGGATTGGTACAGCCTGCCTGCTAACTACGCACACGTATTCTACAGCTCTTCTTACACATCGACATTGACTTACAATATCTGTAGTGGTCTTACAACATACTTCGACACACTTACAGCTACTTATTCGTCACTTGAGAAAGGTACAGAGTACACAATGTTCACAATTCCTATCGGAAGCAACGGTCTTATCGGCACTATCGAGACTCAAACTGTCTCTACAAAGGCTCTTGTGATTGATGATAATATCGTTCCTACAGTTGTTTACACCCCAGCAAGCACTTCTGCTTCGTTCGACTTCGAACTTGGAGATGCTGACTATGTACTATATCGTCACGTATCATCATCGCAAGCTGGTTACACCGAGGCTGAGGATGTTTACGATTCATTTATCGAGGGCGATAGCAACTATTATGTTACTAAGCTTTCGGCTGCTGACCAAGTAACAATCACTGGCCTATCAATTGGTACTACAAACTACATGTACTACATTGGTGTAATGGAAGATGGCACAGTAGGTGAGATGAAGAGTATCGAATACGGAACAGTAATACCTACTTTCGATGCAAACGCTAGCGTAGAGTATTCAATAGCATCTGAGACAATCTCTAATGACTGGTATACTACGTCAACAGTTGTATACGACATCACTATGAAAGACGATGCAACATCGTATATCCTCTATACATTGAGTAAATATTCAACAACTAATGTAGATACTAATGATGCTGGGGCTTTTGCAACTTATGTTCTTGGTCTAAGTTATGGTAACACACCAGTTTCAACTGAGACTGCAACCACAACTTATACAGTATCTGATTACTACGATCAATACAGCATCATCATCCCTATCACCGACGAAAATACTTATGGTACTCCTATTGTGTTCGAGTACAACTGGGCGGCCGATACTTTCGACTCTGACGCTACAGTAGATATTTCTTTGGCTTCTTCGAGCGTTTCGACATCAACTTACCAAGGTACTACTGAGTCTATCGCAACTATCACAATGAATGTTACATTGGACAATGGTGCAGTATCTTATATCTGTGGTGTCATCTCTGGTGTCGACACAGGCGATAGTGATGCCGTAGGTACCGCAGTTGTCTCTTTGGCTGGATACAGCAGACAAGATAGCTCAGATGAGGAAACTCAAGAGTTCTCTATCACCAAAGACACCGACTCTTACTTCGCAATCGTTCCAGTTGACGCAGAAGGTGCTTATGGTACCCCTGTAGTTTACGAATTCGATGGTTGGGACGGCACAGGTGGTGGCAGCGACCCACTTCCATCGGCTGATATAACATTGGAAGTGTCGTACAGTACTGAACCAGGCGAGACAGTAACTGTAGTTCTCGATGTAACAACAGCTTCAACAGTTACTAGCTACTACTACGCTATCATCGACTCTTACGTTTCAGCAGACGACGCCGAGACTTTGGAGGCACTTTGCCTTGCAGGTACAGAATCTACATCAGACGAGATCGACGTTAAATTTACTTACGAGCAATACTTGGCAGTTCTTCCAGTTACAGCTACCGGCACTATCCCTAGCAGTATCGCAATCTGCGATATTTATGAAATCGCAGGAACAGGTACAGCTCCTGCTGTCGCTCCAAGCTTGACATTAGAGGTAGAACTTGAGTCTGCAGGTGTAGGAGGAACATACTACAATGCTATCTATAGTATTACTTTGGGTTCTAATACTGCTGGATACCTCTATGGGGTTATTGACGCTTCTTCTATATCTTCGACTGACTCAAGTGCAATCCAGTCATACCTCATGAAAAATTGGAACTACTCTTCAGCTATAGATATGTCAGAGTATGTAAGTGATGGACAATATGTAGCATTTCTTCCAATTGACAACGGTGCAACTGCATTAGGTGCTATTGTTATCTCGGATCCATGGAATACTGCTTCTAGCAGCGGTTCTACAGATGATTCTACCAGCTTAGATTTCTCTTCTTCGGCTACAGCAACTTTGAGTATTAATAAACAGTATTCAGGTACTGACCCCAATTTTATACTAAATGTTGAATTGAGTGAAGGTGCAGAAAGTTATATCTATTATCACCACTACGACTATCAATCATCTGGTATTAGCGACAGAACTGACACTGCAGCAGTTGGAGCTAAAATTGTTTCATCAGGTACTTCTTCAACTGCTTCAACCGTTTCTTTACTATTCTATGAAGTGGATAAAGATTTTGAATTCTTTGGTGTAGTACCAGTAGATGGTGCTGGAAACTATGGTACTCCAGTGATCTTCACTTATGATGATCTAGATTTCTAATATCTATGTTCTAAACATAGATTGAAAATAGTAAGCCACCGACTTTTGGGTCGGTGGCTTTTTTTTGCCCTTATGCGAGTGGTTATATGCAAATAGTTAGATACAAACGTGAGTTTTGGATAAGAGCATCTTATCTAAAATACCTCTAAAAGTAAGTCTCCCCAAACGGTTTGGGGAGAGGCAAGAGAGGTTTATCGAACATAATTCGGCTTTTTAAAGCCGATAACCTGAGTTTTGGATATGGAGAATTAGTACTGATGCGTTAAACTAAAGTCGTCATTCTGAACTTGATTCAGAATCTCAAATTATCGCTAATTATCAGAGTGTTAGAGATTGCGGATCAAGTCCGCAATGACGTGCATAGGTGTAGTCCGCAATGACGTGCGTGGGTTTAAGTCACAATAACACGCATGTATTAAGCCGCAAAAATAGTGACTAACAAGCCTGTATTTATATATATAGACGTTATTATATATATAGACGTTATTATATATATAGACGTTATTATATATATAGACGTTATTATATATATAGACGTTATTATATATATAGACGTCATTGCGGACTTGATCCGCAATCTCTAAACCATTTAATTATAATCAGTTATGAGATTGCGGATCAAGTCCGCAATGACGTGCATAGGTGTAGTCCGCAATGACGTGCACAGGTGTAGTCCGCAATGACGTGCATAGGTGTAGTCCGCAATGACGTGCACAGGTGTAGTCCGCAATGACGAAGTATTTTACTCTATTGACTTGTTACCCTTTTTATTAGCTCTAACAATTCATAGCCCCACAGCAGTGGATCACTTGTCCGCTAACATACGACGAGAGGTCTGAGGCCAAGAATAGGGCCACCTTTGCTACATCTTCGGTCGAACCGCCGCGGCGAAGTGGAATTTGGTTGTACCAACCTTGTTTCACCTCCTCGGGGAGTTGGTCGGTCATCTCGGTGATAATGAATCCTGGTGCAATAGCGTTAGCACGGATTCCGCGAGGACCCATCTCTTTGGCCAACGACTTAGCCAAACCGATCATACCTGCTTTAGATGCCGAGTAGTTACATTGACCTGCGTTACCGCTAACACCAACAACCGACGACATGTTGATCACAGAGCCGCTTTTTTGGCGAGCCATGATTGGAGTCACCGCGTGGATAAAGTTGAATGCCGATTTTAGGTTGACATTAATCACAGCATCCCATTGAGCCTCCGACATACGCATCATCAAACCATCTTTGGTTATTCCTGCGTTGTTAACCAACACATCGATGTGGCCAAAATCTTTATGTATCTGCTCGATAACTTCGTGAGTAGCTGCAAAATCAGCAGCATTCGAAGCGTATCCTTTGCCCTTAACTCCCAAAGCATTGATCTCAGCCTCGGTAGCTAATCCATTTTCATCAATTACCAAATCGGTGAACGCTACATCTGCGCCAGCCTTAGCAAATTCAATAGCTATGGCCTTGCCAATACCACGTGCTGCGCCTGTGACAACAGCAACTTTTCCTTCTAGTAGTTTCATAAAATAAGTATTAATATTTAAATTAAATGATACAAAGGTAAGAAATTATCGGTGAAATCAAAATTTAATCTCGATCAAAGTGCGACTACACTCTCTTCACCATAAACTTTTGCTACGGTTTGGCCTCTGAGTACTGCCAAGGCATTCATGGCCAAAGCTTGCAATTCGTTCTCTCCTGCGTAGACATACACGGGGGCTATAAAGCAACAGCGCTTCTCGATCTCGATATTTATGTAGTTGTTGTGCGCAACACCACCCGTGAGGATAATTCCGTCGATCTGACCTCCGACAACTGTGGCCAATGCGCCAATATCTTTTGCAACGTTGTAACAAAAGGCATCGACGATTAGCTTTGCATCTATATCACCTCCCTTGACTCGTCGCATCACCTCCATAACTGAACTAGTGCCGAGGTGTGCCGCAAAGCCGCCTTTGCCTGTTATCTTGCGTTGCATTTGCTTATAGGTATATTCGCCCGAGAAACACATATCGATAAGAGTGCTGCTCGCTAACCTACCTGCGCGTTCGGGCGAGAAAGTGCCGTCGCCACCCAAACCACAAAAAGTGTCTACCACGCGACCTTTGGAGTGTAGGCTCACCGTCACGCCGCCACCCATGTGGACCAGGATTAAATTTATCTCTTCGATCTTTCGACCAATGCTTGTCGCATGTATGCGAGCTGTGGCGCGGGTGTTGAGTGCGTGGAATATCGATTGGCGTGGCGATTCGGGTAATCCACTGATGCGTGCCAAGGGCTCCATCTCGTCGAGCACTACGGGGTCGGCTATATATGCAGGCACCTCCAACTGGTCGGCAATGGCGCGCGCGATAAGGGCACCAAGGTTACTTGCATGTTCTAACCTAGCGTGCTTGGTGTCGTGCCACAGAGCATCGTTGATCTGGTAGACTCCGCCCTCGACGGGTTTGATTATGCCGCCTCGGCCCACAACTGCGGAAAGTTGCGAGATGTCGACCCCCTCGCTTTCGAGGTGATACAAAATAAGGTCTTGTCGCCACTCAAACTGATCGACGATCGAGTCGTAGCAACTCAATTCTTCGTCGCTATGGTCAATCGCTAATTCCAACAAAGGTTGCTCTTCGTTGTAAAGGGCAACCTTTGTGGATGTAGAGCCTGGATCGATAGCTAAAATAGTGTAACCCATAAGCTTGCGAATTTACGAGGCTTGTGGCACTAATGCTTTACTGCCAAACAAGCCAATGCTATTGAATAAAGTTTTGTTTTGCTGGTGTCGCCACGCGATGTCAAGACGCATGGAACTTTTGTTCCCATCACCATAGCTGCAAGCTCGCAGTTGCAAAGGTGTGATGCCGCCTTGAAAAAGACGTTTGCCGACTCCAAGTTGGGGAACAACAAACAGTCTGGCTCGCCTGCAATCGACGATCCCATAACCTTCTTGTGCTCGGCAACATCCTTGCAAAGTGCAACGTCGAGCGAAAGAGGACCATCGACCATCACGTTTCCTAATTGACCACGGTCGCCCATCTTAGCTAACAATGCAGCTTCGGTTGATGATGGAACGTTGAGCAACAATTGTTCCGATGGCGCAATACAAGCGATTTTTGGCTTCTCGATACCCAACAAATTTGCAGTTTGAGCCAAATAGCCTATTTGTACGGTCTTTTGTTTCAAGTCGGGAAGTGGCAACACTGCAACATCCGATATAGTAAGCAAGTTAGGATAGTTAGGAAGCTCGATGATCGAAACGTGGCTCAATACGCCGCGTGCAGGGAATAAACCAGCCTCCTTGTTAAGGATACCGCGCATGTATTTGTCGGTAGAAACTAATCCTTTCATTAAAACATCTGCATCGCCAGCCACAACCGAAGCTACCGCCAAGCGAACACATTTAACGTCCGACGACTCATCGATGATTTTAAATGCGTTAATATCGATGTTTTCCGCTGCGCAGATTGATTCGATTACACTTCTTTCGCCATAGATAGTTGGTTCTACCAACCCTTCTTGGTATGCTGCATATACAGCTGCTAGTGTGTGTGAGTCTTGTCCGTAAGCGACAGCTAGGCGGCGCTTACCGCGTTTGCGAGCCTCCTCGACGATCTGATCTAGATGTTGAATTGCCATTTTTTTATTTAAGTTTTTTAGTGTTATTTAAGCAAGTTGTAGGTGTCGGTAGCGATTACCAACTCCTCATTGGTTTGAAGTACCATGACTTTTACTTTTGATTCGGGTGTAGACAAAATCATATCTTTGCCGCGAAGTCCCTTGTTGAGCTCGTAGTTAAACTCTACTCCCATAAATTCGAGACCTTCACATGCTTCTGCACGTAGAGCATCTGAGTTCTCACCTACTCCACCTGTGAAAACGATCATATCCAAACCGCCCATCGAAGCTGCATATTGTCCGATGAATTTCTTAATGCGACCGTTGTACATGTCGCGGGTCATGATAGCAAGTTCGTTGCCCTCGTCGTAAGCTTTGTCGATGTCGCGCATGTCGCTAGAGAGGTTATCTGTGAGACCCCACACGCCCGATTCTTTGTTAAGCATAGAGTTGAGTTCGTCGTAGCTCATGCCCTCTTTGCTACCGATATAAGTAACAGCACTAGCATCGACATTTCCGCAACGAGTACCCATAACCAATCCATCGAGTGGCGAGAAGCCCATAGATGTGTCGAAAGATTTACCGTTCAAGATTGCTGTAACCGAACCACCGTTACCAACGTGGCATGTTACGATCTTTGAATTATTGAAGTCGATACCGAAGATCTCAGCCGCTGTTTGTGCAACATATTTGTGACTTGTTCCGTGGAAACCATACTTACGAACACCGTACTTTTTATAGTACTTTCTTGGTAGAGCATACATATAATTAGTAGCAGGTATCGTTTGGTGGAACGAAGTGTCAAATACTACCACCTGTTTTACACCTGGCAAAACCTTTTCGATCGAAAGTACTCCTTCGAGGTTTGCAGGGTTATGAAGAGGTGCAATTTCGAAAAGAGAAGTAATTTTAGCTTTAACATCCTCGTCAACGATGCAGCTCTGAGGGAAATACTCGCCACCATGTGCAACGCGGTGTCCTACAGCTTTAATGTCGTCGAGCGATGTAAGTACTCCGTGCTCAGCATCTAGTAGAGCTTCAAGAACGATTGTGATACCTGTGGTGTGGTCTGCGATTGGTTGGCGAACCTCAAATTTGGTTTTGCCTATAGGTTTGTGTTCGAGGTGACCCTCTGGAAGGCCAATTCTCTCAACAATACCCTTTGCCAAAAGTGTTCCTGCACCACCCTGCATATCTATCACTTGATATTTAATAGATGAGCTACCACAATTCAATACTAAAATTACCATAATTTTCCTTTATTTTTATTAATTATTTTCTATTTTGCTTGCAACTTATTTGCACATTAGATCCCCAAATATGCAATCTCGCTTACAAAAGTATATAAAATAGATCCAATTTCCTAAAGTAGCTTATATTTTTTATTTATTTTTTTTAGGTGTTATTTGATTAACAGCTAACTATTTATAAATCAGTCTATATATCTGGAACTTACCGCTTAATAATCTTACCTAAAACGCCTTCGACAAGATCTTCGATCATCGAAACTGCATTTACCGATGCAGGGTTCGAGGCATCGTGAATTGTTCCTGCGGTTACACCGTGTTGGTATGGGTATACTAGTACAAAATTTACACCATGAAAATATGAGTCGATATAGCGCGGTATATTCTCCATGCTCTCGTGATACGAAGGATTGAGTCGTTTACTCATTATAAATATAAGTCCATCGTCGGACTTTAGCTCTTTAGATACAATTAATAGGTCTTTGTAGCTTTCGAACGCGCGGGTCTCGATGGGTACAGGTACGCTCTTATTGATACCTGCAATAACTTCCAAAGTACTCTTGTCTGCGTATATAATCGCACTTGCACCAGTTTGGCGAAGTAGCGACCATATTCTCACGATCCAACTACGGAAACCAAATTCTAATTCAGCATTGGGTGGCACAACAATAACTTGTCGCTTGATGGTTTGGATTGGTTGGCACGAGCGATAAACGTATGTTGTCACGTCGCCATTGTGTAGCTCGTTATGCGAAATTTTCGCTAGAAGTGATTCTTTTATGAATTTTTTCGAATCAATATCGAGTAGCAGATCCGACACGTTGTATTCGCGTAGTAGGTTGAGTATTCCGTTGGTGTAGCTAGTATCGTAGCGCAGACACGTATCGATCACCCGTTCGGCAGCTGCCGAGCATTGCATTGCATTCTCGAATAATTTCTGAGAACGTTTAACTTGCTGATTTTTATCTCTATCGTTGTCGATTATAGCGGCTACCGAGACAAGATTATTTTCGCTTTTCGAGGATAATAGATGTGCGAAATTTATCAATTCGCTAGTTGCATCCTCTCTGTAAATGGGGATCAAAATTCGATGCTCTTGATCATCTTCTTCCGCAAGGTCAATCTCTTCGCTCATCGCTATTTTATGGGCGGCTCTCTGTGCCGAGAACGATGCCACGGTGCATGTGATAAAGATCATCAAGATCGTTCCGTTCAACACGCTATCGCTTAGCAGTCGGATTTGGCTTCCATCTGGCGCTACTGCGACTATCAGGTTGTATCCGACAAGTGCCATAGCCAACGTCGCGGCTACACGCGCACTACTCAAACCATAAATCAAGTTTCGCTCGTGGCGCGTAAATCCAAAACCTTTCTGAGCAAAAAATGCCGCGAGGTACTTCGACAGTAGGGCTACGGTGGTCATGACCGCAGCTGTAATTAATGTATTCCAATCCGATATGAAGACCCTATAATCGATCAACATTCCTACACTAATCAAGAAAAATGGTATGAATATAGCATTGCCCACAAAGTCGATCCTATTCATCAGGGCTGAGGATTGCGGGATTAATCGATTGAGCGAAAGACCTGCAAAGAACGCACCAATAATGGCCTCTAACCCAGCTATTTCAGCTAGTACAGCCCCTAGAAACACCATAAATAGCACAAATACAAATTGAGACAATCCGTCGGAGACCCTTTTTAAAAAGTGGCGAGCAATGATAGGAAATAGCAGCGTTACGATAGCTGCAAATACCAAAACAGATATAGCAAGCTGAATCCAGAACCGCGGGTCAACTTCTCCGTGAGCGAGACCCACCACGCCCGAAAGAGCCAGAAGGGCCAAGGTGTCGGTAACTACGGTTCCGCCTATTGCAACCGTTACGGCGCGGTTGCGCTTTACTCCCATTTTCGAGACCATGGGATATGTAACCAAGGTGTGCGAGGCGAACATGCTACCGAGCAACAGAGAGGTTGTCAGTGAAAAATCAAGAATGTAGAAGCCTGTCGCCACACCCATACCAAGCGGTATGAGGAAGGTTAGCAGTCCGAAAATTATGCTTCGAGCACGATTTCGCATCAGCTCATTGAAGTCGATTTCAAGGCCTGCCAAGAACATTAAATACAACATTCCTGCCGTGCCAGAGAGCAATATACCATCGTCGCGCAAGATTAGATTAAATCCAAAGGGTCCAATAACGGCTCCTGCGATAATCAGACCCAAGACATGAGGTATTCGCAACCGATCGAGCAGAAGGGGTGCAAAGAGTATTATGGCCAGAATTATCAAAAATTTGACCACTGGGTTTTCAACTGGTCGGGTCAGATGTTCCGACATTATAAGGGTCTGTATCATGCACTTATCGTTTATAGGTTTGCCTACTGGGGTAGGTGACAATTAAATCATCGACAAGATACAATTTTTTCTTTGAAAAACAGATAGCTAACCACTAGTTTATCTCGAAAAAAATATTAATAAAAATACCTACGACAGCATTTAGTAAAAAAATAGGGGGCATTATAGGCCACAAACGGAAAAAAAACACTATATTTGCGAGTTATAAATTGTAGTCTAACTAAATAGACCAGAAGATGGCAACTGAAAACCCTATCCTTTCTGCTCCACAGGAGCAAGTCAGCACAGCTGAAGATACGCAAAAAAGTAGCTCAACAGTGAACGCAGCTACAGAAAACCAAGAAGAGAGTGCAGCGCAAAATGTTAGCGTTGACCTTGTAGAAGAGGCCGCAATTGCAGCACAAGATGCAGGCTTAGAACTCGACGATGCCACCCCCGAAGATGAGGAGCATGCGGAGATTGATGCAGATTCCTCGTTCGATTCGAAGAGCAAAGAGGAGTTGGTAGAGATTTTTGGCGCATTATTGCAAAATGAATCTGTACAATCGCTTCGTCGAAGTGTTGAAGCAATCAAGATTGCATTCTACAAACTTCATCGCGCAGATGTAGAGGCTCTTCGCCGTACATTTGTAGAGGAAGGTGGTAAAGAGGAGAATTTCGAAGCACCAGTGGACGCATTAGAGGCGAGATTAAAAGAGCTATTTAAAATATATCGCAAAGAACGCGACGAATATATCGCTTCGCTAGAGAGTCAAAAAGAGGAGAACCTCAAACTTAAGCTCGAAGTTATCGAAGAGCTTAAGGAGTTGGTAAACTCAGACGAAACTATTAATCATACCTTTACACGTTTCCGCGAATTGCAGCAACGCTGGAAAGATATTGGTTTGATTCCATTGCAGAACGTGAAAGATTTGTGGGAAACATACAACCTTCACATTGAGAATTTCTACAACTTCATCAAGATCAATAAAGAACTTCGCGATTTAGACCTCAAGAAGAACCTAGCAACAAAAACTGAACTTTGTTGCGAAGCAGAGGCGTTGTGCACAGAAGCCTCGATCATCGAAGCTTTCCGCAAATTGCAAAAACTCCACGAGCAGTGGCATGAAACAGGTCCAGTTGCTAACGAATTTAAAGAGCTTCTTTGGGAGCGATTCCGTGCGGCATCAAGTCGAATCAACAAGTTGCACCAAGAGCATTTCGAGGCGTTGAAGTCGGAACAAATTGCCAACTTAGAACTCAAAGTTAAACTTTGCTGTGAGGCCGAAGAGTTGCTAGGTGAGATGCTCTCAGAGCGCAAAGATTGGAATAAGGCTAGCGATACCCTACTCGAACTGCAAAAGGTTTGGAAGAGCATTGGTTTTGCTCCCAAGAAAGACAATAATAAGATCTATGAGCGCTTCCGCATGGCTTGCGACAAATTCTTCGAAGCTAAACGCGAATTTTATTCGGCAGCTAAAAGCGAAATGGATCATAACTTAGAGCTCAAAACTGAGTTGTGCGAAATTGCAGAATCACTACAAACATCAGAAGATTGGAAAGTTTCTACCGACTCGATTTTAGAACTTCAAGCCAAATGGAAGAAGATCGGAGCTGTACCTCGTCGTTACTCTGATCAAATCTGGAAGCGCTTTAGAGCAGCTTGCGACACATTCTTTGAACGCAAATCGCAACACTTCGCTGGGCGCGACAACGAGCAAGAGTCTAATTTAGCGGCAAAAAAAGCTTTGCTCGAAGAGATGAAGTCGGCAGAGATCAAGGAGGGTGGTTTTGACGCAATCAAAAACTTCCAACGTAGATGGAGTGAAATAGGATTTGTGCCCATCAAACAAAAGGAAACAATCCAAAAGGAGTACAAAGAGGTTGTAGATGTTATGTTTACCACTCTTCGTGGTTCGGAGCGCGACAGATCGATGAACCGATTCAAGGAGAAGGTTTCGGCGATGAAAGGCGCAGGCGATCGTCGAATCAAAGGTGAGCGCGAAAAGCTCTACAATAAAGTTCGCCAATTGGAGTCGGATATAGCTCTTTTGGAGAACAATATTGGATTCTTTGCAAATTCGAAGGGTGCAGAGTCGATGATTGCCGATGTTCAGGCAAAGATCGCACGAGCAAAAGAGGAGATGCAGCAGACAATTGAAAAAGTAAAATTAATAGATCAACAAGAATCTTAATTAAAAAGTAAGAATCAAACTTATAAATAATATATGAAACTAGACAAACCGAAGTATATATTCGTTACTGGTGGTGTTGCATCATCACTTGGTAAAGGAATTATTTCAGCCTCAACTGCCCGTTTGCTCCAAGCAAGGGGTTATTCAGTAACAATCCAAAAGTTAGATCCATATATCAATGTGGACCCAGGTACACTTAACCCATACGAACATGGAGAGTGTTACGTCACCGAGGATGGTGCTGAGACTGATTTGGACTTAGGTCACTACGAGCGATTTACATCGATTCACACATCAAAAGCAAATAATGTAACCACAGGTAAGATCTACAAAAGCGTAATCGAAAAGGAGCGTAAAGGTGAGTTCTTGGGTAAAACTGTACAGGTAATCCCTCACATCACCGACGAGATCAAGCGTAGAATTCAAATGCTTAGCCAGGAGAAGAAGTACGATGTGATCATCACCGAGATTGGCGGAACTGTTGGCGACATCGAGTCTCAACCCTTTATCGAGTCTGTACGACAGCTTCGTTATCAGTTGGGTTACCAAAACTCTGTTTTGATCCACCTTACGCTAATCCCATTCATGGCGGCATCGGGTGAGTTGAAAACAAAGCCAACACAACACTCCGTGAAGCTTCTTTTGGAGAATGGACTTCAACCCGATTTGCTTGTATTGCGTTCTGAGCGTGCACTTTCGGCTGAGGTTAAACGTAAAGTTGCCCTATTCTGCAATGTCGATGCTAATGCAGTAATGGAGTCTATCGATGTACCTACGATCTACGAAGTGCCACTGAAAATGCATGAGCAAAACCTAGACGAGGTAGTTTGTGCAAAACTAAATTTGGAGACAGGTGTGGAGCCGAACTTAAAGAGCTGGACACGATTTGTAGATAAGGTAAAAAATCCAAAACATTTTATAGAAATCGCGTTGGTTGGTAAATACACCGAACTTCCCGATGCCTACAAATCAATTTGCGAGTCGTTTATCCACGCTGGTACAGTAAATGATTGTAAGGTAAAGCTTACTTATGTCAACTCGGAGAAGATCACAGCTGACAACGTCGCAGAAAAACTTGGCGACAAAGTTGCCATCTTGGTTGCTCCAGGTTTTGGTAATCGCGGAATCGAGGGTAAGATCGAAGCAGTTAAATTTGCTCGCGAACAGAAGATCCCATTCTTGGGAATATGCTTGGGTATGCAAAGTGCCGTAATTGAGTTTGCTCGCAATGTTATCGGTTACACCGATGCTCACTCTAGCGAGATGGATCCAATGAGTGCTCACCCTGTAATCGACATTATGGAGGAGCAAAAAGGCATTACAGCCAAGGGTGGAACTATGCGCCTTGGTGGTTACACATGCCAACTCAAAGAGGGCTCTAAAATCGCTGAGGCTTATGGCACAAACAGCATCGTAGAGCGTCACCGCCACCGTTACGAATTCAATAGCAACTATCGCGAAATGTTCGAAAAGAGTGGCATGATTGCAACTGGAGTTAACCCCGACACTAACCTTGTCGAGGTTGTCGAAGTTGCCGATCACCCATGGTTTGTTGGTACACAATATCACCCCGAGTACAAAAGTACAGCACTCAACCCACATCCACTATTTGTAGCATTTGTAAAAGCTGCACTTGAGTATAATACTAAAGAGAACAAGTAAGAGTACAGAATGGATAAAAATACAATTATAGCCCTTGTCGCAGGAGTTGTGCTTCTGGGAGGGTATATGTTTTTTAGCTCGAAGGAACAAGAGAAATACCAAATTGAGTTAGAGGAATACAACTCTAAATTAGAGGCGAAAGCAGCGGCTGAGGCAGCAATAAAGGCGGCAGCAGATGCACAGGCAGCAGAAGAGTTGAAACTTTCTGCTACGCCCGTTGAGAGTTTGACAGAGGAGCAAAAGGCTCAAATTGAGTATCAAAAAAACGTTAATGCGGTCGGCGAAGCACTAACCGAGGCTATGAACACCACTCAGAGTGCGTTCGTGCTAGAGAACGAAGTGATCAAGGTTGACTTTACTTCTCGCGGTGCTCAAGTGGCGGGTGTAACTTTAAAGGAGTATACCAAATGGAACGATGACCAGCGCACCGAACTGATTCAACTTTTCGATCCTCGTAGCGCAAAGATGGATTTCGAATTTTATATTCGCAATGGCTTCAACAATGTTAAAGTTAACACCATTGACTATAACTTCACTGCTTTGCCAGTTCAGAGCGTCGAAGGAGGTGAGGCTCTAACTTTCATCCTCGACTTCGGAGGTGATTCGGCTATCGAATACACCTATATTTTATATAATAGTGGCGACAACAGTCGTGACTACCTTCTCTATTTCGACGTTAAGTTGCGCAACATGACCCCTGTGATGGCGAACCAATCTTCGATTGGCATCGATTGGCGCAGCACATCGTATCAGAACGAGCGTGGATTCAAAAATGAGAATATGTACACCACAATCTCGTACCACTTCAAAGGCGAGAGATCGATCGATGAATTAGGAGTTAGCGACGAGAGTAAAAGTGGTAAAATATCGACACCAGTCGAGTGGATTGCTTTCAAACAGCAATACTTCACTTCGGCATTTATTGCCCCCGAGAACTTTAGCTATGCCGATGTCGCATACTCTACAGCAAGACCTAATTCAGGTTATATGAAGAGCTATAGTTCGAAGATGGCGGTTCCTTACAACTCGCAAACAGAGGGATATAACTTCGCTCTTTATTTTGGACCAAACAAATACAAAACCCTCACGGGGCTTAACGACCTTGGATATGGCGAATTACGCCTCTCGGAGGTTATTCCTCTCGGTTGGGGTATCTTTGGCTGGGTAAATAAGTTTGTCGTGATTCCTACCTTCGATTTCTTGCGTAAATACATTTCTAACTTCGGTATTATTATCTTGATCTTAGCATTCGGTGTTAAGCTAGTTATCTCACCACTAACCTATAGTAGCTATCTATCAATGGGTAAGATGCGTGTAATTAAACCAGAAGTTGATGCAATAACAGCAAAATATCCTAAGCAAGAAGATGCAATGAAACGCCAGCAAGCAACAATGGACCTATATAAGAAAGCGGGAATCAACCCAATGGGCGGTTGTATCCCAATGCTTATACAAATGCCGATCATCATTGCCATGTTCCGTTTCTTCCCCGCTTCGATCGAGTTGCGCGAGCAATCGTTCCTTTGGGCGAGCGACCTTTCGTCGTATGATAGTGTTGTAAATTTGCCATTTAATATCCCATTTTACGGTGATCATGTATCATTGTTCGCACTATTGATGGCTATTACCATGTTCTTCTACTCGAAAATCAACTACCAACAATCTGCTTCGAGCCAACCACAAATGGCAGGTATGAAATTTATGATGGTTTACATGATGCCAGCAATGATGTTATTGTGGTTCAACGGCTACTCTAGTGGTCTTTGTTTCTACTACCTACTTGCAAATCTTATGACAATTGGTCAAACAATGATCATTCGCAATATGGTTGACGATAGCAAGATTCACGCTATCATGCAAGCAAATTCGGCTAAGAATAAGAACGGCGGTAAAAAATCGAAGTTCCAACAACGCTACGAAGCATTGATGGCCGAGCAAGAGAGACTTCAAAAAGAGAATAAGAAAAAATAAATAATTAAGAGTTATGACACAGGAAGAGTTATTTAAGAAATTGGTTGCTCACTGTAAGGAGTACGGTTTTGTATTTCCTTCGAGCGAAATATATGATGGCCTAGGTGCTGTCTATGATTATGGTCAAAATGGCGTTGAGCTTAAGAACAACATCAAACGTTATTGGTGGGATTCTATGGTTAAACTCCACGAAAACATCGTTGGTCTCGATGCGGCAATCTTTATGCACCCACGCACATGGGAGGCTTCGGGTCACGTAGGAGCTTTTAACGATCCTCTAATCGACAATAAAGATTCGAAGAAGCGCTACCGAGCAGATGTTTTGGTCGAAGAGTGGTTAGCAAAACAAGATGATAAGATTCAAAAAGAGGTTGATAAAGCAAAAAAACGCTTCGGCGAATCATTCGACGAGGAGCAATACCGCGCAACATCACCTCGCGTAGTTGAGATCGCTGCTAAACGTGCAGCAGTGCACAAGCGTTTTGCCGATGCTCTCAACGATAGCAACCTCGACGAACTTAAACAAATTATCATCGACTGTGAGGTCGTATGTCCAATCTCAGGAACCCGCAACTGGACCGATGTTCGTCAATTCAACTTGATGTTCTCTACTCAAATGGGATCGACTGCCGACGGCGCAAACACTATTTATTTACGTCCCGAGACTGCGCAAGGTATCTTCGTTAACTTCCTCAATGTGCAGAAGAGTGGTCGCATGAAACTTCCATTTGGTATTGCACAAATCGGAAAAGCATTCCGCAACGAGATCGTAGCTCGTCAATTTATCTTCCGCATGCGCGAGTTCGAACAGATGGAGATGCAATTTTTCGTTCGCCCAGGCGAAGAGATGAAGTGGTGGCAAGAGTGGAAGGATAGTCGCATGGCATGGCACCGTGCATTAGGTTTTGGTGATGCAAATTACCGTTTCCACGACCACGATAAATTAGCGCACTACGCTAACGCTGCGGCAGATATTGAATACAACTTCCCATTTGGTTTCAAAGAGGTAGAGGGTATTCACTCACGTACCGACTTCGACTTGGGTAGCCACCAGAAATTTTGCGGTAAGAAGCTTCAATACTTCGACCCTGAAACATCGCAAAATTATGTTCCCTATGTTGTCGAGACTTCGATTGGTGTTGACCGCATGTTCCTTCAAATTATGTCTGCTTCGTACAAAGAAGAGGCTTTGGAGGGTGGCGACAGCCGTGTAGTATTGAGCCTACCATCAGCTTTGGCTCCAACGAAGGTTGCTGTTATGCCACTTGTCAAGAAGGGAGGCCTACCAGAGGTTGCACGCAAGATTATCGACGATTTGAAGTTTGATTTCAATGTTGCATACGACGAAAAAGATTCTATCGGAAAGCGTTATCGCCGTCAAGATGCTGTTGGAACACCATTCTGTATCACAGTCGATCACCAAACACTCGAAGACAATACCGTGACTGTACGCTACCGCGACACAATGGAACAAGAGCGCATTGCAATTGATGCGATCTACGATATGGTCGCTAAGGCTTCGTCGTTCCGCGAACTTTACAAAAAAGCTAAGGGAGAATAAGTTACGTGGCAAGAATACTATCCATAGATTATGGTACAAAACGCACAGGGATCGCAGTTAGCGATCCCTTGCAAATAATTGCTGGCGGATTAGAGACTGTGCCAACAAAAGAGTTGGAGCGTTGGTTAGCTAACTATTTTTCATCTAACGAAGTGTCGATCATTGTTATAGGTAAACCCTCGCAGATGAATGGTGAGCCATCGGCAACGTGGAAATATATCGAACCGCTTGCCGCCAGACTCAAAGCCGCCTACCCCACCAAAGAGATTGTTCTGCACGACGAGCGTTTTACCTCGGTCTTAGCACAACGCACAATCCTTGAGAGTGGAATCGGCAAGATGGCTCGTCGCGACAAAGCTCTAGTTGACAAAGTTTCAGCAACCATAATCTTGCAAAGTTATATGGATAGCTTAGCTTATTCAAACTCCTAACATACAAATTAATTATTATGATTTACCCAATAGTAATTTACGGATCGCCTATTTTAAGAAAGGTCTCAGAGGATATTGACAAAGATTACCCTAATATCGAGAAACTTATCTCGGATATGTTTCTAACACTCGATGACTGTGCAGGTGTTGGTTTGGCAGCACCACAAATTGGTAAAAATATTCGTCTTTTCATCGTTGATTGCACTCCTTGGGCAGATGACAATCCCGAACTCGCCGACTATAAAAAGGTCTTTATCAATGCTGAAATCTATGAAGAATCCGAAGAGACAGACCTTTTCAATGAGGGTTGTTTGTCGCTGCCAGGTCTCAATGAAGATGTTCGTCGCCCCGTTGCGATCCGCATGCGCTACCTCGACGAAAACTTCGTGGAACACGACGATCTCTTCGAGGGATTGCCTGCTCGCGTAATTCAACACGAGTATGACCACATTGAAGGAGAGGTCTTTACAGACCACCTATCGCCACTGCGCAAGAATCTAATAAAGAGCAAATTGATGAACCTCACTAAAGGGAAATATCGTTGCTCGTACAAAGCAAAGTAGCGTTATTTTTTGCGTTTCCCCCGCGGGGAAATATCATTTAAGGCTCGCGTTACATCGGGGGTTAGATATGGATGGTTATCATCTATTACAATATGTCGCTTCATAAGGCGGCATATTGCATTTAATATGGGTCGCTCCTCGGGAGTAAATATCGAGATCGCTCTACCCGACCGACCAATGCGCCCACAGCGCCCACAGCGATGGATATATTGTTCGGCACTTTGAGGAAGCCCAAAGTTAAAGACGTGTGTTACCGAATCGATGTCGATGCCGCGAGCAATGACATCAGTGGCAACTATTATCGACGTTTCGCCACTTCGAAATCGCGCGAGAATATGTTCGCGCGCAGCCTGCGACTTATCGCTGTGCATTGCTTCGGCGACAATCGAATTTTGCTGCAGCACTCCGACTACCCTATCTGCCATCTTACGCGATCTTGTAAAAACGATGGTTTGTTGTGCAGATTCACTTCGCAGCAGATGAATCAAGAGCCTATCCATCATTTCAAACGAGACGTAGTAGCCAAAATGGTCGATCGTCGATACGGAGAGTGGCATATCACTTATTTTCAACTCTATAGCGTCTGGCGATAAACGGCTAATAATCTCAACAACACTTTCGCTCATTGTAGCCGAGAAGTAAAGAGATTGTGCCCCGAGGCAACGTAATTCAGAGAGTTGAATAATTGGATCGCGGAAACCAAGGTCGACCATCTGATCTACCTCGTCGAGCACAAAGTAGTTGACCTGCAACCTGTCGGTTGCACCTTGCTCGACAAGGTCTAGTAGCCTGCCAGGTGTTGCCACAATAATATTGGGTTGACACTTTAGGTTATCGCGCTGAGGTTGATAGTCGACACCACCGACAATAATAGTGTCTGTTAGGTCCGAATCGCTGCACAAATGGTGGCAAACATTACTTATCTGTTGAGCTAATTCTCGGGTTGGGGCCAGAATGAGCGCACGCTGGTCTTTATTTTTGGCACTAATAAGGTGTTGCACCACAGGGAGCAAATATGCCAGTGTTTTCCCGCTTCCCGTTTGCGAAGTTGCAATAATGTTTTTACGATCTAGGGCTGCGGGAATGACCAACTCTTGAATGGGGAGAGGTTGAGTAATCTCCATCTCGCACAAAATTGCAGTCAGAGACGAAGAGATACCTAAGCTATTAAACGACATGAGTGTAAAAACTAAAACAACTTATTCAACAAGCTTGAAGCTGCTTCGACAGCTGAGCTAGCGCCATCTATCGTGCTTTGCTCTTTAGCAAGTTCAAAACCAAGCATCACACCATTATATTGCTCGGCAAGCGTGGTCAATAATTGCACATTACTATCCGATGATAATGAGCCAATTGTAGAGATTATATCAAGTAACTTATCGGCACTAAAAAGTAGTGAGAGAGAACTTGAGACTAAAGTCGCATTTGCTGTTAGAGTTCCTAGAGAGATTGAATTATAGGCGTTAAAATTCAATATTATCTGGCTATTTTCAGAGTCGATCGAATAATTCCCACTAAGTTCTCTGCCTTCTACCTCGGTCGAGAATGTAAGATCTTCGGCAAATGTAAAAGTAAATCCGCCCTCTTTAATCCCTGCTTGTTCGCAGATCTCGGTTAGCTTAGCCTCGATTTGGGCAGTCGCAACAATCCCCGCCGCACTTGATAGTATATCCTCGCCGCTAAGTTCTACGGCAGGAGCAACATAACTCCACTCACCCGCCACATTATCTACCGTAATAGAGCTACCGCCCGTAACAGTTGCTACCACATCGCTCACGTTGCTCGACGAAAATAGGCTGCTAAGTGATTGTGCATAAGCTAAATTTGCACTAAATAGTAGTAGTGCAACTGTAATATATTTAAAAAATCTATTCATAAATCATAAGTTTAAAATTGTGAACAAAACAAATATCAAGCAAAAGTAGATAATTTAGAGCAAAGAGACAAACTTTAGCATTAATATTCCTACCTTTGTGCCATGGAATTACTTAACAACGAAATTATTACATCGGCGCTAAAGAGTCTCAACATCGAGAAACTCAACCCAATGCAACTTGAAACATTGCATAGAGTGCCTTCGCATAAGGATGTGGTGCTACTCTCACCAACTGGTTCGGGCAAGACAATCGCATTTATACTACCATTGCTTTTGGGGCTGCGCACTGGCGACAAGTCGGTCCAGGCGCTTATCTTGGTACCCTCGCGCGAATTAGCTTTGCAGATAGAGTCTGTATTTAAAAAAGTCACTAGTGCTTTTAAGTGCTGCTGCTGCTACGGAGGCCACCCCATTGCCGAAGAAAAACGCAGTATTATAGGCAATTCACCAGCTGTGATAATTGGTACGCCAGGTAGAATTGGCGACCACATTGCCAAAGGAAATTTCAATCCTACGACTATCGAGACGCTGATAATAGACGAATTCGACAAGTCGTTGGAGTTTGGATTCCACGACGAGATGATCGATATTATCTCGCAGCTTCGCGGATTGAAAAAACGAATCCTGCTTTCAGCAACTAATTCAAACGATATTCTGGAATTTACACCTAGCGAGAACAATATTAAACTTAACTATCTACCTGAGGGTGAGCAGGCAGAGTCGCGATTGATGGTTAAAAAGGTAATATCTCCATCGAAAGATAAGATTGAAACTTTGTATAAATTACTCTGCTCGCTAGGTAGTAGTTCGAGCATTGTATTTTGCAATCACCGCGACGCGGTTGATCGAGTTAGTGGTTTGCTCAACAATAATGGCCTATACTCAGAGAGTTTTCATGGTGGCATGGAACAGCCTGAGCGCGAGAGAGCACTGTATAAGTATCGAAATGGTAGTTGTCATGTCCTGGTTTCTACCGACTTAGCTGCGCGCGGACTCGACATACCCGAAGTTGAACACATCATTCACTACCACATGCCTGTGCAGGGCGATGCCTACACTCACCGCAACGGTCGAACGGCTCGATGGGAAGCATCTGGCACGTCGTACATCCTTTTGAGCGAAGAGGAAAATTTACCAAAATATATAGAATCGGCAGAGCAGATCGAGCTACACGCACTACCCGAAAAAGTTGCCCCAGCGCCAAAGCCTATTTGGGAAACGCTCTATATTGGTCGCGGTAAAAAGGAGAAGATCAGCAAGATGGATGTTGCAGGCTTCCTCTACAAAAAAGGCGGCTTGGAGCGCGACGATGTGGGTTCAATCGACATCAAGGAGCATTACGGCTTTGTTGCAGTAAGGAGAAGTAAACTGGGCAAGCTAATGAAAAACATTAAAGGTGAGAAGCTCAAAGGTACTAGAATTTTGATTGAAATTGCTAAGTAGAGACCGATAATTCGACCATAATTAGTATTTTTAATAAAATTTTATTAATTTTGTGATGTCAGAAATTTCTTGTAAAACTACAACATATTTAAATATGTCAAACCAAACTACTGAACCTCTAAAAGAGAGGTCTTTAAATTTTCTCGAAGAGATTATCGAGGAGTCAATCGCTGCGGGCGAAAAACGAGTTCAAACTAGATTCCCGCCCGAGCCAAATGGCTACCTTCATATAGGACACGCAAAAAGCATCTGCATCAATTTTGGGCTAGCTAAAAAGTACGGCGGATTGTGTAACCTTCGTTTCGACGACACCAACCCCGTTAAAGAAGATATAGAGTATGTCGATGCAATTAAGCGCGATATTGAATGGTTAGGATTTAAGTGGGCTGTTGAGCGTTACGCTTCTGACTACTTCGACCAATTGTACGATTGGGCTGTGGAGCTCATCAAACGTGGTGCGGCTTATGTCGACGACCAATCTCAAGAAGAGATCCGCGAAAACAGAGGTACGGTATCTGTTCCTGGAACCAACTCACCATACCGCGAGCGTTCGGTTGAAGAGAACTTAAGACTTTTCACCGAGATGAAAGATGGCAAACACCCTGATGGGGCAATGGTACTTCGCGCTAAAGTCGATATGGCTCACCCAAACATGCTTATGCGTGACCCAATTATGTATCGCATTTTGCACACCGACCACCACCGCACAGGCGACAAGTGGTGCATCTACCCTATGTATGATTATGCACACGGCCAAAGTGACTCGATAGAACAAATCACACACTCGATCTGTACTCTCGAATTCGACGTTCACCGTCCGTTATACGACTGGTTTATCAATGCACTGGAGATATTCCCTTCGCACCAATACGAATTTGCTCGACTCAATCTAACTTATACAATGATGTCTAAACGTAGACTTTTGAAGTTGGTAGAAGAAGGCGCAGTGATGGGTT
Source organism: Rikenellaceae bacterium (assembly GCA_047172505.1). Taxonomy (GTDB): domain Bacteria; phylum Bacteroidota; class Bacteroidia; order Bacteroidales; family Rikenellaceae; genus Alistipes. Next base: position 61,579 of record JBCQWE010000003.1, on the reverse strand, counting down.
GGGACGACCCCCGCATGCCAACAATTTGTGGTCTGCGCCGTAAGGGTTACACCCCAGCATCGGTTCGTGCATTTGCCGAGATGGTGGGTGTTGCTAAACGCGATAACACTATCGACATAGGCAAGTTGGAGTATTGCGTACGCGAGGACCTTAATAAGATTGCCGAGCGCAGAATGGCAGTACTCAACCCGCTGAAAGTTACAGTTACCAACTACGAAGAGGGTAAAACCGAAATTTTCTCGGCGATAAACAACCCCGAGAACGAAGCTGCGGGTCGTCGCGAGGTGCCATTCTCAAAGACTTTGTGGATCGAGCGAGACGATTTTATGGAGAACCCTCCAAAGAAATTCTTCCGCCTTTCAATTGGTGGCGAGGTTCGATTAAGGTATTCATACCTTCTTAAATGCGAGGATGTTGTGCGCGACCAGAACGGCGAGGTCATCGAGCTACTTTGCACCATAGACCCAATGTCGGGCGGTGGCTCGTCGAGCGATGGGCGACGCGTGAAGGGTGTTATTCACTGGGTTTCTGCAACGCACGCTATTGAATCGGAGGTACGACTTTTCAACCCTCTTTTCACCAAAGAGAATCCAGATGATTGCCAAGAAGGTCAAACATGGGAAGATAACTTGAACCCAGAGTCGATGATCAAGAAAACTGGTTATTTAGAACCTTCACTCGCCGAGGCTCAAGTAGGTACAACTTTCCAATTTGAACGAGTTGGCTACTTCTGCCCCGACCAAGATTCAACACCAGAAAAACTGGTATTTAACCGCACCGTCACCCTCAAAGATTCATGGGCAAAGAGTGTTGCTAAGAAATAAATATCGATTATACGCAAAGGCTTATCATTTTTTTTGATAAGCCTTTGTACAATTAACGCAATATATAGCTAAGAATAAGCGTTTAATGAAAAACTCAAACCTATAAAATCAAAGAATATGAAAAAAGTTACAATCTTAGCAGCAATTTGCATGACGTTGATTTCACTTAATGGCCTAGCTCAAGGCATGGGTGGAGGTATGGGCGGCGGCGGCATGAGTGGCGGTGGTCGTGGCGGCATGGGCGGCGGTCAAGGTGGGCCTGGTGGTCAGCAAGGCATGCAGCAGCAAAGTCGTAGTCTGGACATCGACTTTATTGGCTCTACTGGTTATTTCGAAATTGATGGCGAAAAAGCGATCAAAAAGATGAAAATCAAAAAAGCTGATAAAATAGAAGCTGTAAATATTGTCCTCGCAGAATTTACTCTATCGAGCCAAGAATTAATCGAAACGAATCGCAGCGACATCGACAACTTGGAATTTGCCAAAGAGAACCTTGAAGGCGTTGAAGGAGATATGACAGCGATGAGAGAGCTCATGAAGTCGGTATCGGAAAGCAGTCGCTTGATCAGACCTATAATGATCCAAAAGCACAAAGAGCTAAACGAGAAGATGGCGGCTATACTTAGCGAAAAAGAGTTGGCGCGTTGGGAGAAGTTCTACAAATCTGAATGTAGCGACCACTCGTTTAATCCCGATGCTCAAGAGCGTTCAGGTGGCAGACCAGAAAGAGGAGATGGCGAAAGGCCAGAAGGCGGCGAAGGTGGTCGACCTCCAATGATGTAAACCACGTCGAAACGACAGATTTATCACCCGAGACTTATCTAATGAAGTTTCGGGTGATTTCTGTTTTATTACCCACAGCATCTGTCGCCTCGATTATTAACGTGTGTGCGCTGCCGCTAGGTTCGCTTCTAAATTTATGGGTGAGGACCCCTTTATCGAGGTCGAGTGCAATCCATGCTCCATTGAGCGTTGCAGAGTATTTTGCAACTCCTGAGAGTTCGTCGGACATTGCGCAAGTGAACTCTTTGCTTTCGGATAGTTGTGCACCTTCGGCAAAAGAGAGTTTGAGTGTTGGTGGCTCGGTATCGGCCACGACATAGAATTTACCCGCATTGCGGCTACTTACAGTGACACTTCCATAGCGATACTCACCACAGATAAAGCTAGGTTTTCCCGAACGCGACACGCACGCGACACCAACCTTCGACTGCAAATGGAACGGCACATCGGCAGCAATGGATAACTGCATTAATTTGTGAAGCGGAGTATCAATATTTAACACATCGAAAACCTTCGAATATATTGTGCTATCTGCTGCATCAGACTCTTCGCACTCAAATATTGTCGATTCGTATAACGCATTAGCAGGAATGGTTACAGTAATATTGTCGCCTCTATATTCGTATTGTTTTTTTGCATACGCGATAGATTTTACATCTACAACTTCTGCTTTGTAGCACTCATCGTCACTCTTGCCTTTAATTGTAAAATTGAGCTGCGAAGCGTTGCCGCAATCATCCTTGACCATGATTTCGACATTGCGCACCTGGCCAGTCTTCGAACTCACTACACCCCTGTTGACAATTGTGCTGTAGTGGCTTAGATCGCCATTTTCAATTGCCGATAATCGCAATGCTTCATTTCGAGACTTTATCATTATTGGATAGTAACCAACAGCGTTGCAGTAACGAGTCCGAGCAAAGGATATACGATCCATATTATACTCAAAATATTTTTGACCATCGACAGAGGCGGTTAAATTGTAGATTCCGAATGTGTTTGACACATCGTTGCGCCTATCTGAAGCTTCGACGACAAAGTATCCTTTGCGACCTACGGGAATATTCTCAGCCCCGAGGATGGTGTAGTTCCCCCCATTTTTAACGACGTCGTAACTTCTTAGCGGTGCTTTGCGAGCAATGCCTTGCAGCGAATCAACTTCGATATAATGCACTCGCATAATTAGTGGTGCCATATTGTCGCGTGGCGTAATGATCTTGTGCGATACAACATTTATTGGCTCTTGCGTTGCGCTGTCACGAATTTCGAAGTGGAGGTGAGGCCCGCCCGAACTACCCGAATTGCCCGAAAGGCCAATAATATCACCTTGTTTAACGGGAAATTGCTTAGATGAGCAGAATAAATTTGCAGTTTGACTTTTAGTTCTGTATCTCTCTTGCGCAACATATTTTGTAACTGCATCTGAAAACTCTTGCATGTGACCATAAACCGAGGTGGTGCCATTAGGATGAGTGACGTATAGAGCTAAGCCGTAACCATAAGGCGAGAGAGATATACGAGATATGTAACCATCGGCAACAGCTGCAATTTTTTTGCCCGTAACCCCTTCGGTTTTAATGTCGATACCCGAATGGAAGTGGTCTGAGCGCAGCTCTCCAAAATTAGCCGAGTAGAGCCTTGAGACATCTTCAAGAGGGTAAACAAAATCTTCGGGTGCGAATGTTTGTGCCAAAGAAAATGCGGGGAAGAAAAGCAATGCTAATGCAAAAAATAGTTTATTCATCTTCTATGTTAATCATTTGAGATACAGCATCTAACACCATATCATAGTCGTAACCAAGCGAAAGAGCATAACGAATTAATTTGCTCTTTTTATCGTACTGGTCTTTATATTTTAGCGTGCGTAATTTACCATTAATCTTTGAGATTAACCGCTCGCACATTGAATCACGATCGAGCTCTGCGACACTCTCCCTGATGATCTCCTCCGAGATGCCTTTGGTTTTGAGCGACGATGCAATTTTACGCACTCCCCAGCCGCTAAGATTTATCTTTTCGCGGACATATGCCTGGGCAAAACGCCGATCATCTATAAATTTATCACCTATTAATCTTTCGAGAACCCCAGCCCGCAATTGTTGCTCGACGCCCCAACGCGACATAAGTCGCATTGCATCTCCCGACGATTTCTCGGCTCGTGCACATTGACGCATAAGCGAAGAAAGGGCCTCTTCTGCGCTCTTTGCTTTAAATATTTTTACTCCCGCTCGGCGCATACAATTCTCGGTTTTTCATTTATATCGCGCAACATCGAAACTCCAACATACCCCATCTCTTTGAGCATATCTGCCACCTCTTGCCACAACAGCTCGTGGATCTCTAAATATAACAAACCTTCGGACTTTAGTAATTTCAACCCCGACTTTGCAATTTCGCGGTAGAATATGATAGGATTATCATCTTCGACAAAGAGCGCCTGGTGAGGTTCATACGCAGTGACATTTGGGCGCATGTCGGCCTCTTCGCTTCGAGGAATATATGGTGGGTTCGATACTATTATATCAAATTTACCATCTATAAAATTCTCGACCCCCTCTAAGGCATCGCCATATAGGAAATTGGCAGATGCCCCCAACCTATCGTTGTTCTCTTTGGCGATAGTTAAGGCTTCGGCTGAGATGTCGAGCCCATAAACCTCGCTATCCTCTATCATCTTGGCAAGCGAGATGGCAATAGCTCCGCTGCCGCACCCAACATCGAGAATACGTGGCGCAGAGCCACACTCCTCAACGATGCGAAAGACCAACTCCTCGGTTTCTGGACGAGGAATTAAAACGCCTTCGCGCACACGGAAACGGTATGCGCAGAAGTCCGCTTCTCCTATTATATATTGCACAGGACGGCCAGCGGCCAACTCTTCGACTATTACATCTAAATTCTCTATTTTGCAGACCCTGTGAGGCTCTAGGAACAGTTTAGTTGCAGTGACTCCTGCAACCTCTGAGAGTATCATGCGAGCAATCTGCTCCGCCTCGCGAGCGCCATATATAGCTTCGGAGGTTGAAGTAAGCAAATTAAATAGCTCGATGCGCTGCATTAACCACAAAAGTTAGGATTGATTGCAGAAAGTTTCAAGTCAGCCAATGCTATAGCTGCTGCCGCCTCGACAACTACCCCAGCTCGAAGAATGATTGCTGCATCGTGCCTGCCTCCAACCACCAATGTTTCGACCTTTCCTGTCGCTGCGTTGTATGTTTGTTGCTCTTGACTAATGCTTGGGGTTGGTTTTACGGCAACCCTTACAACGATGTCGTTTCCATTGCTTATTCCGCCATTGATTCCACCTGCATGGTTGGTCGACGTGTGCCCCACAGCATCAATAATTGGATCGTTATTTTCGATTCCGCTTTTCCGCGCCGAATCAAATCCTGCGCCAAATTCAACACCTTTTACAGCGGGAATGGCAAAAAGCACATGAGCCATTCGACTCTCCACCGAGTCGAAGAATGGTTCGCCGTAACCCGTTGGCACACCGCCTATTTTACACTCTACAACGCCACCAACCGAATCTAAACGTTTAACGGCGTTCTCGACAATGCTATCAAATTCTTTGGGCTCTTTCGAACCGCCTAATTCGATAATTTGTGTCGAGAAACTTGCTTGAGATAGAATCTTCTTGGCAACAACACCAGCTGCCGTGAGAGCTAGAGTTATTCGGCCCGAGAAATGACCACCACCACGATAGTCGTTGTGACCATAATATTTCACCGATGCTACCCTATCGGAGTGTGATGGGCGAAAGTGAGTGGCCAGCGAAGAGTAATCTTTCGAACGAGTCGACTCATTTTTAAAGGTGATGGTTAGTGGAGCACCTGTTGTGCGGCCATTAAAAACACCCGATACAATGGTTGGCGCATCGCTCTCCTTGCGGGGTGTAGTGCCTTTTTTACCACTTCGACGACGATCTAAATCGGTCTCGAAATCAGCTTCGCAGAGTTCAATGCCTGCAATTACGCCATCGATCGAAACACCAACCTCCGCGCCATGAGATTCCCCCCACAGAGTAACTCTAAAATTTTGCCCAAAGCTATTCATATTCTCTATCTATTTACATTTTAACCCTCAGTGACTCCAAATCTTCGAAGTAGCTAGGATAGCTCTTCGAAACAGCATCACTATTATCTATCACAATCATCTCGTCGCTACGCAAAGCAGCTATAGCCAAAGACATCGCTATGCGGTGATCGTTGTGGCTCTCTACTCGCGCAGATTTAATTTCGCCGCCTTCGATGCTCATTACATCGCCCTCGACATATATCTTAATTCCGCACTTGGCGTATTCCGCTTGCAGTGTGGCTGCGCGGTTACTCTCCTTATGTATTAAGCGTTCCGCACCTTTAATCTTAGTGGTTCCCTCGGCCGAAGCGGCTAGAGCAACCAATGCGGGGAAAAGATCGGGGCACTGCGTAGCATCAAATTCAAAAGCATGGAGATCGCGACGACTAACGGTAAGTGTGTCTGCATCGCTCTCAACAAGTGCACCTGCACGCACTAAGGCGGTGCAAATTTCTCGATCCGCCTGCTTCGACAGCATCGAAATATTATTTATTGTGACACTTCCAGCAATCGCTCCTCCGACCAGCAGAGTCGAGGCGGCGCTCCAATCACATTCAATATTAAATTCCGCAGGCGTATAACTTTGCGACCCTGCAATGTAGAATTCACGATAATCTTTGTGCGAGATCTCAACACCAAAGCGCTTTGCTGTATCTATGGTCATATCGAGATAAGGGAGCGACACGGCCCGATTGACATAGAGTGTCGAATCTGCACTAGCAAGAGGCAGGGAGAGTAGCAAACCTGTAATAAATTGAGAAGAGACAGAGCCATCGACCGAAATTTCGCCGCCTTGTAATGGGCCACAGACCTCTAAGGGAAGGTATCCGTGATTATCTTTAACGGTGACTCCCGCTTGGCGTAGGGGTTCGAACATCATAGTCATGGGGCGTTTGAGTATAGAGCCGTGACCATCGATACTAATTGGCATTGAGCACAACGATGCTATAGGTGTGAAAAGACGAGTCGCCAGGCCCGACTCACCTACAAACAATCCCGATGCGGTGGGGTTTAGCCCTCCGACTATCTTTAGTGTCGATTCGTCGATTTGTGTAACCTTTGCCCCGAGCGCCTCGATCATTCGCATTGCCGAGCGCGTGTCGTCGCAAAATTCTATATTGCCAATTGTGGATTCACCCCGAGCCAGTAGTGCTGCGGCAAGCGCACGTTGAGCATAGCTCTTCGATGGTGGTGGTGTAACTGTTCCGTTAAGTGTACCTGATAATACTACTTTTCCCATTTAATATATTATATATTTATTTACTCTTGATCTATTTTTGGCTCGACAGGAACATACAATGAATCCTTCTTTTCGAATTGAGGCGATCGTTTTAGCTCAAAATTCTGCCCGAGGTAGACCTTGCGCACCATTTCGTCCGCGGCCAACTCCTCGGCTGTACCCGCTTTGAGGATTTTACCTTCGAAAAGCAGATATGTTCTATCGGTGATAGCCAATGTCTCGTCGACATTATGGTCGGTGATGATCACTCCAATATTTTTATTTTTAAGCGTAGCTACAATACTTTGAATATCTTCCACCGCGATTGGGTCGACACCTGCAAAAGGTTCATCGAGGAGGATAAATGCGGGGTTGATCGCCACGGCACGAGCAATCTCTGTACGACGACGCTCACCACCCGAGAGACTTATACCCTTGTTCTTACGAACTTTCTGCAATCGGAACTCTTCGATGAGCGATTCGCAGCGTTCTGCTTGATACTCCTTCGAGTGACCTGTCATCTCCAATACAGCGCGAATATTATCCTCGACACTCAATCTTAAAAAGACCGAAGCCTCTTGCGCTAAGTATCCAACCCCCATCTGGGCGCGTTTATAAACTGGCATTTTGGTAAGCGAGGTTACCTCCCCTTTATCGTTTTCAAGGTATATATCACCCTCGTTGGGCTTGATTAGTCCAACGATCATATAAAACGTAGTGGTTTTTCCAGCTCCATTTGGACCTAACAAACCAACGATCTCACCCTGCTGTACATCGATTGAAACATGGTTTACAACCGTGCGGCTCTTGTATTTCTTGACAAGTTCACTTGTATAAAGTCTCATTTCATTATATTTTTTTACAAAGTTATAGTTTTTTTTCAAAATATTTATTTATCTTTACATTAAAATTTACACAAACGCATTTTGATCAGATGAAAGATAGTGAACAAACAATGCTTCAACAGAAGCTTAAAGAGTATTTTGGTTTCTCAACTTTTAAAGGAAATCAGGAGGCCGTAATACGTAACGTGCTGGATGGTAACGACACATTCGTGTTAATGCCAACTGGCGGCGGCAAGTCGTTGTGCTATCAGCTACCTGCTCTAATTATGGATGGCGTGGCTATTATTATCTCGCCTCTAATCGCACTGATGAAAAATCAAGTTGATGCCATGCGTACTTTTTCGACAAATCCAGGCATTGCTCACTTTCTTAACTCGTCGCTCAACAAAACAGCGATTGCAAAAGTGCGTCAGGATGTGTTAGACGGAAAGACCAAACTGCTATATTTTGCACCAGAGTCACTCACCAAAGAGGACAATGTTGCATTTTTGCGTAAAATCAAGGTTTCGTTTTATGCTATCGACGAGGCACACTGTATCTCGGAGTGGGGCCACGACTTCCGCCCAGAGTATAGGCGAATACGCCCAATCATCAACGATATAGGCCACGCACCCCTAATTGCTCTAACGGCGACAGCTACCCCAAAGGTGCAGCTCGACATACAAAAGAATTTGGGCATGAGCGAGGCTGCGACCTTTAAGTCGTCGTTTAATCGTGACAATCTATACTACGAGATCAGGCCGAAACACAACGTCGATCACGAAATCATTCGATTCATAAAGCAACGCAACGGCAAGAGTGGTATTATATATTGTCTAAGTCGCAAGAAGGTGGAGGAACTCACCGAACTTTTGATTGCAAATGGCGTAAAAGCGAGAGCCTACCATGCAGGTATGGATGCTCAGACACGCGCTGGCAACCAAGACGACTTCTTGATGGAGCAAGTCGATGTTATCGTTGCAACCATAGCTTTTGGTATGGGTATCGACAAGCCCGATGTGCGATATGTGATTCACTACGACATTCCTAAATCCCTAGAAGGATATTATCAAGAGACTGGTCGTGCTGGTCGCGACGGTGGCGAAGGTTATTGCCTCACATTCTACAGCTACAAAGACATTCAAAAGCTCGAAAAGTTTATGCAAGGCAAACCTATTGCCGAACAAGAGATTGGTAAGCTTCTCTTGCAAGAGACTGTCTCGTATGCTGAAAGTACTATTTGTCGTCGCAAAACCCTACTCCACTACTTTGGCGAAAAGTACGAAGCCGAGAAGTGTGGCAACTGCGACAATTGTAGTGGCGAACATGCAAATGTTGAGGTGAAAGCCGAGATCACTATGGCACTTCAAGCGCTTGCCGACATTGGCGACAAATTCAAAAGTGAGTACCTTATTAATATGCTTACGGGGCGCAACACGGCCCTAATTAAGAGTTACGAACTCAACAAGAGTAAGTGGTTTGAGGCTGGCACATCGCGCGAACCAAAGTTCTGGGCTGCAGTTTTGCGCCAAGCACTCATCTTGGGCTTTATAGATAAAAATATTGAAAATTATGGATTGATCTCGATTAATAAGAATGGCCATAATTATCTTAAAAAGCCTACACAAATATACATTACGCTCGACCACAACTACGAGACGATGAACACCGATAACGACACTGTAGCAGCAACGCTCAGCAAAGGTGGTGTGGCCGACGAGGAGTTATTCGCAATGCTTAAAGACCTTCGTAAGAAGGTGGCTAAGCAAAATGACTTGCCACCATTTATCATCTTCCAAGATCCATCGCTCGAAGATATGTCGGTGCAATACCCTATTACCACCGAAGAGCTTCAAAATATCACTGGTGTAGGAGTTGGAAAGGCTAAGAAATACGGAGATGAGTTTATCAAGCTCATTAAGGCATACGTAGAAGAAAAAGAGATTGTGCGCCCACAAGATATGGTCGTAAAGGCTGTAGCTAATAAGTCGGGCAATAAGATATTTATCATCCAATCGATCGATCGCAAGATCGACTTCGAAGATATTGCAAATGCTAAGAATCTGGATTTCAACGAATTATTGAGCGAGATCGAGGGTATCGTAAACACTGGTACACGCCTAGATATTTCGTACTACATCTCACAATTTATGGACGAAGATAAGGCAGAAGACATTTATCTATACTTCAAAGAAGATGCAGAAAGCGACTCTTTAGAAGACGCCATCGAGGAGTTGGGCGGCGAATATTCAGAAGAAGAGATTCGAATCATCCGCATTAAATTCATCAGCGAGGTTGGTAATTAACACCCTATAATTTAGATGGAAGTAAGAGCAAAAAAATCATTAGGTCAACACTTTTTAATTGACCTAAATATTTCGCACAAAATATGCGATTCAATAAGTGGCGGCAGCACAGAGTCCAAAGATGATGTATTGGAGGTGGGCTGCGGTATGGGTGTTTTGACCCAATTTTTGTTGAAGCGCGACGACATTATCACTTATGGTGCCGAGATCGATAAAGAGAGTGTGGAATACCTTCATAAGCACTATCCCGAATTTACACCTCGACTCATAGAGGGTGATTTTTTGAAGATGGATCTAGCGGAGCGTTTCCCTCGCGGCGTGAAAATTATTGGTAATTATCCATATAATATATCGTCTCAGATCTTTTTCAAGGTTGTTGAGAATAGGGATCTGGTTCCCGAGTGTGTCGGTATGATTCAACGCGAGGTAGCAATTAGAATGGCTGAGCCTCCAGGCTCTAAAAGCTATGGAATACTTAGCGTATTGCTGCAAGCATGGTACGACATTGAATACCTATTCACGGTCAACGAGAATGTATTTAATCCTCCACCAAAGGTTAAAAGTGCGGTGATTAGAATGAAGCGCAACTCAACAACGGCTCTCGAATGTGACGAAAAACTCTTTGTAAAGGTGGTAAAAGCGGCATTTGGTCAACGCCGCAAGATGATCCGCAACGCACTAAAAGCTGTGTTTGGCGACTTTGGAGGTGCCGAACATCGATTTTTCACAGATCGTGCTGAAAGGCTATCGGTTGCAGATTTTGTGGAATTAACTCAGTGGGTCGATCAGCATAAATGTTGATTTGAGGGTCGCGTATGAACTATTCACCATTTGCATATTTCATGAAGTTTCTGTCTGCGATATTAGTTGTGATGTTGTCGACGATCGTTTCGCTGTGGGCTGTACCTGCAAAACCAGGGATCGTCGTGGTCGAAGAGCCCGATGGCTCGGAGTTGAAAATTTATATAAATGGTGATGAGAATTTTCGTTGGCGGACAACCGAAGATGGCTATCCAATCACGCAAGACGACGACGGATATTATTACTATGCGCAGTACAGCTCAACTGGAGAGTTGACACAGACAACTCAACGCGTATCTATCAATGGTCGAATACAAGCGCCGCCAACATCGAGCATGCTAGCAGCGCAGATGATCCAGAGCATTGCGCAAAGTAGCTCGGCGCAGCAGCGTATAACACGAAGTGCGGAAAGTCGTAGCAATACATCGAGTAGTGGATTTCCTAGCGAAGGATCAATTAAGTCGGTTGTAATCCTGGCGGAATACTCGGACCTTGAATTTGTTATTGAAAATCCCAACGAGGCTTTCTACAATCAATTAAACCTCGAAGGTTATTCTGTGGAGGGCGCTACGGGAAGTGCCAAGGATTACTTTACAGCCAATTCACGGGGTAAATTTGATGGCCAATTCGATGTTTATGGTCCATATAAGCTAGGTAATACCAGAAGCTACTATGGCGCTAACGACTCTAGTGGTTACGACATGCGACCCGATCAGATGATTCTCGATGCTGTTAATTTGGCAGATGCCGACGGAGTGGACTTCTCGCAATATGATTTCGATAATGATGGATATATCGACAATGTTTTTGTCTATTATGCAGGTCATAACGAAGCTGAAGGTGCAAGCGCCGAGACAATATGGCCTCACAAATGGGTTGTAAGTTCTGCACCCGAATTCGATGGTAAGCATCTTTATGTCTACGCCTGTACTTCGGAGCTCCGCGGAAGCAAGGGCTCAATAATCGCGGGTATAGGCACATTCTGCCACGAGTTTAGTCATGTTTTCGGCCTGGCAGATCATTACGACACTAATGGTTCGGTTGGTGGAAGTGGCGATGGGCTTGGCTATTACGATATTATGTCGGTTGGGTCGTATAATAACAATGGAAATACACCTCCAATGCTCAATGGCTTGGAGTTGGATATGATAGGTTGGAATGCTCCAACTATAATTGATTCAAACCAGACTATCACAATTGATCCAATTCACCAAGGTGAAGTCTATAAAGTGCTTACCGAAGTTGACGGAGAATATTTCTTATTGGAAAACCGCCAAAAAGATGCTATCGTATGGGATAACTATATTAGCGGGGAGGGGCTATTCATAACGCATGTTGACCGTTCGAGCGACTATATTAGCAAATGGACTTCGAACGAACCAAACGGCAACACCTCACACGAATGTTTTAAATTTGTTGTCGCTGGCAATAAGACTTTTTCGATAGATAATGAGTCAATAGTACCCTACCCATATAACGGCAATGATAGTTGGTCGTCGTATTCAACTCCCGCAGCGCTTAGTTGGGCGGGCGAAACGTTGGGGGTAGGCATAACTAATATTGTACAAAATAGCGATGGCACCATCACGCTAAAGGCTATTGCTCCATCGATAGTTAAAGGTAACGTAACAAATAGTGCGGATGAACCGATAGAGGCTGCCGAGGTTGTGCTCTACCCTACTATTACGGGCGATGATGGGCAAGATAGCTACTCGGTTGTAACGAACAGTAGCGGTGAATTTGAAGTAGAGGTTGTCGAGGGGGAATATAGCATAACTATCACTCGCCCGCTCTATTTTGATTATCTCGGCGATTTATATATAGGTGCTGGGGAGTCTACTCTCAATTTCGAACTAATTAAATATTCAGAAGTTATCGACTCCTTAGAATTACAAGTTGGGCAAACCGAGGTAGATGCCGTATGGAACCCTCGCGACTATACAACTTTTTCGGTAACGCTTCTGGATCAGGAGCAAACCACCGAGGCCTTGGCTCTTAAAGAGTGTAAATACACTTTTACGAACTTAACACCAGGCAGTAATTATACACTTAAAATTGGCGCGAGGAAAGATTCTGAGTCGGGAGATTACACGAATATCTACTCGTCGGAGTTTACCACGCTCGAACAGCTTACCTCTTTGCCTCTAATACAACTGGAAAACTATCTGTATACCGAAGGGGTTAACATCGAACTTAAGTGTCTTAACACCTCGTCGAGCGATACTCTCTCTTGGTTTATCGATGGTGTGGAGCTTCAAAACAATATAATTAGCCCCAGCAAGGGCGAATATACCATCCAGGTAGTTGTGCAACGTGGTGATGCACGATATAGAGCCTATAGAGTAATTAATATTGAATAAGGATGAAGGTGTTAGAAAAAATATTATTACTGTTTGTGCTCGTTACGATGAGCTCATGTGTCGATGTGAATGTCGAGAACAACGAGCAAAATGACGAGTTGCTCGACTCTTTTCTCTCTGAAAATGAGATCGGTATGATCGTGGAAGGTCAGAGAGTTAAGAGTTACGACAAACTCACCGAGCAGATAGTCTTCGACGATGACAAGACTATCTATTCAATATCGAACGTTAGCTACACGACACATTTAACGTTATCGATAGAGGGTGATTTAATCCTGGGTAATAGTGTAATTGTTAATTATTTTTCAAATAATATAAATGATATTGATTCTGGAACCATTTCGGCAAAAGTTGTGAATATCGACTCATCTACGAAGTGTTATTGGTTGTGGGATAGTGACTTAACCACTGGTATCATCATCCAGTATAATCTATAATCCTTGTTAAAATACGATTAAATTTTAAAATAATTTATTTATTTCGATATTTTGTATTATCTTTGTAGCGTAATTAGAAAAGATAATAACCGAGAACCGCAAAGATGAGAGTTCTCACAAAGGATGCAAAAATGACAACAATTGGAAAAAAAGTGGCGCTAGTTGCCCACGACTTCATGAAAAAAGATCTTGCAGAGTGGGTCGACTGGAACTGCTCGGTACTAAGTAAACACGCTATGGTTTGCACTGGTACAACAGGTAAGATGGTCGAAAAGACACTACTAGATCACAAATCTAAAAACATCTGTTCGTGTTGCAAACAGACAGAAGCAACAGAAGATGAGCTATCACTCGATATTACACTTCTTAAATCAGGCCCCCTAGGTGGCGACCAGCAATTGGGTTCGATGATAGCAACTGGCCAAATTGCCGCACTGATCTTCTTCTGGGATCCAATGTCGGCTCAGCCACACGATGTCGACGTTAAAGCATTGCTCAGATTGGCGACTCTTTACAACGTGCCAACAGCAATCAATAGATCTTCGGCAGACTTCCTAATATCGTCTCCACTATTCGCCACAGATGATTATGAGCCCGAAGTAAAGGATTACAAATCTTATATCGAACGAGTTTTAGAATAATAATTATTCTGCACTTTCTTTTAAAACCAATAAGTTTAATCAAGCTAAACTTATTGGTTTTTTGTTTTTTATGCTACATTCTGTCGCATATATAATAGATACAAATTTATTACAATATTTTATTGCATATATGCAATTATATATTTATCTTGCAACTCGTAAAATCACAAACATAAATTATAACAGCTTATGAGTACAGTAAACGAGCAAGAAAACAATCAACCAAAGATTGTAAGATTTAGCACATCTATGAATAGTGGAATAGAGCCGCTAACAATTGCGAGGCATGCAATTGGCTACATTGTTCGTGGTGAAAAATATATCTATGACGGCGATACGTCATTGATAGTTCACCGCGGCGACATCTTTTTCATGGGTAAGGGAGTTCATCACATCGAAAACGTTTCGGAGAAGCACTCTCACTTCGAACAGATTCTCTTCTACTTTAGCTCTGAGGAGTTAAAGCAGATGATTACAACCTTTGGGGTAACGTACAACCTAAATATTACAAATGAGCACTGCTGCAACAAATGCAGAATTGGAAATTCAGTTGCTACAAGCTCGACACCATTTCTCAAAAGTTTCTTTAACAGTGCAATAGACTACCTTTATGACGAAAATTTTACACATGACCAAGCTGCCGAGAACATAAAGATGACAGAGTTGATATATCACATAATTTCGCAAGAAGATTGTTGTTTAAAGAGCAAAGTTATAGGCTGCATAGATCTAAATAAAAGCTCTTTCGAGCAGATCATTTACGCAAATACATTCAACGACATCCCCATTGATAGGTTAGCGATACTTTGCAATAGATCGCTCACCTCGTTCAAAAAAGAGTTTCGAAGACTATTCGACACCTCGCCCCATCAATGGTTTCTACACCAACGCCTTAGCCACGCTCGACTTCTCTTAATTTCTACCCGTCAGTCAATTGCCGAAATTGGCGAAGAGTGTTCATTTCCAAACACGTCGCACTTTATTAAGCTGTTCAAACGATTATACGAGCAGACTCCAGCTACGTATCGACAACACCACATGTTGATAAATTCTAGGCAGCACACCTCTAGCGTCGAATATGAAGAGCAGAAAAACATGGAGGCGGATAAAGTGGTTTAATATTTGCTGAGGATAAGGTGTAACTAAAATAGAACAATTATGAAAAATAGCACCTCAATCGTTATCTCGCTCCTAGGTGGAGCAATCCTGGGTTCAGTAGCAACTTGCTTAGTGAATAAGCATGGCTGTAAGATGGGCAAAAGCGACATCCACAAAAAGATCATTGATGAAATTGACCAACTCCGCAATTTCATCGCAGCGCACCACCCCGAGGAGGTTTGCAACCACGAAGATTCCGCATGTAACCGCGAGGCTAAGTCGTAGTGGCAGATAATAGGACAACCAAAAAGAACACCAACCTGCTAGTCTCTATTCTTGCAGTTTTAGTTCTTGCTACAACCTCCTCGATATTGTTGCTTACGGCTTTTGTGACATGGCTCGCCGAGGTGATCGGCTCGCTGACTTTGGCCTTGATAATAACTGGTGCAGCAATGGCTCTTGCCGCGTGGGTTTGCTACAAGCTTACGCTATCGTCACCGTTAAAACACCTGCGCGACGAGTACGAGAAGTTTATGGCGATTATCTCTCTCGTGAAGTTCGGGTACGATTGTGCTCGAAAGCGAATAAGCGACCTATTCTTACTATTCAAATAAAGAAAACCAATTAAGTGCATATCAGCAACTTAATTGGTTGTCTTTATTAATATGAATTCGCTTATCTTATAGCTCTACAAGCGACTCACCTGTCATATCCTCGGGTTGTTCCAATCCCATAAGTGTAAGAAGAGTTGGGGCAACATCTGCTAGAATACCATTACGAACAGATTTTACACGATCCGACACTACAACGATAGGCACTGGGTTGAGTGAGTGAGCTGTATTTACAGAACCGTCAGCGTTCACTGCATTGTCGGCATTACCATGGTCAGCAATCATAATTACCTCGTAACCATTTGCTTTAGCTGTTTCAACAACAGCTTCGACACACTCATCGACAGCTAAAATTGCACGCTCGATAGCCGAGTAAACTCCCGTGTGACCAATCATATCGCCATTGGCAAAGTTAAGACAAATAAAATCGAACTTTTGTGTACCTAGAGCTACGACCAACTTATCTTTCACCTCGTAAGCACTCATTTCGGGTTGCAAGTCGTATGTTGCAACTTTTGGAGAAGATACCAAGATGCGCTCCTCGCCTTCGAACTCCGACTCGCGGCCACCATTAAGGAAGAATGTCACGTGTGCATATTTCTCAGTCTCGGCAATGCGCAACTGCGAAAGTCCCTTCGAAGATACATACTCGCCAAGCGTGTTAGCAACATTATCTTTGTCGAATAAGATGTGTAGTCCTTGGAATTTAGCATCGTAAGGAGTCATTGTACAGAAATACAATGGAAGTGTCTTCATTCCTTCAGCCTCCATATTCTCTTGCGTAAGAACAGTTGTTAGCTCCTTAGCGCGGTCGTTACGATAGTTGAAGAAGATAACTACATCACCCTCTGCGATGCGACCTACAGCAGCACCATTTTCATCGGCACGATAAATTGGGTTGATAAACTCGTCGGTTACATCGGCATCGTATGATGCTTGCATCGATGCTACCATATCTGTAGAAGCATGGCCAACGCCACTTACTAAAAGATCATAAGCTTTCTTTACACGATCCCAACGCTTGTCGCGATCCATTGCGTAGTAACGACCTATGATCGATGCTACAACACCAGCAGAAGCTGCTGTGTGCGCCTCCAAAGCCTCGATGAAGCCTTTTCCGCTACGAGGGTCGGTGTCACGACCATCCATAAAACAGTGAATGAAAGTGTTGTCGATGCCGTAGTGAGCAGATATATCACACATTTTAAAAAGGTGATCAAGCGACGAGTGTACTCCTCCGTTCGAAACAAGACCCATGAAGTGAACGCTTTTGCCATTGCTTTTTGCATATTCAAAAGCTTTGACAATCTCCATGTTCTGCATAATTGAGTTGTCGGCACACGCGCGGTTAATCTTTACTAGGTCTTGATAAACCACACGTCCAGCACCGATGTTAAGGTGGCCCACCTCCGAGTTACCCATCTGACCCTCGGGCAAACCTACATTCTCACCATCGGTGCGAAGTTCTGCATTTGGATACGATGCTGTCATCGATTCTATATATTTTGGGTGTGTTTGGTAGATCACATCCGCTTTGTCCTGCTTGCCCTTTCCCCAACCATCGAGGATCATGAGCAATACTTTTTTCTTTTCCATTTAATATATTATTTTTTAGAATTTACAACTTTTCCTTAATCATCTCGACAGCCTTGTCAACAGCAGCTGTTAGACCCTCCATATTTTTACCGCCCGCAGTAGCGAAGAATGGTTGGCCACCACCACCACCTTGCATCAACTTTGCAGCCTCGCGGATGATTTGACCCGCATTAACACCCTTGGCAACAATGTCGTCGCCCAACATAATGGTAAGCGTTGGTTTTTCCGTCGCTTTCGAACCAGCAACATATATTACATTACTAGCCTTAGAGCGCAAATTATAAGCCACATCTTTCTGGAAGTCACTTATCATCGGTGTAACACCACTAATTAGAATGACTCCATCAACTTCGGTACTATTGGCCAACAATTTGCCTGCCCACTCCTCAGCTTGAGCTTTACGCATCGCCTCAACCTCTTTGGATAAAGTTTCGTTGCTATCAACGAGCTTCTTCACAGCTTGCAACACTTGGTTATTGTTCACATAGGTCGAGATAGTTTTAATCATATCTTCTGCTGCATATAAAATCTTCTCGGCATTTGCGCCCGAAGTAGCCTCGATTCGACGAACACCCGCCGAGATTGCGCCCTCAGAGATAATCTTAAAGACTCCGATGTTTCCCGTAGCCGAAGTGTGAGTACCTCCACACAACTCAACCGAGTCACCAAAACGCACAACACGAACCTTGTCGCCATACTTTTCGCCAAAGAGCATCATTGCGCCACATGCAGTAGCCTCTTCTTGAGTCGCATCGCGATTCTCGTCGAGAGGGGCATTTGCGCGAATAGCTTCGTTCACCTTAACTTCAACTGCGCGCAATTCCTCGGCTGTAAGCTTTTGGAAGTGCGAGAAGTCGAAGCGAAGTGACTCCGAGCTAACAAGCGAACCTTTTTGCTCGACATGCTCGCCCAACACCTCGCGTAGGGCGTGATGGAGCAAGTGAGTTGCTGTGTGGTTATTCGACGAACTTTGGCGCTTCGACTCACATACATGAGCTACGAAAGTTGACTCCAAGTTTTCGGGCAACTTCGCTACGATGTGGATATTTTGACCATTCTCCTTTTCGGTAGATATAATCTCGATCTTCTCCCCAGCGCTCTCAATATAACCTGTATCGCCTAATTGACCACCTGAATTTCCATAAAATGGGGTAGCATCAAACACCAATTGGTATACGGTTTTATTTTTTGATGTTACGCGGCGATAACGAGCAATTTTCACCTCGCTAACAAGAGTGTCGTAACCAACGAATTCACTCTGTTTGATAGGAATAAGTTCTTGCCAATCATCTGCATCGATGGCAGCAGCATTGCGCGAACGCTCTTTTTGAGCTGCGAGTTCCTTCTCGAATTCAACCAAGTCGACCTCGACACCTTGCTCCTTGGCAATAAGTTCCGTGAGGTCGATAGGGAATCCATAAGTGTCGTAAAGCACAAAAGCATCTTTACCCGAGATGGTGCCTTTGCAGGCTGCAATTACTCCGTCGAGCAATGTGATACCTGTAGCAAGAGTGCGAAGGAACGATGCCTCTTCCTCTTCGATTACGCGCTCTACCAAACCTTGTTGAGCCTTCAATTCGGGGAACTGACCACCCATCTGCTCTACTAGCCCTGCAACCAAACGGCAGATAAATGGCTCGGTGAACGAAAGGTATGTGTAACCATAGCGAACTGCGCGGCGCAAAATACGACGAATAACGTAACCCGCCTTAACGTTCGAAGGTAATTGACCATCGGCAATCGAGAAAGCGATAGCGCGCAAATGGTCAGCAATAACTCGCATTGCAATATCTGCCTTTTCGTCTACACCATACACTTTACCCGACATCGAAGCCAAGTTTTTGATAGTTGGTTGGAAAACATCGGTATCGTAGTTTGATTTCTTGTCTTGAAGAATCATACACAAACGCTCGAAGCCCATACCAGTGTCGACATGCTTGGCTGGAAGCAACTCCAAAGAGCCGTTTGCTTTGCGATTAAATTGCATAAAGACAAGATTCCAGATCTCGATCACAAGGCAGTGACCCATGTTAACCATATCTTTTCCTGGAACGGCATCGATGTCTGCTTGGTCGCGCAAGTCGTAGTGAAGCTCACTACAAGGACCACAAGGACCAGTCTCGCCCATTTCCCAGAAGTTATCGTGTTTATTTCCTTTTATGATGTGATCCTCATCGAGGTACTGCTTCCACATATCGTAAGCCTCTTGATCGAACGGAACACCATCCTCTTCGCTTCCCTCATAAACGGTAGCATACATGCGGCTTTTATCCAGACCATATACTTTGGTCAAAAGCTCCCACGCCCAATCGATAGCCTCACGCTTGAAGTAGTCGCCAAACGACCAGTTGCCGAGCATCTCGAACATCGTATGGTGGTAGGTATCGTGACCAACCTCTTCCAAGTCGTTATGCTTACCCGACACTCTCAAACATTTCTGCGTGTCGGCCGCGCGCGCCCACTTGCGAGGTGCATTGCCCAAGAAGATATCCTTAAATTGGTTCATACCAGCATTGGTAAACATTAGCGTTGGGTCGCCCTTAACAACCATTGGTGCCGAGGGAACTATTGCGTGCTCTTTGCTCGCAAAAAAGTTGAGAAAATGCTCTCTTACCTTGTTCGATTCCATAAAATATTTTAAATTCGTTTCTTTTGTTTCGCTTATAGGTTGCAAAATTAGACAATTTAAGCTAAATTTGCATTATAAATAGGATAGTTTTTTTATTAAATGGTACAAAAAAAACAAAATATTGAGGCTGAACAGGCAAATTCAAGAGAAAATAACAGCTCTTTGAGGATGCAGGCATACTCAACTGTGCGAAAAATTTTAATTGGATTTATTCTTATTTCGATTGTGAATGCTATATATTCTCAACTTTTCTACACGCCTAAGATACACAATATCAACAAGAAAAATCGAGAGCTCACGATAAAGTACACCCTTCTCAACAATCGCATTATGGCTGCCGAGAGCCGCCTATCGGAAATTAACAACCGTGACAACTTTGTTTACCGTTCTTTATTTGGCGTTGACTCAATGGTCGTCCAAGGTTTGCAAGCTCCTTACCCCGACTCCAAGTATTTTCACCTGCAAAACGAGCAATATTCTCCACTGATGACAAATTCTTGGAAAAGAATTGACGATTTAGCAAAAAATCTTTACGGCAGCTCTCTCTCTCTCGACGAGCTGCAACTTTTAGCTCAAAATAAAGAGAGTATGACAGCTGCGCTTCCAGCTATCTGGCCGATTGATAGAACTCAATTAAACTCTATCGGTCACTTCGGAATGCGCAACCACCCTATATACAAACGCTACATTATGCACAAGGGTATTGATCTCGGATGCGCGAAAGGAACTCCAGTATTTGCTACGGGCGATGGTGTTATTGAAAGGAGTATCAAGGGGATGGCCCACAGTGGTTATGGCCAAGAGGTTTTAATCAACCATGAATTTAGCTATAAAACCCGTTATGCTCACCTCAGCAAGCGATTTGTTCAAAGAGGCGACAGTGTAAAACGCGGTCAACTAATCGGAGAGGTTGGTTCGACTGGAGGTTCGATAGGTTCACACCTTCACTATGAGGTAATATATAAAGGTAATGTAGTGAATCCGATCAACTACTTTGATCGTAACATGACCAATGAAGAGTATATTCGTTTGATGGAGGAGACCAAGTCTACCGAATATGAAGTTATAGATAGTTTGGAATATGGCAAATAGAAGTAGGTATCAAAAATTAAAAGCTAGAAAGCGCCAAAATAGCAACTTGCTGAAATTGGCGATCCATTCTTTGGCATGGATCGGGGCTGCTATGCTCTACTACATAGGTTTCTCCATATTCTTCGACACTCCCCACGAATATTACCTCAAACGTTCTTCGAATAAATTCGAGGCAGAGTATAAAGCCCTAGTGGCGCGCTACGACTCGTTGGAGATGGTATTGGAGAATATCGAGATACGCGACAGAGAGATTTTCCGCACAATGTTCGAATCGGAGCCATACAACTTTGAATCAAACTACACCAACGATATATTGGAAGAGTACGAAGTAATCTTTACTCAATCGAGTAGAGAGCTAGAAAAACGGCTCAACGATAGATTATCGGGGGTCGACGAGCAGATGACAAAGCTTATCAGAAGTGCCGAGACTATGAGTCGAAACAGTGAGGCTATGGGCACAAAGGCTCGCAATATACCCGCGATACAACCTATTGCCAACAAGCAACTTGCTCTTCTTACAGCATCGTATGGAATGCGTATGCACCCATTCTACAAAACACTTAAGTCGCACCAAGGTGTCGACTTCACAATTCCCGAAGGTACGCGCATATTCGCCACTGCCGACGGAGTAGTGAAGAGCGTAACGACAAACTCGACATCGGGTAAAGAGATCACTCTCGACCATGGTAATGGTTACACAACCTCGTACAGTCACATCAAATCTACAACTGTAGGCAGAGGCGAGAAAGTCAAACGCGGAGACATCATAGCCCGCTCAGGTAACACAGGCCTTTCGATCACGCCACACCTTCACTACGAGGTGAGCTACAACGGAATGCGAGTAGACCCAATCCACTACTTCTTTATGGAGTTGTCGCCAGAGGAATATCAGAAAATAATAAAAATAGCCCAATCGGGCATGCAATCATTTGACTAATAATTTATATTAAAAAATACGCTTATGCAGATAAAATTACTCTTAATCGATTTTGACGGCACTTTGGTCGATACTCGACAAGCCAACTATCGAGCCTACAGAGATGTGATGAAGGAGGTGAACTTTGATCTCGAAGAGGAACAATACCTCAATGAATTCTTTGGTATGCGCTGTGGCGAATTTATGCGCCGCCTAGGTTTTACAGACTCGTACGAAATCGATCGTATGCGTCGCAGAAAGATCGAGATCTACCCCAACCACTTCGACTCCGTAAAACTCAACCAACCGCTATGGGATTTCGCCCAATCTTTCCGCGAGCAAGGTGGCAAGGTGTGGATTGTCTCTACTGGTCAAACTATTAACATCAAGAATGTTATGGACTACCTGTCGCTCAACGACAAGATCGATGGTTTGATCACTGGTGCCGATGTAAAAAATAGCAAACCTTCGGCGGAGTGTTACCTCAAAGCCATGAATCGCGAGGGTATTACCCCCGACCAAGCTCTGATATTCGAAGATTCTGTAGTTGGAATCCAAGCTGCAATCGAAAGCGGTGCTCAATACATCAAAGTTTCATTGTAGAATATGCTACCCTTCGGATTTTACCCTACAAATTGATTTGTAGTCGCAATAGCTACAAGTTCCTTTAATATCGTCAGCTTGTCGAAATGGGACTGAGCGATCTAAAAGTTCAGTCAAAGTCAAAGTTAAGTATTCTTCGAATGCTTCGCTTTGACTTTGGTATGTTGCAACCTCTCCTTCGGAAGTAGACTTATTTACAAGGAGCGGTGAATAATCTTTGCCGTGCATAAAACGAACGTAGTAGAGCGATGGCACAACAGACTCACCCAAGGCTCGGTGAAGCATCATTGAGTAGGTTAGCGTTTGGATTATGTGCCCTTGTCGATCGGCACCCTCGCCCCTAAACAGCGACTCTATAGATTTGAACTCTAGGTGCTTGCCACCTGTTTTGTAATCAATTACTCTTAGTTTGCCACTCGACAACCGATCGATTCTATCAAGCGTGCCTTCAATGGTGATCGCTTGACCATTAGGCAGCTCTAGTTTGTGGCGGTGAACCTCCTCTGTGCCAACAACCTCGAACTCAGGGTTATTAGAGTCGTAGGCGATAACGCCATTGATTATATATTTTACAATAATATCTTTGATTAGCAGCAAATCGCCTGCGAAATCTGCAATTGAGATGTTGTCCCTAATCTTACACACTTTGCGCATCGCCGCGACAACAACCTCTTCTACCCTGCCCGCATCTGCTTTCAATTTTTTAAGTGCTTCGACTGTGTTATTCTCTTGAATTAAAGGGTGATAAAGAATATGTATTGCTTCGTGAAGTATATTTCCGAACATTGAGTTGTCGACATCTTCGATCAACTCATCACCGCTTTTTATGCGTGCTACATGATGAAAATAGAATCGCATAGGGCATGCCACATAGCGGTTGATAGCCGAAGGTGAGATAGGCAGAGGGTCGGTGGGGTCGGTGTAGCGCGATAGGAATTTATTGACCTCACCAACTTTAGCCACCTCTAAACCTTTTTGCTCGTAGAGGTTAACGTCGACTCCAACATTGGTATGATGCAATTTAAACGATGATTCGTAATCTAGCTGGTAGATATATCGACTCGCTTCACCCGTTGTTTTGTCGTCGGCATGCGAACAGTACAACATCCACACTTTTTCGGCTCGTTGAATCAAGCGATAAAAATAGTAGGCAAAAACACCCTCGTGGTGCTCAGGGGTTGGCACACCGTATGCCGCGCGAATATTATATGGAACATACGAAGGCGTAGTTAGGCGATTTCCAGGGAAGTTATCGTCGTTCATCGAAAGTATTATCACATTGCGAAAATCGAGATTTCTCGTCTCTAGAATTCCCATCACTTGAAGCCCTTCAAGTGGTTCACCCTCAAAGGGTACGCGCAGTGTTTGCAGCGTGCGCCTTAGAAGAGATAGGTAGACAGTTAAAGTTAATTCTATCTGGCAATTTTCTAGCGAATTATGTAGCGTAGTGATGCTTTCCGATATTGTTGCAAGAAACTCCAAACGCCTCGATGAATCCTCGCCCTGGTAGGGATACTGCGCCACAAACGATATAGTTTTTTGAAGATAT
The DNA here is from genome assembly GCA_047172505.1 of Rikenellaceae bacterium. Classification (GTDB taxonomy): domain Bacteria; phylum Bacteroidota; class Bacteroidia; order Bacteroidales; family Rikenellaceae; genus Alistipes. The sequence goes on along the minus strand of JBCQWE010000003.1, from coordinate 37,213 downwards.
AGCGATAGCGCTTGCCACGAGGTAGATGCCGAAAAAAGTTCAGCCATATACTCAGGTCGGTCGACGACAAGAGTCTCTCGATCGACAGATATTAGGCGTTCCTGATTGATCTGCGCCTCGATTTTAGAGAATAACTCACTGTTGACTATATTAATATAGGGATGCGATAAAAGTGCCACAACATCGACATAATAGAATTGCGGATTGCTTCCGCTACGTCTTTTAGCTTGAGATTGGAGCGCTAAAAGGCGCTCTATTAACGAATATGCCAAAGATTGTTTTAGCGGATAACCCATTGTGACGTTGACCTTTCCCGCCTTGTCGGGGAGCGCATAGAGCAGAGGTGTGAGCAAATTTTCGTCGGTTAGTACAATCGCTGTTTGCTTGTCTACTTTACCCTCTGATATTAATTCCGAGATTATCTTTGATGCGTATTTACACTGCAAAACATTCGATGCCGCAGCCACTACATTGAGTTGCTTCTCTGTGTTAAAATTATTGTGCGACACTTCGAACGAAGAGCCGTATCGTTGTAGGTTTTCGCGAATGAAAATACCCGCTTCTTGCTTATTATCTGTCGCGTAGTATGCGTCGTAATCCCAAAAGAAATCGACCGACGAGCTTCGAGCCAAAGCATCGAAAAGCCGCTTCTCGCACTCCGAGAGAGCATTGAAACCAACGATAGCATAGTTCGACTCAGCATCGAAACTAAACTGGCCAGATCGTAGTCGATCCACCGCCGACCGCTGAATCATGCCTGTGTAGGCAATTCCAAGTTCGAAAAGCCGCTCGCGGAACTGATGGTAAATCTTAGGCAACGACTCCCACACTTTCAAGAATTTTTGCTTCTCTACGGAGAGCTCGCGCCCATCTTGTAGCGAACTCCAGAACGAGATTATTTTGAGCTGTTCTGGAGTCATATACGAGATGTCGGATTCGATGACCTTTAGGTCCGCCACGTTCGAGAATAACATATCGGCATCGACCATATATTTATCGATCATATCGAAGTCAGAGAGTAGTATCTCGCCCCAGAAATAGAATTTGTCGAAATCTTCGGTGTGATAGCGCGAATAGATGTTATACAATTCAGCAATGAGTCTAACGCTCTCACCCCTATTTAAAGGTGTTGCTTCGGCTACCAATTCGTCGAGACTCAACCAAGAGGGTTGCCACAGAGGCTCTGTTGCGATCTCGCTTAGCGCTTCGGTAAAAAAAATACGCGAACGGCGCGATGGAAAAATCAGCTTCAAGGAGCTAATTTGCGAACCATATTTATTGTATAGCCTCTCGGCAACTTCGTTGAGAAAACCTCGCATTGGATAGATATTGATTAAATAATGATGCAAGATACAAAAAATATGGTAATATTTTGTTATCTTTGAATTTTCAAATTCTAAATCTTAGACAAAGTGAGGGCTACAATATATAACGCTAGTGCAGGTTCGGGCAAAACATATACCCTAGCATACAAATATGTACGTGACGTGGTCGAAGAACCAATGCTCTATCGCAATATATTGGCAGTTACTTTCACAAACAAAGCCACCGAAGAGATGAAGCGCCGTATTCTCGGCGAGATACACGCTCTAGCCTCTGGCGACAAAAGCAACTATATCGATAAGCTCCAGGCAGATCTCTCGCTTAGCGAAGCTGTAATTCGCAAACGAGCCTTGGAGGTGCGAGGCGCAATACTTCACGACTATTCTCGATTTACGATTCTTACTATCGATAGATTTTTTCAGAGAATCATTCGGGCCTTTATTCAAGAATTGGGCATTGATATAAATTACAATATTGAGCTCGACCCAACTACCCTTCTCACTCAAAGTGCCGACAGAATCATCGAGGAGGTGGCGGTAAATGCAGAATTAAAGAGTTGGATTGGCGAATTTATCGAAGAGAGAATCGAAGATGGCCGCAGTTGGAACATTCAAGAGGGTGTTTTATCGCTCGGTGGCGAGATCTTCAAAGAGTCGAATCGACAAACGTTGGAGCGTCCTAACTCAAAGGAGAAGCTCAAATCGATTGTAGAGCGGGTATCTAAGAGTTGCGAGCAGAGCAAAAGCAAGATAAAAGCGCTTGGCAAAAAGGCCTTAGAGATAATCGCGGCAGACAATTTGACCCCAGAATCGTTTAGCGGCAAACGGAATAGTTTTGCCAAATACTTCTTATTGGCAACTAGCGGCGAGGTTAAAGAACCCACCAAGACTCAACGCGAACGGGCACGATCTACTGATGGCTGGGGTAAGGGGGTCGAAGCGACATCAGTGAAGCTACAACCGCTTCTCGATGAGATCATTCAACTCTACGACGATAATGTCAAGGAGTGGAACACCGCAACATTGCTTCGTGAAAATTATAGGAGTTTTGCGCTACTTACCGACCTTTATAACATGGTCAAGGTGGTGAGTGGTGAGCAAAACATGATGCTCCTCTCCGAAACAAAATTGATACTCTCAAAATTTATTGAACATAACGATGCGCCATTTATCTATGAGAAAGTAGGTAATCGCTTCGAACGTTATATGATCGATGAGTTCCAGGATACATCGCTCAAAGAGTGGCACAACTTCTTGCCATTGTTGCAAAATGCAATGTCGCAAAGCGCGGCAAACTCCGTTCTTATTGTTGGCGACATCAAACAATCTATTTATAGGTGGCGCGGTGGCGATTGGCGCATATTACACTCCAAGGCCATAGAGGACCTTGGCAAGGGTAATAGCGAAGTGATAAATCTTAAGGAGAATTACCGAAGCTTGCCCAATATCGTAAAGTTTAATAATGCCTTGATCGAAGCTCTTGTCGAGCAAGACAACGCAGTATTAAACAATAAAATTGCGGAAGCTTTGCAGAGTGGAGCAATTAACTCGCAGGCATGCTCCGAGTTGCAAAATATGTTGCAGCAAGCATACAGTGACCATGCCCAAACTCCCAAAAAGAGGGGTGCGAGTGATGGATATGTCCGCGTTACACTCCACGACGACCAACCTCAAATCGTAGAACGAATTAAAGAGGTGCTCGACCAAGGGTTTAAACCCTGCGAGATACTTATCTTGGTCCGCTCGAATAGTCAAGGAGTTGAGGTCGCCAGCAAACTCTTAGAGTTTAAAAGCGTAAACAGAGACGAGCGTTATTACTTCGACGTTATGACACAAGAGGCTTTGGTTGTGGGACTTGCACCTATTTCTCAATTTGTTGTAGCTGTACTTATGCTCGCCGTAAACCAAAATGACTCTATTCAATTAGCCATCTATAATCGTTTTTTAGGTGACAGACCATTTAACACTCCGCTCTCTGAGCAAGAAGTTGCATACCTGCGATCGATACGTCTGCTCTCGACCGAGGAGGCTTTCGAAGCTATAGTTATCAAATACTCACTCGATGCGCAAATCGACAACATAGCTTACTTGCAAGCTATTCACGAATCAATTAGTAGCTTCTGCACATCGAAAAGCGGCGATATTACAATGTTCTTGAAGTGGTGGGAAGAACATGGCGCAAATCGTTCGATTAGTGTCGAGCAGAGCGAGAAGTCGATAGAGATCACAACGATACACAAAGCCAAAGGATTGGAAAAAGCTGTCGTGATGATACCCTACTGCACATGGGCGCTCGACCCCAAAAGTGGTGGCACAGGTAAGAGCGACCCGAAGAAACCCAAAAAGAGCAGCGCCGTGTGGGCAGATGCAGGTGAGCAATTGGGCGAACTTGGTGCATTCCCTGTGAAATATAAAAAGGCTATGGGCGATTCGTTTTTCTCCGAGCAATATTATCGCGAATTTGTCTATTCTCACATAGACAACATCAATATGCTATACGTTGCCCTGACGCGTGCATCGCAGTCGCTACACCTATTTATCAAGCGAGGGAAAAATAATATTGGTCGTGCCATTGCAGAAACCCTACCATCCAACGATGGACCTTTTACCTTTGGTCAATTGGAGGGTGTTGTAAAGTCGAGTGAGGCATTGACAACAATCAGTTTTGGCGAGAAAGCTGCCCCCGCTTCCCGTGCAGAGCGTCAAGATGGAAGTGCATTGTATATCATGGATAGCTACCCTACTTCGCACGCCGACCTGCGTTTGCGCCTCCCCTCGCAGCGCTACTTCGAAAAGGACGAGCCCGCCGAGTTAACCCCAAGGCACGAAGGTGTATTGATGCACAAAGCGTTTGCCGAAGCAGTGACCGACGAGCAGGTCGACGAGCAACTTCACTCAATGCTGCTGAATTGTCAAATCAGCCAAGTTGAATACGACACGTTAAGTTCGAAGATCAAGCAAGCTTTTTTAGAAGAACCAATCAGGAGCTGGTTCTCCGACTCGTGGGACAAGGTTTTCAACGAGCGCGATATTATCCTACCTAAATCAAATAACTTCAAACGCCCCGATAGAGTTATGATCAAAGGCGACAAAGCGATAGTTGTCGACTACAAGTTCGGAGCGAACGAACTCGCAGAGCATAAAAAGCAGGTCGAAGAGTACAAATCGCTCCTTCGAAAGATGGGCTACGCGGAGGTTGTGGGTTACCTATGGTATATTAAAAGTGGTAAAATAGTCACCATTTAGAGCAAATTTACGCATGATTATCTGCAATTTACATTGATCAATGGTTAAAAATCAGTATTTGAGCGTATTTTATATTTATTTTTTTTGACGAACTTTGCATTGCAATTTGAGCTTATAACAAGCAAAACAGAAATATACAACTAAAATTATAATCAAAATGAAAAAATTCTTATCGCAATTCAAAGGCGAAGATTGGGTAATTGTGCTTGCTGGCGCAATCATCATCACTCTAGCCTGCCTATTCCCAGGTATGATGCCAAAGATGCCAAAAGTGCTTTCGGCCAAAGCGGACTGGATCAACGCTTGTTCAATGTATGTATTAATCACCCTTATCACTTTGGGTAGCAATCTACTTCTAAAACGTTCACTAAAGGGTGTGACACTTTCGCTATTTGTGATTTTTGCTCTGGCTGTTGCCGCTCAACTAATCGCCGAGATTCCAGCAGTTAAATCGCTAGGACTCGAAGTTGTGTTGTTTTCAGTTCTTATTGGTCTCGTAATCAGTAACTTGTTCCGCGTTCCAGAGTGGTTAAAGCCAGCTATTCAGAGTGAGTTCTACATTAAAATTGGTATCATCTGTCTAGGTTCTACTATCCTCTTTGGCGAGGTTCTTAAGTCGGGTGCGTTCGGTCTTGTTCAATCACTTATAGTTGTATTCACAGTTTGGAATTTCACATTCTGGTTGGGTAAGAAGATGGGCGTTGACAACGAGTTGCGTACAATGTTGTCGAGTGCCGTAAGTATCTGTGGTGTATCGGCTGCAATCGCTACATGCGGTGTAATTAAAGGTGACAACAAGAAACTTTCATCGGTTATTTCGCTCGTTTTGGTTTGCGCAATACCTATGATGTATATCATGCCTCCTTTGGCTGAGTGGCTCACTGGACTTGTTGGTCTAAGTGGTGACTCTGCACAAGAGGTTGCTGGAGCATGGTTGGGTGGCACTATCGACACCACTGGTGCTGTAGCTGCATCGGGCACAATGCTTGGCGATGTTGCTGCACAAACAGCGATCATCGTAAAGTCTTCTCAAAATGTATTGTTGGGAGTAGCGGCATTCTTCATCTCTATTATTTGGACATACCAAGGAAAAGAGCAACAAGAGAAACCAACTATTGGTGTAATCTGGGATCGTTTCCCTAAATTCGTAGTTGGATTTATTGTTGCATCGCTAGTGTTTAGTTTCTGCTTTGACATTGCAGATGCTAAAGCTGTTGGTAAGGTTACAAAATCGATGACAAATACTCTCTTTGGACTCGCTTTCGTATGTATTGGTCTTGAAACTCGATTCAGCGAGATCTTCGCTAAAGAGAACCGCAAGCAGATGTGGGTATTCCTTATCGCTCAAGGATTCAACATCTTGGTGACCCTAGTTATCGCATACATAATGTTCGGATGGTTAAAACCAATGTGGAGCTAAGAGAGCCATATTAGGCTAAAAAATAGGAGTCGATTCACTTGTTATCGTGAATCGACTCCTATTTTTTTTACATCTACACGACTTACTCTTCGCTCTCTTGCAGCATCTTTGCGGCAGCATCTAGGGCCTGGTAAAACTCTTCGCCAAAACGGCGTTCGAGTGGTTGGCGCAGCGATTGGTAGACTGGAATCTTTAATTTTGCACCATTCTCACACGCCGAACGACATACGCTCCAACGGTGGTAGTTGAGCCCTACGCCGCCATTTGCGAAGTTTATTAGCCTTATTGGGTATAGGTGGCACGAAATAGGCTTCATAAATTGGGTTTCCTTTGCGCGCCACGCTTTTTCGATTGCGCACAACGTGACCCCATTCTCCCAGTAGGCAAAAGCGCACTCTGCATCGTTAACCAAAGGGGTCGTGTAATCTCCATCAGAATCGACAACCATAAAGCCTTGCTCCTCGACAGCCTTTACACCCTCTTGCGTCATATATTTTTTATATGCTGGATACTCTTGCTCTAAAATGTCGACTTCGTCGATCTCCAACGGAGCACCCGCATTACCTTCTACGCAACAAATACCTTTGCATTGCATTATGTCGCAAGCAAAATTTTCACGCAGAAGATCAATACTAACGATCTTATCGTCTATTTCAATCATCATAATTATTATAAGCTATTATGGGTTATAAATATCTACATTTCGAAACACAAAGATCTCTTCGATCATCCGCTTGAACTCGGTGGCTTCGACATTAGAAGCATCTAACGACAAAGCACGGTTGAAATCATTGAGTGCCTTACCAAAGTTGTTTTTGCGATAATAAAACTTACCACGCGCGGCATAATTCATCACACTTGGGTCGGCTAGGACCGCAGCATTCAACTCTGCCAACTCGCCTTTTGCAGGCCATAACCTCTTGTTCTTTATATATTTAACCACCTCCGCCTGAAGCATTGCATCAACATCTTCGCCATCAATTAAAGCTTGACGCACATCTGTCGAAGAGAAGTTTTGCAGCGGAGCACCATTGAGCAATGTAATACGATCCAAGTAGAGATCAACTCGCTGACCTCGGCGCGGATAGACAAAAATTGGATAATTGGCCATGATCTCTTCATAATTGCGCCACGTATCAAATTTAGGGATTATATCGCCGCCCATAAGGATTGAGAACGCCATACCTTCGCCATAGTTTTCACTCAAATGGCGCAAGGTATTAATTGTATAAGATGGGCGATCCAATAAAAATTCGATCACCGAAGCCTGAATCTTATCGGGGTATCGCGAAGCTGCACATGCAATTTCAACCATCTCGAAGCGATCTGTCTCTGCGGCTAACTCCGATTGTGGTTTGTGTGGATTGCGAGGAGAGACAACAACAACAACTTGGTCACACAGCTGGCGATCTAAAACATATTCCGCCAAGGCAATATGGCCACGATGAATCGGATTGAAGGATCCGAAGTATAGCATTACTCTCTTCACAGATTACACCTCTAGGAATTTACGTATAACCACTTCTGTTTGCGCTACAGCGACATCGAGTTCGTCATTAACTATAACGTGATCAAATTCCGCCGACTTCGAAATTTCGAATTCAGCCTTACCTACACGTTTTTCGATCACCTCTGGGGCATCTGTAGCCCGCCCAATTAATCGAGAGCGCAGCGTCTCGATTGACGGTGGCATAATGAAAATAGAACACGCAGCATCCCCAAAGATCTCTTTAAGGCGAATTCCGCCCAAGACATCCACATCGAAGAGTATGACGTTACCCTTTGCCCATATTCGCTCTAATTCCGAGCGTAAAGTTCCGTAGCATGTTCCTGCGTAAACCTCTTCCCACTCTACAAACTCATTATTTTCCGCTCGCTGTTTAAATTCGTCGTTGCTCATAAAATGGTACTCAACACCATTTTGCTCTACGCCACGAGGTGCACGCGAAGTTGCCGAAACAGAAAATTCGAAATTTGAAAATGTCTTAAGTAGCTCTTTAACTACTGTGGTTTTACCCGCTCCGCTTGGTGCAGAAAATATTATCAACTTTCCCGTCATCATCTCTATAATATATTGAGCGCCTGCTCTTTAATCTTTTCCAACTCATCTTTCATGCCAACTACTATACGTTGGATATTCTGCTCGTTAGCCTTAGAGCCCATCGTGTTGATCTCGCGACCAATCTCCTGAGAAATAAACCCTAGTTTACGGCCTACGCCATCCTCTTGGGCAGCAACCTCACGGAAATATTTACAGTGATTTTCCAAACGCACCTTCTCCTCGGTTATATCTAACTTTTCGGCGTAGAAGATCATTTCTGCTTCCAGACGATTCGAATCAACATCTACTTGCAACTTTGCAATATTTTCTCGTATGCGATTTTTTACGCTCTCGACCCTCGCCTCTTCGAACGGAGTTACAGCATCGCGACCCTGCTCAATGTTGGAGATGCGTTGCAGAAGGTCGGCAATGAGAATTGCGCCTTCTTGCTCGCGGAATTCATTGAGTCGATCGATAGCTTCCGATACGGCACCTAACACGATTTGACACTCCGATGGATCTACCTCTTCTTCTTGCTGGGTCACAACATCGGGCATGCGCAAAACGGCAGCTACGATCTCGCCAGCATCTACAGCATCCGATTCGTAACCACTACCGTGGCAAGCCTCTTTAATTTGATTGATGTAACTTGCAAATAACTCTTTGTTAATAGTCTTCGACGTGTCGACCCCCTCACCTATTTTGGCATACGAGATCTGCACATCGCACTTACCACGGGCAACACCGCGAGTGAGAATATTTCTGATCTCTGCCTCCACCGAACGGTAGCTTGCGGGCATGCGCAACGACAAATCTAACTGTTTAGAGTTAAGCGTGCGGATCTCAACTGTAATTTTTCTATTCTGAGTGGTGGCTTCGGACTTACCGAAACCTGTCATTGATCGTATCATTGGCTAAATTTATTTGCACAAAAGTACTAAAAACTATTTAATAACGTGAGTTTTGGATAAGAAATTCTTATCCAAAACACCGCTAAAGTAAGTCTCCCCAAACGGTTTGGGGAGACTTAGAGGGGTTTATCGAACATAATTCGGCTTTTTTTCAAGCCGACAACCTGAGTTTTAGATATGGAGAATTAATAAAACTGGCAGGTAAACAATAAATTCTCCTTATCCAAAACTCAGGTTAATAGAACAAGAACTAACCTTTATACCTAAAGATCTTATATGAATTTATCAAATTTTGCCACAGAACATAAGTTGTAGGGGCAATTGAAGCGATGGGCGAAAGAAAGGTTTGGGTCATCCATATCGCCAATATTGTATTCTTTTGGCCCAAAGACTGCTCTCCAGCAACCGCCTCGCCATAACGAATACCCAATAATCGCCCAACTCGATATTGTACAACACAAGTAAAAAGAGCACCGAGCGACAACATGACACCTAACGAAAGGTCGATGCTACCGATATTGTTAAGGATATATGTCACCGTTCTACCCACAGAGATCGTGAGCGAGACCAACCATAGGTAATACGATATGCCACCCCTCACACTAAACCATGCAGTAACCGAAGGAAGTGTAAATCTAAATAGTTGCGCCACCAAGGGCGGCAAGATCATAAGAGGCGCAACCTTGGCAAAGATCAATGCAAACGAACATCCTTGGCTTCCTATATGCGTAAAAAACATTGGAATAAAAAACGCCATCACCACATTGCTAACTACGCTAAATGTAGCAATAGTCACAACTTTAGCACCCAAAAGTCGCCCAACAACCACAGCGGCCATCGCAACAGGCATCGCAAAACAGATCATGATACCTTGAGCCAGGAATAAGCCGAATGGCAACAACAGATAGTATGAAGCTATGGCTGTTACTATTTGAAAAAGGACTATCCAGAAATGGAGCATTGAGAATCTGAGATCGCGAAGGTCGACACAGCAAAAAGTGATGAAAAGCATCGCAAATAGAGACGAGGGGGCGATCATTCCTCCTAGGGCCACATCGACAGCCGATACTGTTCGCGCAAAAAAGATCCCAACACACATAGCCACGAGCATCAATAAAGATTTTACTGTTTGGCTCATATCTTAATCCCCCTTCTTTATCAATGCCACCATGCCAGCAAAGGTAAAAAGCGCATTGTAAATCAATAATTCAAAGCCAATGCGATAATCGAAGTAATGCAACAGCATCCACTCTAAAAAAATGCTGAGGACCAAGGATAAAACTGCTACAACTGCAACATATTTATCGCGTACTTTATATCTAGTCAAGAGTCCAAATGCAAAAAGACCTAGTATCGGACCATAGGTATAGCCGACAAATTTGAACATTGTATTAATCACACTTTCGTTACCAAGCCCTCCAATGCACAATATTAACATAGCTATTGCTAAGGATATTAGAGTGTGATTCTTTAGTCGAGATCTGGTTAATTCTACATCATCCTTTACTTTATGCAACCCAAGTAAATCAACTGTTAAAGATGTTGTTAACGCAGTGAGTGACGAGGCCGCAGAAGCGTAAGTTGAAGCTACCAAACCCAAGATAAACAACACTCCAGCAACAACAGGCAGCCCACCCTCGAAAGCCACAAATGCAAAAAGCTGATCACCCTTCTCTGGCAGGGTCAAACCTGCAAAATCAGTATAAATATAGAGCATTGCTCCTAAGATTAAGAACAATAAAATCACGAAAAACTGACATACGGCAGTTATAACAATATTTACTTGAGCATTTCGATAATTTACACAACTAAGATTACACTGCATCATATCTTGGTCGAGTCCAGTCATTGCAACAAGGGTAAACAGTCCCGCAAAAAACATCTTCCAAAAATATTTTGGAGATGAAGTATCACTCCAATTAAACGGTGTATAATACTTTGAATCAGACACCCTAGCCCATATATCACCTATCGACCAATCCATCGCACCAGCTATAAAAACAACCGACAATACTAACGTTGCAATCAAGCATAGCGTCTTCAGTGAGTCGGTCCATATCAAAGATTTAACACCTCCGCGGCGTGTAGCAAACCAGATGACCACCATAGTGATAAAGACGTTACACCAATAAGGGATGCCGAAATAGTCAAACAAGAGCTGCTGAATAACAACCGACATAACGTATAGGCGCAAGGCAGCAATGGAGAGCTTCGATACGAAAAAAAGCCAAGCCCCACTTTTATGAGAGACTGCTCCAAATCTACCCTCAAGATACTGATACAGAGAGACAACACCCAGCTTATAAAAGACTGGAATCAATACGAAAGCTACAACCAGTTGCCCCGCCGTAAAACCCAGAACCATCTGCATATACGAAAAGCCGTCCGCAGCAACAGATCCAGGAACAGAGACAAAAGTAATACCCGACATTGCAGCGCCAACCATAGCTAAAGCTGCGGTATACCATCTATTTGCACGATTAGCCACAAAGTAATCTACATTTTTGGCTTTACGGCCACTATACCACGATATGAATAGCAGAACTAAAATATATGCAACTAATGTCGCAAGAGTGATTACTGGTGTCATCTATCGAATCTATCTAAAATCAATTACCTCATAATCAAGATAATTACCGATGTTATATGATGTAATAGAAGAGGTGAGTTTTTCTATCGAGACAACCTTAACAACTACCTTTTCACCCCCCAAATTATATACAATGCGCTCTGGCAGAATCGTTGAACTATTTATAGTTAACTCTATTGTCTCTATAGGATTAACAGAAGGTGCACTCGGTGTCAACTCGAAAGTAGCAGCCACTCCATCATCAGACAATTGTTTCGATGTGTAATGATCCCGAATAGAGCTAAAAGCGACAGCGGGGTTACTAAGCAGATTGCCGTCATAATCAGGCGAAACAGCATCTATCAACACCTCTTTCCTGCTATTAAACACCTCATACTTAACCTTGCTATCCCCGAAAAGTTCTTGCTCATCGATCGAGATATAATAATTTTCATCAGCCACCTCATAGAGGCCACCTATCCTATTTTTTCCGTACTCAACCTCAAACTGCACTCGGTATGGACTCATACGATCCAACTTGTCGATTACATCGCCAATAATGCTATTTGGCTCTGCTGCACTAGCCGATACGACAGCTAGCAATAGATATATTACAGATAATAAATATCGCATATACGTCCTATAATTTACTTTAATTAAAATATGCCTAATTCCTGCAACTTAGCCTCTAAGGATGGCATATCGTAAAACAAAATATCGCGAGGCTTAGAACCCTCCTGGCGGCCAACTATACCAGCCCTTTCAAGCTGCGTCATAATACGACCCGCCCTATTAAAACCAACTTCAAAATTACGTTGTATAGCCGAAGTTGATATTCCACCATTCGACACCGCCGCGCGAGCAATCTCCGCAAAAAGAGCATCATATTTAATCACAGGAGAACTGTCACCTGCATCAAAATCCCCGCTGCCACTATCAGGAGAATAATCAGGCAGACGATACGCGCCAGAATAACCCTGCTGACGACCGATATGATCTACAATTCGAGCAACCTCATCGGTCTCAACCAATGCGCACTGAATACGTGTCAATTCACCATCTTTGGAGAACAACATATCGCCTCGACCTATAAGCTGATTTGCACCAGGCTGGTCAATGATTGTGCGCGAATCGATCATCTGCGTAACCTTAAAAGCTATACGAGCAGGGAAGTTCGCCTTGATTCCTCCCGTAATAACCTTAACGTCTGGGCGTTGTGTCGCAACAATAAGGTGTATTCCCACAGCACGCGCCTTTTGAGCTATACGCATCACTGGCAACTCCACCTCTTTGGCTGTCATTATCAAATCGGCGAACTCGTCGATAATCACAACAATGTATGGCATAAAGAAATGCCCCTTATCGGGATTCAGCACCCTTCGTTTAAACTTGTCATTATATTCAACGATATTTCTCACACCCGCTTGCGAAAGCAATCTTAGGCGGTTTTCCATCTCCTCGCAGATAGCATTCAGTGTGCATACAGCCTTCTTTGGATCGGTGATAATCACATCCTCCTCCGACTCCATCTTTGCCATGTAATGATTCTCCAGGCTTTTATATGGCGAAAACTCGACCATCTTAGGGTCAATCATGACAAACTTCAACTCGGATGGATGCTTACGATACAAAAGAGATGTGATAATTGCATTCAATCCAACCGATTTACCTTGACCCGTAGCTCCCGCCACCAACAAGTGTGGCATTTTCGCTAAGTCAAAAACATAATTGTCATTTTGGATTGTTCGGCCAATAACGATTGGCAGCTGTGCTTTCATCGTTTGAAACTCCTTAGAAAGTATCGCCGATCGCATCGAAACAATCTGCTTGCATCGATTCGGCAGCTCTATACCAATTGTTCCAGCTCCAGGAATGGGCGCAATAATACGAATCCCCGACGCTTTTAGGTTCTGCGCAATATCATTCTCCAGACCTTGGATTTTAGAGATCTTCACACCGCTGGCCTGCACAATCTCGTACAGTGTAATCGTTGGGCCGACCGTAGCCTTAATGTGTTGTTGAATAGGAATACCGAAATGGTTCAGCGTCTCCTCGATAAGACTCTTATTCTCGAAGATCTCCGCATCGGTAATTCCTGCACCCGTTTGATAATCTTCGAGCAGTGATACTGGGGGTGCTACATAATTATTTACATCCTTTGTTGGGTCGTATAACCCACTATCTATATCGCTCTCTGACACAGACTTAACCTTGTTTACTTCAACAAAAACTACAGCACCTTCAGTCTCACTATTCAAATCCTCCGCTTCGGCAACACACTCTTCGATCGTCTCGCATTTAGACCCCTCAAGCGACTTTATAATCTCATCAAATGGCGAAGAATCATCCTCCTTGGCGCCGTCTTCAATATCTTTGGCTGCATGTTGCGCAGAGCCTATAACCTCGAAAAATGGGTTACTATCATCATCACTAGTGGTATCTATATCCTCACTGCCCTGCGACTCCACGGTTGGATTAAGTGACTCGGTAGATTCCACTACATTTGAAGATAATTGCTGAGCTGCTATATCATTTATTGTCACTTGATTGAGTTGCTCTTGCTCAACTTCCACTTCAATATCAGATGATATATTTTCTGCCTGCACACCCTCGCTAGAATCAACGGATTTAGCAGCCACTGTTTTCTCTTTTTTAAGCTTCGAAAGAAACTTGTCAGTACTATTCAAGGCTGAGCTTCCAGCCTTATTGACCACCTTAATAAAATTACTATTAATAAAGACCCCCGTTGCTGCCCACGCACCTATAAGCGCCAAAATCAAACCTATACCGATAGCGTCATAGAGCATCTTTGATACGCAAAGACCAAAAGCACCACCCAATCCACTGCCATATAGGTTCCAGCTCGACCCAAACACAGCACCCAGAGTTAATGAAGTTAGAATCAGTAATATAAACATGGTCAACGTATCTCTATTAAGAATCAACTTCCTGCTGCCTCTTATAATATTCACACCCAAAATCAATAGATATATAGGTATAATCAACCCAACAAAGCCAAACGACCGCCCAATCAGCAAATCACCAATCTTCGCTCCGATGCCTTTACAAATATTACCATAAGAGACATTAATATCGGGGCGAAGATCAACCACGCCCGCAAGAAGGCTGCAATCATCCTTCCAGCTAAAAAGATGCGAAACAGAAGAGAGCGTCGCAAACACCCCCAACAGGATAACAACAACACCTATCACCCATCTCAAACGATTCACCACAGAAATATCTGTTTTCTCCTTCTGTTGTTCCACCTCTATTTTTCTTTTATCTGTAGACATAAATTTATTTTCTTCACAAGGTAATAATATTTATTATATAATGCAAATAAATATCACACACAACTTTATATAATCAGCTCTTTTGCCCTATTAATCAACATATTAACATATTCAGCACCAGCAAAAGATAAAAATTCATCCGCTTGGCCAACCTCATCCGAGGCCCCAAGATTAAACTCATCTAAAAGCCGTTCTATTCTTCGCACTATCGCAGGCGAAGGATCAACTACCTCGACATGACGATCACCGATTGCTCTGCAAATTTGAGGTGCCAAAAACGGATAATGCGTGCAACCTAACACTATCTTATCTACGCCTTTATACACCAGCTCTTCAACAATAGGTTTAACTGTAGTGTAGGCCTTATCCGTACCCTCTAACCCTTGTTCCACAAGCTCCACGAAGCCTTCACCAACACACTTTATCACCTCAACGCCATTAGCATATTTCGACAAAGTATTAGCAAACATATCACTCTCCAAGCTTTTCCTTGTTGCCAACACAGCAACAATTCCTGTCCGCGTACTGCTACAGGCAGGCTTCACGGCAGGCTCCATACCAACAAAAGGTACACTTGGATGTGCACAACGCAACTGATCTATAGCCACCGACGTAGCCGTATTGCAAGCCACAACAATCATCTTACACCCCCGAGCCAACAATTCTTCGACCGCCGCGAAGGCATACGACGTAATTTCCGCCGAGGTTTTATCGCCATACGGACAATTTTGCCCATCGCCAAGATAGATAATAGCTTCATTGGGCATTGCTTTTTTAATAGCCTGCCATAATGAAATGCCACCCATGCCTGAATCATAAACGCCAATAGGTCTACTATCCATACAACTACCCTTTCATTGAGTTTATTTGCGCGATAATAATATCAAGAATCGCATCATCGCTACACGAATCCGCTTCAATAATAAGCTGCGCCTCTCGATAACGAGCATCACGCTTCGCAATACCTTTCCGCATAACACCAACAAGTTCATCATCGCTCAACCCTCGTAATTTAGGGCGTTTCTCGCGGCCATAAACACTCACTCGCTTTGCGATATTTTCAGCGGTTCTCGATATATAGACAGTTAAACCAGCCTGATTCATCGACTTCATATTGTCACCCCATATTGGAGCTCCTCCGCCAGTCGATATAATCGCATGCGTATTACTAGACACCAGACCCTTGATCATGTCACACTCTAGTTTGCGGAAATAATCCTCTCCGTGAGTATCGAATATCTCCGCTATGGAAGCACCTTCGGATGCCACAATCTCCTTGTCGGTATCAAAAAGATTCATCTTCAACCTATGATTGAGCTTTCTTCCAATCGTGCTTTTACCGCACGCCATGTAACCAATTAAAAAAATCAACATAAACAGATAGTTTAATTAAAATAACCCTAACTGCTGAGTATCAACGGTTACAGATGGCTCTGAATCCGCGATTGCATTATCAATGCGCTGATCTATATTCTCCAAATCTCCAGGGAGTTCAACCTTTTCAAGATCCATAATCTTATCGTTGTTATCTTCGGGAGCATCCTCTGGTGCCTCCACCTCGATAAAGGTTAAGGTGTCGAGCTCATAAGTGCTGATTCTCTTTCCCTTAGCGCTATGGCTTTTCACTGCTATAAAGTCATCAACATCGATAATATCTTTTGGTCGCGTAGCATGCGCACCTTTATAGCTGAGCTCTAATTTTGCACCATTAGAACTACAATATGTTATAAAGTCGCAACTATTATCCTCGGACAAGAAGTATTGAATCTTATCGGTCTCCTTAAGTTCAAATCGCTTCAAGTAGAAATAGTTCTGTTCTCTATCAAAATAGCAAACATTATAGACCCTACCCGCCTTATATTTTTCCACTCTGAGAGTGTCGTCGGGGAAGTGCTGCATAAGATCGAAGGAGGTGATGTAGTATTGATTGCGAGCAGTCCAAACAACAATCTTATCGTCACCTTTAAACTCACCTAGCAACACTCCATGTTCGTCGTTATTGAGGCGACGCACATCGTTATCGTACCATATATTTTGCCCTGCAAGAGTCGATGTCCCTCGCTCTTTAACGACAATCTTATGAATTGGGTAACGCGAGAAGAGGTTTCCTTGGCTTTGGCGACCTTTAATTGCCAACTCAGAGAAGTCAAGATCTACGATCAACTTCTTCAGTCTAGGGCGTGGCTTGAAGTAGATCTTCAACACCTCGGCCTCGCCATTTGCATTAACCGATAGGTAAAGCAGGTCGCTTTTAGCTGTACCTTTAGTAAGATTATACTCTTTATCGCGCGTAATTGCCTTAATGGCGCATCGCTTCATCATTATTGGCCCCATGCGACCATCGCGATAGATCACATTGTATATCGTGCGTTCGTCGTTTCTCTTAAATACACCTATATAATATATACCCTTATCGAAGAATGCCTTATCGTTAACCTTTGTTATGATATAACGACCATCTTTTGTAATGACTATCACGTCGTCTATATCCGAACATTCACATACAAATTCAGCATCTTTCATAGATTTACCTATTCCATAGAATCCTTCGGCTCTGTCGACGTACAATCGCGCATTTGTCACTGCAACCTTCGTCGCCTCGATCATATCAAATTCGCGGATCTCGGTGCGGCGCTCCTTACCCTTGCCATATTTTTCACGAATACGCTCGTAGTATGCTACAGCGTAATCTGTCAAATGGTCGAGGTAGCTTTGGGTCTGCTTAATATCCGCCTCGATTCCCTTGATCTCGTTATCGGCCTTATCTGTATCGTAGCGAGATATACGAATGAAACGCAATTCGGTGAGTCGTTGCACATCGTCTTGAGTCACCTCGCGACGCAACAGCTTCTTAAATGGAGCCAAACCGCCATCGACCGCAGCATACGCCTCTTCGCGAGAGCGACACCCTTCGATGAGTTGATACAATTTATTCTCGATAAAGATACGTTCTAACGATGCAGCGTGCCATGCTTCGTTTAATTCCGCTAACTTAATTTGCAGTTCGAGCCCCAACAGAGCCTTTGTGTGCTCTGCTGAGCGACGTAAGATCTCGCTAACTCCCAAGAAGTGCGGCTTCTCGTCGCAAATAACGCACGAGTTAGGCGCAATAGAGACCTCGCAGTCGGTAAATGCGTATAGCGCATCAATAGTTCTATCGCTCGACTCGTCGTTGGCAACCTGAATTATAAGTTCGACCTTCTCGGCTGTATTATCATCGACCTTTTTGATCTTGATCTTTCCCTTCTCGTTTGCCTTAATAATCGAATCTTTGAGCGATTCCGTTGTCGTTGTATATGGAATTTCGGTGATCGACAAAGTTCTCTTGTCGATTT
The DNA here is from genome assembly GCA_047172505.1 of Rikenellaceae bacterium. GTDB lineage: Bacteria > Bacteroidota > Bacteroidia > Bacteroidales > Rikenellaceae > Alistipes. The sequence goes on along the minus strand of JBCQWE010000003.1, from coordinate 19,076 downwards.
TCGAGATCTTTGCACGCACCTTGACCGCGCCACCGCGCAAACCGTCGTTGTAGCGGCTCACGTCCATCATTCCTCCTGTCTGGAAGTCGGGATACAACACAAACTCCTCGCCTTTGAGATGGTGGATCGAAGCGTTGATAAGCTCAATAAAGTTGTGAGGCAGGATCTTCGAGGCTAAACCCACAGCAATACCATCTGCTCCCTGAGCCAAAAGCAACGGGAATTTTATAGGCAATGTTACAGGTTCGTCCTTACGACCATCGTACGAGAGCATCCACTCGGTGGTTTTCTTATTAAAAACTACATCGAGGGCAAACTTCGACAATCGAGCTTCGATATAACGACCCGCAGCCGCATCGTCACCTGTAAGTATATTACCCCAGTTTCCTTGGCAGTCAATAAGCAAGTTTTTTTGACCCAGTTGCACCAACGCATCTTTAATTGAAGCATCGCCGTGCGGGTGATACTGCATAGTCTGACCTACGATGTTGGCAACTTTGTTGTAGCGACCATCATCGACAACTTTCATTGCGTGAAGTATACGTCGCTGCACAGGCTTAAGGCCATCGTGAACATGAGGCACGGCACGTTCCAAGATTACGTAAGAGGCGTAATCCAGGAACCAACTTTTGTACATACCCGTTAGTTTGCGGACATTAGCCTCCTCCGAGGTTAGTTTGCCATATTTACCCGCTGGCACAGATGGCGACTCCTCTGTGGTTTTTGTCTCCATCTCTACGTTGATTATCTCTTTTTCTTCGCTCATATCTCGTGTTGTCTACTCGTTAATAATATCTTCTTCGACGCGAAGATTGTTTATAATAAAGTTTTGACGTTCAAAACTATTTTTACCCATATAGAACTCCAACATATCATGAATTGGATCGTCCTTGGTCATGCGCACCTTGTCGAGCATCATCTTTTCACCAATAAACTCTTTGAACTCATCGGCCGAAATCTCTCCCAAACCTTTAAATCGAGTTATCTCGGCACTCGTACCACAATCTGCGACTGCTTTGAGGCGCTCCTCCTCGGTGTAACAATAGAAAGTCTCCTTTTTGTTTCTTACACGGAATAGTGGAGTTTGCAGAATGTATAGGTGCCCTCCTCTGATCACGTCGGGAAAGAATTGCAAGAAGAATGTTAACAGCAACAGGCGGATGTGCATACCATCCACATCGGCATCGGTTGCAATAATCACCTTGTTGTAACGCAGATTCTCCATATCTTCCTCGATATTGAGAGCTGCTTGCAACAGATTAAACTCCTCGTTTTCGTATACGATTTTCTTGGTAAGTCCATAGCAGTTAAGTGGCTTACCTCGCAACGAGAACACAGCCTGCGTGCGCACATCGCGGCTCGATGTAATGGAACCAGATGCCGAATTACCCTCGGTGATAAATATCATAGAAGATTCGGCCAAGTCGTTTTTATCGGTTAGGTGAACCTTGCAATCGCGCAATTTTTTATTGTTGAGCGAAACTTTCTTTGCCGCTTCGCGAGCCTTCTTCTTTATTCCCGATATTGCCTTGCGATCCTTCTCGTTCTCTATGATCTTCTTTTGCAAGATTTGGGCACTCTCTGGATTCTTATGTAGGTAATTATCGAGGTTCTGCACCAAGAAATCCATAATGTAGTTTCTCAGCGAGACACCTGGTTCAATCTCTTTAGACCCCAGCCTAATTTTAGTTTGCGATTCAAAAATAGGATCTGTCACTTTTACCGACACTGCGGCAATGATCGAGGTGCGAATATCCGACGCGTCGTAATCTTTGTGGTAGAAGTCTTTGATAACCTTAGCTATAGACTCTCGGAATGCAGCTTGGTGAGTACCACCCTGCGATGTGTATTGGCCATTGACAAAAGAGTAGTAGCTCTCGCCATAGCCTGTGCCGTGGGTAATAGCAACCTCTATATCTTGGCCCGATAGGTGAATTGGCGGATAGAGCGGCGCTTCAGTCATATTCTCGTTCAAAAGATCCAAAAGACCATTTTTCGATAGGTATGATTTGCCATTGAAGTAGAAAGTCAATCCCAAGTTCAAGTAGGTGAAGTTGCGAATCATCTGTTCGACATACTCCATATTAAAAGAGTATGCGCCAAAGACCGCAGTATCTACCATAAAAGAGATGAACGTACCATTTTTATCGGCCACTTCGCTCTCCCACTTATCGCTAACCTCAAGACCCTGCGCGAAACAGACCGTGCGCGCCTGGCCGTCGCGAACCGAACGAGCCGTAAATTCGCTCGACAACATATTCACTGCCTTGACACCGACTCCGTTAAGTCCAACACTTTTCTTAAACGCTGTACCATTATATTTTCCACCAGTATTCATTTCGCTCACTGCCGCCGTAAGCGATTTGAGCGGAATACCACGGCCATAGTCTCGTATCGACACAATATCATTTTCAATATTGATCTCTATGCGGTTTCCCGCACCCATAATAAATTCATCGATCGAGTTGTCGACCACCTCTTTTATTAAGACATATATACCGTCGTCGCTCTGCGTGCCATCGCCAAGTTTACCGATGTACATACCTGGGCGCAAACGAATATGTTCGCGTGGCGAAAGAGTGACGATTGCATCATCGCCATAATTATCATTTGGTGTAATATTGAGTTCTGCCATGGTTATTTACGGATAGAGTTAAGTGCTTCGATCATTTGTGTGCGAGCCATCTCTGCAAGCTCTTTAGTATCTGTTTGGGCTACCACCTCTTTACTGATTGGAGGTAACACCTTAAGTGTTGTTTTGTTGCGCCAATTAAAAAGTCCATACTTAGAAAATGCCCCTTTCGTGCCACTCATGACAATTGGCAGGATCTCGACATTTGCCTCCTTAGCCAGATTGAATGCACCCGCTTTGAAGCGGTGAATCTCGCCATCCTTGGAGCGTGTACCTTCGGGGAAAATTGCCACCGAAACCCCTCGCGAAAGCCACTTACTGCCATCTTCAATAACTTTACGCATCGCCACCTTCGGATTTCCTCGCTGGATTGCTATGTCGCCATGGATAAGCAAGTACTGACCAAAGAATGGAATTCTGAACACCTCTTGCTTTGAGACCCACCTAAAGTGAAAATCCAGAAGGTAGAGCGTAGGTATATCCATCATATTTTGATGATTGATGACAACCACATAACTCTTCTTCGAATCTAGGTTCTCCTTACCAATAATTGTCGTTGGCCAATAGAGCTTACCGCCATAAAAGATGCGAGTCATAAGAAGAGTTAGAGTGTGCACCACCCTACGACCTCGATCAAAAGGAGCGCAGAGGAGCAGCGCAACAAGCGAAAGTGCCATGACAAAAGTACACAACACAATTAAGAAAATATAGTATAAAAGACTTATCATCTGAAATTTAGGTTAAAACGCGTAATCAACTGACAAATTTAAAAAAAAATATGCAGAATTCAAAAAATATAAATCACATCTTCATACAAAAATTAGGGGTAATACCACAAAATGGCATCACCCCTAAATCAAATTAGTCAAACTCTAACGACTACTTCTTCGTAGGCTTAGAGATTGTTTCGCGCATCGATGTGTCGGCGATAATATTCTTCATCTTATAATAGTCCATGATGCCCAAGTTACCTGTACGGAATGCTTCGGCTATAGCCAATGGAACCTCGGCCTCGGCCTCGATAACCCTAGCTCGCGCATCCTGCGCCTTGGCTACATTCTCTTGTTCGAGTGCAACTGCCATCGCGCGGCGCTCCTCGGCTTTTGCTTGCGCGATATTCTTATCGGCTTGCGCTTGATCCATTTGAAGCTGTGCTCCAATATTTTTTCCAACATCGATGTCGGCAATATCAATTGATAAGATTTCGAATGCTGTACCTGCGTCGAGACCCTTTTCTAGCACCACACGAGAAATTGAATCGGGGTTCTCCAATACAACCTTATGCGATTGTGCAGAACCGATCGACGACACGATACCTTCGCCTACGCGAGCCAAAACTGTCTCTTCACCAGCACCACCAACAAGCTGTTTGATGTTTGCACGAACCGTAACACGAGCCTTGGCGATCAACTGAATACCATCTTTGGCAACCGCCGCAACGGGAGGTGTATTAATCACCTTTGGATTAACCGACATCTGCACCGCTTCGAATACGTCGCGGCCAGCCAAATCTATAGCTGTAGCCATCTGAAAATCAAGTGCTATATTAGCCTTTTGCGCCGAAACCAAAGCGTGAACAACATTTACCACATTTCCACCAGCCAAATAGTGAGCCTCCAACTCGTTGGGGTTCAATGTCAAACCAGCCTTGGTGCTCTCGATCATCGATGCCACGATAGTTGAGGGTGGCACCTTACGCCAACGCATAAGAACTAACTGAATAAGGCTAACGCGCACTCCTGACAACAGCGCAGAGAACCACAATCCAACGGGGATGTAATAAAAAATCATCCAAAAAACTACCAATATAGCGAATCCAAACGCTATGATATAACCTGGGCTTTCCATTAAAATTTCCATAATATCTGTTTTAAAGTTTATAATTTATTTTACTTCCTTCACCACAACACTAAAGTTCTCGAATCCAACAACTTCAACGTTGGATTTTGAGTCAATATAGACATCACTAGATTTAGCCTCGTAACATTTGCCACCGATCTCGACTTTCCCAATAGGTGATAATCGAGAAATGGCAACACCTCGCTCGCCTATCACCAAAAGCGACTCGGGCAGCTCCGACGACGAGGATTCAATCGCACTCTTCAGCGAAAAACGCTCCCATGTTTTTGCCCTAAGCGAGAAAATAATCGCAAAGATTGAGACAAGAATAACTATAGCAACAACTATAATACCCCTAGCCACACCAAGGTTGCCAAATGCCATATATATCGCACTTCCATAACAGACAACCGACAGAATACCGCCAACAGTCACCCCTGGAAGAATAAGCAATTCAACAACGCAAAACAACAAACCTAGCAATACGAGTACCGCAATAAATAAGATCTCCATAATATATCTCTTTTAAAGGTTTAAAATTCAATTTCTGTCTCTGTTTTGTGCACCTCGATCTTTAGCATCGGGTCTAATTGGCCAAGCTGCATAGCCAATGAGTCGGCTTGCCCTTGACGACTAAGTGGCATAATAACGTATATATCGGTACCAACCTTGCTAATCGAACTCGATGGAGCAATCGCCGCTACCACCTTATTTGCATCAGCGGGCAAAGAAGAGGCTTGCGAGACCTCCAACCTATACGATGTCGACATCGGTATCGGATCTGTAGTTAAGTTGCGTTCTCTTCCATCGAGCCAAACCACGATCTGAGGCGCACGAAACCCTCGTTTTTTAAGCAGTGCTTGCGCCTCTTCGGCCTCTTCGTATGTTTCGAATCCACCTATGTAATAACAGTGTCTATTTTTATCGTTAATGGCGTGTGAAAGCGGCGTTGTGTTTCTAAATGTTGCCACCGTCTGCTTTGCTTGAAATGAGCCAACGTATAGCCTAAAAATCACCCCTTTATCGTAAATAACCGTTTCGGGAATAGGGTTCGATGCTGTGTACAATGGCTTGGTTACAAATTCTATAGGTTCGTAGAGAATAAACAATCGCTCTTCGATTGTCAGCTTTGGCGGAGAGACTTTATTTACAGCTGACAATTTTCGCGCCAGCACCTTCAACGAGTCAGCGACACTCGCCAACTCCAAGCGTTCGGCAACCAAAGTTTCGAACTGAACCATAGAATTTTTCTGAACCATATATTCTAGCAGAGCATCGGCTCCGCCACCCTGTTTCGCCGAGATTTCGGATTGGCCACTTCGCATCAGCTCAGCCTCTTGTGACAAGACCTCATCGAAGCCCAGCAGCTCCATAAGCATACTATACGCAAAACTTTTGTTATCGTAGATAAAACCCCACGAATCGTTAAGTTGTTCTAAGGTCTGCACATTCAACAAGGCCAAAGAGTCGAACTCTTGACGAATTTTTATAGCCTCACGTTGTTGTGAAGTAAGCTCATAGCTACGACTAAGCGAAAGCATATTATCATAATTGATAATATATCTATTGCTCAACGCCTCAACTTTCGACTCCAAATTTTCAGCCTTAACCAGATTTTTATAATCGTTATCCGACAAATTGACCTTAACGTTGGGGCTTTCGTAGATAAAGCGTACATCAACATCATTTTCCAACAATACCGCTTGTTCGGGCTCTGTGGCGACCACACGACCCATATTATTAACAACCCACTCTTGTTCTATCAGGTTGAGATTGTCGATTACCACCGCCTTACGTGACCGAAGCTCAAAGAGCTGATTTTCAAGAGCAATGATCTGTTCGCGACTACCAGACGTATCAGTGGGATTAGTTCGATAAATCTCGCGCAGAGACTCAACCACAACCGCGATAGAGTCCTCCTGCATTGTCAATCGGTTATCCTCAACCAACAACTTCATATAGACCGAATCTGCTTGCAAACCGTCAATACGAGGTTCTATCTGCTGCGCTAGAGCCAAAGCAGAACCTGTAAACAAGAATAATACTATTACTAAAAATCTATTTATCGCCACCATTTTAAAAAGAAAAGTTGAATCAAACCAAAAATTTCGAGTCGCCCCAATAACATCATAAACGAAAGAACACATTTGACAATTGTGGGCAACGACGCATAATTATCTAGCGAGCCCACCTCTCCAAATCCAGGACCAACGTTACCTATACAGGCAATCGAGGTCGAAAATGCAGTGACCACATCGATACCAAACATAGTACTTACAAGTGCGCCAACCAGAATTATCGTCAAATATAAAATTATAAATATCGCTACAGAGTGCAACGTATCACGCTCTTGAATCACACCATCGATCTTCACCTTAAGCACCGCATTGGGGTGTTGTTGTTGTCGCATGCTATTATAAAACATCTTCGCTGCGATAACCATACGGTTTGTCTTAATACCACCTGTGGTGGAGCCCGAACATGCACAAACGATCGAAGCAAAGATCAACAAGGTCATTGTAAATGGAGGCCACAGCGTAGAATCAGCCGTGGCGTAACCTGTTGTTGTGAAGAGTGATACAAACTGAAACATCGCCCGCCTAAAGGCTACAGAAGGTTCGGGGTATATTCCCTCGAAGTAGAGGTTTACACCTATCATAAGCGAACAGACCACAATCATACCAATATAGACCTTCATCACCTCGGAACGAAAGATGTTGTTCCGTTTGCCCGTAAGTGTTGCGTAGATAAGTCCAAAATGGGTTCCTGCCGCGACCATTCCAAATATTATAATCCACTCTATCATAGCGGAATCAAACGAAGCTATACTGCTGTTTTTAGTACCAAAACCACTCGTCGCAGCCGTAGACATACCGTGTGTCAAAGCATCGAACCAGTTCATACCAGCCGCCTTGAGCGAAAGCGTAGTAACCACTGTTAGACCAACGTAGACAAAAAGAATGATGTGTATGATCATTTGCGTGCGATACTTGTAATTCTCTTTGGCTATGGCAGAAAGTTCCATATTCGAAAGTTTCATCTTGCTACGACCGATGGTAGGCAGAATGATTAAAGTGAAGAGGATAACGCCCATACCACCGATCCAAGTCGACATCATGCGCCAAAACAGCAACCCGCGAGGCAGAATCTCGACATCGGTCAAGATCGATGCTCCTGTTGTCGTTAGACCCGAAACCGATTCAAACCAAGCGTTGACCAGTGTAAACTCACCACCCCAAATAAGGTATGGAAACATCGTCACAAAACAAGCTAACAGCCACGATCCCACCACGATACAGTAACCCTCTTTTGTAGAGATCTGACTCTGCTTCTCAACAAAGACAAGCGGAAAAGAGCCTAAAAGAGCTGTCAGAAGAGCCGACAAAAGAAGTGGATAAAAAGATGTATCCTTAGCACTAACGAATGAGACACCTGCGGCAAGCAGCATAAATAGTGACATAAATAACATCACTACCCCCATATATCGAAAGACTACATACAACCTCATAAATGGCTACTTATTTACTTACACTCTCTCGTCGAATCTGCATAGTTACAGCTTCAATCTTATCTTGAAGTTCGCTAACTTCGTCGTGGCAATCCTGCTTCGAGACAAACGGCATACGGAAAGTCAAGAAGTCGCCCAAACTACGATTCAACCTCACAATTGGGTTGACACAATATATGATCATAAAATAGTAGAGCATGAGCACTATTATAATCATCACAACCAGCGAAATAAATATTGGCGTTACAGCACGATACGCATTACGTTGCAATTGTTCTGCACGAGGCTCCATCGAATTGAACGACGATGTATTTAGGCTATAGATGGAATTTACGATATTGGCTTGAATAGGTAAATAGTTATCGTAATACATAGCTCTATTCACTGTGGCCAAAGTGTCAAACTCGGCAGGAGATAGTATAGTATGTGTCAGAAGTTTAAGCTCAGAAATATAAAACGATAGCGAGTCGAGAAGCCTAGGGTTAGATGTCTCGCCAACAGCAACGTTGACCGTTGCGGCCAACTCCTCGATCTTATCTAAACAGACCTGATCATATTGCCTATCTTCGAACACGGTCATCTTAACAAACGCAGCATCTTGCGCTTGAACCAACCCTAGCATTTGATGTGCAAGTTCCATCTTGCGACTATTAACACTAAGGATATTCTTAGTATCGTGACTCAATGTATTGAGCTCGAAAAAGGCAATTACTCCAGAAATAGAGAGGAGAATCGCTATACCTAAAAAACCAACGGATACCCGCTTGCGTAAACCTGTCATTGTTTGTTATTTTGAATCAAAGGCAAAGATAACAAATTATTCGATAATTTGACCAATTAAATCATTAGATTCATCAATTGATTCAATTTTCACACTACAAATGGTGTTAATCCTCTCTTTTTGGTACAAGACCTTCACTCTTCGATACGTCGAAGTGAAGCCAAACATCATTCCTCCACGAATAGTACTTTCGAACAAAACACTCTGGGTTGTACCAATTGCCGCTTGGCAAAACTCCCTATGAAGTCGCTGATTCAGGGCATCCAGACGATCGACTCTTTCGCTGATGACCTGCGGTGCGATCTTGCCTTCCATTTCAGCAGCGGGGGTACCTGGCCTCACCGAGAACGGAAAAATGTGAAGATATGCAGGTTTTAACGACTCCAAGAAATTATATGTTTGCTCGAAGTGCTCGTCGCTCTCGCCAGGAAAGCCGACGATCACATCGATACCAATAAAGGCATTTGGCATACATTCTCGCACCTTGGCTATTCGCTCCGCAAAACGCTTGGTCGTATAACGGCGACGCATGAGTGCCAGTATCGGATCCGAGCCACTTTGAAGTGGAATATGGAAGTGATCTTGAAATTTAGGTGACGCGGCGCAAAACTCTATTATCTCGTCTGAAAGAAGATTGGGTTCGATCGACGAAATTCGATAGCGGTCGATGCCATCTACTGCATCCAAAGCTCGCAATAGGTCGATAAACGTCTCGCCTGTGGTTCGACCAAAATCCCCCGTGTTTATTCCCGTAATCACAATCTCCCGCTGTCCTGCTGCTGCAATTTGCTTCGCTTCGCTAACAATTTGGTCGATAGGTTGGTTGCGACTAGCACCTCGCGCATAATGAATTGTGCAGTACGAACATTTGTAGTCACAACCATCTTGAACCTTCAAAAAAGCACGCGTTCTATCGCCGCTCGAAAAGGCCGCAAAGAATGAAGTGAGCTCTTCGGTTGAACAACTATAAACCGCAGCAGCACCCTTAGTTTTTAGCTGAACCACTCGTTTATATAGATCGCCTTTATCATTGTTTCCCAGAACAATATCTACACCATCTATTGCCGCGATGTCTTGCGGTTTAAGTTGCGCATAACAACCCGTAACAGCGATAATTGCATTGGGGCTACGACGATGAATTCGACGAATAAGGTTACGGCATTTCTTATCGGCATGCTCTGTGACAGAGCAGGTGTTGATCACACAAATATCCGACTCCTCGCTTGGCGCTACCCTGACAAATCCCCCCTCTTGGAATTGGCGAGCCAATGTCGATGTTTCGGAATAATTGAGCTTACAGCCCAAGGTGTGGAAGTTTACTCTTTGTTGCATATATTAAATAGTCAATTTAAATCATCAATTAATCGTGCAAAATTACGAATATTATTCTTTACTCTCGATAAAAAAACTTAAATTTGCAACACTTTAAGATAATTATGGATTTTTTAACAGACATATTCCAATATCAATACTTAGCTAACGCATTTCTAGCAGCTATTCTTTCGGGTGTAGTATGCGGCATTATTGGCAGTTACATCGTGTCGCGGCGTATGGTTTTCTTGGCTGGAGGCATAACACACGCTTCATTCGGCGGAATTGGCATAGCGCTCTTCTTGGGCAGTAACCCTATTATCGGTGCAATGATCTTTGCTGTTGGCTCGTCGCTCGGCATTGAATGGGCCAACGAAAAGGGCAAAATCCGCGAAGATTCAGCCATAGGAATTATCTGGTCACTCGGCATGGCAATTGGTGCTCTGTTTATGTCTCTTAGACCTGGGTACACATCGGGCGATCTTTCGGCTTACCTTTTTGGAAGTATTCTGACCGTCACTTCGGCCGACGTTGCTGCTCTAGGGGTTGTAACGCTCGTGGTCGTCGCGGGCGCTCTCTTCTTTTTGCACCAAGTAATGCTTGTCGCCTTCGATAAAGATTTTGCAAAAAGCAAAGGTGTGTCGACGCGCCTAGTATCATACATCATGGCGACAATAACAGCTGTAGCTATAGTTCTCTCGATACGAATAATGGGCATTGTACTACTCATTTCGCTGCTCAGCCTACCTGTAGTGATTGCAGATATGATCTCCAAATCATACAGATCTATCGTCATAATTGCGCCAATTATTGCAACGATTGGCAACGTTGGCGGACTGGTATTTAGTTACTATTGCGAAATTCCACCTGGTACTGCGATAATATTTATACTCTCTTTTATGCTTATTGCTGTAAAAGTTGTAACTTTGTCTCGCCAAAAAAAGCTAATAAGCCGATGAAGACTATACATAGAATGGTGCTAAAAGCATATTTAGGACCAATGATACTTACTTTTTTTATTGTCATGTTCGTTCTTTTGATGAACTTCATGTGGCAATACATTGACGAATTGGTAGGTAAAGGTCTGAGTTTCGATATTATTATCGAACTGATTAGCTACGCCATGATCAATATGATCCCCATGGGACTCCCCTTAGCGATGCTCCTGGCTGCAATCATGACACTTGGTAACATGGGCGAAAGCTACGAGCTTTTAGCGATGAAATCGGCGGGCATGTCTCTGCCGCATATTATCCGCCCTTTGATCATCGTTGTTTTCTTCATCTCAATTGGTGGCTTTTTCATCACCAACAACCTTGTGCCATACGCCAACAAGCAGATGTATAGCATCTTATATGACATTCGCCAACAAAAGCAAGTTATAGAGTTCCAAGATGGCTTATTCTTCAACGGCATCGACAACATGAGCATCAGGGTCGGCAAACAGGACCCCGATACTAAATTATTGCGAGATGTGTTGATCTACGACAATCGTGCTAGCAATGGAAACATGACCACGACAGTGGCAGATTCTGGTTACATAAAACTCTCCGACGACAAAAAGCTACTCCTTATAACCCTCTATAATGGAGAGACCTACGAACAAACTCGCAGCAATGACTGGTACGCCAAAAGTGCTTTGCGTCACAACGTATTCAATAGGCAAGATGGCGTAATGGAGATGGAGGGTTTCTCGATGGATAATAGAACCGACGCCAACGCCTTCTCGAATAGCTCGACGAAAAACATCAAGCAATTAGAGCACGACATAGATTCGCTCGATTTGATGGTGAGCGAGACCACTGTGAGCGCATACGGACCACTTATCAAACAGCAAATATTTGTCAAAGAGAGTTCTATTCTCTCGCCAACAGATTCGACATGGGTCGACAAAAGTGCGATGCCGATGCTTATGGTAGCCGATTCGATGGCCTCGCTCGACACGCGCTCGCTGAACCAAGTCTGGAAAAATGCGCTCAATCAAGCTAAGAGTTCGAGAAACATGTTCTCTTTCGATGAGGCTGGAGCTAAAAACGGACTCAATCAATTATACCGTTCGCAGGTCGAATGGCATCGCAAAATATCGCTTCCTGTATCTATCATGATCTTTTTCTTGATTGGCGCTCCACTTGGGGCAATCATTAGAAAGGGTGGCCTGGGTATGCCTGTTGTGGTTTCGGTCATGTTCTTTGTGATCTACTATGTAATCAGTATTTCGGGCGAGAAAATGGCAAAGGAGGGAACTTGGAATGCTATCCCTGGAGTTTGGATCTCGACATTTATATTGACACCTATAGCAATATACCTTATAATAAAAGCTACAAACGACTCTAATCTATTCAACACCGATTGGTACAGAGCAAAAATAGAGTTGTTGACCAGCAAAATTAAACAAGTTAAAAACAAAAAAAATGAAAATAGAATCAGTGCTAAATAGCATCGAAGAGGCTATCGAAGATTTTCGCAATGGCAAAATGATAATTGTGGTCGACGACGAAGATCGCGAAAACGAAGGCGACTTCATTATGGCTGCCGAGAAAGTCACACCCGAAGATGTTAACTTCATGCTCAAACATGGTCGTGGTTTGCTTTGTACTCCACTGAGCGAGAGCAGATGCGAAGAGCTTCAACTGGGGATGATGGAGTCGAACAACACTTCGCTCCTAGGCACACCTTTCACCATCACAGTTGACCTGATTGGCGAAGGCTGCACTACGGGCGTATCGATTCACGACCGAGCAGCAACTATTAATGCACTCGCTAACCCTGCGACAAAACCATCGGATTTGGGTCGTCCAGGCCACATCAACCCACTGCGAGCTCGCGCGAAAGGAGTTCTTCGTCGCCCAGGACACACCGAAGCCGCAGTAGATTTGGCGCGTTTGGCTGGGTTGCAACCTGCGGGCGCACTCATTGAGATCATGAACGAAGATGGCACAATGGCGCGCATGCCCGACCTTATTAAGGTTGCAAAGCAATTCGACATGAAGATTGTGTCGATTGCCGACCTTATTAAATATCGTCTACGCACAGAATCAATCATCGAAAAGGGTGAATCTGTAAGCCTACCAACACAATGGGGCAACTTCAATATCACGGTCTTTAAGCAACTAAGCAACGGCCTGGAGCATATTGCACTAACAAAAGGTGAGTGGTCGGCCGACGAACCGATACTTATTCGCGTTCACTCGTCATGCGCTACGGGCGACATCTTAGGATCGTGCCGTTGCGACTGCGGTGCACAGCTACACACATCGATGCAAATGGTTGAAAACGAAGGCAAAGGCGCTGTAATATACCTTATGCAAGAAGGTCGTGGCATTGGTCTTTTCAACAAAATTCGCGCTTATAAACTCCAAGACGAGGGCTTCGACACTGTTGATGCTAACATTGAACTTGGATTCAAAGCCGATGAACGCGACTATGGAGTGGGTGCAAGTATTATCCGCGAGTTGGGCATCAGCAAAATGCGCCTCATGACAAACAACCCAACTAAAAAGGTGGGATTAGAGGGCTACGGACTAGAAATCAGCGAGATCGTACCTATTGTCATTGCCCCCAACCAACACGATCGTCACTACTTAGAGACAAAAGAGTTGAGAATGGGCCATAACCTTGGTTTAAATAAGAAGCAGTAAAGCAATGAATGCCAAAGATATACGCATAGTTTTCATGGGTACGCCCGAGTTTGCAGTACCTTCGCTCCGCGCTTTGGTGGAGCAAGGGTACAATGTTGTCGGTGTTGTCACCACGCCCGACAGAGCTGCTGGACGTGGTCAAAAGCTCTACGAGTGCGATGTTAAGGTCGAGGTGCAACGTCTTGGCTTGCCGATCCTACAACCCGAAAAGCTTAAGAGTGAGGAGTTTATCGAGGCACTTAGAGGTTGGGCTCCTGACCTAGGCATCGTAATAGCTTTTAGAATGTTGCCAGAGGTTGTTTGGGCAATGCCTCGCTTTGGAACATTCAATCTGCACGCTTCGCTACTTCCGCAGTACCGAGGTGCAGCACCTATCAACCATGCAATAATCAATGGCGACAAGGTCAGCGGCGTAACAACATTCTTGCTAAATCACGAGATTGACAAAGGTGCAATAATTGGTCAAATTGAGGTCGATATAGCACCAGAAGATAATGTCGGCTCGCTCTACGAGAAGTTGATGAATATCGGCACAGGGCTTATTCTCGATAGTGTCGAAAAGATTGCAAGCGGCAATGTTGAACCAATCGAGCAGGATGACGTCGACCCAGCGACATTGAGACCTGCACCAAAGATCTTCAAAGAAGATTGCAAAATCAATTGGAAGCAGAGCGGCGAGCAGATCGTCAATTTTGTTAGAGGCCTTTCGCCCTACCCTGCTGCATGGACCCCCTTATTTAAAGATGGGACGGAGACAAGTGCCAAGATATTTGAAGTCTCATTCGAGCCCTCGGCCTCAACAGCAGAGATCGGATCGATTGAATGTAATGACAAAAGCCGACTTGCAGTTAAGTGCAACGATGGTTTTATAGTTATAAAAACAATTCAATTGGCAGGCAAGAAAAGACTAAGTGTCAAGGATTTACTGCTAGGCCTCAAAGGCTTGTCAACGTATAAAGCTCTCGTTTAAAACTATGGCACGAACCATTAAAGAGTATATCAGCATTGCGCTTAAAGGGTGCGCAATGGGTGCAGCAGATGTTGTGCCAGGAGTATCTGGCGGCACAATCGCATTTATCTCTGGCATCTACGAAGAGCTTTTAGGTTCTATAAAAAGTGTTGACATCGATGCTCTTAAGCTACTTTTAAGCCTTCGTCTCCGCGAATTCTGGCAGAAGATTAACGGCAACTTCCTACTTGCTCTTTTTTGTGGTATTGCGCTGTCGATTCTCTCTTTGGCAAAGGTGATGACATATCTACTAGAGAATCATCCAATACTCATTTGGTCATTCTTCTTCGGATTGATCGTAGCCTCGTCTATGCTGATATTCAAAGAAATACGCAAATTTAACCTATTATCTGCCGCAGCAATTATAATAGGTGCTACTGCTGCCTACTTCATAACTGTGATGTCACCCGCACAGACCCCCAACGATTGGTGGTTTATTGTTTTATGTGGTGCTATTGCCATCTGCGCAATGATTCTACCTGGCGTCTCAGGTTCATTTCTACTACTTCTCATGGGTAAATATCTCTACATTCTCACTGCGCTGAGCAGTCTCGATGTGGTTGTAATAGCTCTTTTTGTAGTAGGTGCAGTAATTGGCATCATAAGTTTTTCTCACGTTTTATCGTGGCTACTAAAGAATTTTCACACGGCAACTATCTCTTTATTAACAGGTTTCATGATTGGCTCACTCAACAAAGTATGGCCGTGGAAAGAGGTGATACAAACTACAGTAAACTCACACGGCAAACTTGTGCCTCTTGTAGAGCGCAACATATCTCCATTTCAACACGAAGCGATCAATGGCGAACCGTCTCAACTACTTTTCGCAGTTGTCATGGCCATGGTCGGCATCGCGACAATCTACATCGTTGAGAGAGTGGGCAACGAGGCTAAAAACAAAAATAACTAGATCCATAAACCATGCGCAAATTTGGACTTATAGGAAAAACACTAAAGCACTCTTTCTCTGCAAGTTACTTTGCCGAAAAGTTTCAACGTGAGAATATTGCAGATTGCAGCTACTCGCTCTTTGAGCTAGAAAAGATAGAGGATGTTCTTTTGCTACTAGAGCGAGAAAAAGAGCTCTGCGGCTTTAATATTACGATCCCTTACAAGCAGCAGATATTCCCATTCCTGGACTCTATATCTATTGAAGCTGAGAGAATTGGAGCGGTTAATTGTGTCAAAATAGAGAATGGGAAACTTGTTGGTTACAACACCGACATCGTTGGACTTCGCCACTCGATGGCAAAACTCCTCGGGGGCAACTTCGTCGACAAAGCGCTGGTTCTTGGCACGGGCGGAGCTTCGAGCGCTGTGCAGTATATGTTAGGTGAGATGGGTATCGAATTTGAGCTTGTTTCGCGCGACCCAATGAAATCATCGCTTACATACGACACAATTTCGCCCGAAGAGATTAGCAGAGCAAAACTAATAATCAACACCACCCCACTTGGCACATTCCCCAACGTGGAGAGTGCGCCACAACTACCCTACGCCTACGTATCGCCTTCGCATTATCTATTCGATCTTGTCTACAATCCACCGCTAACTCAGTTCCTAAGTTATGGCGAGCAGCGCGGAGCAACAATTCTCAATGGCCAAACCATGCTCCTAGCACAAGCCGAGGAGTCGTGGCGAATTTGGAGTGAGTAAAAAGTAGTCGCAACACACTAGAATATAACAATATAGGCCAACGCTGCATTAATGCTCGTTGGCCTATATTTGATATTAGAACCTTAAAGATTACCAGTTAAGGATCTTGTTAAAGTCGTAAGACTCAGGATCAGAAACGTATGCTTTAGCTGCCTCGTAATCCTCTTCAGTCACGTAGCTAAGGATTGTGTCGATAACTGCCTTAACCTTGTCAGACTCGATGTTAACCAAACGTGGTGGAATTTTACCTGTGGTTGCATCTTGAAGATCTTTAAGGTATAGAGGAGATACATTACCCTCAGTGTCAACGAATACCATACAACCAGTCTTGCCATCAGCGAATAGTTTGTAAACACCCATTCCAAGCTCCGAGCAGTATGTAAGGTCGAATGCCGATGGAGTTTGGCAACGAACCTCGTAACCGATCTCTACTGGACGACTCTTAACTTTAACGCCAATTTCTTTAAGTTTCTTCTCTAGCATCTCGTTGAAGATGTGAGCCTTAGAAACCTTACCAAGTTCTGGGTGACCGTGATCGTCGTAAGAGAAACTTACACCGCTCTTCTTGATCTCTTCGTCTGAAAGTTCGTGGAACACACCCTCAGAGATCATCGCAGCACCGTAATCCATACCTGTGATCTTACGTTTGATGATAGACGAAACAACGAGGTTTACGATCTTCTCAACTGTAATCTCAGTTTTGTTAAACATCTCAGGGATAACGATCATTGGGTAGTGACAAGCCTCACCGATACCGAAAGCAAGGTGACCTGCCGAACGACCCATCGCTGCAACAACAAACCAGTTGCCACTTGTGCGAGCATCAACGTATACCGCGCGAGCGATAACCGCACCGCTATCTTTAGCCGACTCGTAACCAAAAGTTGGAGTACCAGCTGGCAATGGAAGGTCGTTATCGATTGTCTTAGGAACGTGGATATTTGCGATTGAGTATTGCTTCTCCTCTAGGAACTTAGCGATACGGTTTGCAGTAGAAGCAGTGTCGTCACCACCAACTGTTACTAGCAACTTGATGTTGTTCTTAACGAAGAAATCCAAGTTGAAGTTGTTCGCAAAATCGTTGTCAGTTGGCTTAAAACGGCTCATCTGAAGGAATGATCCACCACGGTTGAAGATGTCATCAGCCATTGGGTATGAGATCTCTACTGTGTTTGGGTTTGGGTTAAACAAACCTGAGTATCCACCGTTAAGACCGATAACAGTGTAACCTTTTTGAAGGAATGTCTTAGCGACACTACCAACTACGGTGTTCATACCTGGAGCAGGACCACCACCTGTAAGAATTGCAATTGCTTCTTTCATAGCTTAATATAAATATTTAAAGTTTAAGTAAAATCTTAATTCGTAGGCCAAAGGTAGTTATTTTTTATGAATTATCAAAATATTTTCAAAATAGAACACAGCAAAAAAGAGTATTCAAGAAAAAAATGCACATATACTTTCAAAGTTAAAATCTTTTATATATCTTTGTCACAGCAATGGTTTCTAGTCGCTCGAAGCGACATGGAATTAAAAGGGAAGCAGGTGTAATTCCTGCACAGTTCCCGCTGCTGTAAGCTCTTACCTTCGGGTATTTAAACAACAATCTTTGCCACTGACTCAATGTTGGGAAGGCGTTGTTTAGGGAGTAAGTCAGAAGACCTGCCAATGCACTTATAGAATTTATGGCCTGCGGGTATATGGGCTTAGAATGATTGAAGAGTGTTATAATTTACATATCTCTCATTTAATTTGGTTGGTGCTACGCCATAGATTCTTTATTTTGATTTACAAGAAATTAATGGTGTTTGCTCCACGAGATTAGTGATTGAATTTTTAGGCGTAAACAATAAAAGAGTCCAAACTTTCGGTTTGGACTCTTTGCTACATTATAAGGCTACATCGCAAACAAATGCGTTAGTACAATATCTTGCGAATTGCGTTGCAGCTCTCTTCGGCCTCCCAACGTTTAAAGAGAATGGTATTAATACCCTGAGCTGCCGCAGCATCGAGGTTAGACTGCCTGTCATCGACAAAAAGCGCATCTGATGGGTCGACACCATAACGTTCGAGTAGGATCTCATAGATACGAGCCTCGGGTTTTACCGTGTGCTCCTCGCACGAGACAACTTGCCCATCGAAGTACTGATAGACTGGCAGCTTGCGAATAAACTCTATGAATTCGAGCGACATATTCGAAAGCACCAACAAGCGAAAACCTCGCTCGTGAAGCTCAGCTATAAGTTTGGCCGTTGGCTCAATCTCCTCCTGCATAGTGATTGCATCGCGTACAGTTGCCCGGCAAAACTCGCGATCGTAGCCTCTGAGTTCAGATATAATATCGATAGTTTGATCGATAGTTTGTGCGCCCCGATCGTACTCCTCCCAGAAGTGTGGCATCTGTTTATCGGCCAAAAAAGAGAAGAATTCGCGGAACTTTTCAGTTACCTTTTGCGGGTTTCGCGCTACCACGACTCCCCCTAAATCAAAAATTACAGTTTTCATAGCCACAAAGATAGTGCTTTTCTTTGGCTATTAAAAACAGTTTAGCGACTATTGCAGGGCAAACGCACGAAAAAAATCACACAGACCCACAAAACACCCATAAATTTAAATGTGTAATTTATTGAAAATAAGTTGATTATAATTTGCACGTCTCGCTAAAATTTCGTATATTTACTTGATTTTTAACAAGTTAAATA
>JBCQWE010000002.1:0-98726 GCA_047172505.1 Rikenellaceae bacterium | reverse complement strand
TTATTTAACAATTGAGAAGTAGTATGGAATTAGCAGTATTAAACACACAAGGAGCAGAGACAGGTCGCAAAGTAGTACTTTCTGACGCTGTGTTCGGCGTGGAGGCTAATGACCACGCTATCTACCTCGACGTAAAGCAATTTCTTGCTGACCAACGTCAAGGAACTCACAAATCTAAGCAACGTAACGAGGTAGCAGGTTCTACTCGTAAGCTCAAGAAGCAAAAGGGTACTGGTGGTGCACGTTGTGGTAGCATCAAATCTCCTCTCTTCGTTGGTGGTGGTCGTGTATTTGGACCAGTTCCACGTAACTATCACTTCAAACTCAACAAGAAGCTCAAGCAATTGGCTCGCCGTTCGGCCCTTACTTATAAGGCTCAAGCAGGCGTGATCTCAGTAGTAGAGTCACTCTCGTTGGAGGCTCCAAAGACCAAAGCAGCTATTGCAATGGTTGAGGCATTGAAGGTATCGGACAAGAAGGTGTTGTTGGTTCTCCCAGAGACAAACGTAAACCTTCAACTCTCAGTACGTAACCTACCTTACGTAAAGACAATCTTGGCATCTAACCTTAACACATATGAGGTTATGAACTGCTCAGCTTTGGTTATGGTAGAGGGTGCAGAGAATGTTCTTAATGTAATGTTAGCTTAAAAGTAAGAGAATGATGGAAATTATTATTAAGCCGGTTTTAACCGAGAAGATGACCCTTCAGGGCGAAAAACTTAATCGCTACGGTTTTATTGTAGACGTTAGAGCTAACAAGTTGCAAATCCGCAATGCAGTTGAGAAGATGTACAACGTTGTTGTAACAGACGTTAATACATGTAACTATATGGGTAAGATCAAAAGCCGTTTCACAAAGGCAGGTCTTCTTGTAGGTCGTTCAAACAACTTCAAGAAGGCTATCGTTACCTTGAAAGATGGTGATGTGATTGATTTTTACAGTAATATCTAAAGAAGATGGCAGTAAGAAAGTTTAAACCGGTAACTCCCGGTACAAGACATAAGGTTATTGGTACATTTAGTGAAATAACTACCTCGACACCAGAGAAATCTTTGCTAAGCCCAAAGAAGAGCTCAGGAGGTCGTAACAACTCTGGTAAGATGACAGTTCGCTACATTGGTGGTGGTCACAAACAGATGTATCGTAACGTTGACTTTAAGCGCACTAAAGATAGCATCGCTGCTACTGTAAAGAGCATCGAGTATGATCCAAATCGTACAGCACGCATCGCCCTTATCGTCTATACAGATGGTACTAAGAGCTATATCTTGGCACCAAATGGTTTGAAAGTTGGTCAAACTGTAATGAGTGGAGCAGGTGTTTCGCCAGATCTTGGTAACACGCTCTTCCTTTCAGAGATTCCACTCGGTACTGTGATTCACAATATCGAACTCTACCCTGGCCAAGGAGCTGCAATGGCTCGTTCGGCTGGTTCTTATGCTCAGCTATTGGCTCGTGAAGGCCGTTTTGCAATTGTTAAATTGCCTTCAGGTGAGACTCGTATGGTACTCGTTACTTGCCGTGCAACAATTGGCGTTGTGTCGAACATCGACCACAACCTCGAGAGTTCTGGTAAAGCAGGTCGTGAGCGTTGGAGAGGACGTCGTCCACGCAACCGTGGTGTTGTGATGAACCCAGTAGATCACCCAATGGGTGGTGGTGAAGGTCGTTCATCAGGAGGTCACCCTCGTTCACGTAAGGGATTGTTGGCTAAGGGATACAAGACACGTAATCCTAAGAAGACAACCTCTAAGTTTATTATTTCAAAGAAGAAAAAATAATTAAATAGAGTACAATGAGCCGTTCATTAAAAAAAGGACCATTTATTGACCCAAAACTCGACGCCAAAGTTATGGCTCAAGTAGAAGGCAACAAAAAGTCTGTAATCAAGACTTGGTCACGCGCAAGTATGATTTCGCCTGACTTCGTAGGTCAGACAATCGCAGTTCATAACGGAAACAAGTTTATTCCTGTATATGTTACTGAGAATATGGTAGGTCACAAACTCGGAGAGTTTGCGCCAACACGTAACTTCCGTGGTCATGGTGGTAATAAGAAAAAATAGTAAATAAAATGGGTGCAAGAAAATCATTAATGGCCGAGAAGTACAAGGCCGAAAAGAAGCAGAAAGCGATTGCTATCCTGCGTGACTGCCCTACATCTCCTCGCAAGATGCGTTTGGTGGCTGACATCATCCGTGGTGTTGAGATCAACAAGGCATTGGGAATCCTTCGCTACTCGAAGAAGGAGGCATCTATCAGATTGGAGAAGCTCCTTAAGTCGGCTATCGCTAACTGGGAAGCTAAGAATCCTTCTGAGCGTTTAGAGGATACTACACTCTGTGTAAAGGAGATCTTCGTCGACGGAGGTAGAATGTTAAAACGTATACAACCAGCACCACAAGGTCGTGCTCACCGTATCCGCAAGCGTTCTAACCACGTGACTATCGTAGTTGACAAATTGGTAATCGAAGAAAAAAAGTAGATCATGGGACAAAAAGTTAATCCAATAGCAAATCGTCTTGGTATCGTTAAAGGTTGGGATTCTAACTGGTTTGGCGGTCGTGACTTCTCAGAGAAGTTGGTAGAGGACGCTAAGATTCGTAAATACTTGAATGTCCGTTTGGCCAAAGCAAGTATCTCTAAGATTATCATCGAGCGTACGCTCAAGTTGGTTACAGTAACCATCTCGACAGCTCGCCCAGGTATCATCATCGGTAAGGGTGGCCAAGAGGTTGATAAACTAAAGGAAGAGCTTAAAAAGCTTACAGGTAAAGAGATCCAAATCAATATTTTTGAGATCAAGCGTCCAGAAATCGACGCTGTGATTGTAGCTCAAAATATTGCTCGCCAATTGGAGGGCCGTGTATCTTATCGCCGCGCAGTGAAGATGGCTATCGCCTCTACAATGCGCATGGGTGCCGAAGGTATCAAGGTTCAGATCTCTGGTCGTGTAGGTGGAGCCGAGATGGCTCGCTCTGAGACTATGAAAGAGGGACGTATTCCATTGCACACTTTCCGTGCAGATGTAGACTACTGCCTAACCGAGGCTCTTACTAAGGTAGGTATCCTAGGTATTAAGGTGTGGATCTGCCAAGGAACAGTTTACGGAAAACGTGACCTATTCGAAATCCAAGGTGCTTCGGCACAAGGAGGACAGCCTTCAGCAGGTGATCGTCGTGGCCCAAAGCGCGACGGCCAAAACCGCAGAAGACGTAATAATAACAGTAAGTAAGGACCTTTTTAAAGCAAAACAAAATGTTACAGCCAAAAAAGACCAAGTTTAGAAGAATGCAAAAGGGTCGTATGAAGGGTTTAGCTCAGAGAGGTAACCAACTTGCATACGGTTCGTTCGCCATCAAAGCACTAGAATCTTCGTGGATCACAGGCCGCCAGATCGAAGCTGCTCGTCAGGCAATCACTCGTTACATGAAACGTGAGGGACAACTCTGGATTCGCATCTTCCCAGATAAACCAATCACGAAGAAACCCGCCGAAGTACGTATGGGTAAGGGTAAGGGTAATCCAGAAGGATTCGTAGCGCCCGTTACTCCAGGACGTATCCTATTTGAGGCAGAGGGCGTGCCCTTAGAGATCGCACAAGAGGCTCTTCGCCTAGGTGCTCAGAAATTGCCTATTACGACTAAGTTTATAGTAAGACGTGATTACGTTGAAACATCAATCTAAGAGTACAAAGATGAAAAGTGTAGAATTAAAGGAACTTTCAATTGCAGATTTGCAAGAGCGTATCGAGGCGTCGAAAGCACAGCTTTCGCAGCTAAAGGTACAACACGCAGTATCGCCTATTGAAAACCCCTCAATCATTAAAAAATCTCGCAGAGATATTGCTCGTATGGAGACAGTGTTGCGTGAGAAGAACGCTAATTGTTAATACCACTATGGAAAGAAATCTTAGAAAAGAGCGTATTGGCGTAGTCATGAGCAACAAAATGGAGAAGACCATCATCGTTGCTGTAGCACGTAAGGTAAAGCACCCAATCTACGGTAAGTTCGTAAACAAAACTACTCGCTTCGTGGCTGAGTGTTTGGACGAGACTATCAAAGAAGGTGATACTGTACGCATCATGGAGACTCGCCCATTGAGCAAAACAAAACGTTGGAGACTAGTACAAATTTTAGAAAGAGCTAAGTAGTTATGATACAACAAGAAAGTAGACTCGTAGTTGCTGACAACAGCGGTGCAAAGGAGGTTCTTTGTATCCGAGTGCTTGGCGGTACAAAACGTCGTTACGCTTCTATCGGTGACAAGATTGTTGTCACTGTAAAGAGCGCCTCACCATCGGGCGACGTGAAGAAGGGAACTGTCTCTAAGGCAGTTATAGTAAGAACATCAAAGGAGGTTAGACGTGCTAACGGATCGTATATTCGTTTCGACGACAATGCCGTAGTTCTCCTTAATAATCAAGGTGAAATGCGTGGTACTCGTATTTTTGGACCTGTAGCTCGTGAGCTACGCGACCAACATATGAAGATCATCTCGCTCGCACCCGAAGTATTGTAATTTAATAAAAACAATCTTAAGATATGTCAGCAAAATTGCATATTAAGAAGGGGGATATGGTCATCGTTAATGCAGGCGATAGCCGTGGACAGCAAGGTAAAGTCCTTTCGGTTAACGTCGAGAAGCAACGTGCAATCGTCGAGGGTGTAAACCTTTGTAAGAAAGCGCAGAAGCCTAACGCTGAGAATCCTCAAGGTGGTATCGTCGAGCAAGAAGCTGCGATACACATCTCAAACTTGCAAGTGATCGATCCAAAGAGTGGCAAAGCTACTCGCATTGGTCGCAAAGCAGGTGAAAATGGTAAATTAGTTCGTTTCTCTAAAAAATCAGGGGAGGAGATTAAGTAATGGCATACGTTCCAACACTCAAAACACAGTATAAGGAGCAGATCGCATCTGACCTTATGAAAGAGTTCGGGTACTCAAGCATCATGCAATGCCCAAAACTCGAAAAGATCGTTATCAACCAAGGTATGGGTCAAGCTATCGCCGACAAGAAGTTGATTGATATTGCTCAACAAGAGCTTACAACAATTACTGGTCAGAAAGCTGTTCAAACCAAATCTCGTAAGGACATCTCGAACTTCAAACTTCGTAAAGGTATGCCAATCGGTGTACGTGTAACACTTCGTGCAAACAAAATGTACGAGTTCCTTGAGCGTCTAGTTGCTGTGGCTTTGCCACGTATCCGCGACTTCAAGGGTATCAACGAGAAGTTTGATGGTCAAGGTAACTACACCCTAGGTGTAACCGAGCAAATCATCTTCCCAGAGATCGACATCGACAAAATCTCGAAGATCTTTGGTATGGAGATTACCTTCGTAACTACAGCTAAAACCGACGAGGAGGGCTACGCACTTCTTAAAGGATTTGGTCTACCGTTTAAAAACGCTAAAAAGTCAGAATAAGCTATGGCAAAAGAGTCAATGAAAGCACGCGAAGTAAAGCGTGAGAAACTTGCAAACCGCTATGCTCACAAACGTGAGGCGATCGCAGCTGCTGTAAAGGCAGGCGAAATGGATCACGAAGAGGCGTGGATCGCCCTTTCGAAGTTGCCACGCAACTCAAATCCTATCCGTCAACACAACCGTTGTAAGCTTACTGGTCGTCCAAAAGGTTATATGCGCTTGTTTGGTATTAGCCGTATTCAGTTCCGTGAGATGGCATCGAACGGTCTTATCCCAGGCGTAACTAAGGCTAGCTGGTAGTGTAAAATCTGTATAAGAGCGATTCTCGGCACTTCCCTGCGGTTTTTGATCCTCACGTACTTCAAGTACGCTGCGGTCAAAACGTCCTCGCGAAGCCCCAAGACTCATCCTTATAAATCAAACTTCTGGGGCCCGAACACGAAAGGCGGAGCCGCTATTTATAGTGGTGTTACGTGTTGATCTGTTGTGGGCTGCCAATACAATAACTAACAGGGTGGTTGGTTAAACGACCTTCCACCCTGTTTTTAAATTTTCTTCCAGGTTATACCTTGAGGGTGCCGCTTGGGGTGAGTCTCGACTCTCCTAACAATATAAGGTGCCCGCATGATAGGGGAGGTTGCTAACGCCCCCTTCGTAGAGGTCTCTCCTCATACTTGCCGTCCGAGAAGTTCGGATGCAGACCACCGACAGCGATAGGCGGGTGCCTCGACACAGAGTGTTGAGAACGCTTTCTGCGCATGTGGCCTCAAAATATTTGAGTGGTCGAGGATGATGTTAGCCAGCGATGAGCTAACATTTTTTTGTATGCAGTGTGTGCGGACTGAGTTGTGCTTGAAAAATAATTTAAAGAAAGTTGTGCTAAAATGCTGATAATTGTGAAATTATCATTATATTTGCCCACTTTTATGCCCCTAATACATGGGGGTATCGAAGTAAAAAAGTGAGCAGTGGAAATGTATTCCACTGACACTTAACGTATTAAACTAATTACTAATTTTTAACTTTTAATTCATTATGACAGATCCAATAGCGGATTTTCTAACGAGAATTAGAAATGCAGTGAAAGCCAACCACAAGGTGGTTGAAGCTCCTGGTTCAAAAATTAAGCAAGAGATGACAAAGATCCTCTACGAGCAGGGTTACATCTTAGCTTACAAATTCGACACTGATGAGAAGGGTTTCCCAGTCATCAAGATCGCATTGAAATGGAATGCACAAACCAAGACAAATGCAATCAAAAACCTTAAGCGTGTGAGCCGTCCAGGTTTGCGTCAATACGCATCGGTTGATGATATGCCACGTGTACTAAATGGTTTGGGTATCGCAATCGTATCAACATCTAAAGGTATCATGACCGATGCTGCGGCACGTCGCGAGAGAGTAGGTGGTGAGGTACTTTGCTACATTTATTAATTGATTAAACAGAAATTTTATGTCAAGAATTGGTAAATTACCTGTAAACTTGCCCGCAGGCGTAACCGTAGAGGTTTTGGCTGGTAACGTGGTAAGCGTTAAAGGGCCTCTTGGTGCACTGACTCAAAAAATTGATTCAGATATCACAGTAGAAGTTGGCTCTTACAAAGAGAAGGACACAGAGAAGGATATTCCTGCGGTTCTAGTAAGTCGTCCAACAAATCAACCACGTCACCGTTCACTTCACGGTCTTTATCGTTCACTTATCAACAACATGGTTGTGGGTGTATCGAAAGGTTTCGAGATCAAACAAGAGTTGGTCGGTGTAGGTTTCAAAGCGGAGACTAAAGGTCAGTTGTTGGAGTTGAGTCTTGGTTACTCACACGACATCCACGTTATGCTTCCAGCAGAGGTTAAGGCAGTAGCCGTAACCGAGAAGAAGGGTAACCCTATCCTCACTCTAACGAGCATCGACAAACAACTTGTAGGTCAAGTTGCAGCGAAGATCCGCTCATTGCGTAAGCCTGAGCCATACAAGGGTAAGGGTATTAAGTTTGTTGGCGAGCAAATCCGTCGTAAGGCAGGTAAGTCAGCAGGTGCTAAATAGTAAATAAGGTCAGATTATGTCACTAACTAAGATAGAAAGAAGATCGAGAATCAAGATGCGTATCCGCAAAATCGTGAGCGGTACTGCACAGATGCCTCGTATGACTGTATTCCGTAGCAACAAGCAGATCTACGTACAGTTTATCGACGACCAAGCAGGTGTAACTCTTGCAGCTGCCTCTTCAGTAGAGGTTGCAGAGCAAACTGCTGGTAAAAACAAAATAGAGGTTGCTGCCGTTGTAGGTAAATTAGCTGCTGAGCGCGCTATTGCTAAAGGTATTTCGACAGTAGCATTCGACCGTAACGGTTACCTTTATCACGGTAGAGTTCAAACATTAGCGGATGCCGCACGTGAAGGCGGTCTTAAATTCTAAGCGATTATGTCAAATAGCAATATACAAAAAGTACGCACAAGCGACCTTGAGTTGAAAGACAAACTCGTGAGCATCCAGCGTGTTACTAAGGTAACGAAGGGTGGTCGTACATTTACCTTCTCGGCAATCGTCGTAGTGGGAAATGAGAACGGTGTCGTTGGTTATGGTTTGGGTAAAGCCTCAGAGGTAACTACTGCAATCTCAAAAGGTATTGAGGATGCAAAGAAGAACCTCGTTAAGGTGCCTATCATCAACGGAACAATTCCTCACAAGCAAGAGATGCGTTACAGCGGATCAGAGGTTATGATTCGTCCAGCAGCTCCTGGTACTGGTATCATCGCAGGTGGTGCGATGCGTGCAGTGTTGGAGTCTGTAGGTGTTAAGAACGTCTTGGCTAAGAGTAAAGGCTCATCGAACCCTCACAACCTAGTGAAGGCTACAGTTGGCGCTCTTTGCGAGTTGCGCGACGCTTACAGCGTAGCACAAGTTCGTGGTATCTCTATGAAACAGGTGTTTAACGGTTAATCTATAGAAATACTATGGCAAGATTAAAAATCACACAATTAAAGAGCCGTTGCGGTGCTTCAGAGCGCCAACGCGCTAACCTCGACGCACTAGGTCTTCGCAAGATCAACGCTTCAGTTGAGCACGACGATTCAGCAATCATCAAAGGTATGATCCTTAAGGTTCAACACCTTGTGAAGGTTGAAGAGGTAAAATAGTTTATAACGTTTAAAGTCAATAAAGACAATGGAACTCAATAATCTTAAACCCGCTAAGGGTTCTACCCACCACCAAAAACGTATTGGTCGTGGAGCTGGTTCTGGCCGCGGTGGTACATCTACACGTGGTCACAAGGGTGCTCAGTCGCGTTCGGGTTACTCTCGCAAACTTGGTTTCGAGGGTGGTCAAATGCCACTTCAACGTCGCCTTCCAAAATTTGGTTTTACCAACATCAACCGCGTGGAGTACAAAGGTATCAACCTTTCGACTCTTGAGCAACTTTCTGCAAAAACTGGTGCTACCGAGATCAACATCGAGGCACTTATCGCAGCAGGTTTCGTTCAATCTAAGGACCGCGTTAAAATTTTGGGCAACGGTGCAGTAACTAAAGCGTTGACAGTTACAGCTCACGCTTTCTCGGCAAGTGCTGAGGCTGCAATCGAAGAGGCTGGTGGTCAGGTAGTAAAATTGTAAAGGTTACGCTAAAACCCAATAATTATGAATACTTATATCGTTGTTATAGTCCTATTTGCGATTGTTATTGCACTTTTGGCCACTAACAAAAAAGTTGTCGAGACACTTAAAAACATCTACAAGATCGAAGAACTTCGCAACCGTGTAGTTTACACTTTGCTACTTCTTTTGGTCTATCGTTTGGGTAGTTTCGTAGTGATCCCTGGTATCAACCCTAACCTTTTGGGTGCAGATTCTGCGCTTGCAGGTCAGTTAGAGGGTAACGGCCTTTTGGGTCTACTCAACGTATTCTCGGGTGGAGCATTTGGTAACGCTGCAATTTTTGCGCTTGGAGTGATGCCTTACATCACAGCCTCGATCATTATCCAACTTTTGGGTATGATGATCCCTTACTTTCAGAAAATTCAGAAGGAGGGTGAAAGCGGTCGTCGCAAGATGAACCAATGGACTCGCTTCCTCACAATTGGTGTTTTGGTGTTGCAAGGCCCTGCCTACATCGCAAACCTTTTCCACCAAGTTCCAGCGGCATTTGTCTATGGTAACTCATTTGGATTTACAGTTTACGCTACTACAATCCTTATCGCAGGTACCATGTTCGTAATGTGGCTAGGTGAGAAGATCACAGACAAAGGTATTGGTAACGGTGTGTCGCTAATCATCATGATTGGTATCATCGCTCGTCTACCACAAGCTCTTTTGGCTGAGGTTACAGCGCGTTTCCAAACTTCGGATGGTAGTGTTATTATGATCATCATCGAGCTAGCTTTGCTCTTCTTGGTTTTCATGGCAACTATCGCAGTGGTTCAAGCCGTGCGCAAGATACCTGTACAGTACGCAAAACGTATTGTTGGTAACAAACAATATGGCGGTGTTCGCCAATATATCCCGCTAAAGATGAACGCGGCAAATGTAATGCCTATCATCTTTGCACAAGCTTTGATGTTTATCCCAATGCTTTTCGCCAACGTTGCTCCAGGCTTTGCCTCGGCATTTGGTAACATGACGGGCGTTTGGTATAACCTCACACTCGCAGTGATGGTGATTTTGTTCACTTACTTCTACACTGCGATTATCGTTAATCCTCAAATGATGGCCGACGACATGAAGCGTAACGGTGGTTTTATCCCAGGTGTTAAACCAGGTAAGCACACAGTTTCGTATATCGACGGTGTCATGACGAGAATCACACTTCCAGGCTCAGTGTTCCTAGCTATCGTGGCAATCATGCCCGCTTTGGCGATGAACTTATTGGGTATTCAACAAGCGTTTGCCTACTTCTACGGTGGTACATCGCTTTTGATCATGGTGGGTGTAGTTCTTGACACTCTCAAGCAGATAGAGAGCTACCTGTTGATGCGTCACTATGATGGTCTTATGAAGACTGGACGTATTCAAGGTCGCTAAGGAAAGTTTTATCAAGGTCAAAGATGATATACTTAAAGACAGAGGAAGAGATAGAGCTGCTTCGTGAGAACAACATCTTGGTAAGCAAAACTCTCGCAGAGGTGGGTCGCCACATCGCCGAGGGTGTAAGCACCAACGAGTTGGATCGTATAGCCGAAGAGTTTATTCGTGATCACGGAGCAGTTCCAGCTTTCCTCGGTTACCATGGTTTCCCCGCATCGTTGTGCGTTTCGGTCAACGAGAATGTGGTTCATGGTATTCCGTCAGAGAAATGTATCCTGAAAAATGGAGACATTGTATCGGTTGACTGTGGTACGTTTCTAAAGGGGTTTGTTGGTGATTCGGCATACACGTTTGCCGTGGGAGAGGTTGCGCAGGAAGTTAAGCAACTTATGGAAGTCACCAAAGAGGCTCTTTACAAGGGTACAGCTCAGGCCAAAGCAGGTAATCGCGTAGGCGATATATCGGCAGCAGTACAAGGTTACGCTGAAAGTTTTGGCTATGGCGTAGTGCGAGAGTTAGAGGGACACGGTTGTGGTCGGCAAATGCACGAATCACCAGGGGTTCCCAACTTTGGCGCAAGAGGCAGAGGTCCGCTGCTCAAGGCAGGCATGGTAATCTGCATCGAACCGATGATCAATATGGGTACCAAGGCGGTAGTATTCGAGAACGACGGTTGGACCGTTAGGACTCGTGACCGCAAACCTTCGGCTCACTTCGAATTCGCGGTGGCAGTAGGTAAGGATGGCCCAGATATTTTGACGGATTATAGTATAATCGAAAAAGTTTTAAAAAAGTAAGACTCATGGCAAAACAGACTGCTATTGAAAGGGACGGAACAATTATCGAGGCGTTGAGTAACGCAATGTTTCGAGTTGAATTAGATAACGGACACGTTATCACGGCCCACATCTCAGGAAAGATGCGAATGCACTACATCAAAATCTTGACAGGAGATAAAGTTAAAGTAGAGATGACACCTTACGATTTGAGTAAGGGTCGAATCTCATTTAGGTACAAATAACCAAGGGGGAGGTCAAAACGGGGGCACATCATAGTGAGTCCAAAGTCTTGAATTAAACCTGTAGATTGCTTAACACACACAATGAAAGTAAAAGCATCAATTAAGAAAAGAAGTGAGGATTGCAAGATCGTTCGCCGTAAAGGTAAACTTTACGTGATCTGCAAAAAGAATCCTAAGTTTAAAATGCGTCAAGGTTAATTGACCACCATTAAACGATTAATTAAAGAAGAAAATTTATGGCACGTATAGTCGGTGTAGATTTACCAAAAAACAAGAGAGGCGAGATCGCTTTGACCTATATCTATGGTATCGGTCGCAGCACTTCACAAGCTATTCTCGACGAGGCAGGCATTAGCTATGACCTCAAAACTGATGATTGGAATGACGATCAAATTGCAGCAATCCGTAATGCAATTGCTTCAATGGGCCTTAAGGTCGAGGGAGAGTGTCGTTCGGTCGTACAACTAAACATTAAGCGTTTGATGGACATCGGTTGTTACCGAGGTATCCGTCACCGTTTGGGTCTTCCTGTTCGTGGACAGGGCACTAAAAACAACGCTCGTACGCGTAAAGGTCGTAAAAAGACAGTCGCTAACAAGAAAAAGGCAACTAAGTAATAGAGTAAAGTTATGGCAAAGAAAACTGGAACAGTTAAGAAAAAAGTTGTTAAGGTTGGAGCAGCAGGTATGGTTCACGTGCACTCAACATTTAACAATGTCATCATTACAATTACCAACGAGGTTGGTGATGTAATCAGCTGGTCTTCAGCAGGTAAAATGGGATTCCGTGGTTCTAAAAAGAACACTCCCTATGCTGCTCAGACTGCATCTGCCGATTGCGCTAAAGTTGCTTACGATATGGGATTGCGCAAGGTTAAGGTTTACGTTAAGGGCCCAGGCGCTGGACGTGAGTCTGCAGTACGTACAATCCACGGTGCTGGAATCGAGGTTACAGAGATTATCGACGTAACACCAATGCCACACAACGGATGTCGTGCACCTAACCGTCGTCGTGTATAATATAGTTATCACGAGACAAAGTAGATCAATTAACGATTTAAATTAGTAAAACAATGGGAAGATATATAGGACCTAAATCAAAAATTGCCAGAAAGTTTGGCGAGGCTATCTTCGGAGCAGATAAAGTTCTCGAGAAGAGAAACTATCCTCCAGGACAGCACGGTTTGGCTCGCAAGCGCAAA
The DNA here is from genome assembly GCA_047172505.1 of Rikenellaceae bacterium. Lineage (GTDB taxonomy): Bacteria > Bacteroidota > Bacteroidia > Bacteroidales > Rikenellaceae > Alistipes. The sequence continues at coordinate 86,055 of JBCQWE010000002.1, read as the reverse complement.
AAGATCTCTGAGTATGGAGAGCAACTTAGCGAGAAGCAAAAAGCAAAAGCTACCTACGGACTTTTGGAGAAGCAATTTGCTCGTACATACGAGACTGCTAGCCGTATGGGTGGTATCACAGGTGAGAACTTGTTGAAATTATTGGAGTGCCGTTTGGACAATGTTGTTTATCGTATGGGAATCGCTCCTACACGTGCAGCAGCTCGTCAATTGGTTTCTCACCGTCACATTTGCGTGAACGGAAGCGTACTTAACATTCCATCATACTCGCTTAAGGTTGGTGAGGTTGTGTCAGTTCGCGAGAAGTCTAAGAGCATGGAGGTAATTACAGAGTCGCTTGCAGGTGGTTCAAAGAGCCGTTACGCATGGTTGGAGTGGGATCAGGCATCAATGTCTGGTAAGTTCCTACAACGTCCAGAGCGTGAGGAGATTCCAGAGAACATCAAGGAGCAACTTATCGTCGAGTTGTACTCTAAGTAGTAATCATACAACACACAATTAATTATGGCAATATTAGCATTTCAGAGACCTGAGAAGGTAATTATGCTGGAGTCTACTCCATCATTCGGAAAATTTGAGTTCCGTCCATTGGAACCAGGCTTCGGTATGACTATCGGTAACGCCCTACGTCGTATCTTGCTCTCTTCGCTTGAAGGTTACGCAATCACTACCGTTAAGGTTGGTGGCGTTGATCACGAATTTGCCGCTGTACCTGGTGTTATGGAGGGAATGATCGACATCATCCTTTCACTCAAACAAGTTCGTTTCATCCGTACTGTCGACAACGAGGAGGCAGAGCAGGTGACTATCCCAGTAGTTGGGGTAACAGAGCTTACAGCAGGATACATTTCAAATTTCCTCTCATCGTTCGAGGTATTGAACCCTGATTTGGTAATCTGCCACCTCGCAGCTGGCACAAAGATGCAACTTACTATCACTATTGGTAAGGGCCGCGGATATATTCCTTCAGAGGAAAATACTCCAGCAGATTGCGAATTTGGTACGCTTCCTATCGACTCTATTCACACTCCAATTAAGAATGTGAAATATTCGATCGAAGATTACCGTGTGGAGCAGAGAACTGACTACGAGAAGTTGAATCTTGAAATCACTACAGACGGTTCGATCCACCCCAAAGAGGCATTGAAAGAGGCAGCTAAGATCCTTATTCAGCACTTTATGTTGTTCTCAGACGAGAAGATCACAGTGAATATGGAGGATAGCAGCAGCGCAGAAGAGTTCGACGAGGATGTTCTTCACATGCGTCAACTACTCAAAACGAAACTCTCAGACCAAGATTTGAGCGTGCGTGCTTTGAACTGCCTTCGTGCAGCCGATGTTGAGACTGTTGGCGACCTAGTGAAGCTACACCGTAACGACTTGTTGAAGTTCCGTAACTTCGGTAAGAAGTCACTCACCGAGCTTGACGAGTTGCTCGACTCACTAAACCTCAAATTTGGTATGGATGTATCAATCTACAAACTTGATAAAGATTAATTAAATGAGACATAATAAAAAATTCAATCACCTTGGCAGACAAGCGGGTCACCGCAAGGCAATGTTGGCAAATATGGCATCATCGCTTATCATGCACAAGCGTATCGAGACTACCGTTGCTAAGGCAAAGGCTGTACAAATGTACATCGAGCCATTGGTAACTAAGTCGAAAGAGGATGTAACACACCAACGTCGTATGGTGTTCTCTTACCTCAAACAAAAAGAGGCAGTTACAGAGTTGTTCCGTACAATTGCACCTAAGATCGCAGATCGTCCAGGTGGTTACACACGTATCCTTCGCACAGGCTTCCGTTTGGGAGATGCTGCTGAGATGTGTATCATCGAGTTCGTTGACTTCAACGATGCTTACACTTTGGGTACTGCGGCTCCAGCAGCTGAGGCTAAACCTAAGACTCGCCGTTCACGCAGCAAGTCAGCAGCTAAGTCTACAGATGCAGTAGAAGATGCAACAGTTGTAGAGGCAAAACCAAAAGCAGCAGCTAAACCACGCGCTCCACGCGCAACTAAGGCTACTAGCGCTAAGGTTTCAGCAACCAAAACAAATGTAGGTAAGAAGATGTAATCATCTTTTTATATAGCGAAAATGGGTAGTCGAAAGACTACCCATTTTTTTTGTAGGAATCGCCCCATCTACTATCCTGGATTTTTACTGATGCGTTAAGCTAAAGTCATCATTCTGAACTTGATTCAGAATCTCAAATTATCGCTAATTATCATAGTGTTAGAGATTGCGGATCAAGTCCACAATGACGGTTATAAGGTAGAGTAAAGAAGCGGTAAGACCTCGATATTGGGTTAAAAAAATAGAAGTGTTATATGTTGCACAAATTTATTTGTCGCAACATATAACACTTCTAATTCTTAGAACTGCAAAGTTCTAGGCCCAACAACGCACAGGAAAAATATGCACCCGTGCAGGTGCTATCTGCGCCCGTCGGAGACATTAAAATTTTTCATCCGTTTGCCCGCTAAGCAGCTTAATGCCGTTACAGACGAGCCTTAATAGCTTTTGTTTGCTCTTCGTAGCCTGGTTTTTCGAGTAGGGCAAACATGTTGCCTTTGTATGCCTCGACACCTGGTTGGTCGAATGGGTTAACGCCTAGGAGGTAGCCGCTGATTCCGCATGCGCGCTCGAAGAGGTAGATCAATTGACCGATGTAGTACTCGTTGATCTCGGGGATCGAGATGCGCACGTTGGGTACTCCACCGTCGACGTGAGCCAAGGTAACGCCCAATTCTGCCATGTGGTTAACTTCGGTGAGGCTCTTGCCTGCGAGGAAGTTCAAGCCGTCGAGGTTGTCTTGGTCGGCCTCTAGGACCATTTTTTGCTGTGGTTTTTCCACTGAGATCACAGTTTCGAAGAGGTTGCGCTCACCCTCTTGGATGTATTGACCCATCGAGTGAAGATCTGCCGTGAGTGTTACGCTTGCAGGGAATAGACCCTTGCCATCTTTACCCTCGCTCTCGCCATAGAGTTGCTTCCACCACTCTGAGAAGTAGAGAAGTTTAGGCTCGTACGAAGCCAAGATCTCGATTTTCTTGCCAGCATCGTACAACGACGAGCGGCACGCTGCGTAGATTGCCGCGAGGTTATCGTCGAATGCCACCTTAGTCGATGTTGCGCGCTCCATATCTTGAGCACCACGAACTAGCTCTGCGATGTTTACGCCACCCGCAGCAAGCGGTAGGAGTCCCACAGGAGTGAGAACCGAGAAACGGCCACCGACATCGTCTGGAATAACGAAAGTTGGGTAGCCCTCGCCAGTTGCTAGGGTCTTGAGTGCGCCGCGCGACTTGTCGGTCACAGCTACGATACGCTCCGCAGCCTCAGCTTTGCCGTAACGTTTTTCGATCTCGGCTTTAATGATGCGGAATGCAATTGCAGGTTCGGTTGTTGTGCCCGATTTCGACACTACGATGGCTGCGATTGAGTACTCTTTGAGTGCTGCAAGGAGCTCGCAAGTGTAATCCTCCGAGATGTTTTGACCAGCAAAAAGCACGATTGGCTCCTCGCGTTTTTTCTGCAAAAGGCTAAATGAGTCGCTCATAGCCTCCAATACAGCTCTTGCGCCAAGGTACGAGCCACCGATACCGATGCAGACGATCACTTCGGCCTTAGCCTTAAGCTTTGCCGCCTGAGCATTGAACTCTGCGATCTGCTCTGCGGTGATTGATGATGGAAGGTTTACCCAACCCAAGAAGTCGTTACCAGCGCCGCTCTTGTTCTCTAGGAGGAGGTTTGCCGCCTCGGTTTTAGTTTTGATCGAGTCGCTAAATGCTACGCCACTCTTCGATACATCTAATTTAATCATTTTTTATATTTTTAATGTTTCTATATCAATACCTTAGTTAGTTGAGTCATCGCCTTGCGGGCTTTGGCTCCTTTGTATAATACGTCGTAGACCATCGTCGCTATGGGCATACTGGCCTGGTGGATGGCATTGGTGTGGCGGATGCAGTCGGCCGCGAAGTAGCCCTCCGAGACCATTGTCATCTCGTTGAGTGCGCTCTTGATCGTGAAGCCTTTGCCCATCAATAGACCCAAGCGGCGGTTGCGGCTGTAGCTCGAATAGCAAGTCACAAGTAGGTCGCCCAGGTATGCCGATTCGCGAGAGTCGCGCGTGTCGGGGTAGCCCACCTTTAAAAAATTGTTCATCTCGCGCGCCGAGTTGGCAATAAGAACAGCCACGAAGTTATCGCCGTAGCCCAAACCGATTGCAATACCCACGGCAATGGCGTAGATGTTTTTTAGCACTGTGGCATACTCAATGCCGTAGAGGTCAGTTGAATAGCTCACGCGGATATATTTGCACTCGATCTTCGAGCCAATCAAGTGGGCAAGGTCGATGTCGGGACAAACCACCGTGAGGTACGAGAGTCGTTCGAGCGCGACCTCCTCGGCGTGCGAGGGGCCCGTGATAATTCCCAGGTGCGAGAAGGGGATGTCGTAGACTTTGTTCAAGAATTCGATTACCGTCAAGTACTCTCCCGCGATAATGCCCTTGATCGCCGATACGATCAACTTATTTTGCAGGCTGCACGTAAGGGGCGCTAATATATCTTTGAGGTATGCCGAAGGGGTAGCCAAGATGATGATGTCGTGCGAGGCCACCACCTCGTTAATATCTGTCGAGATCGAGAGCTTCGAAATGTCGAATTCAACGTCGCGAAGGTATTTGGGGTTTGCCCCCTCGGAGATGATACCCTCGATAACCTCTTCGTTGCGTATGTGCCAGCCAACTTTGTGACCCTTTTCGCAAAGGATCTTCACGATTGCTGTGGCCCAACTTCCGTAGCCTATCACAGCGCAAGTTGCATCTGGCGATATTTGTAGTTCCATCAAGTAGTTTTTTGTGCTTTATCCGCGGATCTGAGCTGCACACGTGCGCTCGATCTGCTTTTGAATGTTAGACATTGTTTTTTCAATTACTTTGTCGGTAAGTGTCTGATTCTTATCTTCTAGCACGAAGCTTAGCGCGTAGGATTTTTTACCCTCTGGCAGTTTGTCGCCTTGGTAGACGTCGAATAGCGAGACACTTTTGAGCAACTTCTTCTCGGCTTGGAAAGCTGTTTGACGAAGTTGTTCGAAGGTAATGCTCTTGTCGATAAGCAGAGCCAGGTCGCGCTTAACTTCGGGGAATTTCGAGAGCTCGGCAACAGTAATTTTATGCTTGCGCGTGCTCTTAACCAAAGCATCGAAATCGAATTCAGCGTAGTAAACATCTTGCTTCACACCTGCGGCCTTGCAGAGCGCGGGAGCTACTACGCCCAACTCTACGAAACATTTTGGCCCTTGGCTAAGTGTGATTGCCTCGCTGAAAATATCGTTTTGCGACGTGCTGCTTTTAAGTGCGTAGATGTCGATTCCAAAGCGGCTCAACACCTTCTCGACAGCTGCGCGAAGTGTGTAGAACGATGCCTGCGCCCCTTTTTGGTTCCACGAAGCTCGCTGCGTTGTGCCAGTTACGGTGATCGCTAAGCGGTAATTCTCCGAGTAGGGAACCAAGATCTTCTCTTCGGTTACGCTCTCGGCGTTGTAGTAGTAGCAATTGCCAAACTCGTAGATCTTTAGATCTCCGTTGCGGCGATTTGCGTTGAGCTCTACAGCCTCTAATGTGTTGAAAAGCAGCGTTTGGCGCATCACGTTAAGGTCGGAACTTAGCGGGTTGATGATCTTTACGCATTTCTCTGCGGGGTATGTGCTTAGTGAGTCGTAGTAGGTAGACTTGGTGAGCGAGTTGGACATGATCTCGGTGTAGCCGTTTGCCGAAAGGAAGTCGGCAGTCATGTTCATTAGCTTGCTGCGGTCGGGACGTGGCGCGTATGATATTGTCGATTTGACGTGAGTTGGGATCTCGACATTGTTGTAGCCGTAGATGCGCAAAATATCCTCCACGAGGTCTGCTTCTCGTTGTACATCAACCCTGTAGGCTGGCACAGCAACGCTCAAAACCTCGCCCTCTTCTGCCTCGATTTTAATGTCGAGAGCCTCGATAATTGTGCGAATGGTCTCCGTTGGGATCTCTTTGCCGATAAGGCGACGTGTGCGGTCCATCGAGATCTCGAAGCGGAAATCCTCTATCGGGGTGGGGTAGTTGTCGATTACCTCACCGATGATCTCTCCTCCCGCCAACTCCTTATATAAAAGAGCTGCACGTTTAAGCGCGTAGATCTGGATGTTGGGGTCGATACCGCGTTCGAAGCGGAACGAAGCATCGGTGTTTAGACCAAAACGTTTGGCGCTCTTGCGTACCCAAACAGGGTTGAAATAGGCCGACTCCAAGAAAATATTGACCGTAGAATCGCTCACGCCAGACTCTGTGCCGCCGAAAACGCCCGCGATACACATCGGCTCCGAGGCAGAGCAGATCATTAAATCTGAAGCGGTTAGTGTGCGCTCTACTCCGTCGAGAGTGACGAATTTAGTCCCCTCGTCGCATGTGCGAACCACGATCTTACCTCCACCGATCTTGTCGGCATCGAATGCGTGAAGCGGCTGACCAAGTTCGAAAAGTATGTAGTTTGTGATGTCGACAAGGTTGTTTTTGGGAGTGAGTCCCGCAGCACGAAGTTCGTTTTGCATCCACTCGGGCGAGGGTCCAATTTTACAATTTTTGATGGTTACACCTGCGTAGCGAGGTGCTGCAACGCAGTTTTCAACCTCCACCTCGATCGTGCCTTCGCCCTGCTCGGTAGCAAAGTCGTCGACACTGGGGTAGCAAAGCTCGTGATCGCGGCCTTGGCTTTTGAGGTAGGCGGCAATGTCGCGAGCAACACCGATGTGCGAAGCTGCATCGATGCGGTTGGGTGTAAGGCCAATTTCGAGAAGGAAATCATCCTCGATACCGAAATACTCTTTGGCAGGGGTGCCAACTACAGCCTCGGCGGGAAGCTCCATGATACCTGCGTGCGAGTAGCCCAAACCGATCTCATCTTCGGCGCAGAGCATACCCAAAGATTCAACACCGCGGATCTTCGAACGCTTGATTTTGAACTCCTCCTCAGAGTCGATAGGGTAGAGTACCGAACCCACAGTTGCGCAAACGACTTTGAGCCCAGCGCGACAATTTGCTGCGCCACAGACAATTTGCAGTGGCGAGTCGCCTCCCACGTTTACCGTTGTTATATTTAGGTGGTCTGAGTCGGGGTGTGGCTGGCAGGTTAGAACCTCGCCAATAACAACTCCTTGAAGCCCTCCTTTGATAGTCTCGATCTTTTCGAACGAGTCAACTTCGAGTCCAATATCGGTAAGCACCGATGCAACCTCGTTGGCTGAGAGGTCAGATTTAAGGTAGCGTTTGAGCCAATTGTAAGAGATATTCATCTTATATTTTTTTATTTTTGTCTTTAACGAATTTACAAAGTTAACAATAATGCGCCAAATATTGCAACTATTTTGTACCTATATCAGGGTAAAGGCATAAAAAAGTTTTTTCGCTTTAATTTTTTTTTGCGTTCTTGCCTTTGTGGTGGGTGGGTGTCGGGCGCGTTTGGGTATTCTGAGAATTACTGAGAACTACTGCTACTCGTTATTGGGTTTAAATGCCTATGGCATTTAATAAATTTAGAGATGTTATATGTTGTGCAGATTTATTTGTGGTAACATATAGCATCTCTAAATCTTTGAACTGTAAAGTTCTAAGCCCAATAGCGCAAGAAAAATATGCACCCGCGGTGGTGCTATCACCGCCCGTCGGAGACAGTGAGAAACTATAATTTTTCATGTGTTTACCTAGTACCTATATATAGAAAAATCATTCCGATGATGATAAAAACTAGGTCGATAGCCTTAGCTCGCAGGTTCTTTTCGCGCAAAAGTAGAGCTCCACAGATAAATGAGACCACCACCGAGGAGCGTCGCACCATCGAGACAACCGAGATCATCGCCGTGTCGTCGGAGAGGGCGTAGAAGTAGGCGAAGTCGGCACACGAGAGCAAGATAGATATGCACGGAATAGCCCACGACCACCGAAATGGGGTGGTGCGAGCGCGGCGCGGCAGCCACAAAATTGCAACCACGGCGCTCATCATCAAGAGCTGGTAGAAGTTGTACCAGCTCTGCACAAAGACGGGGCTGAGTGAGCGCATGATATATTTGTCGTAGAGACCGCTTATAGCACCCATCACCGCGGCGGCAGCGATGAGCAGAATCCAGATGTTTTTGCCAAAGTGAATTCCCTCCTTGCGCCCTGCCCGCGAGAGCAGGAAGAGCGAAAAGATCGAGAGTAGAACACCTGCCCACTGCCACGCATTGAGCCGTTCGCCAAAGATTAGCATCGCACCGAGGAGCACCATCACGGGGCGTGTGGCGTTGATCGGCCCCACGAGCGTGAGAGGTAAGTGTTTGATGGCGAAGTAGCCAAAGATCCACGAAGAGAGCACAATGGCTGACTTCAATATGATTAGCTTATGGGCTTGCCAACCTGCGCTTTCCACGGCGAACATTGTCCCCTCGAAAAGGTCGAACCCCGCCTCGGCGCTCACAATAAATGGCGCGAAGAGCAGGGTCGAGAAGAGGGTGTTGAGAAGTAGCACGGGAAGCACCGCATTGTCTTTGAGAGCGGTTTTCTTGGCTACGTCATAGAATCCTAGTAAAGTGGCTGAAATAAAAGCCAGAATTAACCACATCTGTTATTCGATCTGGTCGCTGTAGACTCCGATTGGTAGGTCGTGAAGGTTGTAGCGCGAAGCCATCGACATTCCGTAAGCACCAGCCGACTTTAGGGTCAAGAGGTCGCCACGTTTGCTGATCTTGAGCGATACGTTCTCCGAGAACACATCGGTCGATTCACAGGCTGTTCCCACAACAGTATATTTTTTGGTTGCTGTCTCTTCCGAGGTGACGTTTTCGATGTTGTGGTACGAACCATACATTGCGGGGCGCACTAGCTCGGTCATACTGCCATCGACGATAAGTAGACGACGACCCGTAGCGGTAGTCTTGTTGAAAAGAACCTTGGTGATAAGCTCGCCACATTCGGCAACGATCGAACGACCAAATTCGAAGTGTACGTCGCGATCACCTACCTTGAGGTAGTTGTTGACGATCGAAAAGAGCGACGCGAAGTTGGGTATCGGTTCATTCTCGGGCACGTCGTAGTTGACACCCAAGCCGCCACCAACGTCGATAAAGTCGAACGAGAAACCAAGCTTTACCAAGCTGTCGACGATGACGTTGACCTTGTTGCACATATTCTCGAAAACGTGGAGTTCGCGGATCTGAGATCCGATGTGTAGGTGTATGCCAATGATGTTTAGGCCTTTGAGCGCTAAGATCTTTTCGGCATTCTCCATCACCTCTTCGTACGAGATACCGAATTTACTGTCGGCTTGACCAGTGTCGATACAGTGGTTGGTACGAGGGTCGATGTCGGGGTTGATACGCAGTGCGATGTCGGTAACGCGGCCTTTGCTGCGCGAGATAGCGTCGACAACCTCCAACTCTTCGATCGATTCGCAGTTGATTGCCAAGATGTTTTGGTCGATAGCATACTCGATCTCCTTGTCGCGTTTACCTACGCCAGCGTAAACGATACCTTTGGGGTCGAAACCGCACTCGATAGCTTTTTGAACCTCATTGCCGCTAGCGCAGTCGATGCCCAGGCCATACTCTTTGATAGTAGCCAAGATGCGATCGTCGTAGTTCGCTTTTATTGCATAGTGAACCTTGTAACCATATCTTTTTGACTCATATACCACGCTCTCTAGTGTTTGGCGCAATAGCCCCATGTCGTAGAGATAGAATGGGGTTTCGAATTTTTGCAGTTTGTCTGCAATGTGTCTACTTATCATAATCTGAATTTCAAAAAATTTTGACAAATATAATAATAAATACTATAAAACGTATAGCGAAGTTGCTAAATCGCAATTATATTGTTATTTTTGTCAGAAATAATAGATTTAACACACTATGTTGCTACGTACCTTTAAAATAACGATAGTACTTTTGATCCTGACTCTCTCTGCGACGGCTCAAATTATAACGCGTTCAGAGCTGAATCCCTACTTGTTGCGTGCCGATGCGTCGTCGCGCAGCCACTCAAACACGAGCAACCATATTGAGTTTGCACCCCAGGCTACAGCCTCCTCTTTTGGGCAGATCACGCGCGAGCAAATATTAGAGGTGCCTCAAAGTTGGCTCGATGAGGTTGCGATGATCCATATCGAGGGTGTCGGTTCGGCCTATACGCTTTCGATCAATGGCTCTGTGGTGGTGGAGTGCGAAGATAGCTTCACGCCGAGCGACTATAACATCTCGCCCTACCTTAGAGTTGGTAGCAATGTCATTACCATTGCCAGTCGACCTTCGGTATTGGCTCAACTGGAAGAGGGGGTGTCGGTACCACAAGGGGGGCGCCTCGAGGGTAGTTACATCTATACGCAAAATAGGTTGCGGATCTTGGATTATCAACTCGAACTCATCGAGCTCGACAACGGCAAAGATGGGCAACTTTTCATCGATGTTGTGGTCGAAAATGGCTTCAACTACCCCGAAACGATCGAGGTGGGCTTCGACGTGTACGACCCTGCGGGCAAACTTCTCGACTTTAGCACTTCGAAGAAAACGTTGGAGGGGAATTCGATCGACACAATCCGATTTCCCCCCTACCTCTACGGTGCCGAGAAGTATCGTTGGAACCCCTCGGCAGCCCCCGCAATGCAGATGGTGGGTCGCCCCTCGGGTCGCGTAGCTATTTCGCCGCCCTACTCGGTTATGCTCTTTACAAAGCGCACGGGGGTGTCGAGCGGCTACATCCCCTTTGCGGTGGGTTATGCGCCTATTCAATACCAAGATGGCAAATTGCAGTTGTGGGGTAGCGAGGTTGTGCTCCGCGCCGCAAAATACAACGCGTCGAGCGATAAAAAGATGAGCGAGAGCGAGCTTAAGGCGCTTCGCGCGCAAGGTTACAACACCATCGAGCCCGACTACCCGCAGCCTATATGGTTCTATGAGATGTGCGATAAAGTTGGACTTTGGGTGATAGATAAAGCGGCGATCAACGCTCCTTCTTACAGCGAGGATAGGGCCGTGGGTGGCACACCCTCGAACGACCCTGCGCTAGTGGACGAGTACCTCGAACGAGTGCAGAAGATGTATTACCGCACCCGCAACTTTAGTTGTGTGGTGGCATACTCTTTGGGTGGTGAATCGGGCAATGGATACAACATGTATAAGGCGTATGAGTGGTTGCGAAGTGTCGAGGCGGTGCGCCCAATAATCTACGGCGGTGCTGCGGGCGAGTGGAATAGCGACTCGTTGAAAATTGAGCGTTAGGGGCGATGAATATAGAACTTCTTGTGGTCGGCAAAACCGACTCGGCACTCATCGAGGAGATAGTGCTCAACTACGCCAAACGCATTAACCACTACTGCAAATTTACAATCACGACCCTGGCTGACGTGAAGAATACCAAGAACTTAACGGTGAAGCAGCAGCGCACGGCCGAGGGCGAGATGATCTTGCGCCAAATAGTCGACAGCGACTTTGTTACTCTGCTCGACGAGCGCGGCACTGAGTATCGGTCGGTAGATTTCGCTTTCTGGGTGCAGAAGAGGATGAATAGCGGAGTACGACGACTTCTTATTATTATAGGTGGTCCCTATGGCTTCTCCGAGGCGGTCTATCAGCGGGCAAACTCCAAGGTGTCGCTCTCGAAGATGACATTTTCGCACCAGATCGTCCGCGCAATATTTGCCGAGCAGATATACAGAGCTTTTACAATTCTAAAAAATGAACCCTACCACCATGAATAGAGCTGTGCCACTTATTGTAGTTCTAACGCCCAACACCTTAAGTAGTGTGGGGTTGCGCGACCTGCTCACGACAATTCTCCCCTTCGCCGTTGTCAAGGTGTGTGGCTCGAATAGCGAATTGCGCGAGATCGAACCCGAGGATATATTTCACGTTTTTGTCTCGTCGCAGCTTCTGCTCGAAGATATTGCGCTATTTACAGCACTCAAACACAAGACGATAGCGCTAACCAATGGTTCGAACAACGCTATGGCTCTTAGCGAGTTCCACCAAGTCAACATTCAACAATCCGAAGAACAGATTGTAGCTTCGATAAAGGCTCTGCACAACCATGCGCATGGCGAAAAGCCGCAAGCGCCATCGCATAAAGAGTCAGGCGAATTGCTCTCGCCACGCGAGATCGAGGTCACCAAACTACTTGTCGAAGGGCTTATCAACAAAGAAATTGCCACGCGCCTAGATATTGGTGTCACCACGGTTATCACTCACCGCAAAAACATTTTCGAAAAATTGGGTATTCGTTCTATCGCAGGGCTTACAATCTACGCAATTATGAAGCGATATATTGAAATTTAATCAAAGTGTGGTGAAACTTTATCAAAAGTTTAACAACTTTATCAAAATTTAATCATACCTTTGTATTACTGAAAAAATAACATATAGATGAAAACTTTACAAAGACTCTTTGCGATTGTAATAATCGCGGTTGTAGCTGCTTCGTGTGGTGGAAATGCAACATCAAACAACGGTATCAATGCTGATGGTAGCGTTAAATCACCTGCCAAATATATCTTCTATTTTATAGGTGATGGCATGACCGCGACTCAAGTGCGTTTGGCCGAGGCGGCACTCACCGCTCAAAACTTCCGCGAAAACTACGCTGCGCAAGTTGGGCAGCAGAATATAGCAGAAACGCTCTCTTTGCAATCGCTCGGAATCACAGGTTTGGCAACTTCGAACGCTGCAAATCGCTACATCACCGACTCGGCAGCAGCAGGTACGGCACTTGCGACGGGAGTTAAAACAAATGTGGGAGTTATCTCGCAGGATGTAGATGGTAACATTGTGCCAAGTATGGCAGAGATGGCTAAGGCTAAGGGGATGAAAGTAGGTATTGTTTCGAGCGTTAGTATCGACCACGCGACACCTGCTTGTTTCTACGCGCACATCAAGAGTCGCAACCAATATTCGTCAATCTCGGACCAACTGCTCACCTCGGGCTTCGACTATTTTGCGGGTGGCTCGGTTAACTTTGCGACTCGTGCTAAAGCCGAAGAGACCGATGTGGCCACAGCAAGCGCAGCTTATCGCACAAGAGCACAAGAGGCTGGTTTTAAATATGTTACCACTAAAGCAGAATTTGATGCTGTAGGCAAAGGTGAGACTCAACCAGTGATCGCAACCATCGACCTATTGGCAAATAAACTATACTCGGGCGATGGCTTTGCTCTGCCCTACACGATCGATTTAAGCAAGCAGACAAGCGAAGACGATAAGATCTCACTTGCGCAATTTACTCAAAAAGGAATCGATTTATTGGAAAACGACAAAGGCTTCTTTATGATGGTCGAGGGTGGAAAGATCGACTGGGCATGTCACGCCAACGATGCAGCAACCAGCGCTTACGAGATGGTGGCATTCGACCAAGCGATAGGTGTGGCGATGGAGTTTGCTGCAAAACATCCCAAAGAGACCCTTATCGTAGTTACGGGCGACCACGATTGTGGTGGTTTGACACTCGGTTTTGCGGGTACTGGCTACCAATCGGCGTTCGATGTGTTGGGAGCTTCGCGAATCTCGTCTCATGTGTTCAGTCCAAAAGCTATGGGGATGATCGGAGAGGGTGCTTCGTTCGATAAATTGTTGGCTCTAGCCTGTGAGAACTTCGGTTTTACCAACAACGAGAAGGGCGACAACAATAAGAAAGTGTCAAGAACTACCGAACTTACCGACTTCGAGGTGAAACTGCTCGAAGAGGCATACAAAAAGAGCATCAAGAAGATCAAGAAAGAGGCACTTTCAGATAGCGACATCTACCACACAAAATATGGTTGGAGTGACCCTTTCACCACAACTTGCACCAATATACTCAATAACAAATCGGGTGTAGAGTTTGCGAGCTTCTCGCACACGGCAGTTCCAGTGATGGTCTTTGCCGACGGAGCTAATGCGGCGCTCTTTAGCGGTTATTACGACAATACCGACATCGCAAAGAAGATAATGCAGGCGGCAGCGCTTTAATCCATGAAGCAGAAAAAGGGGCTATACTTAACACTTGCCACTACCGTAATGGTGGTGGCAATGTTGCTTTTGCCTACGGGTTTCGAGAATCCCGAATTGTCGGAAAATATCCACTATGAAAAAGCTCGCGTGGTGGGGGTCGACAATAGCGACATTAGTAATATTTCGGTGGTGGTGCTCGGTACCCAAGATTTCGAATTGGAGATACTGTCGGGTGAGTTTCGCCACACGACAGTCTCGGCGGTAAATCCTCTTTTGGGCGACAAGCGTCGCGACAAACTCTTCGAGCAGGGCGACAAGGTTCTATGTGTTATTCGGCTCGACAGCAAGGATGCGGGAAAGATCGCCGAGGTGCGAGCCGAAGATTACTACCGCCAAGATTTGGAGCTACTGTTGATGATCATCTTTGTTGCTGCCTTGATTCTTTTTGCAGGTAAGACGGGCGCTAAGGCGGCCCTATCATTTCTCTTCACGGCCCTCTCTTTCTGGAAGATCTTGATTCCCGCTCTGTTGAGGGGTTATTCGCCGCTTTTGGTCTCTATTGGTGTTGTGATTGTTACAACTTCGATAATTATATTGCTCGTGGGAGGTATCTCCAAGCGGGGTATCGTGGCGCTTTTGGGTGCAATCGCAGGTGTGGTCGTAACGGCCGCCCTAGCCTTGATCTTTGGCCACTACTTCAATATCCCTGGTACGGTGCAGGAGTATTCCGATGCGCTGTTTTATGCAGGTTTTGCCGATCTCGATTTCTCGCAAATGTTACTTTCGTGTATCTTTATCTCGTCGGCAGGCGCGGTGATGGATGTGGCGATGGATATTGCGGCGGCGCAAGATGAGTTGATTCATAAAGCGCCTCATTTAACTGTGCGCGAGCTTGTTAAATCGGGTCTCAACATCGCCTCGCCAGTGGTTGGAAGCATGACCACAACTCTGCTTTTTGCCTACTCGGGCAGTTTTATGTTTGCTTTTATGGCATTCATGGCGCAGGGCGTGCCGCTGGAGAGCATTATAAATCGAGGTTATATCGCCTCGGAGATCCTTTTAACTCTGGTTGGTAGCTTCGGATTGGTGTTAGTTGCGCCAATTACCGCTATCTTGGGCGGCTATATTTTCAAGAAATAGGCGTACGCATAATCGACCCGCAAGATCTGTTGTGGCTACGAGTAGCTTTGCAATAGGTTCTTGCGGGTCGCGGTGCTTTTTGTAGATTTTTTTAGAAACAGGTGTTGATTTTAAACCACGCCTTCGACTACAGCAAAGGCCATTTTACTCTCACCGCAGATCGGACAAATCCAACTATCGGGCAATTCTTCGAAAGGTGTGTTTGGAGCAATTCCATTTTCGGGGTCGCCCAACCGTGGGTCGTAAATGTGTTCGCACACAGTGCAGTAGTAATCGTTCATAGCAGTAAATGAGTGTTAAGTTTTTAGCTTACCAAACAATATTTGTGCCAACCTATGGTTTTTATCACACATCTGCGAGGTAAAACTTTATATTGGGAATTTCCCTTACTCGTCATTGCAGACTTGATCCAATCGTATACAAAATAATTTACAGAATAATCAAACCTTTGCAATTTAACCCGCCAGTGCGTCATTGCGGCTCGTAGGCCGCAATGACGGGTAGGGGATATTGTCAAGAAAAATATGCACCCGCGGTGGTGCTATCACCGCCCGTCGGAGACATGAGAAACTATAATTTTCTGCCCCTACTCATCCCACTTAACCTCGATCTTCGCTTCGACTGCTTCGATCTTGGCTTCGATCTTCTCCTCGATCTCTTCGCTTTTCTCTTCTAGTCGCTCCTCGACTTTTTCAATTTTATTTTCGAATCGCGATTCGACCGATCTGTAGAACGACTCAATTTCGTGTCGGTTGGTCACTACCAACGTTGCTGTTGTGAGTGTTAGAAGGAACCAAATTATTAACGTCGCGACAATTGCTTTGAGCTTAATCCTCCGCGAATTGATAATCTGAAGCGTGAAGTAGACCCCAAGACCCAGTAGCATCGCTGCCGAACATAGCGCCATGATCGATATTAGAACCTCGCTCCAATTACCCGTTGTGTAGCTGTTGACCGCCACCAGCGCGAACGCCCCAATGACAATCGATAGTAGCGCGAGGATCAGCGAGATCAGAATACAGACCATAATAATCTTGAATATGATCATCATGATGCGCCCCACGAGCGAGAGGAGTGACGAGATTATCGATCGGCTCTTTTCGTAGTCGGCGATGGTGTTGTAGTAATCTTTGATCGAGGCGACGGTGATTGGTTCGCCGCGCATCTCTAATTTTTGACGCGCCGTAACTGCTGCGGGCATCACGATCCAGAGGATGATGTAGACCCAGATCGAGGCGCCACCAAAGAAGAGCAAAAGCAGCGCTATAGCCCTTACAATCGCGGCATTGCACCCGACGTATGCGGCGATTCCCGAGCAAACACCTCCGATGGGCGCATCGTCGACGTTGCGGTAGAGGTGTTTCTTGCCTCGCTCTTTAGCTCTATTTTTTTGGTTTTGCGACTCCGTCTCTTGCTCGCCCGTGGGCGATGTCTGCTCGGAGCAGATCTCGTCGACACTACCCAGCTGAGCTATTATATTGTCGATCAAAGGTTTTGCAACAACTCTGGATTCGGAGTGCACCGCGAGTATCAACTCGGCGATGCGAGCTTCGATGTCGGCAAGGATCTCTTCGCCGTCGGGGTTGTCGGTGTAGCGCTCGCGTATGCTCTCAAGGTAGGTGTGCAGCGAGTCGTAAGCATCGATTTCAATGGTGAAGGCAACACCCGAGATGCTGCAATGTTTAATATCTTTCATACTCTTCTATGATTTATTGCCCTCTCTAAGGCGTGAAATTTGCTCGGATAGCTCTTGCCAAGCGCTGTCGAGCAGCGACAGTGTTTCTGTCCCTTTTTCGGTTAGGGTGTATACCTTGCGTGGTGGACCTTGCGGCGACTCCTCCCAACGGTAGGTGAGTAGTCCCGCGTTCTTTTGACGTGTTAGTAGCGGGTAGATAGTCCCTTCGACTACAATCATCTCGGCACTTTTAAGTTCGGCGATGATCTTTGGTGCGTAAGATGCGCCACGAGCCAGGATCGAGAGTATGCAATACTCTAAAACACCCTTGCGCAGTTGAGTCTTTACATTATCATCGGCCGTATTACATGTAGCGCTACTCATCGGCGTGGAGTTATTACCCATAAAATGATGTAGACCCAAAGCGAGAGCCCACCAAATAGAATGAGTAGTAGCGCGACAATTCGTAGTAGCGCCGAATTGAGACCAAAATAGCGAGCAATGCCTCCACATACACCCGCTAGAACCATGTCGTCGCTGGGTCGATATAAAACTCTATTATTCATTTTTCGTTAAATTTAGTTAAAAAAAACACCTATTATCACTTTGCAAATATAATGCAATATTTATAACTATGCAATACATAGTAGTGATTATTTTCGATTTTTTCATACATTTTCAATTCTTTTATAAATTAATTGATGTTACAATTGTGTTAACGAATTTTATAACTCCTTGATTTTGAATGTGGTAATTTTTAACTCTGAAAATAAATACAACTTTTATGAAATTTTTTTAATAAAAAACTTGCACAGTAATATTTTTTGCCTTATCTTTGCAGTGAAGTTTTAAAGTTCATTTAGGTTAGTTTTAGGTTGGTTGAGGAGATCGGCAGGTTGTAACAAAGTTACTAAAACGAAAGGCTGTGGTGGCCTGGAGTTGAATACCTCCGATTAGCCTCACTTTTTTTGCGCATATCTGCGCTCCCCCCCCCCTAATGCCTGAGAATATCAGTTTTGTTTTTGCGCCCAGTGGCTATGGCACCAACTTTGAAAATGGAGGGTATATATTGAATCAATCTAAATTTTTAGTGGCGACTACAATATTATTTATATACAACCCTCTTCTCGTCATTGCGGCTCGCAGGCCGCAATGACGCAATATATTTAGCGAGAAAGAACAATCCACCGAATTTTTACCTGATCCATATATTTCTATAACCGATTAAAAATTGTATCTTTGCAACCATGATTACATACCAGAAGAGAGTACTAGATAATGGGTTGACGGTTATTGTCAACCGCGATATGGTGTCGAAATTGGCGGCAGTTAATATGACTTATTGCGTTGGCGCGCGTAACGAGGAGCCTTCGCGCACAGGTTTTGCCCACCTTTTCGAACACCTCATGTTTCGAGGTACAGAACGTTATCCTGATTTCGATACCGTTGTGCAGATGGCTTCGGGCGAAAATAACGCCTTTACCAACAACGACTATACCGACTTTTATATCACTCTGCCCAAAGATAATATCGAGGTAGCATTGGCCTTGGAGGCCGATAGGATGTGTGGCCTAGCGCTCACCGATCAGGTGTTGGAGTTGGAGAAAAAAGTGGTTATCGAGGAGTTTAAGCAACGTTACTTAAACCAACCTTATGGCGACCAAAATATGTTGTTGCGCGCAATGGCATACAAGGTGCACCCATACCGCTGGTCGACAATAGGGCTCTCGCCCGACCATATCGAGGCAGCTTCGATGGCCGAAGTTGAGCAATTCTACGCCGAGCATTATCGCCCGTCGAACTGTATCCTTTCAATCTCGGCCGACATCGACCAAGAGGAGCTTTTCGCCTTGGCCGAGAAGTGGTTTGCCCCAATCGCCGATGCTCCATACACCAAAAAGGCGATCGAGCAAGAGCCCAAGCAGCAGAGCGCACGTCGTTGCGAGGTGGTGCGGGGTGTTCCCGCGACAACTATCACTGTGGCATTTCATATTGGAGGTCGTTTTTCCGACGATTATTTCACCGCCGACATGATCTCCGACATCTTGGCGGGAGGCGACTCGGGGCGCATGAACCAAAACTTGGTGAAGGAGCGCAAATTATTTGCATCGGTCAATTGCTATATCACGGGCGACCTCGACCCAGGGATGTTGATATTCACGGGGCAACTGCTTCCCGATTGCAGTGAGCAGGAGGCCGAAGAGGCTATTTGGTCCCAGATCGATCTGCTTCGAGAGGAGATGGTCGATGAATACAACATCGAGAAAGTGAAAAATAAGTTCGAGGCAAACACCCTCTTTGGCGAGATCAATGTGATGAATAAGGCGATGAACCTAGGGTTTTACTCCATGGCGGGCAACTTGTCGCTCATCAACGGCGAGGTCGACATTTATCGCTCGATCACCGCAGAACGCATCATGGAATTTAGTCGTCGCATACTCCGCAGAGAGTACAGTTCGACGCTAATCTACAGAAAAACAGATAAGTAATGGAAATTTCACTACAGAATGCCACGGTGCACCAGTGCGCAAATGGCGTTAAGATATATGTTCTGCACAGCGAAGAGTTCGAAGTGCTGCGCTTAAGTTTCATCTTTGGTGCAGGTTCGGTGCATCAAACCGCACCCTTTGTGGCTTCGGCGACGGTCAATATGCTGAGCGAGGGTAGCCAGGCGATGAGCTCGTTGCAGATCGCCGAGAAGCTGGATTATTATGGATCATACTACGATGTGAACATCGACCGCGACTACACCTACATCAACTTTTGTTCGCTCACCAAATTTGTAGAGCCTACGCTCTCGGTTGCCGAGCAGATTATACTCCACCCAACATTCCCCATCTCCGAGATCGAGACCTATGCCGCCAAGCGCAAGCAGCGACTTATAATCGAGCGTCAGAGGGTCGAAACCAAGGCTCGTGAGCAATTTGCAGTATCGCTTTTTGGTGCTGAGCACCCCTATGGCATTATCTCTTCGGCCGAGGCGTATGACTCCCTGAGTCGCGAGAGTATCCTCTCGTTTTACCAAAGTCACTATTGCGCTTCGAACTGCTTCGTGGTGTGTAGCGGTAGGGTTGGAGCCGAGGAGCTAAAACTTATCGAGAGGGTAGTTGAGGCGATCCCCCAAGGTGTGGAGCCTCCCGCGGTGGAGTTCTCAGAGGTGGTGCAGCGCCCCTATCACTTTATCGAAGAGGCGCAAGCCGTGCAATCGTCGATCCGCATAGGTCGCCGACTCTTCACGCGCACACACCCCGACTTCTTAGGTATGCAGGTGGTGGCGACGATCCTAGGTGGTTACTTCGGGTCGCGACTCATGCAGAGCCTTCGCGAGGAGCGTGGATATACCTATGGCGTAGTTTCGGCCTTGGTTAACTTCGCAGCCGAAGGCTACCTTGCTATCGCGACACAGGTGGCTTGCGAGGTGACCGACGATGCCTTGAATGTGATCTATGAGCAGATCGAGCGCCTGCGAACAGAGATGGTGAGCCCCGAAGAGCTCACCATGGTGAAGCGTATCATGGCGGGCGAGATCATGAGAATCCTCGATGGGCCATTTGGCGTTGCCGATGTCACGATCGAGAATATCATGTGCGGCAGAGACAATACCACGATTGCCGAAAACATCGAGCGGATCGAAGCAATAACCCCCGAGCAGATACTCTCTTTATCGAAGAGATACCTTAAGCGCGAAGATCTAGTGACGGTAGTCGCAGGGCGCGATTGTTCGGAAGAGGGTTCTGAGGTTGATAGGTAATGTAAGATTAGTTGATTTAGTGATTTAACATTACTAGTGATGCGTTAACTTTTTAAAATTTATCGTAACTAATTAATATATAACTATTTGTATCTAACATTTAAATAAACGATTTGAATGTTATTTAACACGTCATTGCGGACTTGATCCGCAATCTCTAATGCTCTGATAATTAGAGATAATTTGAGATTCTGAATCAAGTTCAGAATGACGACTTTAGTTTAACGCATAAGTACTAATTTAACATCGAAGATTGTGTGTGACAACTGTAAGTTGACACATATATATAAGATAAGAATCCTGCTTTGAAAATTAATTTTCAAAAGCAGGATTCTTATCTTATATATAGCTAGGGGCAAAGCCCCACACAATCTAAGCAATGCAAAATCAAAAACGAAAGTTTTTGGGTCCAGGCTTGCCTGGTGCCGCGCGGCATAAGCGCAGTTGTTAAGCTATAAAAACCGTACTATTAGCCGTTAATTGCTCACTTCTGGGGTATGTTTGTAGCGGAAAACGATAGCGAATAGAACAGCTACAACAGCGGCGAAGGCGGCGAAGATATACCATGAAAGTGGCCAGCCGTAGTGTTTTGCGACAAATCCAGCGACATACGAGCCGATGAATGCGCCAAGGCCGTTGGTCATGATCATAAATACGCCCTGTGCGCTCGAGCGGATCTCGTCGGATGTCTCTTGCTCGACGAAGAGCGAGCCCGAGATGTTGAAGAAGTCGAAAGCCACACCGTAGACAAGCATCGAGAGGACGAACATCCAAACGCCCGAACCAGGGTTTCCAGCACCTAGAAGTGCGAAGCGAAGCACCCATGCCACCATCGAGATAAGCATAACTTTCTTGATTCCGAAGCGGCGCAAGAAGAATGGTATAAGCAAGATGCAGAGTGTCTCGGAGATCTGCGAGAGCGAAATTAGAGTTGTCGAGTGCTCCACGCCGAATGTGCCGAGGTAGGTGTCGCCGTAGACTTTCACGTCGCCAAAGCTCTTGATGTAACCATCGGCGAAGGCGTTGGTGATCTGGAGCGACATGCCGAGCATCATCGAGAAGATGAAGAAGATGGCCATGCGAGGCTCTTTGAATAGTGAGAATGCCTTGAGACCTAACTTCTCGACGAAGCTAGCGTTCGAAACACCCTTGCTCACTTCGCAATTAGGCAGTGTGAATGAGTAGATTCCGAGGATTGCGCTGAGGGCTGCCGAGAGGTATAATTGATTGGCCGTAAGTCCAAATTTGAGGTTGTCGACCGCAAGCATAGCTACGATAAAACCTACAGTTCCCCACACTCGGATAGGAGGAAAGGCCGTTACAGGGTCCAACTTAGCTTTGGATAAAGCGTTGTATGCCACAGAGTTAGAGAGTGCAATGGTTGGCATATAGAACATTACGCTAAGTAACATAAGTGTGTATAGTGGCACATACTGGGTTTGCGATGCGGCGGCGATGATAAATGCAGCAGCGACAAAGTGACAGATACCCAAGAGCTTTTGCGCGGGGATCCACCGATCGGCGATAATACCCATTATGGCAGGCATAAAGAGCGAGGCGATACCCATCGTAGCGAAGAAGCTACCGATCTGCAAGTCGTCG
Source organism: Rikenellaceae bacterium (assembly GCA_047172505.1). Classification (GTDB taxonomy): domain Bacteria; phylum Bacteroidota; class Bacteroidia; order Bacteroidales; family Rikenellaceae; genus Alistipes. The sequence continues at coordinate 63,894 of JBCQWE010000002.1, read as the reverse complement.
AATCCGAGCGTGATACCTAAATATGATCCGAGTGAAATTAGCCACGCTCCCCACACGGCGAACTGCAAGAAGCCCATGACTATAAGTCTAATTTTCATATTCATAAATTTATATTTTAAGTTGGTTAATAATTTGCTTTAACGATGTTTGTGCAACAAAAATATAATTTTTTTTTCACAATTTTGACAATGTTGCGTTTTTTTATTACTTTTGCACTACCGATAGGTCATAATTGAGCTATGGTGTAACGGTAACACTACAGATTCTGGTTCTGTCTTTCTGGGTTCGAATCCTAGTAGCTCAACAAACAGATGACTGATGGGTCGCAAGATCTGTTAGTCATCATTTTTTTTTGCGTAGATGAAACTCTTACATATACTCGCTGTGGTGGTAGTTGTTATTTGGGGCTATACCTTTGTCACCACCAAGCAGCTAATACTCGGTGGGTTAACCCCCTCGCAGATTATGGTCTATCGTTTTGCGATAGCCTACCTCTGTATGTTATTTACATTTGTGCGCCCACTCTTTGCGCGCACCTTCAAAGATGAATTGTTGGCTGTGGGTGCGGGTGTTATGGGCGGTTCGCTCTACTTCGTTGCCGAAAATAGTGCTTTAGCTCTCTCGCTCACCTCGAACGTGGCAATCATAATCGCTTCGGCGCCAATCTTCACGCAGATTGCCTCTCACTTTCTGCTCGAAGGCGAACGCATGAGTCGGCGCATGTTGACCAACTCGCTCTTTGCCTTTGCGGGTGTGATTTTGGTAGTCTGTAACGGGCAGTTAGTCTTGGATGTCAACCCAGTGGGTGACGCGCTTGCATTGATCGCCTCGATCGCTTGGGCGCTCTACACAGTCTTTATTCGCAAGCTCGACATGAGGGGCTACTCCACAAAATTCATTACGCGTAAGATCTTTTTCTACGGTGTGGTGACTATGTTGCCCATCTTTGCTTTTATTCCTTTTGCGCCCCAAGATCCTGCCGTGCTGCTCACTTCTCAGATATATATTCCGTTGTTGTTTCTTGCTGTTGCAGCATCGTTCTTTTGCTTCTTTGCGTGGGGATACATCGTCGAGAAGTTGGGCGCTACCGCCTCGGCACCTTATATCTACCTGGTGCCTGTTATCTCGCTTGTCAGTGCCGCCCTTGTGCTCGACGAACCTATCACCCCCTTGGCGCTAGCGGGTATGGCGCTAATTTTATATGGTGTCGTTCGGGGCGAATCGAAAAAGTGTGACTAACAAGGAAGCCTTAAAACGCCCCTTGTTAGTCACACTTCAAATATGGTGATTATGTTCGATAATCACGTTATTATATCTTACTTAGACATATAGCTTTTGATGTAGTGGTGGTGTGAACCCCAACGTTCGAAGGCTGCTTTGTCGAGCTCCTCGCGTGCCGATGGGTGAGCTACCGAGATCAATAGGCGAGCACGCTCTTGAAGCGTTTTGCCGTAGAGATCCACTGCACCATATTCGGTTACGAAGTAGTGCATGTGAGCACGTGTTGTAACTACACCAGCTCCCGCTGCCAAGATCGGAGCGATCTTCGAGATGCCCTTGTTGGTTACCGATGGCATTGCAATGATGGCTTTACCACCCTTCGAAAGCGATGCTCCGTATACGAAGTCAACTTGACCACCTACTCCTGAGTAGAACTTAGTTCCTAGAGAGTCGGCACAAACTTGACCTGTGAGGTCGACTTGAAGTGCAGAGTTGATCGCCGTTACGCGGTCGTTTTTCGCAATTACGTATGGGTCGTTGGTGTAACCTACGTCCTTCATAAGTACTCCTGGGTTGTCGTCGATAAAGTCGTAAACCTCTTGCGATCCCATAAGGAATGTCGAGACAATCATACCTTTATCGATATGTTTTGCAGCACCATTAACAACGCCCGACTCTACGAGTGGAAGTACTCCGTCGGCAAACATCTCGGTGTGGATACCCAAGTTCTTGTGGCCACCAAGTTGACTTAGTACCGCGTTTGGAATCGCACCAATACCCATTTGTAGCGTTGCGCCATCCTCGATAAGTGCGGCACAGTTTTTACCAATCGCCAAATCCACCTCACTTGTAACAGCCATGTGAGCTTCGACAAGAGGCATGTCTTGCTCGACGAAGATGTCGATAGCCGATACGTGAATCATTGCATCACCAAAGGCACGAGGTACGTGCTTGTTGATCACTGCAATAACTGTGTCGGCGGTCTCCACAGCGGCCAAAGTTGCATCTACAGATGTTCCGAGCGATACGTAACCGTGTTTGTCGGGAGGACAAACTTGGATCATCGCTACGTTACATGGTACTGCACCACAACGGTATAGCTTCTGAGTCTCGCTCAAGAAAACAGGGATGTAGTCTGCATTTCCACTTTGAGTGTCGCGACGTACGTTCGCGCCAACAAAGAAAGAGTCTAGTTGAAAGATCTCCGCAAAACGCTCCTCGGAGTATGCCGAATAGCCCTCGGTGTGAAGGTGGTGTACGTGAACGTCGCGCAATTCACCACGCTCGCCACGAGCACACATCTGCTCAACCAAACATTTTGGAACCGATGCCACCGAACTAAGATGAACATGGTCGCCCGATTTAATTACCTTAACAGCCTCTTCTGGCGTTACGAAATTAATAAGTTTGCTCATAATTGCCTTGTATATTTAAATTTATTTAATTGTAGTTTAGACATTTTGTGGTGCCGTCCAAATAGGTAGTTATTGGCGGAAGTAGATAGCGTGCTCAATTTTGGGGCTTCGCGAGCATTTTTAACCGCAGCGTACATAAGTACGTGAGGATTAAAAAGCGCAGGGAAGTGCCAAAAGTGAGTATGCTTGCTACTTACGCTTAACCTCTACTTGTTCGTAACCTTCTATTATATCCCCAACCTTAATATCATTAAACGACTCAATATTAAGACCGCAGTCCATACCGTTGGTTACCTCTTTCACATCGTCCTTGTAGCGCTTGAGCGATCCAAGTTTACCAGTGTAGATCACGATACCATCGCGAATTACGCGGATTGGAGTATTGCGTGTGATCTTACCCTCACGCACCAAACCTCCAGCAATTGTACCTACTTTGGATACCTTGAACACCTCCAATACCTCGATCGAGCAGACAATCTCCTCTTTCATGATTGGCTCCAACATACCCTCGATCGCATCCTTGATGTCGTTGATGGCATCGTAGATAATCGAGTAGAGACGGATCTCGATCTCCTCCTTCTCGGCAAGCTTGCGCGCCGAAGCTGAAGGGCGAACCTGGAAACCAACGATAATAGCGTTGGAAGCTGCCGCGAGTAGAACGTCCGATTCCGAGATCTGACCTACCGCAGCGTGGATAACGTTCACCTGTACAGTCTCTTTCGAGAGCTTGATAAGTGAACCCGACATCGCCTCGATAGAACCATCCACGTCACCCTTAACGATGATGTTAAGCTCCTTGAACGAACCGATCGCGATACGGCGACCGATCTCGTCGAGTGTAACGTGTTTCTGGGTCATAAGTCCCTGCATACGTTGTAGTTGCTCACGCTTGTTAGCAACCTCGCGTGCCGAGCGGTCATCCTCCATAACGTTGAATGTATCACCAGCTTGTGGCGCGCCATTGAGACCCAATACCTGTACTGGTGTCGATGGTCCCGCAGCCTCGATCTTCACGCCATTCTCGTTGAACATCGCCTTCACGCGACCTGTGTATATTCCCGAAAGTAGGATGTCACCCACTCTCAAAGTTCCGTTTTGAACCAAGATTGTCGATACGTAGCCGCGACCCTTGTCCAAGGTTGACTCAATGACCGTACCGCTCGCCTTCTTCTCGGGGTTAGCCTTCAATTCGAGAAGTTCCGCCTCCAAAAGCACCTTTGTGAGGAGCTTATCGAGGTTGAGGCCCATCTTAGCCGATACATCTTGACTTTGATATTTGCCGCCCCAATCCTCTACGAGGTAGTTCATCTGAGCTAGTTGCTCTTTGATGTGTTCGGGATTTGCTGCGGGCTTGTCGCATTTGTTGATTGCAAATACCATAGGTACACCTGCCGCCTGAGCGTGGTTGATAGCCTCGGTAGTTTGAGGCATCACCGAGTCGTCTGCCGCAACGATGATGATTGCAACGTCTGTAACCTTCGCACCACGAGCACGCATCGCCGTGAAGGCTTCGTGACCTGGGGTGTCGAGGAAGGTGATCTTCTGACCGTTGAGCTCAACTGAGTATGCACCAATGTGTTGGGTGATACCTCCAGCCTCGCCTTGGATCACGTTTGTCTTACGGATGTTGTCCAGAAGCGATGTCTTACCGTGGTCGACGTGACCCATCACCGTGACGATCGGTGGGCGTGGAGTGTCGTCCTCCATCTCGCCAGTATCGTCGTCCGAGATCGCCTCTTGGATCTCTACTGAGACGAATTCAACTTTGTAGTCGAACTCTTCGGCAACCACAACGAGAGCCTCAGCATCGAGTCGTTGGTTGATAGAAACCATCAAGCCGAGGTTCATACATGCCGAGATAACCTCGGTGACCGAAACGTTCATCATTGTGGCCAACTCGCTCACGGTAACAAACTCTGTCACCTTGAGTGTTGAGCGTTCCATCTCTTCGCGTTCGAACTCCTCGTTTGCGCGCTCCGCCTGGGCATCACGCTTCTCTTTACGATATTTAGCTCCCTTATTCTTTGTTCCTTTGGCTGTCAAACGAGCCAAGGTGTCTTTTACTTGCTTTGAAACCTCTTCGTCGCTCACCTCGGGGCGAACCACTGGTCTTGGAGCTGCCTTAGCTCCTTTGTTACGACGACCTTGACCTGGTGCAGGTGCGTTAGGGTTGCCTCCCGCACGCTGTTGACCATTGCCACCGCCACGGTTTTGACCACCTTGAGCGCCGCCTTGGTTGCCACCACGGTTTTGACCACCCTGGCCACCTTGACCCCCTTGACCGCCAGCGGGTTTATTGTTTTGAACGCGATTAATATCAACCTTCTCTTTGCTTAGGCGCTTGCGCTTGTGCTTGCCTTTGCCGCCCGCTGTGAATCCCGAAACATCGATTGTTCCCAATACTTGAGGGATACCAATATTCTGAACATTTGAACGGTGATTATCCTCGGCCGCGACCTCCACGGCCGCCGCAGGTGCCTCCGCGGCAATCGTCTCTTTCACCTCTACAGGTGCGGGTGCGGGAGCTTGTTTTGGCGCAGGTGCAGGTGCAGGCGCAGGTGCAGGCGCAGGTGCAGGTGCTTGTTTTGGCGCTGGCGTTGGCTCTGCTTTTGGTGCAGGTTTGCCACTCGCCTTTTTAGTGTATTTTGGGCCAAGATCGATCGTTCCCAATACCTTGGGTTGGGTGATCTGCTCTTTTTTCTCAACGATGTTGCTCTTGATCATCACCTCAGTCTCAGCTGCCGTGGCAGCAGCAGGAGTGTCACTTGGAGCGGACTCGATACTTACTGTAGCTTGTTTCTTTGCGATACGCTCGCGCACCGAATTGCGATCATTGCCCTCGCCTCTATTAGCACCATACTCGCGTTCTAGCGCTGCATAAACCTCGGGTTCAACTATCGAATTGGGTGAGCCGTCGCTCTTGATGCCATTCTTTCGCAAGAAGTCGGAGATGGTGTTCAAACCCACCTTAAACTCTTTAGCTACTTGAACTAGCCTTAATCTTTTTTCATTACTCATATCTTAATCCTCTCTTTTATTATTCACTATCGTCTTCTGGCTCAAACTCAGCCTTAAGAATATCTAACACGCGTTGCGCTTGCTCTAGTTCAAGATCTGCGCGTGCGGCAATCTCTTCGGCAGGAAGTTCAATAACACTCTTCGCCGTGTCGCAACCGATCGCTTTGAGCGCCTCGATGATCCATGCGTCGATCTCGTCTGAGAACTCAACAAGTGCAACATCTTCCTCCTCGACCTCGCGATAAACGTCGATGTCGTAGCCCGTAAGCATTTTCGAAAGGCGAATGTTGAGACCACCCTTACCAATAGCCATTGAAACCTGATCGGGCTTCAAGTAAACCGATGCTGTTTTGCGCTCCTCGTTGAGTGTGATGCTCGAAACCTTCGCAGGGTTTAGCGTGCGTTGGATAAGCAACTGAGCATTGGTTGTGAAGTTTACAACGTCGATATTCTCGTTGCGCAACTCTTTAACAACGGTGTAGATACGCGAACCTTTCATACCAACGCAAGCTCCAACAGGGTCGATGCGCTCGTCGTAAGACTCTACTGCCACTTTGGCGCGCTCACCTGGGATACGTGCGATAGCTTTGATGGTGATAAGGCCATCGAAGATCTCGGGAACCTCTTGTTCGAAGAGACGCTCCAAGAATTGGTTGGCCGTACGCGAAAGGATGATGCGAGGTTGATTGTTGTTCATCTCGACAGCCTTGACAATTGCTTTGATGGTGTCACCTTTGCGGTAGTAGTCGCTAGGAATTTGCTCGGCTTTTGGAAGGATCAACTCGTTCTCCTCGTCGTCCAAGATCAAAACCTCCTTTTTCCATACTTGGTAAACCTCGCCCGAGATAATCTCGCCGACTCTTTGAGAATATTTCTCGAAAAGAACCGCCTTCTCCAAGTCCAAGATGCGCGAAGCGAGGTTCTGACGTAGCGAAAGAACTGCACGACGACCAAACTGTGCAAGTTTAATTTCGTCGGTATACTCGTCGCCAACTTCGTAGCTGTCGTCGATCGCTTTCACGTCGCTCACCGAGATCTGCACGTTGGGGTTCTCCACCTCTCCATCCTCGACAACTTGGCGGTTACGCCAAATTTCGAGGTCGCCTCGCTCGGGGTTGATGATAACATCGAAGTTCTCGTCGACCTCGTACTGTTTTTGCAGTGCGTGGCGGAAGACATCTTCCAACACACCGATCATTGTGCTCTTGTCAATGTTTTTGAGCTCTTTAAATTCAGCAAAGTTGCTGATTAGATTAAGATTATCCATATTATATTGTTTTTATTATTTATTTCTACTTAAAGTCAAGATACTCCTTAGTGTATTTTATCTCCGAGAAAGGGATTACCTTCTCGACATCTACGATCTGCTTTTTCTTCTTGCCCGACGATGTTTCGACCACCTGCTTCTCTTCGTAGCTCAAGGTGATTTGCTGCTCATCTACCGCGACCAACTTGCCGATTAGCTTAATGCCCGAAAGAAGCAACACTTCGGCCGACGAACCCACAAGCTTGCGATATTGGCGCAAGAGTTTAAGCTCCGAACCGATACCTGCCGATGCTACCGTGAGCGAGAAGTCTTCGACCTCGCGGTCAAATTCTGCCTCGATGGCACGGCTAAGCGTAATGCACACATCGATGGATACCTTGGTGTCGCTGTCGATGTAAAGGTCGATTTCGTTGGCTGGCGAACAGGTGCAACCCACGACAAACATGTCGGTGTCAATGAGCTTTGCCTCAGCCGATTCCACTATCTTTTTTGTATCTATCATATTCTAAATATTTCTTATTTCTTGTGCGAAACAACCCCACTTCAGAGCTCTATAACCTACGAAATAAGGGGACTACCTCGTCCCCTTATCCTCTCTCTTCGTCTGTCGTTAGTTACTTCAACGATGCAAATATATGAATTTTTTGATTAATTTACAATTTTTTTAAAAAAAAAGTTTTTGCGCTTTATATTACGCTGAGTGTGTGTGGCTTTGCTTTGGGGGTCTGAGAACTACTGAGACTTTCTGAGACTTTCTGAGACTTTCTGAGAGTTCCTGAGAGTTCCTGAGACTTTCTGAGACTTTCTGAGAGTTCCTGAGAGTTCCTGAGACTTCCTGGGGCCCTGCTGCTCGATATTGGGTTTAAATGCCTTTAGGTATTTAATAAATTTTGAGATGTGACATGTTGCACAAATTCATTTGTGGCAATATATCACATCTCAAAATCTTAGAACTGCAAAGTTCTATACCCAATAGCGCAAGAAAAATATGCACCCGCGCAGGTGCTATCTGCGCCCGACGGAGTCGATGAGAAACATTAAAAATCGTGCGTTGCTCAGAGAAAAAATCCCCGTTAATTTATTTCGAATCAAATGGTTTGATGATTCCGCGCTGCGAACTTCTGATGAAGTCGATTAGGTGGTCGCGGTCTGCGCTCTGTGCAATTTGCTTTTCCACTTCGTCGCAACCGTTCATGTAGTTTAATCCGCTCTGGAACAAGATTCTACAACTATCGTGGATAATCGAGATCTGTTCTGCAGTGAAGCCGCGACGCGAAAGGCCAATTTTGTTGATACCCGCATAGCGAACCTCGTCGCCACGAACAATGACAAAGGGAGGGACATCTTGCGAAATCAAAGCTCCACCTTGAATCATCACGTGGTCTCCAATCTTAACCCACTGGTGAACTGCCACATGACCACCAACTACAGCCCAATCACCAACTTCGACCTCGCCAGCAAGCGATACTCGGTTGGCAAATACGCAGTGGCTACCGACAACATCGTCGTGAGCAATATGTACGTATGCCATGATAAGGTTGTGGCTGCCAACGATCGTCTTGCCACGCGATGCGGTACCGCGGCTAATGGTTACGCACTCGCGAATGTCGTTGTAGTCGCCGATGATGGTCTCTGTCTTTTCGCCAGCAAATTTTAAATCTTGAGGCAGACACGAGATCGATGCTGCCGTGTGGATTTTACATCCACGGCCAATGCGTGCTCCGTCGTGGATCACTGCGCCTGGTCCGATCCAACAATCATCGCCAATTACCACATCACCTGCAATATATGCAAATGGTTCTACGGTGACATTCTCGCCAATTTTGGCATCGGGATGCACAAAAGCTTTATCGCTAATCATACGCTTCTCTATTTATTTTTAACAATCTGTGCCATCATTGTCGCCTCGCAAGCCAAGGTGTCGCCAACAAAGGCTTTACCCTCGACCACTGCTACTCCACGGCGAACTGGCTCAAGGAATTGAAGTTCGAATTGAAGTGTGTCACCAGGGACAACCTTGCGCTTAAACTTAACGTTATCGATCTTCATAAAATATGTCGAATATTGCTCAGGGTTCTCCACGCCTGCCAAAACCAACAATCCACTACACTGCGCCATCGCCTCGACGATAAGTACGCCTGGCATCACGGGCTCTTCGGGGAAGTGGCCAACGAAGAATGGTTCGTTCATGGTGACGTTCTTGATTCCTGCGATCGATGTTTCGTCGATGTGGAAGATGCGGTCGACAAGCAAGAATGGCGGACGGTGAGGCAACAAACTGCGGATCTTATTAATATCGAAGATAGGAGTTTGACGAACATCGTATTTGAAGCGTGGGCGCTCGCCAATTTTGCGAATCGTGCGCTTTGTTTGCCCCATGAACTCTGTGTTGGCAAAGTGGCCTGGGCGAGTTGCCCAAACGCGGCCTTTGATTCTGCGACCCAACAGAGCGAAATCTCCAAGCAGGTCGAGAAGCTTGTGGCGCGCCAATTCGTTGTTGAAACGCAACTCAAGGTTGTTTACGTAGCCTCCAGTGATCTTGATGTCTTGGCGGTTGAAAAGCTTCTTAAGGTGGTCTAATTGCTCGTCAGCGACGGGGTTTTCAACCACAACGATAGCGTTATCCAAGTCGCCACCTTTGATAAGGTTCATCTTGAAGAGTGGTTCCAAATCGTGTAGGAATACAAAGGTGCGACAAGGTGCGATTTTCGCGCCGTAGTCGTCGCCTGGTACAAACGTAGCGTATTGGTTACCAATGATTTTCGAGTTGTAGTCTACGTGAACCGAAACCGAGAACTCATCGTCGGGATATAAGATTATCGCAACTCCCTTTTCGGGGATGGTGTAGACCATCTTTTCGGTTACTTGGTAGAACTTGCGGTCTGCGGCTTGCTCCGAGAGGCCCACCTGGGTAATAGCTTGTGCGTACTCGCGAGCCGAACCATCCATAATAGGGGTCTCGGGACCGTTAATATCGATAATGGCGTTATCGACCCCGAGGGTCCACAACGCAGATAATATATGTTCGATGGTTGCCACCGAGTGGCCGCCTTTTTCTATCGTTGTTCCGCGCGAAGTGTCGACTACATAGTCGCACAGTGCGGGGATCTCGGGGTTGCCCTCGATGTCTACTCGACGAAATATAATTCCACAATCTGCCGCCGCAGGGTGAACACTCATCTCGACCACAGCGCCAGTATGTAAACCTTTGCCAGAGAACGAGATAGAGCCGTTAAGTGTTTGTTGTTTTGAACTCATAGCACACTATCATTGTTTATTTTGTCGACAAAGATATGAAAATCTAATTAAAAAACACTATTTTTGCTCGGTAATAACGCCACTTAAGAAAGAAAATGAGCATACAAGAGCCGAAAAAAGATATTAGAAAGCCCCGATTGAGACTGCCCTTCACCGATAAAAAAACCGACATGGGGGAGTGGGCATTCGACCATCGAGCGGGTCTCTGCATAACGGTTATTGCTTACTTGCTCTTTGCAATTGTATTTGTTTGTTCCAAAATATTTGTGGGTGCCCCGCAACACACCCAAGGTTTTTACGTCGATCTCAACGACTTGGCAGCGCTCCAAGAGCTTCGCGATAGGCTCCAAGAGGAGGTGCAGGAGCGCGAAGAGTTCGACTGGGGATCGGTGAGCAACAGAGCCTCGAACGAAGAGTCGCTCGACGAGAGGGTGATCGACGATAGAGGCACCAACACCGCAGAACTCAACGACGATGCCGCCAAAGCCCAAGAGGCGATGGAGGCTAACCGCAAGGCCTATCAAGATGCCATAAACAGCATCGAGAAGGAGCGCGAAGAGAGCCGCAAGAGAGGTGAGGCGGAGGGTGGTGAGCGCCGCGACATCAAACAAAAAGGTAACGTCACGGTCTCATACTCGTTCTCCTCGCCCGTGCGTCACGCCCAAGAGCTTGTTGTTCCTGCCTACCAGTGTCAAGGCGGAGGCGAAGTCACAGTGAAAGCACAGCTCGACCAAAAGGGCAGAGTTATCAAAGCCGAGATCGCAAAGGGGGGCGACAAGTGTATGCAGGAGACTGCAATAAAAGCGGCAAAGGGTTCGACGTTTAACACCTCGGAGAGTGCACCCTCGCCACACACAGGCACCATCACCTATATATTTATACCACAATAACCACTACCATATTGGAGACAAGACTAAACAAGTTTATCAGCGATTCGGGCTACTGCTCACGAAGAGAAGCCGACCGATTTATCGAGGATGGCAAGGTTACAATCAACAAGGTTGTAGCCACTTTGGGCTCCAAGGTTGGTGCGCGCGACCAGGTTCGTGTAAACGGAAATCTTATCGAGAACGACACTACGCCCTGCATATATATCGCGCTCAACAAGCCAGTTGGGGTGACTAGCACCACCGACCGCTCGGACCGCACCAACGTTGTCGACTTTGTCAATTACCCATCGCGCATATTCCATATTGGTCGCCTCGACAAGGATTCCGAGGGGCTTCTGCTACTCACCAACGATGGCGATATAGTAAACAAGATCTTGCGCGCGGGCAACAACCACCAAAAGGAGTACGAGGTGTGGGTCGACAAACCTCTCGACAACACCTTCGCCGAGCGTATGAGTTCTGGGATCAAGATATTGGGCACCACCACCAAAAAGTGCAAAGTGCAACAAGAGGGTGTCAAGATGTTCAGGATAACACTCACCCAAGGGCTCAACCGCCAGATCCGCCGCATGTGCGAGGCGTTGGGCTACCAAGTGACTCGCCTACGTCGCGTGCGTATAATGAATATAAAACTTGCCCCTCTAGCCTTGGGGCAGTGGCGCGAATTGGAGCCAGGCGAACTTCGAGAACTTATGGCTAGTCTCAAAGAATCCGATGGCGAGCAGGCTGCCTCTGCGGGTGCGGGCGCAGGAAAAAAGATAGGAAAAAAAAGTGGCGCGAAGAGTCCCACCAAGAGCCCCGCAACAACAAAAACGCCAAAGCGCACCACGGAGCGCCAAAGCGGAAAAAACAACACACACACAACACACAACACCTTAAAGCAGACCACCAGAGGTCGCACAAAATCGCGACGCAGGTAATTTAAGGCAGTATTCACATTTGAAAAATTATAGATGACATTCGACGATCTAAATCTTATTGAGCCCATCGCTAAGGCGCTCACCAAAGCGGGCTATGTAACCCCGACACCCATTCAATCACAAGCAATTCCCTACCTCTTAGAGGGTCACGACCTATTGGGTTGTGCGCAGACTGGCACAGGTAAAACTGCGGCATTCTCGATTCCAATCATCCAACATATCTACAAAAACCGCCACTCCTCGCCTCGCGGGATCAAGGCCTTGATTTTGACCCCCACGCGCGAACTTGCGATTCAGATCGACGAGAGCTTCGCCACTTATGGCGAGTTTACAGGCCTTCGCCACACGGTGATCTTTGGTGGTGTTGGGCAAAAGCCACAAGTCGATGCCATCAAAGCGGGGGTCGACGTTCTCATCGCAACCCCAGGTAGACTTATCGACCTTGTGGGGCAACGCCACATCAACCTCTCGAAGTTGGAATTTTTCGTCCTCGACGAAGCCGACCACATGCTCGACATGGGCTTCATTCACGACATCCGCCGCATATTACCAATGCTCCCACAGCGCCGCCAGAGCCTCTTCTTTTCGGCGACAATGCCCAAAGAGATCGAGCGTTTGGCCAACTCGATCCTCACGCGACCACGCAAAGTCGAGGTGACTCCTCCTTCGTCGACGGTCGACAGAATCGAGCAATATTTGTACTATGTCGAGCAGAAAAACGAACTTCTTGTGGAGCTGCTTCAAAACCCCGAGATGGAGTCGACACTGGTCTTTACGCGAACAAAATATGGTGCCGACAAAGTTGCTAAAATTTTAAATCGCGCAGGCATCACAGCCGAGGCTATCCACGGCAACAAGAGTCAAAACAATCGCCAACGAACCTTGGCCAACTTCAAAGAGCGCAAGACTAGAGTTTTGATAGCCACCGACATAGCATCGCGCGGAATCGATGTCGACAACCTAAGTCACGTGGTCAACTTCGAACTACCCAACGTCCCCGAGACCTACGTGCACCGCATCGGTCGCACAGGCCGCGCAGGCCGCGAGGGGGTAGCATACTCGTTCTGCAAGGAGGAGGAGATGCCACTGTTGCGCGACATCGAGAAGCTAATCGGCAAACGCATAGAGGTAGCAGGTGGTACCCCATTCACCACCACAGCCGCACCGAAAGCAGACAAAGCAGAGAAAAAAGAGCCCAAGAGAACACCTAGCGTGAGGAAAAACGCAGCCACACAAAAACAAGGCTCCGCACCATCGCGCCAAGGCAACTCCAACCGCCCAAGCGCAAACCGCCGCCGCAAGGATAGTAGGTATCGAGGGTAGGGTAAACGCATAAGAATTATACTTTCTCATGTCTCCGACGTGCGGTGATAGCACCTGCGCGGGTGCATATTTTTCTTTGCGTTATTGGGTTTAATTGATGCTTAATTATACCATTATGATTTAATCATGTGCGTCATTGCGGCCTACGAGCCGCAATCTATATTCTATTGATTTGCAGTTGTTTGTGAGATTGCGGATCAAGTCCGCAATGACGAAATATATTATAGTTCTGACCTGTTAGCCTCTCTTTGTTGACTACTCAACAAAAATTACATTTGCTCGCCCTTGTTCACCAATTCGCGAATCGCGGTACTTAATGGCTCGCAATATTGGTAGTAGTGAAGGTTTGCAATATCATCAACATCGTCAACGGCAATAAACTCCTTAGCTTGAGCGTATAGACCTAGCTCATTATATCTTTCGGCCTCGACGGTAAAACTCTTTCCATACTCTAAGCGGTTGATAACTCCACACTTCGACACCTCGCGGCACCGTGCGATCAACTCTGCCGCTCGCTCCTCAACGGGCTTGGTAGATGCGATACTATTGAGGGTTTCGACTGTTATGGCACTGTAATTCAATTTTTCAGCAATAACCAAACACTTATTAAATTCCTCATAGGCTTTTATGCGATCTTCCAATGATAGATGTAAATTACCTAATAACCGATGATGTTTATAGTGTATTATTTCAGCGCTATTACCTTTAATGTCACGCTCTAACTCGTTGATTTGCTTAAATGCCTGTTCAACTTTTTATATAAAACCGCACTAATAGTACTCTTTCCTCTATCTTTGCTGCAACTGAATTGCTTTGAAGCGGTAGAGCTTCGCTATTCCTCCCTGCGGTCGGGCACCTCGCTAGCAGGAGGGGAGCTGTGAAGGTATGTCTTCGGCATGGGTTCTTTAGTTTTTGCGCTCTTGGAGTCTCAGCAAGTCTCAGCAAGATGACAGCAAATAACTAATAAGGTGTGCAGTAAGCGAAGTATAAAAGAGGAAAGAACTATTTTCAGGCGTTTACCCTGGCGGTAAAAACTATCGCGTTTTATTGTGTGGCACGTTACTCCTTTCCGCCGCCTAGGGCTCTGTAGAGGTCTATTGCGCTTTGGTTTTGGTTGTATTGCGTTGCCGAGTAGCTTAGTTCTGCTTGCAGGAGCGTGATCTGGGCAGTGAGCACTTCGAGGTAGTTGACACTTCCGTGTTGCATGAGGAGCTGCGAGGCGCCCACCGCTTCTGTGAGAAGAGCGATCTGCTGCTCGGTGTAATCAAGTTGCGCATCGGCACTTTGCCACGCTAGGAGTGCGGTGTTAACCTCGGCTCCAGCATCGAGAATCGCTTGGTTGAATTGTAGCAGTGCTTGTTGCTGTTGCGCCTCACTGATTTGAACCTGGGCGCGCAGCGAGTTCTGATAGAAGATTGGTTGCACCACCGATGCAACGGCGCTGTAGATCACCTGCCCAGGGTTGGAAATAACCGATGAGCCATCGGAGTAGGCTGCCGAACCACCAAGGGTGAGCGAGGGGTACAACGATGCGCGGGCGGTGTTGGTTGCGTAGTAAGCTTGGGCTAACTCATACTCTGCGATGCGCACGTCGGGACGGTTTGCAACCATCTGCAAGGGCACTCCCGCAGCTGCTTGGCACTGCAACTGAGCCTCGCCCATAGAGCTTCGATCAATCCTTTGAGCTACCGAGCCAATCAGCACCGAGAGGGTGTTTTCGATCTGCGCGACCTGCTCTTCGAGCGCCACGATGCTCGATTCGAGCGCCACCTTGTTGGCTCGGGCTTGCAGAACCGAAGTTTTGTTGACGCGACCCGCTTTGTTAAGTGCCTCGACAGTGCGAATATTCGCCTGCCAAATCTCCAAAGTGTTATTGCTGATCTCGATCTGTTTGTCGAGCAGAAGCAGCGAATAATAGCTATTTGCAATTGTCGCAATAAGTTCTGTTTGAACGGCCTGAGAGTACGCCTTGCTCTGCTCTAAGGCTGCCATTTGTTGCTCTTTTGCGTTTCTAATTTTGCCGAAGATGTCGATCTCCCAACTTGCCGCAACCGACAGCGTGTAGGACGACGAGGGGACGCTTGTGGTGTTGGCGCTAGCCTCGAAGCCGAGCGATGGTAGGTAGGCAAGGCGCGCGGTGCGAAGTGCGATCTCCGCCTGCTCGACACTGAGTCGAGCTACGTTGAGGTCGGTGTTGCTCTCCAACCCCTGCTCGATCAGCGCTTGCAATTTAGAATCGGTGAATAGCTCGCGCCAACTGAGCGAAAGGAGCGATGCGTCGCTCTCGCTAGGCTCGACATAGGAGTAGAGGTTATCGACAATGTCGGAGGGCGTTGCGGGTTGAAATTTTGTGTAGAGACCACATCCGCTCAACTGCGAGGCGAGCGCTAGGGTAACTACTATATTTTTTATCTTAATCATAATAATCTTGTTTTCAGTCATTTACTCTTCAACTTCGGGTAAAACACGCTCGGGCATAATCTGTTCTTGAAGATTTTGGAAGATCACAAACAGCGCTGGAACAATAAACACTAGTGCGATAGTACCAATCAACATACCACCAACGACACCCACACCCAGCGAGATGTTACCGTTGGCACCTACGCCCGAAGCGAACATCAACGGAAGCATACCAAAGATCAGTGTGAGCGAGGTCATAAGGATTGGTCGCAGACGTGTCTTGGCGGCAGCAACAGCAGCTTGTGCGATCGACATGCCTTGCCTACGGCGCTCCGAAGCGTACTCGGTGAGCAGGATCGCAGTTTTTGCCAAAAGTCCAATAAGCATAATAAGACCCGTTTGCAAGTAGATGTCGCTCGTTACACCAAACAAATTGGCAAAGAGGTAGCTACCAGCCAAACCGAATGGGATCGATAAGATCACGGCAAGAGGGATAAATAGGCTCTCGTAGAGTGCGCATAATATAAGGTATACGAAGATTATACAGATCGCAAAGACGATGATCGTCGAATCGGCCGTAGAGCTAGCCTCCTCGCGCGAAAGACTTCCAAACTCGTAGCCGTAACCGATAGGCAAGACCTCTGAGGCTACCTCGCGCACAGCATTGATCGCCTGTCCCGAGCTGTAGCCCGTAGCTGGCATACCATTGAACGAGATCGATGGGAAGAGGTTGAAGCGGCTCAAGTTTTGCGCTCCATAGCTCTTCTCGGCCTTGATGTATTGGCTCACGGGGCTCATATCGCCGTTACTGTTGCGCACATACATATTGTCGAGCGAGGCCATATTGAGGCGATCCTCGGCTGGTGCCTGCATCATCACGCGGTAGAGTTTCGAATATTTATTTAGATTCGAAGCGTAGCTTCCGCCCACATAGCCCGAAATTGTGCTCAATACGTCGGTTGGCGAGACTCCGTTGCGCATACACAACGCTGCATCTACCTCAACGATATATTGCGGATACTGCGTATTGAACGAGGTTTGAACACGGGCGATCTCCTCGCGCTTACTCAAAGTCTCGATAAATTGTTTGGTATACTCCTCCAACTCCTCGATCTTACCACCCTTACGGTCTTGAACGTGAACCTCGAAACCATTACTTGTACCATATCCAGTGATCATTGGTGGAGCCATCGCCATAATTGAGGCCGAGGTGATATCTGCCGTTTTGGCATAGATCCTATCGACCACCGAGTTTACGTCTTGCCCCTTACCCTTGCGCTCATCCCAATTTTTAAGACGAATTACAAACATCGCAGCGTTACCACCACTTGTACCCATGCGGTTTTGACCAACAAGCATCGAGTAGACATACACCTCATCGATGGTGTTGATCCTCGATTCAATTTCGCGAACCACTTTCATGGTCTCCTGGTGGGTATATCCTGGTGCGGTCTGCACATTGACGAAGATGCTTCCCATATCCTCGGTTGGCACAAGAGCTGTTTTGGTGGTGTTCATCATGTAGATCAACCCTGCGATAGCGACCAAAATTAGTGACGAGGCCAACACCTTGTGTTTAAGGAAGAAGAGGACGTTCTTTTGATATTTGCTAACTAATTTATTGAAGTTGTCGTCGAAGGCGTGGTGGAAACGGGTCGAGAAACTTAGCTTCTTGCCTGTCACCTCGTCTTTGTGTGGCGACATGATAAGGGCGCAAAGCGCTGGACTTAGCGTCATTGCGTTGACAGTCGAGATTGCCACCGCAACGGCCATCGTTAGTCCAAATTGGGTGTAGAAGGTACCCGTGGTGCCACCCATAAAGCAGACAGGGATAAAGACCGCCATAAAGACGATGGTTGTGGTGATAAGCGCCGAAGTCACATCTTTCATCGCGCCGATGGTTGCCAAGTAGGGCGACTTCTCGCCACTGTCGAACTTACTCTGCACGGCCTCGACCACCACAATGGCATCGTCGACCACCGTACCAATCACAAGCACCAGGGCGAAGAGCGTGAGCAAGTTGAGGCTAAAGCCCATCGCGTAGATAAAAGCAAAGGTTCCGATCAGCGAAACGATGATTGCAGCCGAGGGGATAAACGTCGAACGGAAGTTCTGCAAGAAGATATAAACCACCAAAATAACAAGCAAAATAGCTTCGAGAAGCGTCCAAAAGACATTCCTAAACGACGCGTCGAGGAAATCTTTGGTGTTCATCACATCGATAAGTTCGAGCCCGCGAGGGAGCTCGGCGCGGATCTCGTCGAGCACTTTATCCACTTCGATGGTAATCTCATTGGCATTCGAGCCCGACATCTGTGCGATCATCGACATACGACCATTTCGGCCGTTGATATTACCCACGTAATTATAATCTTTGGCATCGAGTTCGATTCTAGCAACATCTTTCAAGCGGAGGATCTGACCATCGGCGAGCGACTGCACAACCAAATTTTCGTAGTCGACCTCATCCTCTAATCGACCCTTGTAGCTCAAATCGACCTGAAAGGCATCATACGAGTTCAGACCCAAAGTACCTGTCGAAGATTCAATATTTTGTTCTGCGAGCATTGCCGAGATGTCGGAGGGCATAAGGTTGTATTGTGCCATCTTTTGAGGGTCGAGCCAAATGCGCAATGCGTAGTCGGGACCCATCACATTCATCTCGCCCACACCCTTGACGCGCGCAACGCGAGGTTCGATGTTGATCTTCATGTAATTGGCTATAAACACATCGTCGTAGCTATTGTCGGGGCTGTAGAGCGACACCATCTTTAGCGTACTGGATTGACGACGACGAACCATCACGCCCGACTTTGTTACCTCGGAGGGGAGCTGCGATTCGGCCGAAGCAACTCGGTTCTGCACGTTGACCATTGCCATGTCGCCATCGGTTCCTTGACGGAAGTAGACCGTGATACTTGCCGAACCCGAACTACTTGCCGACGAGGTCATGTAGAGCATATTCTCCACTCCGTTGATCGCCTCCTCCAAGGGGACGATAACACTCTTTTGCACGGTCGAGGCACTAGCGCCCGTATACGAGGCACTCACCGAAATTGTTGGTGGCGCGATCTCGGGGAATTGTTCGACTGGCAACATCGTATAACCAATAATTCCCACTAAAAGGATGGTCACCGAGATCACCATCGAGAGTATTGGTCTATCTATAAATCTCTTAACAAACATAATTTTTCTCTTTAGCCTTACTCCACATCACTCTTTGTTGCAGCAACAGCCTCGCCCTCGCCAACCAAACCTGCACCTTTAGCGATGATTACATCGCCCACTTCGAGTCCCGACTCCACGATAAACTCTTGACCATTGTTTTGACCAAAAACTTTTATCTCGGTCGAAACCGCCTTGCCATCGATGACACGATAGGCAAAGATCTTGTTTTGGATCTCGAAAGTTGCAATTTTAGGGATCATGATAACATCCTCTCGCACCTCGGAGAGAACGATACTTCCACTACCGCCGTCGCGCAAAATCTTTTCGGGATTTTCGAACGCGGCGCGCATCGAAACCGAACCTGTTGTGCGGTCGATTGTTCCACTGATTGCATCTATAGAGCCTTTGTGTGAGTATATTGTGCCATTGTTTAGTATCAATTCCACGGCGGGCATAGTCTCAAGAAGCGCCTCGGTAGAACCACTCTGTTGAGTAAGCGAGAGTATCTGCGACTCGGAAAGCGAGAAGTAAGCATACATATTGTCGTTGTTTGAAACGCTAACCAAAGGATCGGTGATCGACGAGCTAACCAAAGCTCCCACGCGGTAGGCGATCATGCCTGCCACGCCATCCACTGGGCTTTTTACGATAGTGTACGAAAGGTCGCTCTTTGCGCTAGTCTCCTGTGCTTGCGCCAAGGCTAAAGCAGCCTCGGCCGATAGGAGCGTGTTGCGCGAGATCTGCAATTCGGTGTTCGAGATCACCCCTTCGCCGTAGAGCTCTTCGTTGCTTTGGGCGTTGAGCTTAGCTGTTGCCACACCCGCCTGGGCGCTCTTCACATTTGCTTTTGCAACGTCGAGTGCTGCTTGGTAAGGCACCTGATCGATGATGAAAAGAGATTGGCCCTTTTTCACCTGGGAACCCTCGTTGATCAAGATTTGAGTTATCTGCCCTGTCACCTGGGGGCGAATGTCGACATATTGCTGACCACGGATAGCGGCCGAATAGCGAGTCTCGATTTCCGTGTCGCTTAGTGCGATGGCCATTGTTTGGTGTGCCTTGGCACTTTTACCGCGCGAAGTGGTTGCCGACTGGCCGCACGAAGTAAGTAGCAGAGAGAGCGCCACGTAAGACACTCCTCTAAAAAAGGTGTTTCTATTCATTTGGTATTTATTTTATTATTTTATTATCTTGTATATTGCACTACAAAGTTAGATAAAAATAGTTGCAATTCACAACTTTTAGGCAGCAATTCTTCTGTTTTTACACCAATTAATGACTTTTTTCACCTGTTAGTATATGATGCTTTAAACTAAAGTCGTCATTCTGAACTTGATTCAGAATCTCAAAAATTAGAGGAAGAGATTGCGGATCAAGTCCGCAATGACGTGTTAAATAAAATTTAAATTCAAATCACTTATTCAAATATTAGATACAAATATTTACACATCAATTGGTTGTAACAAATTTTAAAAGGTTAACGCACCACTAGCATTTACCTATAAAAGTGTTTTAATACTCCGCCCTACTTAAGTAGGGTAAAATAATTATTGGTGTGTTTTTAAGAGCGCTTTTAAAAATATGGCAATAATTGTTTTACACTATTTATGTTACTATCTTTTAAAATTTTTTCAATATTTATACACTATTTAACAAAAAAAATATAACTTTGCAAGGATGAACCACCGACTGAATTGTCGCCATTTTTTATTATTTATTTTCTCCAAGAAAAGGGGTTGGATAAATCAATAAAGCCGACGGATAATTGGGGTTGGAGGCCTTTAATTTTAGTTTACCAGAGATATTAATTTAAAATTTAAGAAATATGTGTGGATTTGTAGGATTATTCGATCTTAAGAGTGCGGGCGAAGATCAACGTGCCAAGGTGCTTAAGATGTCAAAATTGATTAGACACCGTGGGCCAGACTGGTCGGGCATCTATTGTGGTGAGCGAGCAGTTATTTCGCACGAGCGCCTTTCGATCGTTGACCCTCAATCGGGTGGTCAACCCCTTTTTAGTACCGACGGCAAAGTGGTGCTAGCTGTTAATGGCGAAATTTACAACCATGCCGAGATCCGCGAGGAGTTAGCAGGTGAGTACGAGTTCCAAACAGGTTCGGACTGCGAGGTTATCCTCCCCTTGTACCAAAAAATGGGCATGGGGCTACTCGACAAGATCAACGGAATCTTTGCCTTTGCGCTCTACGACATCGAAAAAGACGAGTATCTTATTGCTCGCGACCCCATCGGAGTTATTCCTTTATATATAGGTTGGGACAAAGATGAGCAATTCTACGTATCCTCGGAGCTCAAAGCTTTGGAGGGCACCTGCTCTACAATCAAGCCATTCCTCCCTGGCCACTACTGGTCGAGCAAAGAGGGCAAGATGACTCGCTACTTCAAGCGCGATTGGTTTGAATACGATGCTGTGAAAGAGAACGGCGCAAGTGTCGAGGAGTTGCGCGCAGCGCTCAAAGCTTCGGTTAAGCGCCAATTGATGTCGGACGTGCCCTACGGAGTGCTTCTTTCGGGCGGTCTCGACTCGTCGATTATCTCGGCAGTAGCCAAAGAATATTCGCAATTACGCGTTGAGAGCGACAGTAAAGATGCGGCATGGTGGCCACAACTACACTCTTTTGCAGTGGGTTTGAAAGGTGCGCCCGACTTGATTGCGGCACGCAAAGTTGCCGACCACATCGGCACTGTTCACCACGAGGTGCACTACACCGTGCAAGAGGGTCTCGATGCAATTCGCGACGTGATCTACTTCCTCGAAACTTACGACGTTACCACGGTTCGTGCATCAACTCCGATGTACCTTCTTTCGCGCGTTATCAAATCGATGGGTATCAAGATGGTACTTTCGGGCGAGGGTGCCGACGAGATCTTCGGAGGTTACCTCTACTTCCACAAAGCGCCAAACGCCCAGGAGTTCCACGAGGAGACGATCCGCAAGATCGACAAATTGCACCTCTACGACTGCTTGCGTGCCAACAAAGCACTTTCGGCGTGGGGCGTGGAGGGTCGCGTGCCATTCCTCGACAAAGAGTTTATGGATGTAGCAATGCGCATCAACCCCGAAGCTAAGATGGCCAAAGATGGTCGCATGGAGAAGTGGATCTTGCGCAAAGCGTTCGAAGATATGTTGCCCGCGGAGGTTGCATGGCGCCAAAAAGAGCAATTCTCGGATGGTGTGGGTTACTCTTGGATCGACACACTCAAACAAGTTGCCATCGATGCCGTTTCGGACCGCGAGATGGAGAACGCCGCAGAGCGCTTCCCAATCAACCCACCTCAAAACAAGGAGGAGTACTACTACCGCACAATCTTCGAGGAGCACTTCCCCTCGCAAACAGCTGCACAGTGCGTGCCATCTGTGCCATCGGTAGCATGTAGTACACCTACAGCTTTGGCTTGGGATGCTTCGTTCCAAAACTTAAACGACCCCTCGGGCCGCGCAGTATTGGGCGTTCACAATACCGACCTTAGCGCTAAGTAATAGGCTTTGTTTTAAGCTAAAAGAGAGTGACTAATAAGTCAATAGAGTAACATATTTCGTCATTGCGGACTTGATCCGCAATCTCACAACCAACTGATAATTAAATGGTTTAGAGATTGCGGATCAAGTCCGCAATGACGTGCTAAATAAAATTTAAATTCAAATCGTTTATTTAAATATAAGATACAAATAGTTATATATTAATTAATTACAATAAATTTTAAAAAGTTAACGCACCGCTAGTATTTGCCGCTTAAAAAATAGATATGTTGCAAAGCTCTAAGCCCAATGGTCGCAAAGACTTATGTTGTTTTTATCTGTTTGTCATGTTGCTAGCCGCACTTTTTAGAACAAAAAACTAAGTCCTAAAATAAGTGAGTTATCACCATCCTGCTCGTTGAGCGTTTTTCCAAATTCGGCGTTGAGGATAAAGTTGCGATTCATCACAATTTTACTACCTATGCCTGCGGTGGTGTGTAGCGACTCGTCGTTGCCGCTGTAGATCAGCGAATTGCCCGAGGCGATCATCTCACTGGCGCGATATTTTTGTATCACCTGCCCCAAGTCGAAGAATGGATTCGCGGCAAGATACCACTTTTGACCTATGAAGTTGAAGTTGCAGAAACGGTATCGCAACTCTGCGTTGGCAACAGCGTAACCCAAACCCACGGCTCTATTACGCAACATTCCCCTTATAGAGCTATAACCACCAAGCCCTTCGGAGTAGGTCTTGCGAAGCAGCAGCGTGGTGAGGTTTTGCTGGTGATAGAAGGGTACCTCGCCATAGATTGTGGCCTGACAAAGCAGTCGATAGGCAAATGTGAGTTTGTCGCCAACCACTGGCAAGTAGCCGCGATGAACCAACGAGAGTTGTGCAAACGATGCCTCCTCGCCCTCGAAGAGGTCGGGCGAAGCTACTGCGAGAAGTTCGGTAAAGAAGCCACTGTAGGGGTCTGCCTCCGAGTCACGCGAGTCGTGCACCAAACCTGCGCGCAGTTCGAGGTGCTTGCCTGCTGTCTCGTCCGCCGAGATAAGACCTGCGTCGATGTATTCGGCGAAGAGCGAGGGTGCATCTGCATATTTTTCTATCTGCACGGGGCTAATTTCATAGCTGTAGAAACCTAACCCCGCAGCCCAATTAAAGTTCTTTGTGATCTCTGCTTGGAAGTCGAGGTAGGTGCGAAAATATTTGCGATCGACGCTATAGAAGCTCTCGCCCTGCTCGCTATTGTAGGGGTTCATGTAGCCGTTGAAACCATAGAACGACATCATGGTGTCGGGCAGATAGGAGACGGTGAATGTCGTGCGGATGTTGGGAATCAAATATTTGGAGTCGTAGCCAAAATTTAAAACCGTAGAGCCCTTGGTGTAGGCCGACGCCTCGACGGTAAACTTGTGCTGATATTGCGGAAAGGTCGAACCATCGCCAAAGTAGAAGATCTCGCCAAAAACACCATACTGAAACCCCAAATCGCTATTGTAGCTCACCGCAGGGAAAGGGCCGAAGTTCCAGCCTGTTTTCACATCTTCGCTTTGGGCTTTCAGTTCGGTGGCTAAGAGTAACGTGGCGGCAAATATTAGTATACGTTTCATTATAAAGCTGAGTTAAGAAGTTGATAAACGATGAATCCGAGGTAGTTACCCACGGCATATCCGACAATGCCCACGCTCAAACCAACCACCATAACATCGCGGTTGCGCATCGCCGAGCAGATCATCGGCACAAATGGGGGCGAGTTGATGAGCGACACCGAACTTGCGATCATGGTGTCGGCATCGATCCGTAAAAATTTAGACAGAAGAGTCTGGATCGCGAGCGACCCGAAAACCACTGCTGCGAGGTAGATCAAAATGTAGAGCCCACCCACAAAATCGAGTTCGGCGAAGTTTGCCATCGACGAGACAACCAGCGAGAAGATAAGTATGAGGTACATGCCCGCGCTAAAGCTAGTTTTGATATTGCGGATCGAGGAGCGGCGCGATGCCAACAACCCAAACGTTGTGAGCGAGAGAATAACCACGGTCATCGACAATTCGCCCGTGGTGGCAAAGGCTAGCCCCACCGAAGCGGCTACGATAAGTAGCGACAACCCCGCAGCTTTGAGTGTGGGGAGCCACCCTTCGCGGGTGAAAATATCGGCGTAGTTGTATTCTGCCGCCTCCACCACCTGGTCGCTGCAACCCTTGCTTGTACTAGGTAGCAACCACCTAAAAAGTTTGATTCCGAAAGCCAGGAGCATCACCAAGTAGGAAAGACTCACCAACATGTCATAGGAGTGCACCACGATATATGTCTCATTCGGTACGTCGAGCATCATCTTTAGTGCTGCCAAGTTGGGGGTGCCACCCGTGTACACACCACAGAGAAGCCCTGCTAATTTCGCGCCACTTTCACCCACTAATTGCCCATCGGCACCCGCCGCGGAGAGGATGAAATAACCGACTACGACCACCAACACAACAGCCAAAACTCCGCTCAGCGTTGCGAGCAATGTCGAACGAATAAGCGACCGTTTGAGGGTAGTGCTAAAGAGCATCAGAGGAATAGCTAGCGGTATAGTCGCCGAGGTCAAGCCATCTTGCAGAGGGAAGGCACCTTGGGGCAACAACCCACAATTGCCAACTATGATCCCCACTGCGTAGAGCAAAAATATAGGCCCAATCTTCGATAGAAGTGGAACTTTGGCACATAGCCAAACGATAACTGCGGGAAAGAGCAGATAGAATAGTAGAAGTGTTACCACGCTTTGTAGGTTAGATTAAATTTCGAGCAAAGGTAATCAAAGATTCTTGAAAAATTAGAACTACCCTAAAGGAAATGTGAAAGAATTTAGTTATCTTTGCGGATGTTAATTTGCCTTGTTGGCGATTGACGATTTAAGGTAATTACTTTTTACTTAAGAAAATATTAGATAAATTAAAATAGATGGCTCTACAATGTGGTATCGTTGGCTTGCCCAACGTTGGCAAATCAACTCTTTTCAACTGTCTTTCGAACGCTAAGGCGCAGGCAGCAAACTTTCCTTTCTGTACAATTGAACCTAACGTGGGTGTGATAACCGTGCCCGACGAGCGTTTGGTGGCTCTGGCCAATATCGACAAACCTAAGAAGATTATCCCGACAACAATCGAGATTGTCGACATCGCGGGATTGGTGAAAGGTGCTTCGAAGGGCGAAGGTTTGGGAAATAAGTTTCTGGCGAACATCCGCAACACCAATGCGATTATTCACGTGCTCCGCTGTTTCGAGAATGGCAACATCACCCACGTCGACGGCTCTGTTAACCCAGTGCGCGACAAGGAGGTGATCGACACGGAACTCCAATTAAAAGATTTAGAGACCGTAGAGTCACGAATCAGCAAGTGTCAAAAGCAAGCTGCGGCGGGCGACAAGACTGCAAAGCGTCAACACGAGTTGCTACTCCAATACAAAGCGCTTCTCGAACAAGGTAAGAGCGCACGAACTCTCGAACTCGACAAAGAGGACCAAAAGGTGGCCGACGAGATGAATCTTCTCACCAATAAGCCTGTACTCTACCTTTGCAACGTCGACGAGAAGGGCGCGGTAAATGGCAATGAGCACACCGAGGCTGTTGCTGCCGCAATTGCCGACGAGCACGCACAGATGCTTATCGTGGCTGCCGCTACCGAAGCCGACATTGCCGAATTGGAGAGTTACGAGGAGCGAGCAATGTTCCTCGAAGACATCGGTCTCAAAGAGTCGGGCGTGGCGCGCCTAATTAAGGCTGCATACGCGCTTCTCGAATTGGAGACCTACTTCACAACAGGTGTGCAGGAGACCCACGCGTGGACCTACACCAAGGGTATGAAAGCCCCTCAAGCGGCGGGAGTTATCCACACCGACTTCGAACGTGGCTTCATTCGTGCAGAGGTTATGAAATTTGCCGATTACGTAGAACTCGGATCGGAGAAAGCTTGCCGCGACGCTGGTAAAATTGGTGTCGAGGGTAAGGAGTATGTTGTGCAGGATGGTGATATAATGCACTTTTTATTTAACGTATAACGGTTATGAATCAAGAAGTTAGAGTGCGCTTCGCACCTAGTCCCACGGGGCCTCTACACATTGGCGGCGTTCGCACCGCTCTCTACAACTACCTTTTTGCGCGTCATCACGGCGGCAAGATGATCCTCCGTATCGAGGATACCGACTCGCAACGCTTTGTTGAGGGTGCCGAGGAGTATATCCTCGAATCGCTCAAGTGGTGCGGCATCGAGATCGACGAGGGTGTGGGCGCAGGTGGCCCCGATGCTCCATATCGTCAAAGTGAGCGTCGCGAGATATATTTAAAATATGCCCTTCAACTAGTCGAAAGTGGCTGGGCATACTACGCATTCGACACTGCCGAGGAGCTCGATGCAAAGCGCAAAGAGGCAGAGGCGGCAGGTGCAGCATTTGCATACAACTACACGGTGCGCACATCGCTACCAACATCGCTTTCGCTGAGTGCCGAAGAGGTCGAGGCGCGCAAGGCGCGTGGCGAGAAGTGGGTAATCCGCTTCAAGATGCCCGAAAATGAGCTTGTAGAAATGGACGACTTGATCCGTGGTCACGTGGTTGTCAACACCTCGACACTCGATGATAAGGTGCTGTACAAATCGGTAGATTCGCTTCCGACATATCACTTGGCCAACATCGTCGACGACAAATTGATGCGCATTTCGCACGTCATTCGTGGCGAGGAGTGGCTGCCTTCGCTTCCGCTTCACTACTTGCTTTACAAGGCATTTGGGTGGGAGGAGTCGAAACCTCAGTTTGCCCACCTGCCACTACTTCTCAAACCTACGGGAGGCGGTAAACTCTCCAAGCGCGATGGCGACAAGATGGGATTCCCAGTCTTTCCGCTATTCTGGCAAGCCCCTTCGGGCGACACCGCTAAGGGTTATCGCGAGGATGGATACTTCGCCGAGGCATTTATCAATATGTTGGCGCTACTTGGATGGAATCCTGGTACTGAGCAAGAGCTCTTTACCATGGATGAACTCATCGAGTGCTTCTCTTTGGATCGTGTTTCGAAGTCGGGCGCACGCTTCCAACCCGAAAAGGCGCAATGGTTCAACGCGCAATATATGCACCGCAAAAGCGACGAGCAACTCGCCGAGCTCTACCAACCCATCTTGCGCGAGCATGGTGTCGAGGTGAGCGATACACTAGCGGGACGTGCTGCGGGCATCATGAAAGAGCGCGCAACATTTACAACCGACCTTTGGGATTTGACCTCATATTTCTTTGTCGCTCCAACCGAATACGAGGCTAAGCAGACCAAGAAGTATTGGAAGAGCGACAACCCTCGCATATTGGCCGAGCTCAAAGAGGTGTTGGCCTCGATCGACGACTTCTCGCTCGAAAATACCGAGGCGATAGTTCACGCCTGGATCGTAGAGAAAGGCTACGGTATGGGTCAAGTGATGAACACTTTGCGCTTGGCGTTAGTGGGTGCTGGCAAAGGTCCTGGCATGTACGACGTGACGGCATTTATCGGCCGCGAGGAGACTCTAAGTAGAATTGATTATATCCTAACAAACCTAAAAACAGAATAAACTATGATCACAATCGAACAAAAGGTCTACGGCATGACCGAGGCTGGTGAGGCAATTATCGCCTACACAATGACTTCTGACAATGGTAGCTCGGTCGAGGTGTGTAACCTCGGAGCAACAATCTTAGCGGTGAATGTTCCCGACCGCGATGGCGCGATTGCCGACGTGGCGTTGGGTTATCCCGACTACGAAAACATGTCGCGCGACTGTGCAGCGATGGGCCGTTCGATTGGTCGCGTTGCCAACCGCCTAGCCGAAGGTAAAATGACAATCGAGGGTAAGGATTACCAACTTGCAATAAATAATGGCCCCAACCACCTCCACGGAGGCCTCCAAGGCTTCGGCGTGAAGATCTGGGAATCGCGCGTTGAGACTAACCGCGTGGTTATGACTCTCCACTCGGAGGATGGCGACCAAGGTTACCCTGGCGCGGTTGATGTTGAGGCGATCTTCGACTTCGACGATGAGTACGCTTTGGAGGTGACCTATCGTGCGGTGAGCGACCAAACAACTGTGGTTAACCTCACAAACCACGCATACTTCAATCTCGCGGGTCCCGACGAGCCATCGGTGCTAGAGCACGAGCTAAAACTTTGCGCAACTAAGGTGTTGGAGATGAACGAGAACCAGATCCCAACAGGCGTTGAGCTAGAGATGGCTGGCACACCTATGGATTTCACTTCGTTTAAGCGCCTGGGCGATGCTGTCGAGAACGACTTCAATAACTCGACAATGTTCCGCGGTCTCGACCACTTTTTTGTTGTCGATGGATGGCAGAAATCTATCTTGGCCGAAAATGCAATCTTGCGCGACAAGAAGAGCGGCCGCACACTAACTGTTCTTTCGTCGGCCCCAGGACTTATGGCATACACTGGTAACTGGCTAGCAGGAGGTTCGCCAACAACCAAAAATGGCAAACCTTTCGTCGACTACCAAGGTGTGGCTCTAGAGTGCCAGATCCACCCCAATGCAGCAAATACACCATCGTTCCCAAGCGTAGAGATCAAAGCTGGCGAGCAATTCTGCCAGAAGATTGTCTTTAAGTTTGGCGTTGAGGCATAGAGAATAGAAGCCGCCTAGCAAGGCCATTTTCGGCACTTTCCTCCGCTTTTTAATCCTCACGTACTCGAAGTACGCTGCGGTCAAAAATGCTCACAAAGCCCCAAAACTAACCTTGCTATACGACTTCTTCAAGAAAGAGCGGGTGACTAACATTTGATTGTTAGTCACCCGCTCTTTCTTTCTCCTAGAGATTGCGAGGCAACCCTGCGAAGTTTATCTCACCGATTCGCTCGTGGCAACCGCAGGCCGACAAAGAAAATGTAGATATGAGTATTGAAAGCACGCTTTCATAAACTCATATCTACTTTTTTGTTATATGCGCTTTTAAGCGCTATCTGTGGGCTTGTTCCATGCCTTTGCCCCGAGATACTACCTGCCTAGCGGAATGTTAAGACCGAACTTCAAGTCGAAATTGCTCGACGAGTAGGGTATTCCCTGAGGGGTAATTCTCGAAAACATCGCATCGGAGCCGATAAAGAAGTTGAAGCCCCACTTGGGTGCGAAATTCATCGCCCAGCCCCAATATGAACCATACGATGAGAGTGTGCCCGAGAGTGCTATTTCAAACCACTTAATTGGGCTATAGGTTCCAACGAGCATAAATTCTGTGGTTGTCACAGGGCCAAATGTTGTTGACCAGAGTGCACCAGCGCTCAACATATCTTCGAAAACTTCGTACTCTGCACCTAGGTTTAGCTTCGCGCTAAGCCAAGTTGAGTAGGGGTCGGTGCTCTCGAAAGTGGGGTTACTCAAATCGTTGGTGAAATCTTCGAAGATCTGAAGATCATCCTCGGTGCTACCCTCGAAGTCGTTGATGTCGAGATCTTCGAAACCTGTAAAGTCGAGTGTCGACGAGAGCAGCATCGTGCTTGGGCCCGACCATCTGATAAACCCTAGGTCGGTCAATGCTGCCGAGAATGTAAATTTGTCCATTGTGTATGTCGCACCAAGATCGATACCAAAACCAGTGTTGAATCCATTGCTGAAATCTAGTGCATCGAGCGCCAAATCTTCGAGGCTTCCTTCGAGAGGTAGGCCAAGGATTCCAACGCTACCCGAACCTTGCACGTCGAGCATCACGCGCTCCTCGTTCGAGATAAATTGCAATTTATCGATCGAGATGTTGGCATCGGCAGCACCAAAGAGTAGCTTAACCTTTGCTCCAACTGTCAAATTGTCGTTGATCTTGCGCGAGTGGCCAAAACCTACCTCGGCCCATGCGCTAAGGTCGATCGAGCTTCCCGACATGTTGTACGACGACGAGTCGCCGCTGTCACCTACCATAAATGCGAAGAGATCCTTCTTAAGGTTGATGTCGAAGGTCTCGCGCACCGAGATGTCGAAGGTGTTGAATCCGCCAAAGGCGTGGAAACCCATCGAGAGGATCGAGAGGCTGAAATCTTGCGAGATCACGTTGTTGTTTTTCAAACCATCGAGGAACTCGCTAGAGTCAACATCGGGGTGAGCAAAAAGTCCCAAGGTGCCGTTGTCGAGCGGGAAGATAAAGTTGTCGAGGCTGAGGTTTGACTTCAGTCCAAAGTTTATATCTCCTAACACGGGCACTGCAAAGTAGCCATATTCGGGCGACAGTGCTGGATTCAGTTTGTGACTTGTGGCCATTCTATCCATAAAATAGCCAGTCTTAAGTGTTGTTTGCGCTGCGGCAACTCCAACCGAGCAGAGTAGCAGAAGCGATATGATAATATTCTTTTTCATTTTTATTCTCTTTTAGCTATTCTTACTCTTCTGTGTCGTTAAGGTTGATCGTAATTCCGTCGGGTATTCGAGCCAATATACTAATTTTGAGGTATTGCTCAGCATTGAGTGCCGATCCACCCTCTGTGGAATCGATCGTTGCCGAGATCTGAATCTCCAAATCGCACATCTTCGAGAGGTCACCCGCATCGTTATCGGCGATAGTAACGTCGAGCTGCGAAGTTGCGTTTGCCTTGATCGTGCTGCTCTCGGCAAGTATCGAATCCAATCCTGTCAACTCATTACCATCCGAGTCGATCGGTGTGATCTTCTCGATGATAAGGTTGATTGGAAGTGTATTCTCAATGTCGAGTTCGAGCTCCAACGATGAGATCATCTCAAACACATCGCCCAAGTCGGCGCCGATGCCTTCGATTGTCGAAGTGTAGTCGAGTGTGAGGGAGTCGAAAGTAAGAGGAATATCGATGTTATACTCGATCTCGAACGAGTATGGAGTGTCGGGATAAAGATCGATCATGTGACTTTCGCCCTCGATCTCGATAGCTGCTGCCGAGTAGCTAATTTCGATCGTGTCGGGAAGGTTATTAAGCAACTCTTTGAGCCCCTCCATCTCGATGTAAGTTACATCGGGGTCACCACCGTCGTACTCGAAGCCCGAGATCAAAACCTCTGTCACCGAAGGAGTCGAGCCGTCGGCAGCATCGATCAAGATTGAACTCTTGATAGTTAGTGGGTCGAGGTTTTCGCCGCCCTTGCTTGGTTGAAGCGTGAGTGATTCGATCTCGATTGGAATCGCTAGCGAGTTGCTTGCCACAAGGCTGATTGTTGGGTTTGTGAGAACTGCCGAAAGGTCGCCCTCGATAGTCTCCGAGAGGTCGCCAATCTCGATGGTTTGTGATTCAAGTGGAATATCAGGATTCACAATACCGTACACTGTCGAAATGCTCATCTCGTCGATCGAGAATGTCACCACAGCATCGATGTCGCTACCCATTGCGCCGCTGTCGACTGCACCCGAAGCGATCTTGATCGATCCCGACATCTCGACCTCCTCGTCGAGGCATAGGTATTGGCTCTCGCCGCGCTCCTCGATGATTTCGTCGTACTGCTTGTCGGTAAAGTCGATCGCCACCACTTGGAACTTAGTAGTATACGAGCGGCCAGTTGCGGTCTGCTCAAAGGTGTCGTTGAGCACCATGACATTATCTTCGTCGACATCTACATCCGAAGCAAATTGCAAGAATTTAGGGAACTCGATAGTGTAGTTGTGGAACGAGAGGTCGGCATCGGTACCTGCAAGTGCTACATCGATCGAGATGTTGATATAAACATCGTCGGTGAATGTCATGCGGTCGATACGAGTGATCTCGGTAGGGATCTCGACCTCCTCGTTGATCTCGTTGCTCGACGGATCGATCTCGGCGATGTAGTCGTCGATCTCAATATCGGCAGTCGAAGCCTCTAACTTGTCGTCGCCCACCTTAATTGTGATCTCTTGAACCTCGTACGCGCTTCCCGCCTTCGCGCTAACGAAGTCGTTGAAGTTGCTAAGGGTCATTCCGCTCTGAGCGCCCGTGAGGATCAACTTCGAACTTGTCATTGTAATTGCAGGGTCGAAAACCATATAGTTGTACTCATCGTCATCTTCGTCCTCCTGAATTGGACAGTCGCTAAGGATGATCTGGTCGATCTCGATAGTTTTGTCGAAGCCCGAACCTCCGACAATCGACGTAAGAGGGATGTGTAGGTCGTAAGTCTTATTGTCGGCGTCGGTGTCGTTGTAGAGAATATCGCTGTCACCCATGATGTCGATATTGAACTTATTGGCTGGGAACTTAATAAGAATATCGTCGCCCGAAGCGGTTAATCCATTAGGAATCGCGATCGACGAGATTGAGAATTTAACGATATTAGCACTCTCATTAAGTGTGATCGAAGTTACGCTCTTGATCAACTTGTCGAGCTTGTCGATTGTAACGGCACTACCTAGCGAGTCAGAACCCTCGTCGTCGGATGTGTCGACATCTACCTCGATTTTGTCGACTAGAAGCGTCATGTCGCTAACTTCGATTGTGGTGTCGACCGATAGCTCCAAGTCGCTGCTCGACCCTGTGCTTTCGGCTGTGGTACCCGATATGGTGATCTTCTCGGCAATCTCACACGAGATAAGGCCAGTGATAGCCTCCAAAGAGCCGCTGTTGTTGGCTAGTTCTTCGGTGTACTCGTCGATGGTTACGCTAAATTTGATCTTCGATATATCTTTGCTATTGTCGCAATTTGTAAGTTCTACAGCGTTGCTCTGCGTGCCATTGAGCAAGAAACCATCGGGGAAGGTGATTTTGGCGTATGGCAAAGTGATTGTAAAATCGTCGCCGAAGCGATCGGCTATCGCCGACACGTCGAACGAAAATTCGACAGTCGAACCCTCAAGGTCGATGTTAAGCACCTTGCTCACCTCGGTAGGACACGAGATGTCGCCACCAAAGTCGAGGTTGATGCTCTTTGGGTTTTCAGTAATTGTCAGATGAAGTGTTTCATTTGTGATTTCGTAACCAGCATAGCTTGGAATCGAGCTGAGCTCGATAGCAACATCCATCTCGATCGCCTCGTTGTAACCTTCGCCCATCTCCACAGATGAGATTCCTGGGGCTACATCAATGGTTTGATCGTCTATGTCGAGGCCAAACGATGGGAAGTCGGGGCTATCGAAAGAGGTCGAAATGGTCTCGGGGTCGTTGCTGATAGCCGCGATAGAGACTCCATCTTCACCTACTATATCGTCGATCTCAACTTCGATTTTGTCACCCATGCTAATCGTGTAGTCGCCATTCTCCAACTTCTCTAGTTCTTCGATCTCGTCGGGGTCGAGCATATCACCAAGGGTGATTTCAGATGTGCTACCCACTGGCAGTGTGATTGTTCCTAGCAGGTTCATCTCAAGGTCTAATTCCTTGTCCATATCGTATTCGCTGTTAACGCACGATGTAGAGCTCGACAACAGACCACCATAGATGATTGCTGCCAACGTGAACCTACTGACTAAAAAGTACAGTTTTTTCATAATGAATATATTTAATTATAATTTTGCTTTGTATAGGCTCCGCAAATATAGCTATTTTTCACTTAAAGTGCAAACTTATGAGAAAAAACGCCAGCGGCGGGTACATATTTTATGCAATATTGGGCTTAAAACTTTTAGTTTTAAGCCCAATATCAAGCAATAGAAATTCCCAGTTACAACCTACAACTCCAAGTCGCCGCCGAAAACTTCGACCCAAGGCAAGCCTTGTTCGCCAAGTTCGGCGAGGAATGGATCGGGGTTGAACTCCTCGACGTTATATACGCCAGCGCCTTTCCACAATCCTTTTGCAAACATCGTTGCACCTAAAGCTGCTGGTACACCTGTGGTGTAGCTCACCGCTTGGGTTCCAGTCTCGGTGAATGCTGCCTCGTGGTCGCAGTTATTATATATATAATAGGTCTGCTCTTTGCCATCCTTCACTCCCTTTATTCGACATCCGATAGATGTTTGACCGTGGTAGTTAGAACCCAACGATTTAGGGTCGGGAAGAACCGCCTTGAGGAACTGAATTGGGACAATCTCCACTCCGTTATACATGATTGGGTCGATACGTGCCATTCCGATGTTTTGAATTACGCGCAGGTGAGTAAGGTACTCTTGACCAAATGTCATCCAGAAACGAGCGCGTTTGAGCGTTGGGAAGTTCTTCACCAGCGATTCTAGCTCCTCGTGGTAGATAAGGTACGATTCACGCTCGCCAATCTCGGGGTAGTTGAGTGGCTTGTGAATCTCGTGTGGCTCGGTTGTAACCCACTTGCCATTCTCGAAGTAGCGACCTTTTTGAGTAACCTCGCGGATATTGATCTCGGGGTTGAAGTTGGTCGCGAAGGCCATACCGTGGTTACCCGCGTTGCAGTCGACGATGTCGAGGTAGTGGATCTCGTCGAAGTGGTGTTTTGCAGCGTAGGCTGTAAAGATTGCCGTTACGCCAGGGTCGAAACCGCACCCAAGGATCGCCGTAAGGCCCTTCTCCTTGAAGCGGTCTTGGTAGGCCCACTGCCACGAATATTCAAATTTTGCCTCATCTTTAGGCTCATAGTTTGCCGTGTCGAGGTAGTTGCAACCACACTCCAGACAGGCATCCATGATAGTAAGGTCCTGGTATGGGAGTGCAACATTGATTACAATATCTGGCTTAAACTCGTTGAAGAGTTCGCAGAGTGCAGGCACACAGTCGGCATCGACCTCAGCTGTGACAACACGGCCACCACCAATCGAAGCAGCAATTGCATCACATTTCGACTTTGTGCGACTCGCCAACATAACCTCTGTAAAAATTGGATTAGCAGCAACTTTTTGTGCTACTACAGTTCCGACACCTCCCGCGCCGATAATCAGGGCTTTACACATATTAATAACTTTAAAATGGTTTTGTTTCAATAAATATTTCTGACAAATTTACCGAAATATTTTGGTATTCCAAAAAAAACGCCTACATTTGCACCACCAAAACAGGAGAAGATCACAATTTGTGAACAATATCGCACCTTGGTACAGGATGGTTTCGTAGCTCAGCTGGTAGAGCACAACACTTTTAATGTTGGGGTCCTGGGTTCGAACCCCAGCGAAGCCACTTCTCTTAACGGAGAGAATCAAAGACTAACAAGAAATTGTTGGTCTTTTTTTTATTTCTAAATATTAGTGAACTGAGAATTTCTGAGAATCTCTGAGACTTCTGCAACTCCCACGAGCCCAAATGCGCAAAAAAAAGTTGCAAGTTAACGATCTTTTATTACCTTTGCCACGGCTCTGGAGTCACCAGGGCTCTATTTTTATATTAACCAAAAAAACAAGTAATGATGAAAAGAATTCATTCACAGAGTCCAGTTGCTTGCTTTAAGCGTTGGAGTAGAGCTGGTTATTCAGCTTTCGCTTCGATGCACAGGCAGGTTCGAATTGGAGTCTTGGGAGTTGGAATGTCTATCATCTCGCTTGCTTCTGCTCAGGCAAACTGCACAGATGTTGATTCGCTGCAACTTTTCAAGGTGATCGACATCGACGATGTGGGGGTCACTCTCGAAAAGGAGAGCCCAACACGTAGTGCAATGTCTCAAACGCAACTCTTTAGCAGAGCGACTCAGGCCGCTGCCCCTCTCCAAACCTTGGAGTCGGCGCTTCGCCTCTCGCCCGCTATCGATGTTCGTGAGCGCGGAGGCAAGGGGATTCAGACCGACATTTCGATTCGAGGAGGGTCGTTCGACCAAACTATGGTGCTGCTCAATGGCATCAACTTCACAGATGCCCGCACGGGGCACCAAACACATTCTTTGCCAATCGACATTGAGTCGGTTGCAGGTATCGACCTGGTGGATGGCATCTCGGGCGTGGGAGCCTATGCGGGGGCAATAAATTTCCGCACGGCACCCCTCAAACCCAACTATGGACGGGTGGAGTTAGCTGGTGGGCAATATGGCTACGGCTATGCCAATCTGTCGGGCGCTATCTCCACCGAGCGGCTGACGCTCTACGCCGTGGGGTCGTATCGCCACTCGGATGGCTACGCCTACAATACCGATTTCGACAACGTAAATGGCTACCTTAGGGCAACTTACGACTCAAAAGCTGCGGGCTTCTTCGATGCTCAGACGGGTTACCAAACTCGATCTTTCGGATCGAATGGCTTCTACTCTTTGAGCAATCCCGATCAGTATGAGATCACCGAAACTTACCTTGGTTCACTGCGATGGGTAAAGGGCATCGGCGAGAGCGTAAGGCTCAATAGCAGTGTGAGTTATCGCAAGAATTTCGACGACTATCAGTGGATAAAAGGCTCGCCCTCGGGCAACAATCTCCACAACACCGACAACGTGACAGCCGAGCTTTATGCCGACTATAAGTGGCAGGAGGCGGGTGTCACAACCTTAGGTGCGGATTACACCTATAACCATATTTGGAGCACCAATATGGGCGAGGAGGTAGCCGAAGCTAATGGTGTTTACACCCATGCCGATGAGCGTAGTATCGCCAATTTCTACCTGCGCCACACAAAAACGTGGAGCAAGCTTTCGGCCTCGGCTTCGGCGGGTGTGGCATCGTCGCCCTATGGCACCTCTCCTATCTGGAGCCTTTCGGCACGCTACACCCCTGCGCAAGGATTTATGGTCGAGGCAGGGGTCAACGAGTCGATGCGCCTTCCGACATTCACCGACCTCTACTACTCGTCGGCAAACCGTGTGGCGGACAAAGATTTGCTACCAGAAAGTGCAACAACATATAGATTGTCAAGCGGTTACACGTGGGGTGAGTTCTCGACCTCGGCGCAGGCCTACCTCCGCCAAGGTCGCAACATCATCGACTGGGCACAAACAGCTGAGGAGCGTGAAGAGGATCCCGACACCTACTACTCGCGCCAAATTACTGAGCTTAGCACCTTTGGTGTGGAGTGGGGCGGCGTATGGGCTCCCAAATGTTTTGTCGATCAAGTTAGCCTAAGCTACGGCTACATCACCCAAGATAAGGATTCGGGCGATATGATCTCGCTGTACGCGCAAAACTACATGCACAACAAGGCTGTAGTCTCTCTTACGCTTAAACCGCACAAGAATATTTTGGCAGTTGTAACAGGCTCTTTGTATGATCGTTATGGTAATTACACCTCGTCGGATGGCGATGTTGTAGCCTACGAGCCATACTTTTTGCTCGATGCTCGCGTGAGTTGGGAGAAGGGTCGGGTGCGCATCTATGCCGATGCGACCAATATCACCTCGACCCAATATTTCGATTACGGAGGTCTCTTGATGCCCGAGGTGTGGGCAACGTTGGGGGCTTCGTTTACGCTATAATTTTTAGGTCGGAGTCGGCTGGGAATTAATTTTTCCTTTCTGACTTCGACCTTTTTTCGTTACGCTTTGGGCTTTTCGCTTACGTTCAGTAAGTCTCAGTTCCTAAGTTTAACTAATAAAAAAATTTAAAAAACACTTGCGGTATCGATAAATCTGTGTAATTTTGTGGCGCACAAAAGAGATTGCAATCATGGAAAATTACAAACAGAGCAATGATACTCTGCAACTTCAACGAAAATTATACCTTCTACTGCGTGTAGGCAAGCTTCTGATCGAGAGCGCCGCCGACACCAACCGCGTTGACCGCAATATGAAGCGAGTGGCGGCATTTTTGGGTATTCCCGAAGATAAACTCCACGTCGATATTCGTTGGACGATGCTCATTGTCAATGTGAGCGACGAGCGCCACTCGTTCTCGAAGTTCCAAAAGTGTGAGCACCACGGTGTTAACATGACGACAATCACCGAGATCAGTAAACTTTCGTGGCGCGCAATCGAGCAAGATTACTCGATCGATCGTTTCGAAGAGGAGTTGGAGGCTATCGCCTCGCACCCTCGTAACTATCGCCCCTACCTTGTAGCTGTCGCAGCGGGATTTGCCTGCGGTGGATTCTGTAAACTCTTCGGATGCGACTGGATCGCATTTCTCTTTGCTTCGATCGCTGCCTTCGCTGGATTCCGCACCCGCGCGCGTTGCTTCGAATTTGGGATCAACCACTATATGAGTATCGCAATTGCAGCCTTGGTTGCTACCTGCTTGGCTTACCTCTCGTCACTCACGGGCCTATCGCAAACCCCTCACCACCCACTTTTGGCCTGCGCGCTCTTCTTGGTGCCAGGTGTGCCACTTATCAACTTTGTCGACGATATGATCGACAACTTCTTGCTGGTGGGTATGACCCGCGCATCGAACTGCATGATGATCATTGGTTCGATGACCTTCGGAATCACTATGGCACTGGGAGTCTCGGGTCTTGTCGATGGAACTATAGATCAGAAATTCAGCATGTTGAGCATGGTGCCATACGATGGATATATCGTCTCGGCCGTGGCCGCAGCTATTGCCGCAATTGGCTTCTCGATGATCTTCAACATCCCCTACAAAACCTTGTGGGCGGTGGCCATAGGTGGCGTTATCGCTGTCTGCACGCGTAACTTCATCAACTTCGACCTGGGTTGCGGACCCGTTATTGGTTCATTCCTCGGAAGTATGCTTGTGAGTCTTATTGCGATTAAAGCGGTACACTGGTTCCACGTTCCGATCCACGTTTTGACCATTCCCTCGGTGATTCCGATGATTCCAGG
Organism: Rikenellaceae bacterium; assembly: GCA_047172505.1. Taxonomy (GTDB): domain Bacteria; phylum Bacteroidota; class Bacteroidia; order Bacteroidales; family Rikenellaceae; genus Alistipes. The sequence continues at coordinate 25,009 of JBCQWE010000002.1, read as the reverse complement.
AGTGTTACTTTATCGATTTGTGTCGGGGCTAGTTAGCGTGAGTAGCGGTTCGGTGGATATTGTCTGGACCTTGACAAATGGCGTGAATGCCGCGCTGATAATCCTTGTGATTGCTGTGGGTGTGGCCATCCCCAACATCTTTGCTAGGCGCTACATTGCCCGCGACCGTAGGCAGCGACTCGACCGCATGCTCGACGAACGTCGCCGCCGCGGGATCTTTTTGGAGTGGTAGGTGTGTATTGGGGTTTTACTGAGACTTTTCTGGGACTTTTCTGAGACCTTTCTGGGACTTTTCTGGGACTTTTCTGGGACTTTTCTGAGACCTTCTGCCTCCTCTACTACACCCTCTGATAGGCAACTCGTGGTGTGCCATTCGAGCAGATTATCGTGCCGCACTCTTTGTATCCATTTCGCAAAATCACGCGCTGCATAACTGTGTTATCTGCGTGTGTGTCAATCCTTTGGTTGGGGTGTTGCACGAAGCACCACTCCAAGCAAAAGTCGGCAATGCGACTCACCTCGCCACTGCTCGCAATCCTATGCACAGTGCCGTAGGGCTCATCGTTGAGCCACTGCCCATCGATCTGGGCGTAGGTGGCATCATCGCCAATGATGTGGCAGAATACCGCAACTATTCGCTCGTCGGCTCGGCACACAAAGAGCTGACCAAGTGTAATGTCACGCTCTAGAAGTTCGCGCGAGGGGTAGCCGTCGATCCACTGATTCGGATTATTCGTCCTCTTCATGAACTCGACGGCACCTCGATATATCGTCATTATGGCCTCCATGTCACCAAGTGAGGCTCTCTCGATTTTCATCTGTTTATCTACTTTGTGTAACCGCTTAGCTGTGGGATGTCGGTTGTTTTCTCGGAATCGCCGATCAGGTGCTCCGAGAAGTAGTCGCCCATAAGCCAGAAATAGTACTCGGTCATGTCGCCAAAGCCGTGGCGCTGACCAGGTAGGATCATCATGTCGAAGCGCTTGCCAGCCTTGATAAGTGCCTGAGCCACAGTCATTGTTCCTGCGGGGTGCACATTGTCGTCGATGTCGCCATGTACCAACAAAAGCTTGCCTTTAAGATCTTTGGCGATCGATGAATTTTGGTCTATCGCGTAGTCGAACGTGATCTTGCCATCTTCATCCTCAACCTCTTTTACGCCGTGGTGCTTCTCGCTCCACCAACTGTTGTAGATGTTGTTTTCGTGGTTTCCTGCGCACGAAACAGCTACTTTGAAGAAGTCGGGGAATTTGAGGATCGCCGCGGTACTCATAAAGCCACCTCCCGAGTGACCTGTGATACCCACCTTTGTGCGATCTATGAAGTTGTGGCGGTTTGCTAATTGGTTGACAGCTACCACTTTGTCGTCGAGGCCGTAGTCGCGAAGGTTGCCATAACCATAGTTATGGTACCACAATGAGCGGTTGGGGTAGCCACCACGGTTGCCGACCGAGATGACGATAAATCCAAATTGCGCGAGGCGTTCGAGGCGATAGAAGCTAGTCGAAAATGAGCTATTTACAGCTTCGGTTTGGGGGCCAGGGTAGACATACTCGATGATGGGGTAGAGCTTATTAGGGTCGAAGTCGAAGGGCTTGTACATCACACCATATAGGTCGGTGATGCCGTCGGCAGCTTTCACGGTGAATCTCTCGGGGAACTTGTATCCCGAAGCAAAGAGGCTCGAAAGATCGGCCGTTTGCAGCTGAGCGACAACTGTGCCCAGGTTGCTCTTTAGCTCTGTTACGGGAGTAGTGTCGACGCGCGAGTAGTTGTCGACGAAGTATTTAGCATCGTCGCTCATGGTGATGTTGTGATCGAAATCGACTTGGGTGAGGCATTTCAGCCCACTGCCATCGAAGCCCACCGAGCAGAGGTGTGCGTAATTGGGGTCTTCGCCTTGATTCACGCCGTAACCCACGAAGTAGATCTTCTTTGCCACGTGGTCGATATTTAGAATCTTTTCGCAGTGAATTTCGCCTGATGTGATTGGGTTAACTAAGTTGCCATCAAGGTCATAGAGGTAGAGGTGCGCCCAACCTGTGCGTTGCGACCATGTGATGATGTTGTTGCCAGAATTTACCACTTCGAAGGCGCGAGTCTCGATCGAGGTGTTCATCCTCTCCTCGACAATTGCCTCTGCGCGTGGCTCGGCAGCGGTGATGTCGACCTTGCAGATGTCGATGCGGTGGTGGTCGCGACTGGTGCGTTGCATAAAGAAAACATCGTTGCTTGCGCCCATCCAAGGGAGTGTAGCGGGGTTGATGTCGCTCATGTCGCAAAGGAGTCGTTTTTCGCAATAAACCTCGATGCGTTGGTTCTTAAACGCACTGACATTGACCTCTTTATACTCCTTTGTGGCGGTGTCGAAGAGGTAGATATAACTCTCTGAATCGTTTTCCTCGCCAGGCATTTCGTACTTGTATGTTTCGAGCACAGGGCGTGGTTTTGCGGTGTTGTTGATCACCCACAACTCTTTGAGTTCGCTCTTGTCGGTGCGTTCGATGATGAAGTGTTTCGAATCGGGCGACCATACTACTTGTGCCCCTTTGCGGAAGCTGGCCTCCTCCTCTTTGTCGTCGCTGGCAAAAGAGTATCCTGCTCCGCCCCACGCGAAGTCGCGCGAGCCATCGTGGGTTATTTGGTGCTCAATAATTGTCGAATCTTTCTCGTTTTTGATAGCCTTGGCGAAGTTCTCCTCGTCCATCCAATAAAGGTCGAAGTTGCGCGAGAAGATGATAGTTTTGCCATCGGGCGAAACCGAAGCCCAGCGAGGGTTTCGGTATGGTTTTTGGTAGCCTTCGAGTTCGGAGACCTTGCCCGAGGCGCGGTCGTATTCCAAATAGAATATATGTTTCTTGGCCTTGCCTTTGCCCTTTTCATCCTCTTTGCCTTTCTCTTTTTCGCCCTCTGTTTTTTGGCGATACTCCTCCCAAGCCTCTTGCTGCTCCTGGGTCATATCTTGCGACGAGACTACCTCGAAGATAAACTTGTCGCCCGCAGGGGAGAATGTGATATTCTGGAGAGGAAGATGTTTCGCCTCGCAAGGATCTTTAACGATCTGTGTGATTTGGGCCGCCATCTGGGCGTTGTCGAAAAGGGGCGTGTTGGTGCGCTTCGCCATGTCGACGATATACCACGAAGTGCCCTCGGCAGTTTTATACGTGTACCAGAACTCCTTGCCACTCTTTAAAAATTTTGGCGACACAGAGGTCGAGTATATCATCTGGCTCATTTTGTCGGGGGTGAAACGAGCAGGAAGTTCGTAGTTGCTCTCGGTGATGGGTTGGTTTTGCGCCCAGGTGAGAGTTGTTGCTGCGAGAGCAACGCATAAAAGTAGGAATTTTTTCATTTGTGTGTAAATATAGGGTTGGTTTTAAATCTCTTCTTCTTTGTTTTGCGAGATACTATTTTTTATGTCGGCCAAATCGACAAGCTTGTTGACAATGGCGTAGATCGTCAGACCCGCGGGGCTGTGGATCTGTAACTTGCTAGCTATGTTGCGGCGGTGGGCGATGACCGTGTGTGTTGAAAGACACAATTGGTCGGCTATCTGCTTGTTCGTTAATCCCTTAACAACGCATACGACGATCTCTTTTTCGCGCACGCTCAACTCTTTTTTGTCGTCGATCGACTCGGAGTCGCTATCAACGACCCTCGAAATTTTCTCTTTTATGGTCTCCGTGCTATCGAAGATCGAGATAACAACCTCGTAGTTTTGCAGTGTGGTGCTCTCGGTGAACGAGCTTTGAAGGGCTACTAATTTAAGCTCTTGATTGCCCGCACCCTCTTTGAGCTGTTGAACCGAAAATATCCCTAAATGGGCAGGGTTGACGATCAACATGTCGGGGACCTGTCTATACGTTTGAGGTGATTGGAGGGTTGAGACCTCGCTGATTTCGGCAATGTCGATATTGATCCCATCGATCTGTTGCAGTATCGATGTGATCCCCGAGCGAATTATAGTCGAGGGATCTGCGATAACTATGTGTATTCGTTTTGCCATGATACTAGCTATTTTGCTCTTCGCGAGCTTTGATTGCGGGGACTAGCAGAAAATCTTCGATGCTGTTGTGCGATGCTAGGTCGCGTTCGCACGAGAAGATGTCGTAGAGCACATTGTTGAGCTCGTTGGTGGTCTTGGCAGAGAAGTATTTGAGCATGATGTTTTTCAACTCGGAGAGCTTACTCTCGACCTTGTCGTGATTCTTACTGTAGTCGTCGATGCTATACTTCACCTGGCTCGACTCCGCGATTATCGCATTGATGTAGGGGAACAACTCGTTCTCCTCGCGCATCATGTGGTCGCGAACCTCGTCAACATATTGGTCGTAATAGCTGAGAACCACCACCGCCACGTCGCCACTAGGGCTGAGCGCCTCGACCAACTCTTGGCGGATGAGTGGGAGTCGGTACTCCAAGAAATAGGAGTGCGAATTGTGGAGGTACTCCACAAGTGAACTTAGCGAAATAGCTTTGTAGTCGATAGCCTTTCTAGCCTTGTTGCCCGCAATGAGAGTGTTCACCACCGCAAGAAAAGTTGTAACATCGACACCATTTTTCGAGCAAGCCTCGCCGATCGAATCTTCGCCAAAACCTAGCTCGATGCCAAACCTGCTCATTACAAGTAGCATAGGGTAGTTATCGCAAATTAAATCACTCATTGAGTCCGACGGGACGTAAGCCCCCACTTTATATTCTATCATAATTATTACAATTTGTTTTAAGTTGTATCACGCACAATACATATTTTACAAAAATAGTAATTTTATACCTTAATTCAAACTTTATCTGCCGCCGCAGAGGGAAAATGCGAGCTAAAAAGCAATTTAATGAAAAAAAGAGCCCAACCCCTTGCGGGATTGAGCTCTTGGCGATGGATTAGAATTAATCCAATTTAGAGTGTATCTATTGTGATAGATTACAATTTTGGACCAGCTGCAACTAGAGCCTTACCTGTGTCGTTACCAGTGAACTTAGCGAAGTTCTTGATGAAACGACCTGCAAGGTCCTCAGCCTTAACATCCCACTCAGAAGCTGCTGCGTAAGTGTCGCGTGGATCTAGGATCTCAGTTGCTACACCTGGAAGCTCAGTTGGGATAGTGAAGTCGAAGAGTGGAAGTTGCTTTGTTGGAGCTTTGTCGATAGAACCATCGAGGATTGCGTCGATGATACCGCGAGTATCCTTGATAGAGATACGCTTGCCAGAACCGTTCCAACCAGTGTTAACTAGGTATGCAGTTGCACCAGAAGCCTTCATCTTCTTAACTAGCTCCTCGCCGTACTTAGTTGGGTGAAGCGAAAGGAATGCAGCACCGAAACATGCAGAGAAAGTAGGAGTTGGCTCAGTGATACCACGCTCTGTACCAGCCAATTTAGCAGTAAATCCTGAAAGGAAGTAGTATTGAGTTTGCTCTGGAGTAAGGATAGAAACTGGAGGCAATACACCGAAAGCGTCAGCAGAAAGGAAGATAACTTTCTTAGCAGCTGGAGCCTTAGATACTGGCTTCACGATGTTGTCGATGTGGTAGATTGGGTAAGAAACACGAGTGTTCTCAGTTACCGAACCATCGTTGAAGTCGATCTTGCCATCTTCGGCAACAGTAACGTTCTCCAAAAGTGCGTCGCGCTTGATAGCTATCCAGATGTCTGGCTCGTTCTCTGGGCAAAGGTGAATAGTTTTTGCGTAGCAACCACCCTCGTAGTTGAATACGCCCTCGTCGTCCCAACCGTGCTCATCGTCACCGATAAGTTGACGTTTTGGATCTGTTGAAAGAGTTGTTTTACCTGTACCTGAAAGACCGAAGAAGATAGCAGTCTCGCCAGCCTCGTTAGTGTTTGCAGAACAGTGCATAGAAGCCATACCTTGAAGTGGAAGTAGGTAGTTCATGTAAGAGAACATACCTTTCTTCATCTCACCACCATACCAAGTGTTAAGGATAACTTGCATTTTCTCAGTAAGGTTAAATACTGTTGCAGTCTCAGAGTTGATGCCAAGCTCTTTGTAGTTCTCAACCTTAGCTTTAGAAGCGTTAAGAACAACGAAATCAGGCTCGCCGTAAGCAGCAAGTTCCTCAGCTGTTGGGCGGATGAACATGTTTGTTACGAAGTGAGCTTGCCAAGCAACCTCAACGATGAAACGGATCTTGATGCGAGAGTTCTCGTTAGCACCACAGAAAGTATCAACTACGAAAAGACGTTTGCCAGAAAGCTCGTCAGTTGCCAATTTCTTCATTACGTTCCAAGACTCAGTAGAAACTGGTTTGTTGTCGTTCTTGTACTCGTCAGAAGTCCACCAGATTGTATCTTTAGTGGTCTGGTCCATTACAAAGAACTTGTCTTTAGGTGAACGACCTGTGTAAACACCTGTCATTACGTTTACAGCACCCATTTCTGTTACTTGACCCTTCTCGAAACCAACCAATTCAGGTTTTGTCTCCTCAGCGAAAAGCTGATCGTAAGATGGATTGTGTACGATCTCGGTAACACCTAAGATACCATACTTGCTCAAATCAATTGTAGCCATAGTTTTTAATATAAAATGTATTGTTAATAAAATTGTTTCTTTTTTCGTCTTGCAAACACATTATTCGTTATAATGTAACTTGTTAGACGGTGCAAAGATAAGAAAAATATTTTAATGTGAAAAAAATAACAGTAAAAAAATATAATATTTTCTAAATATTTTTTTCTAGCATCAATTGCGCCAAATTTTAAATGCCAAGGTTTTGCTTGTCATCTTTGGGTGGGGCAGGTTATTTCGCGGCGATTGCATCGATCTCGACCAGAACGCCAAGAGGCAGTTTCGAGACCTGGTAGCAGACACGCGCGGGCATCTGCGCAGTAAAGAAAGTCGAGTAGACCCCATTCATTGCGGCGAAATTGTCCATCGAATCGAGGAGAACTGTAGTCTTTACAACGTCGGCGAGCGAGTATCCGCCCTCTTCGAGGATTGCTTTGAGGTTGTTGAGTGATTGTGCGGTTTGCGCCTCGATGCCTTCCGCCACAGAACCATCTGCACCTTTTACGGGGATCTGACCCGAAACGTAGAGAGTGCCGTTGGCCTCGACAGCTTGAGAGTATGGACCCACGGCTTTGGGTGCCAAAGGCGATGTGATTATTCTTTTCATAATTATTAAATGTTTGCTCACAGCAAAGGTAATATTTTTGCATTAGATTGACAAGAAAAACAGGAGGGAATCTCGCGATTGCCTCCTGCCCTCTGAGGAGATAGACTCCTCATACTACTAACCCAAACTTAAATAAATGAAGAAACTTAGCTGTGAGTATTAAGCTCGCCAGCTGATTTAGATAAGTGCAAACACTGTGCCAAGTTGGGGTATATCTTTTTTATTTTGCTGAGAATTGCTGAGAATTGCTGAGAATTGCTGAGAATTTGCTGATTAGAAATCTACTAGTCCGTGTTTCACGGCGTAGACCACAAGGTTCGCGGTGTTTTTGCAACCAGTCTTTTCCATGATATTTGCTCGGTGTTTGTCGACAGTTCTTTTAGAAATAAATAGGTTGTCGGCAATTTCGTGATTCGAAAGCCCTTGACACACAGCAATCAAGATCTCGGTTTCGCGCCCCGAAAGGATGTCGTTATCCGCAGCACCCACCTCGCTGCTGTGCATATTGTCGGTAAGCGATGTGAATATCTGTTCGCTGAAGTAGTCTCCTCCCGCCGCAACGCTCTCTATTGCTTCGACCACCTCGCGGATGTCGCTATCTTTGAGCAGAAAGCCCTTGGCGCCTGCCTCGACCATAAGCCGATAGTAGTTCTCGTCGCCAAACATCGAAAGAGTGATAATTTTAAGGTCGGGATGTGTTGCCAAGGCGCGACGTGTAGCCACATCGCCCGAGATGCCCTCCATCGAGATGTCCATAAATACCACATCGGCAGATGTAGAGTCGAGTAGTTCGAGAAACTCTTCGCCACTCGATGCCTCGGCTACAACTTTGTAGTTCTCTTGACATTCGAGTAAGCTGCGCAATCCGCGACGGAATAGCGAGTGGTCGTCAACTAAAATTATCTTCATTACTTATCAAATTTATATTTTATAAATCGTCTACTTTGTTTGAGTAATAGGGATTGTAATGTCGGCGCTCATGCCCTGCCCCAATTCGCTCTCGAATGTGATCTTGCCACTAACGGAATTTATGCGCGATGTAATATTCGAAAGCCCCATGCCGCGATCCTCTACGGGGCGGATGCTAAACCCTTTGCCGTTATCGCTATAGTTTACATAGATTGTATTGTGTACCTTCTGCATCGAGAGGCTAATTTTCGAACATTGAGCATGTTTGAGCGAATTGTTGAAAAGTTCGCACACCGTGCGGTAGATAGTAACCTCCAAGTCGCGGTCGAAACGCTGCGACTCGATATTGCTAAAGAAGGTGAGTTTGATGCCACAAAGCGCCGAGTTCTTATTTATAAAGTTGCGCAAACCTCTCACAAGGCCAAAATCGTTGAGCACGTGGGGCGAGAGATTGTTCGAGATCTCGCGAAGCGAAGCGATCGCCTCGTCGATATTATGTGTTGCATTTTTTATTATCGCCTCGCGCTGCTTTGCACTAAGATTCTCCGATTCGAGTGCCGAAAGCGACATCTTGGCTGTCGAGAGCAGAGGCCCTAGGCCATCGTGTAGCTCCTTGGAAAATCGTGATCGAGCCTTCTCCTCGGTACGAATTACCGCCGAGAGAATCCTCTTCGATACAAATTGGCGCATTTGGTTGAGTCGATCGATATATTTAAATAGTCGGTGGGCGTACATCACGCCAATCGAGAGCCCGATCGAGACCACAAGACCTGTCCACCAGAAGATGTTAAGTGGAATTTCGGTGCCGCCAACCATCACAAATTGCAAGACACGTTCCACGCAAAGCAACATAAAACTCACGATGAAGAGCCACCATATCGAACTATATTTGGTGGCACCCACGAGCTTTATGGCGTAGAGCGAAGCTACGAGCTGCGTGCATATCGCAATGATTAGTAGTACTTTGATAAACATCTGGTGGCGGTTTTAGAGTTCCAATTTTTTCATCTTTTCCAACTCTGCGTAGTCGGTCATATCGACTTGGATAGGCACTACTGCCACGTAGCCATGCGCTAGTGCATACTCGTCGGTGTCGGCCGCCTGGGGCTCGTGATTGACAAATTCACCTGTGAGCCAATAATATTTCTTATCGCGCGGATCGCGGCGTTCGAAGAACTTTTCGCGCCAGTAACCACTTGTCTGTCTGCAACATCGAATCCCTTTGATCTGTTCTGCGGGCAGCGCGGGGATGTTCACATTTAGGCAAATACTCTCACTGCTCTCCCTTTCCAATACGGCGCGGATGATACGCTCAACAAAGGGTTTCGCAGGCTCAAAGTCGGCATCGGCGCTGTGGTCGAGCAGCGAAAAACCAATCGATGGAGCGTAGAAACTACCCTCGATAGCCGCCCCCATCGTTCCCGAGTAGAGGACATTGACCGCCGCGTTAGAACCGTGATTGATGCCCGAAAGGACCAAATCGACGCTTTGATCTTTTAGAAGGTGGTCGAGCGCAAATTTCATGCAGTCGACAGGGGTGCCATTCAAGGCATATATCTCGGCGGGCAGCGAGGTTTCAATCACCTCGGCGTAAAGCGGCGAATACATCGTGATTGCTTGACTCATACCACTTTGCGCTGTTTGTGGTGCAACGACCACCACGCGACCGAATTGTGCCGCGACCTCTACGAGTGCCGCGATACCTTTGGCTGAGTAGCCGTCGTCGTTGGAAATTAGTATTAATTTTTCTCTCTCCATTTCGCTTTATTTTAGTGGGTTATTCCCCTCCAAACTCCATTAAATATGCCTTTATTAAATCGTCGATCTGACCATCCATCACCGCATCGACATTCGAAGTTTGGTGCCCTGTGCGGTGATCCTTCACTCGGCGATCATCGAAGACGTAGGAGCGAATTTGCGAGCCCCACTCAATCTTCTTTTTTGTCGCCTCCAAGGCCTGCTGCGTGGCGCGACGTTTGTCTATTTCGCGTTGGTAGAGCTTCGAGCGGAGGATACGCATTGCATTTTCGCGGTTCATAAGTTGCGAGCGGGTCTCCATATTCTCGATAAGGAAGCTAATCGCCTCGCCCGTTTGCGGGTCTTTCGAATTGTAGCGGAGTCTCACGGCAGTCTCGACCTTATTTACATTTTGACCTCCAGCACCACTTGCGCGGTAGGTGTCCCACTCAATATCTGCTTGGTTGATCACAACTTCGATGTTGTCGTCGACGGCAGGCGACACAAAGACCGAAGCGAAGGTGGTTTGGCGCTTGTTGTTGGCGTTGAAGGGCGAGAGGCGAACCATGCGGTGCACTCCATTTTCGCTCTTTAGGTAACCATAGGCCCAAGGGCCTTCGAATTCTAAGGTGCATGATTTCACCCCCACTTCGTCGCCCGCTTGATAATCTAACACCTTGACTTTATAGCCACTAGCTTCGCCCCAACGGCTAATCATACGCATGAGCATCGCCACCCAATCGAGTGCTTCGGTACCTCCCGCGCCAGCGTTGATGTCGACAATAGCGCCAAGTTTATCCTCGTCGCGGCTCAACATGTTGCGCAGTTCGAGCGCTTCGACGTGGGCGAGAGCATCGGCGTAGAGCGCGTCGAACTCCTCTTGCGTTGCAACTCCCTCGCGCACAAATTCGCCCATCAAGGTCAAATCTTCGGCCTCTTTGGCTGCGCGGTCGAACTCTTCGACCCAACCTTTGATCCCTGCGACCTTTTGTAGCTGCTTGCGAGCCGCTTCGGCATCGTCCCAGAAGTTGGGCTCCTGGGTGCGTTCCTCCTCGTTTTGGAGCTCAATGCGCTTAGACTCAATGTTTAAGCAGCGCTCCAATTGGGCGCAACGTTCGCCAATATCTTTTATCTGTTCTGCGCTAACCATCGTTATTCGATCTCCCAATCGCAACCATCCTTGCGATCCTTAACGCGGATACCTGCTGCAACCAACCCATCGCGGATTTTGTCGGATAGAGCCCAATTCTTCTCCGCCTTAGCCTCGGTGCGCATCGAGAGTAACATCTCGACAAGTGGCGAGACGTAATCTTTGCCTTGCGCCGCTCCCGCAGCCTTGCTGTCTTGGAGCCCAAGCACCTCGAAGACGAAGCGGTTGAATGTCGCTTTGAGTGCTTCGAGATCTTCGGCGGTAATGCTCATTTTGCCATCGACAACAGAATTTATCGAGCGCACGGCATCGAAAAGAGCCGAGATAACCATCGGTGAATTTAGGTCGTCGTTCATCGCCTCCGCGCAGCGCTCCTCGATTTGTGCTACATCGAAGCTCGACGAAGAAGATGGGGTGATCTTTGATAGTGCCTCGACACCCTTCATCAGGCGGTCGAGTCCCTTTTCGGCAGCTTGAAGAGCCTCGTTCGAGAAGTCGAGAGTCGAGCGGTAGTGCGCCTGAAGCACGAAGAAGCGGATTGTCATAGGAGAATATGGCTGCTCCAAGATCTTGTGCGAACCTGTGAATAGCTCCTCCAAGGTGATGAAGTTGCCTAGAGACTTACCCATTTTTTGACCATTAATGGTGATCATATTGTTGTGCACCCAATAACGAGCCGCATCGTGACCACACGCAGCAGTCGACTGTGCGATTTCGCACTCGTGGTGTGGGAACATCAAATCCATGCCACCGCCGTGGATGTCGAACTGCTCGCCCAAGTACTTCTTACTCATCGCCGAACACTCCATGTGCCAACCTGGGAAACCATCGCTCCAAGGCGAGGGCCAGCGCATGATATGTTCTGCCGAGGCCTTTTTCCAGAGTGCAAAATCTGCCGAGTGGCGCTTGTCGCTCTGTCCGTCGAGCGTGCGGGTATTTGTTACTATATCCTCAAGGTTGCGCCCCGAGAGTTTGCCATAGTTATACTCTTTGTTATATTTCTCTACGTCGAAGTAGATCGATCCGTTAGCTTGGTAAGCGAAGCCCTTGTCGAGGATGCTCTTCACCATCTCGATCTGTTCGATGATGTGGCCCGAAGCGTGGGGCTCGATCGAGGGCGAAAGTACTCCTAATTGCTCCATTGCCGAACGGTAACGCTCGGTGTAGTAGTGGGCAATCTCCATCGGTTCGAGCTCTTCGAGTCGAGCTTTCTTTGCTATTTTATCCTCTCCCTGGTCGGCATCGTGCTCCAAGTGGCCAACGTCGGTGATGTTGCGCACGTAGCGAACCTTGTAGCCGAGCGAGCGCAGGTAGCGGAACATAAGGTCGAAGGTGACCGCAGGGCGCGCATGGCCCAAGTGTGGATCGCCATAAACTGTGGGGCCGCAAACATACATTCCTACATGTTTGGGATTTATTGGTATGAACTCCTCTTTGCGACGAGTCAGTGTGTTGTAAAGGGTTAGTGGACTCTTCATTGTTATAAAATTGGAATTTCTGTTGATTCGATCTCGAAACTCTGATCGGGTAGATATAGATCTTCGTCGGTTGCTCCCAACGAGCGGTAGTAGTCGTTGAGCCACACAAGCAATTCGTTGCGCTTCATCGATGCTGCAAGTTGATACGCCTGTCCAAGTTCATCGAGCCTATCGTCGATCAGAGGAGTCACCAAGTCGCCTTGGTAGCCTTCGAAACGAAGGTAGTATTCGATATGTTCAACAATATTGTTAATATACTTTGTGAATAGTGCATCGCCACGATTAAAATCGCCTACCAAGTAGTAGCACTCCACAAAAGGAATGGTGTTAGCTGGCGTGAATCGCAATTGCGAAGTTGGCAGCACCTCCATACCTCGGTTGAGGAGTTCGAGTGCCAGGCTATCTTGACCGCGGTAGATATACTCCCGAGCTACGCGAGCAAATCCTTCGCGAGTCTTCGAGGCGTTGATGTTGTATTGGAAGAAGTAGTCGACGTAGACACTCTCGTCGCTCAGGTTTCCATAGCGGAAGGTGTCGAGCAGAAGAGGTGCCGCGTAGTCGGGATCGACACGCCCAACATCCCACGAGGTGGTGTAGGGGGTGAGGATCGGCACAAGGCGGTAGGCGTAACCATCGAATTGGAGGTAGTCGATAAGCCCCAAATTCTGTAGGATGTAGACCTGCGTGAAGTAGAGCGGGCGCTTCCAATCGAAGTTAGCCAGTAGGTCGAGGATCATCATCTCGATCTTGTCGATATTGCTCTTGGTGATATTGACGTAGACCGTATCGACCATAAGGTGAGCATCTTCGGCCTTGACGATGCCTGCGTCGAGTGCATTCTGCTTGTTCACAGGGATCGCGATCCGCTTGGTTGGAATATAGTCGGTTTTCGACCCGTCGGCAAGTTCGATCTGCGAACGAGGGTCGTCGTTGCGGATAAAGTCGACAACCTCTTTGATCGATGCGCTCTCCACGCGTGAGTAGACTGGAACCCAATCATTTACGTAGGCATATTTTTTGCGCGGAAGCGAAAATGGCACAGGGTCCGACTCGTTCGATTTGAGCTTCATTTGGTCGATATACCATTCGCCACCCAAGTAACTTGTATTCATTATACGAACGTCGGTGCGCACACCATCGACCTCTTGGTTGAACCACAGCGGGAAGGTGTCGTTGTCGCCGTAATTCATTATAATAGAGTTGGGTAGTGTCGATTGTAGGTAGTTCCAACCAATGTCGCGAGCCATCGTGCGGCCCGAGCGGTCGTGGTCGTCCCAGTTTTCGGTGGCGAGGATCGTTGGCACCGACATTGAGATGATAAATGCGGCGATCACCACCCCTTTGCTATCGCGCCGTGTGAGCCACATCAATAAGTCGCGAAGAGCCAACATCCCCAGACCGATCCAGATGGTGAAGGCGTAGAAAGCTCCCGCATAAACGTAGTCGCGTTCGCGAGGTTCCGAGGGCGACGAGTTGAAGTAGACCACAAGTGCAATACCCATCATCACGAAGAGCCACATCACGATCGAGAAGTTCTTCGGGTCGCGATTGAGCTGGTATATTAGACCTATCAACCCCAAGATAAAGGGGAGGAAGTAGTAGGTGTTGCGCGCTCTGTTGTCGGCAATCTCTTGCGGCAATTCGGTCTGTGGACCAAGGTAAGCCTCGTCGATAAAGTTGATTCCCGAGAGCCAATTTCCATCGCTGATCGTGACGCTCGATGCTTGAATATCGTTTTGGCGACCCACAAAATTCCATAAGAAGTAGCGCCAGAACATATAGTTGAACTGATAGTTGAAGAAGTAGTTGAGGTTTTCGCCAAATGTAGGCTCCATGTAGACCTCGCCTTGGTACTCCTTGGGGCGACCAAAGTCGAGCGTGGTGGTGAAAACGGGGCGACCCGTGGCATCGGTTACCTGCTCGCCCTTCGAGTTGCGAGCTATTTTCGATGATGTGCGGTACGCTGCCCAACTCTTATACGCCTCTTCGCCTTTGGCGTAGTTCCAGATGCGGGGGAAGAGGTGCATGAATTCCGAGGGGTAGGTGTAACCATCGATAATCTCGTTTTTGGCGTATTTGCCATCCTCGTTCAAGTAGTAGAACTTGCGCGTGGTGTAATCCTCGACTGGGGCCGAGTAGTAGGCACCGTAGAGTAGTGGGCGCGAACCATATTGGTCGCGGTTGAGTAGCGAAAGCAGCGCGTGAGGATTGTCAGGGTTGTTGCTATTCATCGGCGGATCGACCGAAGCGCGGATAGTGACCGAGGCGTACGACGAGTAACCCACAAAGAGCATCGTAAGCGAGAGCAGCACCATGTTGAGTAGTAGCTTACCTTTGCGGTGCGACCAATAAGAGGCGTAGCCCAAGCCGAAGATTAGCGCTAGCGAGTATATCACCATTCCACTGTTGATGGGCAACCCCAACGAATTTACAAAGAAAAGGTCGATCATCGCACCGATCCAAATTGCCCTGGAGATGACAAAGGCGTTGATAAAGAGAAGTATAGCGCCCGAGATACCGAGCGATAGCAACACCCCTTTAAGGCTAACATCTTTGTACTTGCGGAAGTAATATATAAAGACCATCGCGGGGATAGCCAACAAGTTGAGGATGTGAATACCTATCGAAAGACCCATCAAGTAGGCGATAAGGATGATCCAACGGTGGGCGTGGGGCTGGTCGGCCTCCTCCTCCCAACGCATCATGAGCCAGACGACAAGCGCCGTGAACATCGACGACATAGCGTAGACCTCGCCCTCGACTGCCGAGAACCAAAAGGTATCGGTGAAGGTGTAAGCCAAGGCTCCGATAACGCCTGCGCCAATTGTTGCCCACTGCGACGTTACCGAGAATTCGCGCTCCTCCACGGCGAAGAGTCGGCGCGCAAGGTGGGTAATGGTCCAAAAGAGGAATAGAATAGTAAAAGCGCTCACCAAGCAGTTGAGTCCGTTGACCATGTGAGGCACATAGTAGGTCGATGGTGCAAAGATCGTCGCTATACGAGCCAAGATCATAAAGAGCGGTGCTCCAGGGGGGTGTCCCACCTCCAACTTATAGGAGGTAGCGATAAACTCACCGCAATCCCAAAGGCTCGACGATGGCTCCATTGTGAGTAGATAGGTGGTGGCAGCAATTGCAAATACCACCCAACCCACGACGTTGTTCCAAAATTTAAATGATTTCATTATATGTTTTTTTATTTTTCTCGCTTTTACTTCAATCTACAAAAGTAAATATTTTTTTTCACATTATTGAGTTTTATCTTAAAAAACGGAATTTTGAGACAAAAAATTACATAGTGGGGCGTTAAATAATATAGGATATAGACTAATCTGTCTATATTTCACCTATACACGTCATTGCGGACTCGATCCGCAATCTCGCAACTACCAATAATTAAATAGTTTAGAGATTGCGGATCGAGTCCGCAATGACGAAATATATTATAGTTCTGACTTACTTAGTCTCTCACTTTTCATTACCTTCTAGCGAAAACTACTCCTCCTCGCTCAGGCCAAATGGATATTGGTTCGAGTGTACGTCGTCGAAACGAAGTCCCTTTTCGTAGGTTTTCATCGCGCGACGAGTCATTCCGATCGACGAGAAACCGCCGTCGTGGAATAGGTTCTGCATTGTCACTTTGCGAGTTAGGTCCGAAAAGAGTGTGATCACGTAGTCGGCACAATCCTCAGCCGAGGCGTTGCCTAGTGGCGACATACTCTCCGAGAACTCCATCAAATCGCCTAGGCCAAGAACGCCGCTACCAGCAGTAGTTGGGGTTGGTGATTGAGAAATGGTGTTGATACGCACGTTTTTCTCGCGGCCGTAGATGTAACCGAAGCTGCGCGCGATAGACTCCAACAAAGCCTTTGCATCGGCCATGTCGTTGTAGCCGTAGAGGGTGCGTTGAGCTGCGATGTAGCTAAGTGCCACGATCGAACCCCAATCGTTGATTGCATCTTTCTTGCGAGCCACTTGGATCGCTTTGTGGAATGATACAGCCGAAATATCGAGGGTTTTTGATAGGTAATCGTAGTCGAGATCGTCGTAGGTGCGACCTTTGCGAACGTTTGGCGACATGCCGATAGAGTGGAGGATAAAATCAAATTTGCCTCCGAAGTGCTCCATAGTCTTATCGATAAGATTCTCAAGATCTTCGATGCTAGTTGCATCGGCAGGCACAACGATTGCGTTGCACTCTTTAGCCAAGTCGTTGATAGTACCCATACGGATCGACACGGCTGTATTTGTAAGTACAATTTCTGCACCCTCTTCAACTGCTCTTTGAGCCACTTTCCAAGCTATTGATTGCTCGTTTAGGGCTCCAAAGATAAGACCTTTTTTGCCTTTTAGTAAGTTGTATGACATAGGTTTTTAATTAAATTATGTGGTGCAAAAGTATGAAAAACTTTTTAATTATAGCCACTTACCACCTTTTTTGATGTTAAAAAGTTTGCCCGATGTAGTGGCAATCTCGATAAAAATAGGTATATTTGTATCCGTGATGACACAAGAAACTTTCGATAAACTCTGTAGCGCTGAGTTACTTAACGCAATTGAGGCCAACGTAGAACGCAGCGCCGAGCGTATAGCTCTCGACAAAAAGATTGTCGAGCCAGCTATAGTTGCCACGCAGGTGAAATATCTGCAACGTGCCGCCTCGAAGTTGCCCTCTTACTTTGCGGCGCGAGCCATCATGGTGCCATTGAGCTACGAGCAGGCTTCGAGCGAAGAGGTTGCCGCCACCAAGGAGTTGGAGGGGGAGAGTTTGTTGGATCTAACCTGCGGGCTTGGGGTCGATGCACTCCACTTCTCACGGCGCTTCAAAAGGGTCGTTGCCATCGAACGTAACGAGATCTTGGCGCAGGTGACTCGCGAGAATTTTAGGCGCATGGGGGTGAGTAACATCGAAGTGGTCTGCGCCTCGGCAGAGGAGTACTTGGCGAGCTGCAACGAACGCTTCGACTGGATATATGTCGACCCTGATAGGCGAAGTGCATCGGGTAAAAAGTTGGTGCGGTTGGATGAGTGTTCACCCAATATTTTGGCTCTGCAGAGCGATATAGATAGAGTGTCGGGTGGTCGACTCATGGTTAAGAACTCACCGCTATTCGATGTCGATGAGGCATTTAGGTTATTCTCGCCCGCTAGGGTCGAGGTGGTCTCGCTAGGCGACGAGTGCAAGGAGGTGTTGGTGTCGAGCCACGAGTGTGACCTGTTGGTCGCTAGGGCTGTTGGTCGTGTCACGTTGAGTGTCGCTAGGGGTGATATAGATCACGATTTCTGCACCTCAGCTTTTGATGGTGCACAATATCAATACCTTATCATACCCGATGTGGCGTTGCAAAAATCGCGGCTGGTGGCTCACGCCTTGGGTCCCGTGGCCGATGTGTGGAGCAACAATGGTTTTGCCTTTGCGCGTTCTGTGCCTCAAGATGTTATGGGGCGCTGCTTCGAGATAGATAAAATTGTGGAGTATAGCCCCAAACAACTTAAAAAGGAGTTGGCGGGGTGTGGCATCGAGATCCTAAAACGCGATTTCCCCTATTCCACGAGCCAGATCACGCAGCAATTAAAGATAAAAGAGGGTGGCGCAAGGCGTGTGGCTTTCACGCGAGTTGCCGATCGAAATATAGTAATTTTTCTCAAATGAAAAGAGTTGTAATAGTCGGAGGTGGCAACCTCGCCGAGTCGGTAGCCTTAGCATTGGTGGAGTCCCAAGAGGTGGAATTGGTACAGATCTACCTGCGCCGTGCCGAGCGCGGAGCTGAGCTTTCGGCTCTTGTGGGTGTTCCCTACTCGACTTTCGAGGGGCCTCTTGCCGCAGCCGACATATACCTTTTGGCTGTGAGCGATCAGGCGTTGGCTCAACTTAGCTCGCAGCTCGATTTTGCACCAGGTGCTGTGGTGGCACACACTGCGGGCAGCAGCTCTATCGAAGTGCTCGATGAGCGGGTGCGACGCGCGGTATTCTACCCAATGCAGACATTCACCGCGGGGCGCAGGGTCGACTTTGCAGCGATTCCGATCTTCGTTGAGGCTGCCGATCGCGCGACACTTGCCGAGTTGGAGTGGTTGGCAGGGGCTTTGGGCTGCCGCTCGATAGAGCTTGATAGCGAGTCGCGCCGCAGGTTGCACCTTTCGGCGGTCTTTGCGTGTAACTTTGTCAACGCCATGTTCATCGCGGGTGAGGAGCTTGTCGCAGAGTCGGGATTGCCCTTCGAGATCCTCAAACCGCTGATCGAGGAGTGTTGCTTCAAAGCGATCGATGCCCCCTCGGCTCGTCCACTCCAAACGGGGCCTGCGGTGCGTGGCGACCAAGCGACAATGGCGCGGCACGAGGCGATGCTGAGCCCCGAGTTGAAAACGATTTATCAAAATATAAGTAAATATATATGGGAAACTTCAAAGAAGATATAGCACTTTGTGAGGCTATAATATTAGATGTCGACGGCGTGTTGACCGATGGTGGAATCATCCCAACTGTCGATGGCGATTTTATCCGCAAATACAATGCTAAGGATGGCTACGCCTTGGCCTACGCCATTAAGGAGGGCTACAACATCTGCATCATTTCGGGCGGTCGCGGTCAAACCTTGATGAATCGCTTGACGATGCTTGGCATAAAACATATCTATATCGACTGCATGGATAAAATTGCGGCGATCAACGATTTCTGCGCAAAAACGGGTGTCAATCCTGCCCATGCGCTCTATATGGGTGACGATATTCCCGACCTAGATTGCATGAATTTTGTGGGAATCCCCGTTGCGCCAGCCGATGCAGCGATGGAGGCTATCGATGCGGCGCGCTACGTCTCGGAATATAAGGGCGGTTGTGGCTGTGTGCGCGACGTTATCGAGCAAGTTTTGCGCGCTAAAGGCGATTGGGCCAAACATACTGGTGGTGTGACAGGTGGTCACACGGCATCGAGATAGGCGTTATGAGAGAGGACTTTTGGTATATAACAACTCCCGAAGAGTTCGAGCGCGAGGCGTTGGAATTGTTTCAATTCCAGGCTAAGGAGTGTGCGCCTTTTGCTCGCTATCTTTCGTTGATAGGGTGCGATGTGGCGAGTGTCGATTCACTCTCGGCGTTGCGCTATATGCCCATCGAACTCTTTAAATCGACCGATGTTTACTGCGCCGATCACCCCGCCGAGAAGATCTTTACGTCGAGCAGCACCACAGGTTCGACCCCCTCACGACACCCGATGGCCGACCTCTCTGTTTATGAGGCTGCATTCACCCACGCCTTCGAACTTTTTTACGGTTCAGTTGAGAAGTGGAGCATCTATGGCCTGCTGCCTTCGTATCTCGAACGCGATGGTTCATCGCTTATATACATGGTCGACAAGTTGATCGGTCGTGCCGCAAGAGGTGGTTTCTACCTGCACGACCACGAAAAGCTACTTGCCGACATGGCCTCGGATCCCAACCCCAAGATCCTGCTCGGTGTGAGCTACGCTTTGTGGGACTTGGTGGAGAGGTACGCCCCGAAGTTGCAAAATACCATTGTTATGGAGACTGGCGGCATGAAGGGTCATCGGGAGGAGCTTCCCAAGGCGGAATTTCACAAGATCTTGTGCGAGGGCTTTGGCGTGGAGAAGATCCACTCGGAGTATGGAATGGCGGAACTCACATCGCAAGCCTACTCCAAGGGGGATAACCGTTTCTTCGCCCCACCTTGGATGAAGGTTGTTTTGCGAGAGATCAACGACCCATTCTGCTACCTCGAAGAGCAGGGTAGGGGTGCCATAAATATAATAGATCTAGCTTCGCGCTACTCGTGTGCCTTTATCGAGACTCAGGACTTGGGGCAGAGCTTTGCCGATGGGTCGTTTAGTGTGGATGGGCGTGTGGAGCATAGCGAGATACGTGGGTGTAACCTTTTAATTCAGTAGGTGCGATGAAGATAGTTTCGATTTTAGTGCCCATGTATGGTGCCGAGGAGTACATCGAGCAATGTGCTCGTTCTCTGTTTATGCAGAGCTACGCACAGTGCGAATTTATCTTTGTCGATGACGCCTCGCAGGATCGAACCTTAGAGGTGTTAAGAGGTGTCGCGGGTGAGTTTGCACACCTGTCACCCAAAATAAAAATCATCGAATGTGGTCTCAACGGCGGTGTCGCTCAGGCGCGAAACAGGGCGTTGGATGCTGCTACGGGCGACTACTTTCTCTTTGTCGATGCCGACGATTGGGTCGATGAGCAGATTGTCGAGAGATTGATGTTGCGCTCGATCGAGACCCAGGCCGATATTTGTAACGCATGGTGCGAGAGTGTCGATGCGCTCGATCGCAGGACTCCGACCCCCGCAGGGTGGGTTGGCAGTAAGATCAAGCACCTAAAGGCACTCTTGGGGCAGAGCCACATCGTGCCTAACCACGTGAGAGGTATGTTGTTTGATCGCGCACTATTCGAAAAACATGGGCTGCGATTCACCCCCAAAGTCGACTTTGGCGAAGATTATTCGCTGCTGCCGCAACTTGTTTACCACGCTTGCAAACTATCAACGCTATGCGAATACCTATATTATTATAGAGTCGAGAATCAGGGATCGTATATGAATAATATCGCGGAGCGCCATATCAAAAACTATATTGAGGCTCAAAAAATTGTCTACGATTTTGCCACTTCACTGCCCGATGCAGCGCGTTTTCAGCGCTCGCTAATGTTGGGGAAGCTCAATATTAAGAAGTGGATTCTCTATCGCGAGAAGTTGCCTCAAAGCTATGATCAGCAGCTTTTTGGCGCAAAAAAAGCCACTATCAACTACCCGCTGCTTTGGTTATACAACAAGGCCATTGATAGTGGTAATAGGACTCTAGTTAGACTCTTTAGCGTGGTGATAAATCTACCACTATACATCGCCACGCGGCTCTATCGGTAAGACTCTTCGTAGATTGCAACGACATCCGTCTGGCTAAGTTCGCGGCGGTCGACCGTGAAGAGGCCACCCATCGTTGCGCGTGCGTTGCGTGCCAACTCGACAAATTCGTCGGGGGTTACTCCCCACTCCGAGAGTGCAATTTGGTCGACTCCGCACTCCTGCTGCATCTTGGCGAGCGCCTCGATAAAGTCGTTGGGGTCGGTAGTTTTCTCGCCAGTCATCGCTGAGGCCATCGCACAGAGGCGTTCGGGGCATGCCTCGATAAAGCGACTGAAATATGCAATAGATATTGCGATAAGTCCCGCACCGTGAGGCAATTCGGGGTGGAATGCACTCAAAGCGTGCTCCAACGAGTGCTCCGATGTGCAGCTCGAAGTCGATTCGACCATGCCACCTAGTGTGTTGGCAAGTGCCACGTCGTAGCGAGCCTCTTTGTTCTCTCCATCGGCAACTGCCGCGGGTAGCGATTTGTATAGCAACTCAATGCTTTTGAGCGAGTAGAGCTCGCTGATGGGTGTTGCGCAGGTTGCGATGTAGCCCTCGGCCGAGTGGAAGAAGCTGTCGAAACCTTGGTATGCGGTGAGTTTGGCAGGAACCGAGAGCATCAACTCGGGATCGACAATGCTCACCACGGGGAATGTAGAATCGTTTCCGTAGCCAATTTTTTCCTGGTTGTGCGTGATCACAGTCCAAGGGTCGATCTCGGTGCCAGTGCCCGCGGTTGTGGTGATCGCAACTATAGGAAGCGCGCCACCCGCAGGAGCCTTGCCCAAGCCCGAGCCACCTCCGATGTAGTCCCAATAATCACCTTCGTTACAAGCCATAACGGCGATAGATTTAGCTGAATCGATCGAACTTCCGCCACCTAGACCAATGATGAAGTCGCATCCTTCGCTGCGACTCAGAGCTGCGGCCTCCATCACATGTTCCTTGATTGGGTTGGGGAGGATTTTGTCGAATACTACATATTGTACGCCGCGCGAGGTGAGCTGCTCGGTAACTTTGTCCAAGTATCCGAAGCGGCGCATAGATGTGCCAGCCGAGATCACGATTAGCGCCTTAGTGCCAGGCAAAGCGATTTTACCTAATTGTTTAACTTCACCACAACCGAAATAGAGGCGTGTGGGGATAAATTGATGAAATGATTGCATGATTTTTTTAATAATATGTTCCTTTAGGTGAGAAGATTGGAACGCCAAAGCCAAACAGCAAGTAGAGGTTGTTCCAATCGTTAAGATCGTATTTTATAAGCGAGAGACTTAGCGCTCCCAGCGACGAGTTGTAGGCCAATGATGCTTCGCTAACGTAGTGCAATCTATCAGAACCAATGATGTCGGGGTCGATACCGTCGATACTATAGTTGCTGCGATACATGCCGTAGAAACCTGTGCGTAGAAGCATGTTGGGCGCGATATTTACAATTGGGATAATTCCCGCGCCCGCGTAAGCGTATGCCGAATAGTCGGGCATAAATATCATCTGCGAATGGGCCACAGGCTGATAGGCAGGCATCATAAGCATCGATGTTGTAGGGTTACCAAATTGTTGGAGCGTTGTGGCCACAAAGTCGAAGTTCACACCTAGCGAGAACCACGAGTCGCCAGGGGGCGTGAAGTATTTATCGTACTTTATGCGCGCTCCCACCCAACGGTGTTTAATGGCCTCTTCGGATATTGTTCGGCTATAATCGTCTTGGTAGTTGCGCTCGTGACCCATCACGGCGATAATCGATGTTTCTAACTTCGAACCACTTGTCGGATAGTTCAAGTGGTCGAGTGTATTTTGCTGGAGTTCCAACTTCGCGGCACCAAACGAGAATCGTGTGCGGTCGTAGAGCATCGACTGATCTAACTCCGACGAGTCGAGGTCGTCGGGGGTTTCGTAGTAGTAGTAGTCCCAGCCAATATTCATGCGCAACGTGAGTAGGTTGCGGCGCGAAAGGGGGAAGCCCGACCCTACCGAGAAGTGGTTGTCGCGGGTCTTGACGCTTTCGCTATTGGTCACCGATGTGATGTTACCCAAGTCGCTGTAGGTGCGATTGATGTTGGAGTAGGCGAAGTAGTAGTCGATGAAAAGTGGCGATTTGATATAAAAGTCGGTGCGTCCTCCGATAATCGAGCTTGTGGTCATTGTACCCAAGTAGAGGTCGGCGTAGTAGGATTGAGCTACACGCTTGACTTGTTGGTAGTTGATCGATAAGAAAAGTTGATTAAAAGCTGTTGATGTGAGGTGTCCACCCACCGAGAGTTTCAATTGGGGCTTTGTCGCCAGATCGATGTCGAAGTTGTAGAGTTGGCTGTGTGGGTTGTACTTGATTGTGGGGTATTCGGTCGAAAAATCGCCACTAGAGAGTATCTGGTAGAGGTTTTCTTGAAGCTCCTCGAAGGGCATCTTGCGCTGTAGGACGTTGTTGCGGCGCGAAGATGTGTGCAGAAAGTCGTGGACGTAGAGATTCTGCTCCTCGGTGAGGCCGTTGATCTGATAACTCTCAAAGATCAAGGGTTTCACCTTGGCAAGAAATTCTTGGCGACGTTGGTCGTAGTATATCGAATCGCGGCGCTCGACGATTTTACTCTTTATATCCGCCATCTGTTCCATGGTATCTTCGTATCCTAGGTCGATAATCCAACTTCCGTTGGCAAAATCGAGCATGCCAACGGGAACATCGCGTTGTATTGTGGGGTTGCCCTCGGGTAATGTGTAGTCGCTTTTCTGAGTTGTTATTGCGAAAATCTGGTCGATTAGGCTACTCTGCTCGGTAAGCTCGGTGTTGCCAGCTGTGCAGATCGAACCAATGATGAAGTCGGGGTTGTGCTCTTCGAGCAGTGGTTTCCATGGGAAGTTGTCGTAGATGCCACCGTCGAAGAGTAGGGTAGTGTCGCGCTTGATGGGTTTAAAGGCGATGGGGATAGCCATCGAGGCGCGGATAGATTCACCGAGGTCGCCACTTGTGAGCACCACGGCTTGGTGGTTGCGCATGTCGCTCGCTACGCACAGAAATGGCACCATGAGGTTCTCGAACTTGCCACCGATGCTCTCGGAAGCCGCTGCGAATAGGCGCGAGAGGGTCATATCGACTTGGGTCGACGAAATAAGGCTGCTGGGCAGGTATAACGAAGCTCGCGAGGCTGCGCTCGATAGGTTGTTCACATTTTTCTCGGCGGCACTGCTCTTGTCGGCTCCGTTGTTGTAGTTTGTCGTTAACTCTTCGTCGAGCGGCGTAAGGCTTTTGGTGTCGAGCCGAAGACTAAAGAGCGAGGGGATAGAGCGATATTGGCGGTAGTAGGCACCGTAACTATTGTCGATACGTCCCGAGAGCCACCCCTCGATCTCGCCCGAGGTGACAATGTCGCGCATCTCGGTGGGAGAGTAGCCCGCAGCATAGAGCCCCGCCACGATCGAGCCCATCGATGTGCCCGCCACGTAGTCGATAGGAATTCCATTCTCTTCTAAGGCTTCGAGCACTCCAATGTGGTAGAGACCCTTGGCTCCACCACCACTCATAACCACTCCTACGCTCTGCGAGTAACCATAATTTATGGTAATAAGCAAAAACAGAGTAATAAAAGATCTTAAAATTCTTAACATATCGCAACTTTTTTATAACTTTGTAAATCGAATCTACAAAAAAGGTTTAAGTCGTTAAACCTCAGTAAGTGAATGTTGGGACATAGCGCAATAGGTTACGAATTAGTTATGCAACTGATGTATAG
>JBCQWE010000001.1:0-112626 GCA_047172505.1 Rikenellaceae bacterium | reverse complement strand
ATTCGAACCCCCGACCAGCTGATTACAAATCAGCTGCTCTGGCCAACTGAGCTACATCGGCATTTATAACCGTTATCGGATTGCAAAGGTAGAAATAAAATTTTAATCTCCAAAATTTTCAGGGATTATTTTTTATTTTTTTGCTTTTATCAAAGAACTTGGTTTGACTTCTCTCACTTGGTGAGGAAATCGACTGCAAAGATAAAACAGTTTTGCGAATTAAAAAATAGTAAGGCACTTTTTTTTCACAAAAATCGATAATTTATTGCATCTGACCCCTCGCACACCTATATATAATATACAGGGCCCCCTATTCTACTATAAATACTCGTTCGCCGCGGCGCTGCATATAAAAATTTTCGCGAGCATATTGTTCCAACCCCTCGTCAAATTTTATCTTTTCCAGAAGCAAACTATCCACTTCGATCTGCAATTGGTAACTTGCAGCCTCGCGATCCAAGGCTCTAATCTTACTCGCCAAAGAGATCGAGTGGCTCAAATTTTGGATAATCACAAAGAGGATTGGCGCCAACACGATTGCCGTCGCCACCAAAATTATCTTCTCGCGCGGTGTTTTATTCTTGAACATAGCTTAAATTTACTTAAGGAATATGCATATATTTGTGTGTTTGGATCGAAATATGCCATCGTGGGTTGGCTTTGGCATACTCCACCAAAAGTGGTATTATCTCTTTGGAGACGCTCCATTCGGGCTGCAAGAAGAGCATACACTCCTCCCCTACGCGGCTCGCGTTGAGCTCGGCCCACTGCAAATCCTCCTCTTTTTCGATGATCACCTTCAACTCATCGGCACGCGAGTAGGCCTCCACCAGGGGCGGTTGTTGCGCCTTGGGCGAGAGACAAACCCAGTCGAATTCACCACTGAAGGGTTGTGAACCCGAGGTCTCTAAGAAAATTTTCAACTCGCGTGACCTAAGTGCGCTTGTCAAAGCGTCGAGCGGGTAGAGCAAAGGTTCGCCCCCAGTGATCACGATAGATTGTGCGGCACATCCCACGGCACGTTCCACGATCTGCTCGATGGGCACAGGTGGAAAAAGCTTCGGATTCCAAGTGTTTTTTGCATCACACCACCTGCAACCCACATCGCACCCACCTAGGCGGATAAAGTAAGCGGGGCAACCCGTGTGAAATCCTTCGCCTTGAATGGTGTAAAAATCTTCGACCAGTGGCAGAAGTGTGCCACCATCCAACAGCGCAAGTGTATCTTCTTTTTTACTCATTACAAACTACATATATATCTTTGAGATTACGCCCCAATTGGTCGTAATCGAGCCCGTAACCAACGATAAATTCGTTGCCGATCTCCATCGCTTTATAATCGATTGAAATCTGCTTGGTGTAAGCTTTGGGCTTGAAGAATAGAGTGCAGATCTTCACGCTCGCGGGCTTATAGGCCGCCAGAAGTTGCACCAGATGTTCGATGCTATTGCCCGAATCGACAATATCTTCGACCACGATCACGTGACGACCCTCGATGGGGCTATTCAAACCAATCAAGTTCTTCACAGCACCCGAAGTTGAGACACTTTCATAAGAGGCCAACTTAACAAACGAAAGTTCGCTATTAAACTCCACTTTCTTCATCAAATCGCTCATAAACATAAACGACCCATTGAGCACACCCAAGAAAATAGGTGTTTCCACCTGGGCATAGTCTCGATTGATCGCTGCTGCAACGACATCTACAGCAGCATCGATCTGCTGCGAAGGGATCATAACCTCGAAACTGAGATCTTTTAATTTAATTTTACTCTTCATATTGGGTTATATCTTATTTTTCTTCCGACGGTTGTAACCAGGGATTCTAAACCACAAAGGTTTACAACTCCCCTACTCGCGCTTTCTCACGATTCTTATTGTCGACTGTGTTGCCTGACGAATAAAGACATTGGGGGTGAAACCATACTTTTGCAGCAACTCCTCGGTGTAGCTACGGATAGTGAGTAGCTCCATATCGCGACTCATCAACACGTCGAAACCATCGTTGTGAAGCATCTCTTTCACCTCTTCGATATGCCACGAATTGTCGACACAAAGGCTCAGATTCACCGCCGAGTTATGGATCAAGTTGGTCTTGATACGCAGACGTTCGAGGGTTTGAAAGACTGTTGCGAAGCGCTCTTCGAGAGCGAACGAGAAGTCGCGCGAGCGGATCGTGAGAAGCACCTGATCCTTCTTAAGGATGATGATTGGCACTCGCACAGGAGCCGACGTACCGCGAATCACAGTTCCTGGCTTACGCTTATCGCCAAACGGGCGCACGTAGAGCGGTATATTCTTGTTTTGAAGTGGCTTGATGGTCTTTGGGTGGATGATCTGAGCACCGCTATACGCTAACTCGATGGTGTCGAGGTAGTTAAGCTCCTTGATCTGCTTTGCATCGGGGAACGCCTTGGGGTCGGCATTGAGAATACCATCAACATCTTTCCACACCGCCATAGAGTCGGCATCGAGGATGTGGGCAACAACTGCTGCCGAGTAGTCCGAGCCCTCGCGACCGAGGGTTGTGGTAGTGCCATCGGGAGCAAAACCGATAAATCCTTGACCCACGAATATGCGGTCGCGACTCTCCTCGACCTTAGCCTTAAGTAGTGGCGTTGATGCATCAATTTCAATAGTTGCATCTTTGTGGCGCTGTTCGGTAAGGAACGTGGTGCGCATATCGATCCAGGTGTTCGAAAGCCCAACGGCGTTGAGATATTCCGAGATTATTGTGGTCGAGAGCAACTCACCATAGGCAACGATCGTGTCGTACCACAATTCGGCATCCTCACTCTTATATATTGTTTGGGTCGCAACATCTTCTAGTGAGGCGAAAAGTGCCTCTACGCTCTCTATAGTTGTAGGCGCATGGAAAAGGTCGTCGATGATCTGAGCGTGGTAGCCACGAAGCTCGGTTATCTCCGCCATCGAAGCTTCGGTATCACCTTTTTGGAGCCCCGCGAAAACAGCCTCCAAAGCATTTGTTGTCTTTCCCATCGCCGAGACGATGATGAAAAGATCGTTCTCGTCACTGATAATTTTGTGAAGGTTGCGCACACCATCAGCATTACGCACCGAGGCTCCACCAAATTTGTATACTCTCATCTTTTAGTTTGAAAATTTATATTTTGTATCTGTATTCTGGAAAATAAATGCGTAGGTGTCGGTCAACTCGTCGATCTTCTTCGACGTTGGCTTACCTGCACCGTGACCAGCGTTGCTGTCGATGCGGATCAAGATTGGATTCTTTCCGCCATCGCTATGCTGCATCTGAGCGGCAAACTTAAACGAGTGAGCAGGAACCACACGGTCGTCGTGGTCGCCAGTTGTCACAAGTGTTGCAGGGTAGTTTACGCCATCCTTGATGTTGTGGAGTGGCGAATACTTATATATATACTCAAACTGCTCCTCGTTGTCACTCGAACCGTACTCTACAGCCCAGCCCCAGCCGATAGTAAATTTGTGGTAGCGCAACATATCCAACACGCCCACTGCGGGCAATGCTACAGCAAATAGGTCGGGACGTTGCACCTGGCAGGCACCAACCAAAAGACCACCGTTAGATCCGCCTGCAATAGCCAACTTCTTCGGTGATGTATATTTATTAGCTACGAGGTACTCACCCGCACCGATAAAGTCGTCGAATACATTTTGCTTTTTATCCAACATACCATCTTGGTGCCACTGCTCGCCATACTCCGAACCACCGCGAAGAGTCACAACCACGTGAACTCCACCTTGCTCCATAAACATTATCGCTGCAGGGTTAAATCCAGGTGTGATATTGATCTGGAAGCCACCGTAACCATATAGATAACATGGGTTAGAACCATCGAGCACCAAATCTTTGCGGTGCGACACGAACATTGGAACCTGCGTGCCATCTTTGCTTATGAAGAAGATTTGACTTGTCACAAATTGATCGCTATCGAAATCAACCTCGGGCGATTTGTAAAGTTCCGACACTCCCGACAACATATCGTAAGAGTATATCGCAGAGGGGGTTGTATAGTTTGAAAGCGAGTAGTAAACGCTCGACTCCTTTTTACCTCCATCAAAGCCATACGCTGTGCCGATTGCAGGAAGCTCCACCTCGCGGATGAGTGCTCCATCGAGGGCGTGTTGATACACTTTGCTCTGAGCATCTTGCAGGTACGAAGCGAAGAAGTTGCCTCCAGCGGTTGTCACACCATCCAACATGAATTTTGGGTGCTCTGCAATAACATCGACCAAGCCCGCAGCGGGGTTCTTAAGGTTGATCTTCGAGAGACGGTAGTTTGGAGCCTTGTCATTAGTTCTCACATAGAGGTAGTCGTCGATGCAATCTACGATAAGATAGTCAGAAGCAAATCCAGGTAAAAGAACCTTGAAATCGCCTCTGCTAGTGGTGCTTTTATATAGGATCTCCGAACCCGAAGTACCCTCCGAGCCCTCGATAAAGAGCCATTTTCCGTCGCTACTTGGCCATGCGCTAAGGTAACGAAGCGGGTGCTCTTTATCCATGTAGACAAGCTTGTCGGCACTTTGCGCCTCGCCCAATTTGTGGAAGTATACCTTTTGGAATTGGTTTTGAGTCGAGTAAACCCCCTCGGTGGGAGCGTCGTAAGCCGAATAGTAGAAGCTACGAGAGTCGGCAGCCCAAACAGCGCCCGAGAATTTCACCCACTCGATCTTGTCGCTCAAAGTCTCCATCGTGGTGCAATCCACAACGTAGATGTCGACCCAGTCCGAGCCCGAAGCGGCAACGGCATAGGCACAATAGCGACCATCCTCAGAGAATGTGATCTCGCCCAACGCCTTGGTGCCATCCTCTGAAAGTGTGTTTGGGTCGAGGAAAACCTCGGCAGGGCCATCGAGCGCAGACTTGCGATAGATTATTGATTGGTTTTGCAAACCATCGTTGTAGCTATAGTAGTAGTAATCACCATGTTTGGCAGGTGCACTCTCTTTAGCGTAGTTCCAAAGTTCGGTCAAACGCTGTTTAATATCCTCACGGTAGGGGATCTGCTCCAGGTAGTCGAAAGTAACCTCATTCTGAGCCTTAACCCAAGCAGCGGTAGCCTCCGAGCTATCATCCTCCAACCAACGGTAGGGGTCTGCCACGGCAGTGCCAAAATAATTCTCAACAACATCGCCACGCTCTGTGAGAGGGTACTCGTTAAGTTCAATTTTAGGACTATTCATACACGAAACTGCTAGAGTAGCTATTGCAGCCACAGCCACAACTTTATTAATACTATTGCTCTTCATTTTTATAAATTAATGGTTTTTGCAAAAGTAGTAAAAAGTTCGCTATTTCGTGTGATGTCCGCCCTATTTTTTATTAGCAAGCGATGTAAAAGTGTTTCACCACTAGAATTCCACACTTTATTGGTTATTTGCCAGCATTGAACTGAGACTTCCTGAGACTTTCTCAGCCCTTCTCAGCCCTTCTCAGCCCTTCTCAGTTCCGTGCTATTCGCCCGCGATGCGCATTATCGCCTCGGTCTCTTTGCGCATTGTGGGGGCAGCGTGCTCGCCCTCTTCGAAGCCGTAGGTGATTATCGCCGCTACGGTCTCGCTTTCGGGGAGTCCTACGATCTGTGCAACCTCTCTGTCGTCGATGATACCAAAGATGCAGGTGCCCACCCCTTTGGCATGTGCCGCCAAGCAGAAAGTTTGGCAGGCAATACCCGCGTCGAACATCTCCCACGCCTCAGCTTTGCTGGTGGCATAGCTCTTGTCGTAAGTGCCGCTCTTGCCTTTGACGTAGCTTAGAACCATGACACCCGTGGTGTTTTTGAGAGTCTTCATGTTGTATGTGAAGCCGTTAACTCCGCGCTCGTAGATCGCTTGGATCATCTCCTCGTTGTCGACAATCGTGTAGCGAGCAACCTGGAAGTTTGCCCACGAAGGAGCCCAGCGGCTAACCTCGATTATCTCTTTCATTAGTGCTCTGTCGACCTTTTGGTCGCGATATTTACGAACGCTACGGCGCTCCTTGATCATCTCTATTGCTTCCATTTGTAAAAATTTAATGTTCTGTTATTCTCAGCAAAGATAGTGCGAAAAAATTACATATCAATATCGAAGTCCAAAGTTGGGTAGCCGTTTGTACCAGTGATCCATGTGCACGCCTCGATGCCATCCTCAATATCTTGGTTGTAGGCACTAACATTGCTGTTGAGCAATTCCAAGAACTCTGTGGCGGCCATCTCGGAGTTGGTCATAGCTTCAAAGTCGCCAGTGTATGTAGAGCTATATATAGGTGTTTTAGAGCATGCCTCTTCGCTATAGTAACACTGCGTGAAGTAAGCGTCTTCTGCACTGGCGATACCAATCATAGCTCCAACAGCGTATATTGTCCCCGTTGTCATTGCTGTTATCGAGTAGCAGTTCTGGATTAGTGCGGTTTCATCGATATAAGGTGAGTTGCTATTTGCAGCTGTTATACCTCCTGCAATTGAACCAGAACTATTTATATCACCTATAGTGTAGCAGTTTATAAGGTCTGAGCTAAAGTTGATGGCTGAGATACCCGCAGAATAAGATGCACTAGTCGAAATATCGCCCAAGTTGTAGCAGTTGGCAACCACTGCGCCGTAGCTATATCCCACCACACCTGCGGCGTAGTATCCATCGCTACCATCATCGCTCGTTGCTGTGTTGGTAATATTACCCGTATTGTAGCTACCATTTATGGTGCTGTAGTAGTGGGATCCAGTGATGCCTGCGACAAAACCGCGACCTGTGACAGGTGCCGTGTTGTAGCAATACTCAATCAAACAAGATGAATCAGCTAAGTCACTTGAGTTTGTACCATTGTAACCTGCAACACCTCCAGCATACGATTTCTCTACGCCCGAAGCATACACGTCGCCGCTGTTGCTACTTTGCGAGATTGTCGATTGCGATTGGTTGTAACCTACAACGCCACCCACATATTGCAGACCAGTGACGGCTGCTATGTTTGAGCTCATAGATACCGTAGCGCTATTTTCGTTGATTCCAACCACGCCACCAATAAATATCGAAGAGGCAGCACCATTGACCTCGCCCTCGTTGGTACACGAGGTGAGTGTTGTGTCGGAGTTTGCGCCCGCGATACCTCCCACATATTTGCCGCGCGACGACACCGAACCTCTGTTTATACAGTTTGTGACAGATCCCGCTTGGATCTTACCGATGATTCCTGCCGCGAACGACGAGCCAGAATCGCTGTTCGTGATTGCTGCGGTGTTAGTCGAGTTGGTAATTTTCGTCTCGTTTGGATCGGCGAAGCCAACTATTCCAGCGCAATATTGAGAACCTGTGAGAGAGGCTCTGTTGGTACAGCTGCTAAATGTAGAGCCCGACGAATATCCTGCGATACCACCCAAGTAATGGTTACTTACAGTGGCCGACGAGGTGTCGGTAGTTTGGCACGAGGTGAAGGTTGAATTCTCGGCGTAGCCAACGATGAAACCTGTCGAAGTGCTCGTGTTTGACACTGCGCCACCGATGATTAGGTTCTTCACTGTTGCGCCAGTTGTTTTGGCGAAGAAGCCCGCATTTTCTTGCGAGGCGGTGATCTCTAGGCCGCTTATCGTGTTGCTACCACCATCGAACACACCCGTGAAGTTCTCAATTGGGCTCCATGGTGCCGTAAGTGGTATATCTTGGGTGATGGTATAGCTGTCCGAGGATAGATAATCCGACGATGGAGCGCCAATCTCTAAGAGTTGCGCCTCGGTCGATATTTCCCAGCTCTTCACAGCGCGGAACGTTGGGTCGCTGTCGGGGTCGAGCGTTGGGTAACCGCTCGCGCTCTTCCAGTTATATGCCAAGGTCGAAGTGCTGTTATTGACGTTGTAGATCGATGCTGCCGCGTTGAGTTTTCCCAGTAGAGTGCCGTCGGTTGTTTGGCTCTTGGTCATACTTATCACGTTGACATCGGTAGCGTTACCGATCGCATCGCCGCTATAGGTCTCCGAGTCGAAGTAGCCATACCCGATTGTCGAGCTGTCGGCATAGCCCAAAAATCCGCCACCGTTCGAGGTGAATGAGACATCGCCGATGCAGTATGCCGAAACGATTGCAGAACTTGCATTTTTACCTACAAGACCTCCGACATTACTAGCGCCCTCAACATCGCCGATGCTATATGAGTTGACAATCGAAGAGTTATTTTCGTTGATTCCAACAAGGCCTCCCACGCAGTCGCCATACGACGTGTCGCTCGAAACATCGGCCGTGCTGTAGCAGTTTACCATCGCCGTAGCGGAGTTTGCTCCCGCGATACCGCCGATGTAATCGCTGGTAGATGCTACCTGGCCAGTGTTGATACAACCCTCGATTTTTCCGCGCTGGATCTTTCCGATAATGCCCGCCGCGAACGACGAACCGTTCACCACATTTGTGATTGAACCGTGGTTCTCGCACTCTATAATTATTGTATCGTAAGAGGCATTAGCGTAACCTGCCACACCTGCGACATATTTTGCGCCAATGATTGGTGCGTAATTTATCGAACTAGTGATTGTGACATCTTTGACATAACCCGCAACGCCCGCAACGCTATCGCTGTTGCCCGACACTGTCGCCTCGGCTAAGTTTTGGCACGATGTGATCGATGCGGTTTCGGCACCTCCCACGATGCCACCTGCGATACCCGCGGTAGAAGTTATAACACTTGCATTTGTCGAACTGCTCACTGTTGCCTCGGATAGAGATCCCACAATGCCGCCGACGTAGGAAGATTCACCCTCTATAGTGCAGCCACTCTTCGAGTGCGAGTCACTAATTGTAGCCGAAGCAACATAACCAGCGATACCACCCACGTAACCCAAAGAAGAAGAGAGGTTACCTTGGTTTGTACAACCGTCGACCTGACCATTTTTAATATGCGCGACGATACCTCCAACATAGGCATTGTTAGAACTGACGTTCGATATATCGCCAAAATTGTCCGTATTCTTGATTACCGCAGCGGCATCTACGCTAGCATAACCAACGATACCACCTGCGTATTTCTCACCCGATATTGTTGCGTAGTTCGAACAACCATCAATTGTAACACCATTAACGTAACCCGCGATTCCCGCGCTGTTGTTATCGTCGCCCACAACTATAGAACCCTCTGCCGCAACACAATTTGTAAAGGTGGTGTTGTAGGCAACGCCCACAAATAGGGCTGTGCTCTCGGCAGTGTTGGTCACCGAACCCGCGATTGTAAGGTCTTGAATGGTAGCTCCGTTGCTATACGATATAAATGCCTGACCGTCCGACTCACCAACTACCTTGAGCCCCGATATTGTGCAGTCGTTGCCCTTCAACACACCATAGAATTTAGGGATTGGGGTCCACGTCGAGTCGCTAGGTATCTCGATGTTGGCCATCAATTTGGCGCTATAGGTCGAATCTGCGGCCACCGCACCAGCAAACTCGTAGAGCTCCGCTACGGTCGAGATCTTGAATAGGTCGGGATCGGTGTCATCTGTCGTATCGTCTAAATCTTCTTGATCATCATCTTGATCATTATCTTGATTATCCTCCGAATTGTCGTCACCCCCCCCATCGACAATTTCGTCGTCGGTTACATTGTCTAGCTCTGTGCTCTCCTCGCAAGAGTAGGTTACGGCTGCAAGAAAGGCAACCATCAAAAATAGTAATAGTTTTTTCATTATATTCTGCTTTTTAAAATTTTCTCAAAGAGTTGATGTGCGCAAAGTTAGCAAAAAAATACAACAAATCAATATTTATAATGTATTAAATTGAGAAAAAAACACGAAAAACAATTTACTCTTTTGCGATTATTGAGAGTTGCAGAGGACTCAGAAAGTCTCAGGAGGTCTCAGGAAGATGATAGCAAATAACTAATAAGGTATGCTGTAAGCAAAGTATAAGAGTAAAAAAGAGTAAAAAAAAACTATTTTCATGCGTTTTCCATAGCAACAAATACGATATATGGTTTTTTTTATGTAAGTTTGCACTGAAACTTACAAACGACATTTTATGCCAAAAAATTTACGCAATCTTACTCTTTTTGCCCCTCTCATTCTCCCTGTTCTCCTATATGCACATGAGCCACTACCCGAATATGGGGTAGAGAGCAAGAGCACCCAATTTTTCAGCGAGCGCTACCACTACAACGACTTGGCGCACTACCTCGACAACCTCGACTTGTACGTCACGTACCAGGCCGAAACTACGGGTCAATTCAACCAGCCCGACCAATTAGTATTCTCGATCGAGGGTAACTCATATCGTTGGAACAGCTACTACCTCGATGGGTTCCGCATCGACAGCCGCTACTCTTCGGGCTCGACATTCTACAACCCCGACCTCTACCAAAGCTCGCTTACGATGGATTACATCGGCTCGAATATCTTCTTCACGCAACAGCGCAGCGGGGGCTCCTCGATCTCGGCTAGCTACAACGTGGGTGGCCTAGGTGGCATCTCGCCAGGAACGGCTAGCATGATCCACCTCTTTCACCGCACGGCGAGCGATAGAGCATACAAACCCATCACGCTGCGCAACAAGATCGCAGGAGCTGGAACAATCTCTTCGACGATCGTCGTGGAGAAGGACGACAAGAAATATTACCACAACCAATACATCGACTTTGGGCAGCGCAATATCGTCTCGTTCGATAGCACTGGCATCGACGGATACTACCCCGAGAGCTACGCGAGCGCTCAATTTAGTGGTGATCTGAGCTCGACCCTGGGTTCTCTATTCGACTCGACTCACTACTTGGCAAATTATGCCTATCGCACCAACCTCAACTCGGAATTCTATTATAGCTTGGCCGAAACAGCTCGCTATCACGGTTATAGCGCCTCATTTTACGGCTCGGCTGTGCGTGGCGACATGAATTACACCTCGGGCATAACCTTCGCGCAGCACAACACCAAGCACGAGGATATTAACTACGCGCGCAACATTATCGACCAAGATGGCGAGGCGTTCGAGCCCTACGAGGCCGATGGCAACACCTTCGAGCTATCGCACTCGATTTTACTCAAAAAGCGCCTCAACGATTGGCTCACGCTAACCTTCGATGGCTACAACTCGATGCTCTACACAGCCCCTACAACCACCGAGTTTTACAACTTGGTCTACATGCAGGCGGTAACGGCCGAGTCGGCAACACCCCTATATATATATAAGTGGAGCGCGAATAGTTACGCTAGCGGACTTTTGGAGAATACGCTGCGACTTTCGACCGAGCGCGAACTTTCTAAAAGTTTATACTTCCGTGCCGATGCAGCGCTCACGCTCGATGCAATCTTGCTGGGCGACTCCAAGTCGAAGGTGAGCCCCAACATCGAGGCGCAAGCAGGCCTTAGCTACAACCCCAATGGGTGGTTCTCGACCGAGGTGACACTCGCGCGCCGCCGCGTAGCCTACACGATAGAGGATGTGCAATACCTGTCGAGCGACCACCTCAACGGCGAAATCTACTACGCAGGCAGCACAGGCCTCTCGGGCGATTACGCAAGTGGTGCGAAGAGCGAAAATTACTTCTCGCACACGGGTGGAGCATACCACACCCTAGCAGATGGAGTTCAGCAACCTGCCTATTGGGCATTCGACTTCCCCATAAATTTCACCTTTGGCCGCCACCGCATTACCTTCTTGCAGTCGGCGCGCAAGTATGTCAACAATTGGATAACTTCCTACGATAAAGATGCCTCTGAGTATGGCTACTACGTCGCGGATAGCGCCTCGGGACTCGATATTTTCTACCTTAATTCGGGCGTTTCGCCCTCGTTTGTGGTTGATCACTACCCCGACGATCTAATGGGTAATTCGCTGCTCACCTCGTCGCCATTCTGCTTTAGTTCGAATATCCAATACAGCTACACCTCGCCCAAATTTCACTTTAGTTTCGCGTGGCAGTCCTACATGCAGTCGGGAATCTCGACACTCGGCAATGGCCCCTTACATAACAACTTAGGCGTACTCTCGGAGAGCACAGCCAACCCCAACACGCTAATCAATGCGGGCAACCCCGACAGCGAATATATGGCCGTTGGTCGCCTCGACCAGGAGCGCGCCTATGTGATGCGCATGTTCGCCTCGTATAACGTTAGCGAGAAATTGGGCTTCGCCTTTAATTTCAAGTTCAAGGATGGACAACCCTTCTCGTTCTTCGACGTGTCGACCCAATCGGATAGCTCGGGCAATGAGCAAATTGCGATCTATCCCTCGACAACCCGCGGAATTAACACCTTCGACGGTAACTTCGGAACCCGCGAAGATGCCTTCTTCAACGTCGAACTGCGTGCAACTTACCGACTCAATGTGGGTAGTCGCCTTTGCGAAATGCAGCTTGGTTTCTACAACCTCTACGACTTCGGCACCGAGCTCACCGAATATACCTTCGACCAAGATCTCACCGAGAGTTCGCGTTACTCAATGTCGCTCACTATACCTCGCGGCTTGACATTCTCGGTTAAATATTATCTGTAGCCTTATGTTGTACAAAAAGTTAATTCTCAGCTCCGTGGCCGCAGTGCTCAGCTCCGTGGCCGTGGCTCAAGTATCTATCGAAAAGCCCGATTTGGGCACCTCGACCAAGATCTCGTCGGACTACTTTGGCCCTAACGCCTTGCCTATTCCCGATATGCTCGACGGAACAACATCGAGCGACGTTATCCTTGGCGTGGGCGGCGACTACTTCGATGGTCACCGCGGCGACAAGACCTACGACATGCACCTCAAATTGGTGGTGCCACTCTTTTCCGACAGGGTCAATGTCACAATGTGGGTGCAGGCGGTAGCAGAATATTACCAGATGAGCGACGAGAGCCACGAACATAGCCGCCTAGGCGACGAGGTTGCCTACACGGGCTACGAGTTTGGCGATGCGTACCTGACCACCGACATCCACGTGATGGAGCAGAGCGCCACGCGTCCCGATATAACTCTTAGGATTGGACTGAAAACAGCCTTGGGCTACGGCTTTTTCAAGGCGCGCTACTTCGACAACCCTGGCTACTTCTTCGACACGTCAGTGGCGAAATCATTTGCTCTTGGTGGCGACTTTTTCGAAGATCTGCGCCTTGTCGGAAGCCTGGGTTTCCTCTGTTGGCAAACCGATAATGGCCGCCAAAACGATGCGGTGATGTATGGCGCGCAAGCCAAGCTGAAAACTTCGAAATTCACTCTCACTGAGAGCTTTGGCGGCTACTCGGGTTGGGAGCGAGATGGCGATTGCCCCATGAGCATCAAGAGCGAATTGAGTACCAAATTTGGCCGTTACGAGCCCTACATCCAACACCAATACGGCTTCCGCGATTGGCCTTTTACGCAATATAAATTGGGGGTTGCGTATAGGTTTTAGAGTATAAGGTGGGGCTGAGAAGGGGCTGAGCCGAAAAAGCTATAAAACTCATGCCGAAGGCATACCGCCAGAACTCCCCTCCTACTAAGGAGGTGCCCGAACCCAAAGGGTTCGGAATAGCGCCGACGAGGAGGGGACGGGAGTGGTGCTCGTACATCCACAAAAAAAATATATAGCAGAGCTTTTTTGTACAACCCCTGCTACTCGATATTGGGTTGAGCGAAGCGAAAAGCCCAAAAGCAAAAAGAAAAGAAAGCAAAAAGAAAACAACCAAATATGAGTTAAAAAAGTGTATCTTTGCCCCACTATGGAATATATTATCAATCTACTACCCGACCCAAGTTTGTGGTGGGTGATGATCCTTTGTGCGGTGCTCATTGGATTCACAAAGACAAGTTTTGCCGCTATTGGCACCATCGTAGTTCCTATTATGGCGCTCGCTTTTGGAGCTAAACCCTCGACGGGTTTATTGCTCCCCATCCTCTGCTTGGCCGATCTGGGGGCTATCATCTACTATCGTCGCAGCTGCAGCTGGTCGCACCTTGTAAGGCTCCTGGCATGGGCTGTGGTGGGTCTTTTTGTCGGTATCGCCGTCGACCACTTTATCCCCTCGGCTTGGTTTAGATACCTTTTGGCCTTCTCGATCCTAATTAGCGTAGCTGTATTGGTTATCAACCAGATGAAGAAGCGCAACGACGAGAAGCCAAAAAAGAGATGGGTCTTGGCACTCTACGGCATAGCGGGAGGATTCTCCACGATGATTGGTAACGCTGCGGGCCCCATCATGTCGGTCTATCTGCTCTCGGTGAAGATGCCCAAGCTCCTCTTTGTTGGCACCAGCGCGTGGTTCTTTATGGCTATAAATTATATCAAAATGCCACTCCAGATCTGGGTGTGGGACAACATCCACCTCGATGCAATCCTCATCGGCGCGAGCATGATTCCCTTCATCGCCATAGGCTCTGTGTTGGGAATCTACCTTGTGAAGATAGTCCCCGAGGAGCTCTATCGCAAGCTAGTTATTTGGATTACGCTCTTCTCGGCGCTCGTGCTTTTGCTATAAGAAAGACTAACAAACTTCTTGAAAGCAGAGGGTGACTAACAAGATTATTTCTTGAAAGTCACCCTCTCTTGTTTTGCAAGAAGTGCCGAAAATGACCTTATTAGGCAGCTTCTATTGATTAGATCTTTGAATCATACTCAAAGTCTATAAACCGAACCGAACCTGCTGGCACCTCGATCTCTATTTCGTTGCCACTTAGTGAGATCTTTTCGCCACTGAGGATGTCGGTTGCGCGCACAGGCACGAGATTTTGAAGTTTCACCTTGGCGCTCTTCTTGCCTGGAGAGACGTAGCCATTGTCGATGAGCACTAAACGCGCCTGACGCTCGCCCACACGAAGTAGAGCCCACGAGGCACCCTCGACACGCATCAACATCTTCGAAGCTCCCGCCTCGACGCTCTGTGCCATTGTCTTACCGAAGCTCACGGCATCGACCTTCGCGCCATCTACATATCCACTTTTGATGTCGCTCACCACATATTCGGCACCACTCTTCTTCAGTGCGGGGAGTGCACCGACAGAGGTGATAGGCACCATGCCGTTGGGCATAGGAGGGATAAAGTTGAGCCAACGATACTCCACACCTAGTGATACGCGCGAGTAGTCGTAAGCGGTTGTCGAGGCTCCACACCAAGGCACACCCGCCTTTCCAACTACAGCTTTGTCGTCGTCGGGGGTGCAGGTCATAAGGTTGTGACCCGTGTCGTTTACCTTGCGCAGATAATCCTCATCCAAATCTTTCACCAGGTGCCACGATCCTACCGAGAGAATATCTTCGGGCTCCACCATAGGCAACACGCCCGATTTTACCAAAGCAAAAAATGCGTTGTAGCGAGGCTCCTCGAGGTACTTTATAGGGAACAACACGCCGTGGCTACTTCCATAGGCCGAGGTGAGCACCGCCGTGCGCAGGTATGGCGATATGCTACGTTGTCCACCCTGCGAGAGTGGTCTCCAAGAGGTTGGGTTGTCGTCCACCAGGCGCATTGCAAAGTTGTCGATGTAGCCACTCATGAACATTCCCACGCGACCCGTGAGGTTGAGATCTTGCAGACGGTTGTTGGTATCTTCGGCCGAAGGGACCACGATGTCGCTATATTCACCCGAGAAGAAGACCTTCTGCCACGTTGGCTCGTGAGCATCGGCTGCCCAGAACATATTCTTGTAGCGGAAGTAGAGTTTTGTCACCGCATCGTGTTTGCGGATTGCCGCAGCTAGGCGAGGCATATATTCGTCCACAAAGTATTGAACCGCAGGGTCAACCGAGTCGTTCATCTCGGCATAGATAAAGCCATAGCAGCAAGTTGGCGCTGCAGCGATAATCTTTTCTAGGGTTGCTATATGAATATAGAATGGGTCGGTGCCGTGTCCTACCCAAAGCTGAAATGGCTTACCTGCCGCCTCTTGCTCGGCAGCCCATGCTACGATCTCTTCGGGGGTATTGTTATACTTCTTTCGTTTGTCGCGCTTTGCAGCCGACTCACCAATTGCCGCAATCATCTCGGTGCGAGGTGTATTCTCGCTAAATTCTGCGCTGGTGCTAACCATAACTATATCGCCGCCGTTGAGCTTAGATACCTTAGGTGCAAGCTCCTCATCCTTAAGACCCAATACAACGAAAGGTTTCTTGCTAGGACTCTGATATTTAGGCATTTTGAATTTGAGCGACTGATTATATAGCTCGTTGATGTTCTCCTCCACTTCGAGTGCCAATCCCCCGAGAGATTGGCTTGTTGAGGCCCAATTCTTTGCAGAGGTGTCGTAGAGGTAGATCGTGTTGTCGCCACCTGTTTGACCCATCGCCGCAACCTTCTCCTCCTCTGCGAGCCACACTAGGTCGTTGTAGATGATACCCCCATGCGCTTTGCCCGAACGCGAGATCTGCTTGCCCTCGGTCGAAATTACGTACAACACGCCACCAAACTGCATCACGATCTCGTCGCGCTCTGGAAGCAACGACACGCCCTTAGCAGCAGCGTAGCGTTGGGTATCTTTCGAGCCCGTGAATTGGAAGATCTTAGCCAACTCGCCATTGACCGCGGTGAGCGTACCCGATTTGGCCGACGAGAACAATAAAACATCGTCGCGACCGTCGCCATCCACGTCGGCAACATCTACGTCGTTGACCATCTCGCCGTTACCCAAGATCTTTTTTATGTCTAACTCCTTGATCGTCGCTTTGCTCTGAGGGTCTATAAAACCGAAAAATTTAGAGTTGTATTTATCGTGGCTATATGTGTGTAGGTATAGAACCTCGCGCGCAGCATCGAC
Organism: Rikenellaceae bacterium; assembly: GCA_047172505.1. Classification (GTDB taxonomy): domain Bacteria; phylum Bacteroidota; class Bacteroidia; order Bacteroidales; family Rikenellaceae; genus Alistipes. The sequence goes on along the minus strand of JBCQWE010000001.1, from coordinate 95,976 downwards.
AAAGCAACCACTCTCCAAGCTGCGAACGCAACCTGCGATCTTGGTTGTCGAAAGCAGCTTACCCGCAGCGTCCAATTCGTAGAGTTTATAGTTGTTTCCCGCGGTGAAGATCCTAAGATCTGCCCCTTTCCCGATTGTGGCCACCTCCGAGAGGCGCGAAATTTCGTCGGTCTCGAACTGCCACAACACTTGCCCCTTGCTGCTATATGCCGTCAAAGAGCCGCTGCCACTTACCGCCAACAGATCCTCCGATTTATCGCCGTCGAGCTCCACCGCCTCAATCTCGAATACAACAGCTGGGTTCGTGCTTTCGATGCGCCATATTTGCTCGCCATCGATACCATTGAGCGACACTGCGCCATCCTCTTCGGAGATGTAGATCATCTGCTCTCCATTAATTGTGGCCACTGCGGCGCAGCGAATAGCTCCACCTTGAGTTGGGATACCCTCAGCTGCAACCATCGCAGTGGAGAGTGTAGCTGCTAAAGTAAGTAGTTTAGTACAAGTTTTCATCTTCATAAATTAGGTTGTTTTGTTTTTAGTCTAGTTCAATAGTATAAATTTAGTTCAAAATAGAGCTCTGCATGTATGTCTCAATAAGAAATATGTCACCCACTGTAAGAATTGAGAAATTTGTCACAAAATACATTTTTAAGACTCTGACATACATCACTTATTGATTAATAGTGTAATTTTGTATTACAAACCTAACATTTATAACTATGAACTCTAATAAACTACTCTTCTCGCTAGCAGGTTCTCTAACGCTCGTCTCGCTATCGGCGCAAAACAACGAACGCCCAAATATTCTATTCTGTATTGCCGACGACGCTTCGCGCTGGACTCTGGGTGCCTATGGTGGCGACCTAGCTCGCACCCCCGCCATCGACAACTTGGCCGAGCAGGGCGCAATTTTCCAGAATGCCTACACCGAGAACCCTAAGAGCTGCCCATCGCGTGCTATGCTCGTAACGGGTATGCATAGTTGGCAACTAAAAGATGTGGGTGTCCACTACAGCCACTTCCCCGAGGAGTTTAAATGCTACCCCCACATCTTGATGGAGGAGGGTTACCACGTGGGTTACACAGGTAAAGGCTGGGGGCCAGGAACCCACTCCTTTGAACATAATCCTGCGGGACCAGTCTACAACGAGATCAAGACAAAAGCACCCTACAAAGGTATCAACTCGGTAGATTATGCAGCTAACTTCGAGGCATTTCTCGGCGAGAATAAGGGTGAACCATTCTGTTTTTGGCTAGGCTGTTTCGAGCCGCACCGCTTCTACGAGAAGGATTCGTGGAAAAAAGAGAATATGTCGCTCGAAAATGTTACACTTCAACCATTTATGCCCAACAACGATATTGTCAAGGGCGACTACTTAGACTACGCTGTCGAGGTGGAGTGGTTCGATCGCCATATTGGCCTTGCTGTTAAAGCTTTAGAAGAGAGCGGAAAATTAGACAACACTATTATCATTGTCACTTCCGACCACGGAATGCCGTTCCCGCGCATCAAGGGTCAGATCTACGACGAAGGCTTCCATATACCTTTTATCGTCTATTGGAAAGGTGTAGTAAAGGCAGGTCGTTCGATCGACGACTTTATCGGATTCCAGGATGTGGCTCCGACACTTATGCAAATCGCAGGGCTTGAGCCCGATGCTCAGATGACGGGGGATAGCTTCCTCGACGTAATCAAGTCGACAAAAAGCGGCACGATAGATAAAACGCGCGACCACGAAATATTATTCAAAGAGCGCCACGACGTGGGTCGCGCTAGTGAAGATGGAGTTGATTTGGCCTACCCCGTTCGCGCGATTCGCACTGCGCAATATCTTTATGCTGTAAACTACAAGTCGGATCGCTGGCCCGCGGGAAATCCCGAATATGGCTACCGCAACTGCGACAATTCGCCCACCAAGAGCTATCTACTCTCATTGCTCCCTGCCGATGCCGACTACAAATTCTTCGAACTTGCGTTTGGAAAACGCACAGAAGAGGAGCTCTACGACATGGAGAGCGACCCCCACTCGATGAATAACCTTGCCTACGACCCTGAGTACGCCACCATCAAGGCCGAATTGCGCGCCCGCATGGAAAAGGAACTCACCGAAACTGGCGACCCAAGAATGGTGGGCAATGGCGAGATCTTCGAGACGTATAAATATGTCGGCAAAGCGTGCGACTACTCCAACCCTTATGGCATTACCTCGAAATAGAACAAGGTAGATTACCCCCCGCAAAACTAGAGCGAGTAATAAAATCAGATGATCTTATTACTCGCTCTTATTCGTTTCATTTAGGCAGCAACCCTAGAAGATAGCGTGTGGTTAGCACAAATAAAATCATCGTTGGGCACTATTAACTTGGTTAAGGTAATACAAAGATATGTAATATTTTTTTAACATCCAAACGTTACGATATAAATTTAATTATTTTTTTATCAATTTGCTATATATAAACTTTAAATTTCGTAATTTTCCTATAAAATCATAATTATTTAGAAATTGAAAATGAAAACTCCCGAACTTAGATTCAGCCCCAGGGCAAACGCATAAAAAAAACTCAGGTTACCAAGGAAGTTGCCGAGCCGCAGGGGCGAAATAGCGCTGACGAGGAGGGGTTAGGGAATGGTCATCGTAGAGTTGCATTAAAATTATTCGAAACAATTGCGCAATAATCGAAATAAAATTGTTAATTTTGAAGTTCGAAAACAACGTATACTATGGCAAACAACTACCCTGCATCGCGCAAAAATAGAGAATCCTTCGAGGCAATAACCCAGGAAAATGGAGTCGTACCACCCCAGGCCGTGGAGCTTGAGGAGGCTGTTTTAGGCGCTTTGATGCTTGAAAAAGATAGTATCATCGCAGTGCAGGAGTTTGTTTCGCCCGACGCGTTTTACACCGAACAGCACCGCACAATCTACAAGGCGATCGAAGAACTTTCGGCCGAATTGAAACCTATCGACCTCTACACGGTGACCGACAAATTGCGTTCTAACCGCGAGCTGACCAAGGTGGGTGGTGCGGCATACCTTGCCAAACTTACGCAGAAGGTCGACTCGGCTGCCAATGTGGAGTTTCACGCCAAGATCATTGCTCAAAAATATGTTCAACGCGAACTTATCCGTTCGGCAACCGAGATCCAAAAACGCTCGTACGACGAGTCGACCGACGTTACCGAGCTTATCGGTTATGCCGAAAGCGAGATATTTAAGGTTGCCGAGGGTCACGTCAAACGTTCGGTGCTTTCGTCAAAAGACATTTTAGCCAAGGCCTTGGCGCAGATCGAGGAGGCGGCAAAAAATAAAAATTCATTTAACGGAGTCCCTTCGGGCTTTGTCGACATCGACAAAAAAACGTTGGGCTGGCAGCTCTCCGACCTTATTATCGTCGCGGCACGTCCCTCGATGGGTAAGACCGCCTTCGTCTTGACCATGGCGCGCAACATGGCTATCGACTACGACCAGGCGGTGGCGTTATTCTCGCTTGAGATGTCCTCGGTACAACTTATGATGCGTCTTATCGTTGGTGAGACGGGCATCCACAGCAACAAAATTAAGACTGGAGATTTGAGCAGCGACCAGTGGCGACAACTTGAATCATCGACAAAACCACTCGCCGCAGCGCAGCTCTTTATCGACGACACCCCCTCGCTTTCGGTCTTTGAGTTTCGCTCGAAGGCACGTCGTTTGAAGATCCACCACGACATCAAGATCATCATCATCGACTACTTGCAGCTGATGACAGGTGGCGGCGACAACAAGGGCAATCGCGAGCAGGAGGTTTCGTTCATCTCGCGCACGCTCAAAGCTATCGCCAAGGAGCTCAACGTGCCGATCATAGCCCTCTCGCAGCTCAGCCGTGCTGCCGAGATGCGTGGAGGTTCGAAGCGACCTCAACTAAGTGACCTTCGTGAGTCGGGCGCGATCGAGCAAGATGCCGACATCGTTGCATTTATCCACCGCCCCGAATATTACGGAATCCACCAAACCGAAGATGGGCTTCCCACGGCAGGTATGGCCGAGATCATCTTGGCGAAGCACCGTAACGGCGAGGTGTGCGATGTGCCGTTGCGATTTATCAAGGAGCAAGCTAAATTTGTCGATATGGGACAATTAGATATACCCGCAAGCAACATGGGAGGTGGTGCGGCTCAATACGAAGAGTTCGCAAGTAGCTCCAATAGTTTCGATGCGGCACCCCCCGCAGTACCTCTAGTGAGCAATGAATTTGATATATCACCCTCAAAACCAAGTGGTGGCAACGACGAGGCACCATTTTAATAAAAGATAACGAACATGTTTGTTAAAAGCTATGCAGGAGCAATTGTTGGCATCGATGCTGTCGAGGTCACAGTTGAGGTGAATCTGGCAGAAGGGGGCTTAGGGCTCTTTTTGGTGGGTCTTCCCGACAATGCCGTGAAGGAGTCGGGCGAACGCATACGCTCGGCATTCGAGAATTCGGGACTTCGCTTCACCGCCAAGAAGATGGTTGTCAACCTCGCACCAGCTGACCTTCGCAAAGAGGGTTCGGCATTCGACCTACCTATCGCTGTGGCGATCTTGGCGGCAACCTCGCAAATAGAGAATCAGATGCTCGAAGAGTCGATGATCTTGGGCGAACTCTCGCTCGACGGCTCTGTGAAAGGGATCAAAGGAGCTTTGCCGCTTGCCGTCGAGGCTCGTCATAAGGGTCGCAAGAGGATCTTCCTTCCGCAAGAAAACACAGCCGAGGCGGCCGTGGTCGAGGGGTTGGAGGTGGTTGGAGTGGACTCTCTGCTCGATATTGCCAATATGTTAAACGGCTTCGCGCCGCTCAACGTCGTCGAACCAAAGATAGTAGAGTGCCAGGCCGAAGAGAGCCTCTATGCCGAAGATTTTGCCGATGTCAAGGGGCAGGTGCAGGTCAAACGAGCTATGGAGATTTTGGCGGCAGGTGGGCACAATGCGATCATGATTGGTGCCCCAGGTTCTGGAAAAACGATGCTTGCGCGCCGTCTACCCTCGATAATGCCGACTCTTAGTCTCGACGAGGCGTTGGAGACCACCAAAATACACTCGGTGGCGGGCAAGTTGGGCACCTCGTCAGGTCTCATGCTTTCTCGACCATTTCGCTCACCCCACCACCTCACCTCGCAGGTGGCTCTTATTGGTGGAGGTCAAAACCCACAACCAGGCGAGGTGTCGCTCTCGCACAATGGAATACTTTTCCTCGACGAGTTGCCCGAGTTTGGGCGCAACGTGTTGGAGGTGCTGCGACAACCCTTGGAGGAGAAGCGAATAACAATATCGCGCGCCCGTTACAGTGTGGAATATCCCGCAAATTTCACCCTGGTAGCTTCGATGAATCCGTGCCCGTGTGGCTATTACAACCACCCCACGCGCGAGTGTAGTTGTTCGCCAGGGGCGGTACACCGCTACATGAATCGCATTTCGGGGCCACTGCTCGACCGTATCGATCTGCATATCGAGGTGACCCCTGTGGCGATCTCCGACATGACACGACAGCGCCAGGAGGAGTCGAGCGAAGCGATACGACAAAGAGTAATCAAGGCGCGCGAGATCCAAACCGACCGCTTTCGAGGGATCGAGGGTATATACACCAATTCGATGATGAACAGCAAGATGTTGCGCGAATATTGCCCGCTCGACTCGTCGACCCGCAGGGTGTTGGAATTGGCGATGGAGAAGCTCAACTTGTCGGCTCGCGCCTACGACCGCATCATTAAAGTGGCGCGCACGATAGCCGATTTGGCGGGAGAGGAGAATATAACCACTGCACACATCTCCGAAGCAATCTCGTTTAGGAGTTTGGACAGAGAGCAGTGGGGACGAATTATGCAATAAAAAAAGTAAAGATATGGAAAGAGTAGTAGTTCTGGGCGGAGGTATAAGTGGTTATGGCTCGGCTGTTTTAGCCAAGAAAGAGGGTTTCGACGTTTTCCTTTCGGACCGCGGAGCGCTAGGCGACGATGTGATAGCAAAGCTAGAGGAGTGGAAGGTGGCATACGAGCAGGGCTGCCACACCGAAGAACTTATACTTTCGGCCAACCTTATAATCAAGTCACCTGGCATACCCGACAAGGCACCTATAATTAAAAAGGCGGTCGAGGCGGGTATCCCGATAATCTCGGAGATCGAGTTTGCAGGGCGCTATATGGGCAGCGCCAAAACAATCTGCATCACTGGCTCGAACGGCAAGACCACAACCACCTCGCTTATATATAAGATCTTGTCCGACGCTGGTTTCTCGGTTTGCGTGGGCGGGAATATTGGTGAGAGTTTCGCATATTCGGTAGCTATGGGCGGGTTCGACTGGTACGTGCTCGAACTCAGCTCGTTCCAGCTCGACGGCATGTTCGACTTCAAAGCGGACGTTGGCGTGCTTCTAAACATCACCCCCGACCATCTAGATCGCTACGACTACAAGTTCAAAAATTATGCCGCTTCGAAGATGCGGATAACTCAAAATCAAGGCGCCGAAGATTATTTCATCTACTTCGCGGGCGACAAAACAATCGAGGAGTTTATCGCCGCCGCGCCACTTGCGATGCAGGCGCTAAGTTTTGGCGATATTGCGCACTATATGATCGATGTGCAGGTTGCGGGGCGAAGGGTCTCATTCCCCACCGAGCAGATGCAGCTTAGTGGACGACACAATATATATAATGCACAAGCGGCGGCCTTGGCGGCCCTTGCGGCGGGTGTCGAGGAGGCGCAGATCGAAGAGTCGATTTGCCAATTTGCTGCTGTGGAGCACCGCCTGCAACCTATCGCGCAGGTCGAGGGTGTGTTGTACATCAACGATTCGAAAGCGACAAATGTCGATTCGGTGTGGTACGCACTCGATGCCATGACACGCCCCGTGGTTTGGATCGCTGGCGGCACCGACAAAGGTAACGACTACACCCCACTCAAAGAGTTAGCCCGAGAAAAGGTGCACACGCTCGTCTGTATGGGGCTCGACAACGCGGCCCTCCAAAGGGAATTTGCCGAGGTTATCCCCTCGATTATCTCGACCAACAATTTCGAGGATGCAATGCGCCAGGCCAGGGGGGCAGCCAGAGAGGGTGAAGTGGTGTTACTCTCGCCTGCGTGTGCTTCGTTCGACCTATTTCGCAGCTATATCGATAGGGGTGAGCAATTTACAAAGTGGGTCAAAAAGTTAAAATAGAGCAACAATGGAGACTAATAATAATAACAGCGCACCCTTAAAGCTAATCTATGGCGATAAGGTTTTATGGGTGATTATAGCGATGTTGTCGATAATTTCGATCTTGCTAGTCTTTTCGTCGACCGCCAAGATGGCCTACGACGTAACCGAGAGTAGCTCGCCACTGCGCTTTCTCACCACGCAACTTGTCTATCTGTTTGGTTCGTTGGTGATAATGATCTTCATGCACCGTTTCAGCGTTAAGATGTATGGCAAATTCTCGTGGTTTCTCTGGGGGTTATGGGCCTTCTTGACGCTTATTTCCTATTTTGTTGGCAGCACCACAAATGGCGCGGCTCGGTGGTTGCCACTTGGTCCGATACGCATACAACCTTCGGAATTTTTGAAGGTCGCATTGGTCATTCACTTAGCGGCGATGCTCACGCGCAACAAGCTACAGATCAAGTCATTAAAGCTATTCCCCTCGTTAAAGAAAAGTTCGAAAGCTCTCAACAAGCGCGCATGGATGGATGGGGTTCTGCGCATCGTGATGCCAATTTTCGTCTCGGTTGGTGTGGTGCTCTCGGCACATACCTCGTCGGCAATACTTATCTTCATCGTCTCGATTCTTATACTCTTTGTGGCGGGAGTGCGCAAGACAGAAATCGGCAAAGTTATACTCGTTGCTCTCTTCTGTGGCGGCCTCTTTTCCCTGATGGGGTTGGGACGCAGCGACACGGCGGGAGGCCGAGTAGAGACATGGGCTGCAACGTGGTTCGAGGATCGCACCCAGATCAAAGTCGATCACATCTCCGACACCGAGCGTTCGATGATAGCGATGCAGAACGGCGGGTTGCTCGGGCAAGGGGCGGGGCAGAGCTCGATGCGCGTGGAGATGATCCACCCCGAGAGCGACTATGCCTTTGCGTTCTTTGTCGAGGAGTATGGTCTGATCCTATCGGTGTTGCTACTGTTGCTCTACCTGTGGGTCTTTTTTCGCGCTATGTGGATCTATGAACGTTGTCGCGACCCATTCCGCGAACTCTTGGTGTTGAGCCTCGCGGTGCTTATCTTGGTGCAGGCGCTGCTCCATGTGATGGTCTCGGTGAACTTTCTGCCCGAAACGGGTCAGATACTCCCGCTTGTCTCGCGCGGAGGGTCGGCACTCTTCTGCACTTACATGGCATTTATGTTAATGTTGAGCATAAGTGCCAAATGTGAACAAAGCCCAAAGCTCAAAAAAGCCACCAGGGGCCACCAGAAGCCACTATAACAAAATTGTGCATTAATTGTCAATAAATATTTCGATCTAGGCATTGTTTTTTGTGTAATAATTCCGACTTTTGTATTGCTGCTTTTTACGGAAATTACGAAAAAACAAAATAACACATTATGTCTAAAGAAGTTACCCCAACAACACCTCAAGAGGTGAGCTACACCGACGCTGTAGCTGCATCGAAAGAGTACTTTGCAGGCGACGACCTAGCTGCCACGGTCTGGGTCAGCAAGTATGCGCTCAAAGACTCTTTTGGTAAAATTTATGAGCTTTCGCCGCTCGATATGCACAACCGTATCGCTTCGGAGATCGAAAGAATCGAGAAGAAATACCCCAACCCAATGAGCAAAGAGTCGATCTTTGAACTGCTCGACCATTTCCGCTACGTAATCCCTCAAGGAGGCCCAATGACTGGAATTGGTAACGACCTTCAAGTGGCATCGCTCTCGAACTGCTTTGTGATTGGTCACAAGAACCCTGCTGACTCTTACGGCGGAATCTTCCGCATCGACGAGGAGCAGGTGCAGCTTATGAAACGTCGCGGTGGCGTGGGTCACGACCTCTCGCACATCCGCCCTCAAGGTAGCCCCGTTTTCAACTCGGCACTCACATCGACAGGTATCGTACCATTTATGGAGCGCTACTCTAACTCAACGCGCGAGGTGGCTCAAGATGGCCGCCGCGGAGCTTTGATGCTCTCGATCTCGGTGAAACACCCCGATGCAGAGTCGTTTGTCGATGCTAAAACCGACATGGGTAAGGTGACTGGAGCTAACGTTTCGGTGAAGCTCGACGACGAATTTATGCGCGCTGCAATCAGCGATACGCTCTACACCCAACAATTCCCAATCAAGGCCGATGCTCCTAAGTACAAAAAGGAGATTGAGGCCAAAAAACTTTGGGATAAGATCATCCACAACGCATGGAAGTCGGCAGAGCCTGGTGTGCTCTTCTGGGACACGATCATCCGCGAGAGTATCCCCGACTGTTACGCCGACCAGGGCTTCACAACAGTTTCGACAAACCCTTGTGGCGAGATTCCTCTTTGCCCCTACGACTCGTGTCGTCTGTTGGCAATCAACCTCTTTAGCTACGTGGAGAACCCATTTAGCGACTCGGCTACATTCAACTTCCCTCTTTTCAAGGAGCATATCGCCAAAGCGATGCGCATGATGGACGACATTATCGACTTGGAGTTGGAGAAAGTGGAGCAGATCATCGGCAAGATCGCAGGTGACCCCGAAGATGACGACGTGCGCCGCGTGGAGCTCAACTTGTGGAACAACATCCGCGAGATGGCACTCAAAGGTCGCCGTACAGGTCTTGGAATCACAGCTGAGGGCGATATGTTGGCAGCACTTGGGCTTCGCTACGGAACCGACCAGGCGACCGAATTCGCTGTCGAGATCCAAAAAACTTTGGCTGTAGAGGCATACCGCACATCGGTGCAGATGGCTTCGGAGCGTGGAGCTTTCGAGGTGTTCGATGCTGCCAAAGAGAAGGGCAACCCAATGATCGAGCGTATCCGCGAGGCCGACCCAGCGCTATACGAGCAGATGCTCAAAGTTGGTCGTCGTAACATCGCGATGCTTACCATAGCACCAACAGGCACCACTTCGCTTATGTCACAAACAACATCGGGAATCGAACCTGTGTTCCGTCCCGTCTACAAACGTCGTCGCAAGATCAACCCTTCGGACAAAGATAAAGTTGCTACATTTGTCGACGAGACTGGCGAGAAGTTCGAAGAGTATTACGTATACCACCACAACTTCGTGAAGTGGGCTGCGGCCGCTGGCTACGACACCTCGAAGTTGGAGACAATCAGCGACAAGGAGCTCGACGAGATGGTTGCAAAATCACCATACCACAAAGCTACAGCCAACGACATCGACTGGGTGGCGAAGGTGAAGATGCAGGGAGCAATCCAAAAGTGGGTCGACCACTCGATCTCGGTTACCGTTAACCTCCCCAACGACGTGACGCAAGAGCTCGTGGCCGATGTATATCGCACCGCTTGGGAGTGTGGCTGTAAGGGTATCACCGTATACCGCGACGGCTGCCGCGACGGAGTGTTGATCGAAAAGAGCAACAAGCCCGCCGAGAATGCACCAAACACCGCAAAGCGCCCACTCTCGATCCCTGCCGACGTGGTTCGCTTCAAGAATGGAGCGGAGAACTGGATCGCCTTCGTTGGTCTGCAAAACGATCGCCCCTACGAGATCTTCACAGGTAAGATCGAGGAGGATGCGATGTACATCCCACCAAAGATCACCAAAGGTTCGATCATCAAGGTTCGCGACGCAGAGGGTGTTAAGCGCTACGACTTCCAATATATCGACCGCTACGGCTACACCAACACCATCGGTGGTGTGTCGCGCCTCTTCTCCGAAGAGTTCTGGAACTACGCTAAACTTATCTCGGGCGTGCTCCGCCAAGGAATGCCTATCGAGAGCGTGGTGACACTTATCGACTCGTTGCACCTCGACTCGGAGAGCATCAACACATGGAAAAATGGCGTTGAACGCGCATTGAAGCAGTACATCATCGACGGCACAAAGTGCAAGGGAACTTGCCCCACTTGCGGCCAGGAGGAGATGGCATACCAAAATGGTTGCCTCACCTGTATGAGCTGCGGATACTCTAAGTGTGGTTGATAAAAAACTAACATAGAAGTATACACCATAATGAGCGTTGAGAGGAAACTTTCAAAGCTCATTATTATAGTATACATATATCGCCCAGGCGAAACCTCACACATCAGCGCAACAAAAAGTCAAAAACCAAAGGTTTTTGGATCCAAGCTCAGCTTGGCGCCCGCGCGGCGTAAGCGCAGCAAGAGAGTTGATTTTCGTGCGTGTGCTAGATTTTTTCCACTCAGAAGTGCATCTAGCGCCATTTTTTTATTACCTTTGCCCACGTAGCATAAGCTACGAAAAGCAAAATTTAAGTAAATGAAAGCATTGAGTATTGGAAATCTTACAGCCTCACTCCCTATCATTCAGGGTGGTATGGGCGTAGGAGTATCGCTCTCGGGCCTCGCTTCGGCAGTGGCTAAAGAGGGCGGCATAGGTGTGATCTCGGCCGCAGGTTTGGGATTGCTCTACAAAAAATTATCGTCGAACTACACCGAGGCGGGGAATCTAGGTCTCGCAAGTGAAATCCGCAAGGCCCGCCAGAAAGCACAAGGGATAATCGGAGTCAACATTATGGTTGCACTTTCGGATTTTGCCGAGTTGGTGAAAACCAGCATCGCCGAGAAGGTCGACATCATCTTTAGCGGAGCAGGTCTTCCGCTCGACCTACCCTCGTTTCTCAAAAGCGACAGCACCACCAAGTTGGTACCTATCGTGTCGAGTGCACGCGCCGCGAAACTAATTTGCGAGAAGTGGAAACAGAATTACAACTACCTACCCGATGCCATCGTGTTGGAGGGTCCAAAGGCTGGTGGCCACCTAGGCTACAAAGCCACTCAGATCGACGCCGAGGAGTTCTCGCTCGAAACCACACTGCCACAAGTGGTCGCACAAGTGCAACATTTCGAGGAGATGTACGCAGTGAAGATCCCAGTTATTGCCGCAGGAGGAATCTACACCAAAGAGGATATTGAGCACATACTCTCGCTCGGCGCATCGGGGGTGCAGTTGGGCTCGCGTTTTGTGACAACTCACGAATGTGATGCCTCGCACGATTTCAAACAGATCTATCTCGATGCCACGGAATCCGACATCGAGATCATCCAGAGCCCTGTGGGGATGCCAGGCCGAGCAATTAAAAACAGCTTCCTCGACAAGGTTAGGCAGGGAATCAAACAGCCCAAATCGTGCCCTTTCAACTGCATCAAGACCTGCGACATCAGCCGCAGCCCCTACTGCATCGTCTCGGCACTCTACCAAGCCTTCCGCGGCAACCTAACCCACGGATACGCCTTCGCAGGCAGCAACGCTTGGCGCGCCGACAAACTGATCTCGGTGCACGAACTTTTCGCCGAGCTTACGGGACGAGGCAACGAGTAATATCGGGTGAATAGAGAGGAGGCTAACAAGTCAACAACGTAACATATTTCGTCATTGCTGACTTGATCCAATCGTGTACAAAATAAGAATTCAAATCCGTCATTGCGGCCTACGAGCCGCAATCTCGAAAATGACTGACAATGAATGCGTTAGGGATTACGGATCAGGTCCGCAATGACGAAATATATTTAGTCACCCTCATTCTTACCTATTTCGCCTCAAAGTTTTCGACCAGTTGCAGTTTGTCGGAAGAGGGCACCTCGCCGCTCGATAGGGGGATAAAGATGGTTCTCTCGCCACTGAGTTTACCATCGACGTTGACGGCATTTTTGAAATGGTATTCGAAGAGTGCAATCTGTGCCTGCTTTTCGTCAATCATCTGATTCACCGCTTTGTTACATGCGGAGACAGCTTTGCTGCCGAACCTCACCACTTTGCCATACGAAACTGCGCGCAAACCAAGCTCGGGCAAACCAAGCATAGCGCTAGCTTGCGAAATCGACAAGTTGGTAAGTGTGTTTTTTAACTCGCGCAGCGCCTCCAAATTACGCACTGCGATATTGTACTCATTTTCAAAAGTGGGGATATTGTCGCCCAAAGTTGATTTTAGGTTGACCGCTTTGCACACTCCGCCTGCGTTTGTTTCGAGGTAGTAGGTGTGAATCTCATAGGCAGGCACAGTGCTCTTGAGAAGCTCCTCGGTTCTGCTGAAAGCATTCGAAACTCCTGTGAGATAGGAATCCACCTCGGTTTGTCCCGCTGATTTGGGACGCTCCCACGCTACGACCAAGCTCTTTTCGCTGTGCACTGGGTGCGAGACTATCGCATCGGAGAGTCTTGCCGCCTTGGGCAGTTCCAACGCCGAGATTTGCTTTGAGAGAGTTATATCGTAGAAGAGATATTGCCCCGAGGTATTATTGGTGTTCGCCAGCCAAAACATCAACTGTTCGCATCCATCGAGAGGTACAGTGATGGTTTGCGGTGCCATGGTCTCGGTTAGCGCAATCTTTGCCGCCTCGTAGCCATCTGTGCCGATAAATAGAGTCTCAATGTAGGGATCAGGGCTATTGTGGTTAGCGGGCTTATAACACGCCACTGTGAATGTTACGCTATTGTAATCGCCATAGGTATCGAACGCAGCGCACGAATTTTCGAGAGCTGTGCCACCTGCCGCAAGCATCATCAATGCTGCAACCCCAACAAGCGTGCTACCAACCACCGCTCCACCAACAGCTGTCGATCCTGCAACAAACGCCGAGCCAACGGCTATCGAGCCGACAGCTCCTGCCGAAGCACTCTCGCTACCCCCTCCGCTCTGCTCGTCGCTGTGGAAGATTCCAAAGTCGAGTGAGAAATGAACGCTTGTTTGCAGCAAGAAACCTTTGTATATACGCTCGCCGCCAAACTCGAAGTACTCTCTGATGGTCGAGCCATCGAGGAATATCTTTTCGCCCTTCAGCGGTGCAACATAGTGGATATATGGGGCACCTAAGTCGATGAGCTCTACATTATTGGGAGTTTGTGGTTTTTCGCGCACAAAGAGGTCGTTATCAACCACCTCGCCACGATACAGTACAGCATCACCAATACCAAAAGCTGCGACATCCATCTTCGCCGAGCCCCGATTCTCGAAGCGCAATTTGCGGCATCGATTGAGCGGGACTATATACTCTTTGTTGGGATATGTCGCAATGAGTTGCGTTTCAAACAGCAACTCATCATCGCCATAGAGTCGCAACACGTCGTTGGCTAGAGTGCCGCTCGCGCCGATATAACCCGCCGTAAAGCTGATGTAATCGAACTCCTCACCCACATCAAAAAGCGCATACGACGATGTGTTTCCACTGAGCAGATTGCCCTTTTCGCAAAAAACAACGCCCTCGCTAAACTTCTGACCGCCCATCGAAAATGTGATATAATCCGACGAGCCATCGAAAACCTGCTTGTCGTAGATAGAGCCCGTGGCGTATGGTGGAATATTCGAAATAAGTTTGCACACATCGGGCAACCCACTCAGGCGTGGGTCTTTGGTCGCCTCGCTGCCACTCGCTTGCGCTACCTCCTCGCCCGCAGGGTAGAGGTGAGCATCGACAATGGCAAACGACGACGAGCCACTCTCCTGCTCGGTGTGGAACGAGAGTTGGGAACAGCCCTCAACATCGAGAGTCACGCGCTGAGCGATTTGGTCGTAGTGGGTCTCAACCTCGTATATCGTCTTGCCGTCGGCCTTAACGGTGAGCCATCCGCTACCATCTTTGTTTTAATTATCCTCGGGTCCCGCGACAAAGCTGAGGAGACTATATTGCTCACGCAGATTAAAATATACCCAACCTTGGTTATCACCAATAATCGCCCTATCCATGTTTGCCCTAAGGCCATTTGGGTACTCCCTGCCGTTGACCTTGATGCTTTTAGAGGCATCCGAGGCTGAAATATTTACAATTCTATTATTTTGAAAGTATGGCCTTAGATCCTTCATTAGCTCAACAGACTTTGGCTTTTGAGTGATTAAATTTCCACTCTCCGCTGCGCTCTGCCCACTTCGCCACAAGGTAGCCTCGCCAACACCGATGTAGCCGTTACCCTGCACAATCGAGAATTTAAGTTCGCGAACGCCTTTAATGTCGAGCGAAATGCGCTTAGGCACATCATACGGATAGATTTTACTATCCATAATCTTGCGCCCATCGGCATGCACAGTCACCAAATTCGGCTCTAAGTCGATCCCCGAGCCACCAGCACCCCTGCCGTAATTCTCGCAGCCCAACACAAACATTAGGGTTTCGTACTCGCCCGAGAGGTTGAACGTCGCATAGCCCGCCTTGTAGGGCCCAACAGAGCACCTGAGCGAGAATCCACCGCCCCACTGCAAACCGCCACTCAAAGCCATCTTTTTCGCCGATGTCGACTTATATGCGGTGTATTGATGCGAATCAACTGGCGTGTATTGATTTACAAGGTAGGTGGGTTGCGCCGAAAGACTCGCCACTCCTGCGCAAAGAAGCATGGCCGCAAAAAGTATTGTAAATAGTCGTTTCATAGCAACACGTTGTTAGTTAGTCATTGAAGCAGCAGTGGCATCGTATGCTTCTTGCGCTACCATTATCGAGGCACGGCTGGCTGTGCCATCGCCGTTGTAATTTTCGATGTATACATATCCGCTGCGGTCTGAGGTTGAGGTGTTTGCCGCAACTGCAATGGTAAGATATGTCATGCCATCCGAAGTCATGCTGATACTAGCTGTGATCCATGTGGAGGTGGTAGAAATCGTGCTTGCGCTGTAGAGTGAGAATCCTTCGATGGTATATATATCTATAGAGGATACCTCCCAATTAAAGGCAACGCCAATTTCGACATCGTACCAGCCACTCGATGAGGTGTCGCTCTGGTCGTCGTTACCATCTATTATACCATCGCCATTTGTGTCAACTGCCGTATCATCAGCTGTATCACCAGCCGTATCATCACTAGAGTAACCTTGCTCGACACATATAACGTATATTGAAGCTAGGCCAGTTGCTTCATCAAAGACTTCAATAATTATACATCCACTGCGAGAAGCGCCCGAAGAGTTCGCATCGATAGCCATTGTGAAGTAGCCACTCTCATTATTCATGGTGGCATCGTTGAAGGAGTCGTAAAGTATAATCCAGTCGACATCGGCATATACCTTGTAATCAGCAATATAAGTTGTACTTGAGTTGATATAATCGTATATACATAACTCTGCATCTTGAGCCTGGTGTGAGAACCACAATGTGTAACTGCTATCTACAGCATCATCAACATCATCATCAACATCACCACTGCCATCATCCCAGCCATGGATGTAGCTATCGAACGAAATTAGGTTCTCGTCCAGATCCCACTCAACATAGTAGCGGCAACCTTGCGCATAAGTTTTCGTACTCTCCATCCGCCACTCGTAGGTGGTGCCACCTACCGAGTAACTTGCCATAAGAGTGCCCGCGGCAACGGTCTGAGGGGCCAAAATTACTTTGTAGCTACCCGAGCCATTTTCGGCTGCGATGTAACAATTTTGGGAAGTAGAAGAAGAAGTAGTAGAAAATTTATCAACATCGACCCAAACATCGCCAAAGCCGTAGAATGTCATAACGCCACCCTCTTTACCAGGAGTTTTAATATCTACTAAGATAGATGTCATCACGTGATAGAAATCAAGCAGTGGGCAATTGTCGCTCGAAAATATGCCATTGCGGTAGGTGTAGCTTACAGCGCTCGCGAAGGTTTCACCGTTGGTATCCTCGGCATTGACCGTGATGCAGTCGTAGGTTTCGAAAAGATCTGAGGTCACGCGGGTTGCAGAGGTCAGCGATGGGTCGAAGGTCACCTCTAGGGTATCTTCAATTTTGTCATCTAATAGCTCGTCGGTAGCGTTCCCAATCATTTTGTCGCACGACGAAAATGTTAATGCAGCCAGTGCTGCTACGAGGAATAATCTTTTCATAATTAAACTGTTTAATGATTAATTCTAATTTCAAACTTTACACTAAACAAATTTACTCAATCCAAAAGAGTCACCCCGCGCAACAGAGATAATTTAATTGCTCAATATATATAAATTGCCACCCCGACTGCTCATTACGTAAATTATGGTGTTCATTACGTAAATTCGCGGCGTTTTGTAGAAAATTTAGCTATCTTTGATTAAACGTTTGGATAAATAATAAAACATTTGGATGACGCACGACATTACATTTAAGCTACTTGCTCACGCCAGTTTGGTTGCCTATATGGCCGTGTTGATATGGTTGCTCTACATCCTTCGCAAGATGATACGCAACCAAGCGACTCAATTAACATATGCTACGCTATACTTTTGGTTGCTGTTAGCGGCTAAAGATATTGCATACTTTTTTGGCGATACGTGGTACGACCTACAGGTTGCAAATGTACTTATGTCGATCGATCTTTGGCCCACACCGATAATGGCGATATTGCTGCTCTATGCCCTACAGCCAAAATGGTTAAATCAGTGGAAAATCGCCGCTATGGTGACCCCATTCTTTATTTTGACACTGCTCAACATCATCTCCAAAGGCGATGCTTCGGTCTTTTTGGCCACTCAATTATATGGATTTGTTTTTGCCACAGTTTTCGGCATAATTATATTTATCCTCACCTTTAAGTGCGACCTATATATCGATGCCAACTACTCCGACAAGCGCCAGATTGACATTAAATGGATTAGATACTTCATTGTTATGACCTACACCATTAGCGCACTGTGGTTCTTCTTTTCGATCGAGTCGTCGTGGTTGGGCGATGCTCTCTACTACATCTCAACAACCATATTGACCTCGATGCTATTTTACTTTATAATGAATCATCGCGAGGTGGTTTTCCCCGACTTTATGACTATCAGCACGATCTTCGGTGGCACTAAAAATACCGACATCGAACCAAGTGTAGCGACTCATCAATTCGCCGAGATAGAGGCAAAATTAGAGACGGCAATCCACCAGGATAGAGTCTACCTCAACGCGCAACTCTCGCTCACCGACTTGGCAAATCACATTGGCACAAATAGAACCTATCTGTCGCGCTACATCAATAACTATCGTGGCATCCCCTTTATCAACTATATCAACAATTTCAGGTACCAGGAGGCCCAACGCATACTCAAAGAGAAGGATAACACCCTCTCGATGATGGAGATCTCCGAGCAAAGTGGCTTCGCCTCTTACTCCACCTTTAGGCGAGTTTTCAAACAGAAATACGGCTACACACCCTCGCAGAGCAGGCGATGATTGTGTGAGGCTTCGCCTGGGGTTTAAAGCGCAGCTTTAAGAAATCAATCCAAATTTTCAGTGGAGGATCATATATTATTTATACGTATCCCCTACCCGTCATTGCGGCCTACGAGCCGCAATGACGCGCTGGCGGGTTAAATTGCATGGGTTTGATTATTCTGTAAATTATTTTGGACACGATTGGCTCGCAGGCCGCAATGACGAAATATATTTAGTAATAAAGAATGATCTACCGAAATTCTTACTTGATCCGCTTTAAGCCCAAGGCGCTGCGCAAGATTAGCTCCGCGGGGAGCACCCCGCCCGACGGAGTCAGTGAGCAAGTTTTCATGCATTTGCCCTGAATCACACCTGCTCTAAGAATCTATTTAAGTAACCTAGGCTACTTGCCGCGGATCTCCACGCGGCGGATTTTGCCGCTGATTGTTTTGGGTAGTGCCTCGACAAATTCCACTATGCGGGGGTATTTGTAGGGAGCTGTCACCTGCTTGACGTGGGTCTGGATCTCTTTTGTTAGAGCCGCTTTGTTGTGACCTTTGTAGTCTGGAGCAAGGACGATTGTTGCTTTGACCACTTGGCCGCGCACCTCGTCGGGGACTCCAGTGATGGCGCATTCCACCACTGCGGGGTGTGTCATCAGAGCGCTTTCCACTTCGAAAGGTCCGATGCGGTAACCCGACGATTTTATTACGTCGTCTGCGCGGCCAACAAACCAGAAGTAGCCATCCTCGTCGCGCCAAGCCACGTCGCCCGTATAATATAGGTTGTCGGAGTAGACCTCGGCAGTTAATGCGGGGTCGCGATAATACTCTTTGAAGAGGCCAAGTGGGTGTCCATCGTGGCAGCGAATGATGATCTGACCCTGCTCGCCATCCTCGGCCGAGCGACCGTCGGGGGTCAAGAGGTCGACGTTGTATTGCGGGTTGGGGATTCCCATCGAGCCTGGTTTTGGCTCTACCCAGGGGTAAGTCGCAAGTGTAAGTGTTGTCTCGGTTTGGCCGAATCCCTCCATTAGTTTGATGCCTGTTTTGCGGTAGAACTCCTCGTAGACCACAGGGTTTAGCGCCTCGCCTGCGATGGTGCAGTACTTGAGTGACGAGATGTTATACTTCGAGAGATCTTCGCGGATCAAGAAGCGGAAGACGGTCGGAGGTGCGCAGAACGAGGTGATGTTATACTTATCGATCATCACCAACACGTCGGCAGGTTCGAATTTGTCGAAATCGTAGACAAAGACGTTGGCTCCAGCCAACCATTGGCCGTATAGTTTACCCCACACGGCCTTACCCCAACCAGTGTCGGCCAAGGTTAGGTGGAGACTCCTCTCGTCGACGTTGTGCCAATACGAAGCGGTTATGATGTGTGCTAGTGGGTAGGTGAAATCGTGCGCCACCATCTTGGGATTGCCCGTTGTGCCCGAAGTGAAGTAGAGCAGCGAGGTGTCGCCGTTGGTGTTGGGCGAGGCGGGTGCAACAAACGGAGCGGCACTCTGGGTACCTTGCTTATAGCTCAACCACCCTTGGGGAACATCTTCTCCGATGGTTACTCTATGGCGCAACGTTGGGCACTGCGAGAGCGCTTTGTCGACGTGCGAAGTGACTATCTCTTCGCCAACTGTAACGATCATCTTGATGTCGGCGGCATTGCAGCGGAAGATGATATCTTTTTCGGTGAGCAGGTGTGTTGCGGGGATGCAGACCGCTCCAATTTTGTGGAGGGCGATGATCGAGAACCAGAATTCGTAGCGACGTTTGAGGATCAGCATGACCATATCGCCGCGCTCGATGCCCAGCGAAAGGAACCACGAAGCGGCTTTATCGCTCTCGCGTTTGATGTCGGCAAATGTGAAGTCGATATGTTCGCCTTTGTCATTTGTCCAGCATAGAGCACACTTATCGGGGTGGCTCTGTGCCCAGCTATCTACTACATCATAGCCAAAGTTGAAATTTTCGGGTACTTCGACTTTGAAGTTCTCCACGAAGTCGCTTTGCGAGCTAAATGCAGTCTGTTTTAAATATCTTTCAATCATAAATTGGGGCAATATTTGTGAGTCAATAAAGGCTCTTCTATATAATTACTGTAAGGAATTTAATGGTTTTGCCATCGAGAGCTTTAAAGCCGTGAGGGAGGTTCGAGTCGAAGTAGATGCTGTCGCCTTGGTCGAGGATAAGTTCCTTGCCGTCGATGGTGACAGCCATTCTCCCTTCCAGCACCATGTTGAACTCTTCGCCTTGGTGCGAGTTGAGCGTCACCGTGTCGCTATCGTTGGGCTCGACCTGCACCAAAAATGGGTTGGCTTTGCGTTTAGCGAAACCTGCCGCAAGAGATTGGTATTTGTAAGCCTCGCTGCGTTTAACCGCCGCGCCCGTGCCTTTGCGAGTGAGGAAGTATGAACCCATGTGTGGTTCTTGCCCAAAGAGAAGGGTGCTCATCTCGACGTTGTAGTGTTTGCTAATGCTGTATAACATACCTACAGGGATGTCGACATGCCCAGATTCGTACTGCTCGTACTGCTCGGTGGTGACTCCGCACACCGCAGCGATCTCGCCGACTTCGAGGTCGAGGGCATCTCTTAGGCCGCAAAGCCTTTGTGCGATTTCTTTAATATTTTCATTCATAATGCTAATGGATTTTAAGACCAAATAGTAGTAGGGTAGAGCTTTTGAGATGGAAATTCAATGCTCCTCTCCACGCCGACAAATATATGCAAAAAAATGGAGTTAAGAAAGTCCGACGCTCAAAAGTCATGATAATTGATAAAATTTCAACTTGTTGCATAAAAAAAGCCCGACTCCAGCAAAGGAATCGGGCTCTGATATTGGTTGTGTGAGGTTTGATTACTCTACAGCAACAAGTGTTGGAACACCTGCACCTCCATCTTGGAAGATGTACTCAGCGGTATAAGTTGTATTAACATACGAGTCAGAGCTTTGGATAGCCGTGTTCATTGCATCTACTGCTGCGTTGAGTGCTGCGATGTCTGCGCAAGCTGTACCGTATACTGCGCTTGTGTTGGTTTGCGAGGTGCCTCCGTCGAGGTAGTAACATGCAATTGGTAGCTCATTATTTGTGTTGCGGAAACCAATGATATAGCCAATGTGGTTTGTTGCGCCTGCGATTAGCTCTCCTGCGTTGTTTGTTTTAAATATTTTAGGTTTGAATTTTTCGTGCGCGTTTACAGAATCAAAAGTATTGTATTATATATTTGTACGTTTGTTCAAATTCATAAAATACTTTTCCATTTTCATAAAGGACATAAAAAAGCAGCAAAAAAAGGCTAAACCCCCTTTTTTGCTGCTTATTATTATATTATATAAGGTACTCTACCCCTCGTCGACCATCAAAAGCGACGAGTCGCCGTAGCTGAGGAAGCGAAAATCGTTCTCTAGGGCATAGTTATATATAGTATGCCACCGCTCGCCCACGTAGGCCGAGACTAGCAAAAGCAACGTCGATTTAGGTTGGTGGAAGTTGGTGATGATGTATTTGACCACTCTAAACTGGTAGCCCAAGGGGGTTATCATGATCTGCGTTGCAGCCTTTAGCGAGATTAAGTTGTGCTGCTGCATATATCCAATGAGTGTCGCCAGCGCCTCGCGACCACCAAATTGCTCGGGAATATCGTAGAGTTCCCACTGCCCCACGACCCGCTCGGCTTGTGGCTCGCCACACTGCTCTACGCGCCACGCCAATGCCGCGAGCGATTCGAGCGTGCGCACCGAAGTTGTCCCCACGGCGACAATCTTTCCGTGATTTTCGTAGAGGTTCTGCAAAGACTTTAGGCTCACCTCGAAGTGCTCGGTGTGCATTGCGTGCTGCGTGGCATCTCCCTCTTTGACAGGCAGGAAAGTACCCGCACCGACGTGCAGAGTCACCTCCTCGAAGTCTACACCGCGCCCTTTAAGCTGCTCGATAAGCGCCTCGGTGAAGTGCAGCCCTGCAGTGGGTGCCGCCACCGAGCCTTCGAATTTTGAGTATACGGTTTGGTAGCGCGAATAGTCGATCTCCTCGCTCTCGCGATTGAGGTATGGAGGAATCGGAATCCGCCCCAAGTGTTCGAGTAGTTCACCAAACGAGAGCGGTAGCGACCATCGGAATCGCACGATATGTTCGTGAGTGCCGCGCTCTACGATTTGGGCCGAGAGGCGGTGCGTGGCCCCCTCGAACTCAAAATCTATAAATATTTCACCCTGCTTCCAACGCTTCAAGTTACCCACAATGCAACTCCACTCGCACTGACCCTGCACCGCAAAAGCGCGCTCATAATCGGCGGGCGCGTGAGGCTCCAAGCAGAAAACCTCGATGCGAGATCCCGACTCCTTGTGCATGATAAGGCGTGCGCGAATCACCTTGGTGTTGTTGAAAACCATGAGCGAGCCTACGGGGAGCTCCTCGCCAATCCTCTCGAATCTGCTTTGACTTATCGCCCCATTGCGGTAGATGAGCAGTTTGGAGTCGCTGCGCGAGGCAAGGGGAAACTTTGCGATCCTCTCTTCGGGCAACGCATAGTCGTATTGGTTGATGTCGATTGATTCTCGGCTCATAGTGATTAGCATTATAATAGGGTGCGAAATTATCAAATTTGACCGAGATTTGCAATTATTTAGCCCAAAGTTTTGTTGTTGAGAAATAAATAGCTATATTTGCGGGCTATTATTAACGATAAAAACTTTTACAGCAATGCCAAAAATGAAAACAAATGCCGCTGCAAAGAAGCGTTTTTCTTTCACCGGCTCTGGCAAGATTAAGCGTAAACACGCTTTTCACAGCCACATCTTGACTAAGAAGTCAACAAAAAGAAAGAGAAATTTGTGCTACTCAGCTACTGTTGCTGACGTTGATGCACAAAAGATCAAGAAACTGTTGGTTAAGTAATTAACACAACGCATTTTATTAATCGGGAGTAAATCAGCCCTAAAGAGAGAAAGAGAAATTCTCCGCTGACAGCTCCATCAAAAACTTTTAAAAGTATGCCACGTTCAGTCAACGCTGTTGCGTCACGCGCAAGAAGAAAAAAGGTTTTGAAACTTGCCAAAGGTAACTTTGGTTCAAGGGGAAACGTTTGGACAGTTGCTAAAAACACTGTCGAGAAGGGTTTGCAGTATGCTTATGCACACCGCGCACTCAAAAAGAGAACATACCGCTCACTATGGATCACACGTATTAACGCTGCGGTTCGTGCCCAAGGTATGACATATTCAGAATTTATCGGTAAACTCAACGCTAAAGGTATCATCATCAACCGTAAGGTTCTTGCTGATTTGGCGATGAACGAACCACAGGCTTTCACTGCAATCGTTGAAACCGTAAAATAGCACACCTTTCACTTACTTAAGTGATGGAGTTTGAGGAGATCTTTTTTTTAAGATCTCCTCTTTTTTGCTTCTTTGTTTCTTTGCTTTCTTGCACTTTGGGGCTTTTCGCTTCCGCTCAAAGATTTATACTCTCTTAAGTTGGGCTTCAAGCAAGCTCAAAAGTCTCAGTCAAAGTCTCAGCAAAGTCTCAGCCCCACCCCACCCACATTTTTTTATTAAATAGTGTTGGTTTTTGGCATATTTTTTATATCTTTGTCAATATAGTAAATTCGGTGGAGTCTTTATTTAGAAAATAAAAAGGTGCGAAGATCCGTTTTACTTTATATATTGAGTAATAAAAAGATGTTTAACTTAAAACGACAACAATATGAAAACTTTCAAGTTCTCACTAATTGTAGCTCTCTTTTCTCTGGCAGCTACCAGTTGTACTTCCGCTTTATACCAGAGTTCAACTGGTTGGGGCGATGACCTTTATGGTGTTCACAACCAAACTGCAATATACGAAAAACAGATTGCGGCAGCTCAGGCGCGTCAGGCCGAGGCTCAGGCGCGTCAGGCCGAGGCTCAAGCTATCATTGCAGAGTGGCAAGCCTACAACACAACCAATGGCACTGCTACAACTCAGGGCAACAACTACTCGAATTACGACACCAAGTATTCGAGCTTGCTCACCAAGTTCGATGGTGACACCTACGCATTACCAAACTCGTACTACGACCTAAGTTACTCGGGCGATGTACAATATGTTGGCTCTTACGACCCCAATAGCGCCACTATTATCGTGGCCGACAACGTCTACGTATCTCCCGTTTACACATCGTCGATGTTTGGTTATTGGGACTCGGTGAATTACTTCAACTACGCTTATTTCTCGCCTCGTTGGCGCTCGTCGTGGTACTACCGCCCCTACTACTACAATTCGTGGTATGGCTACAGACACTACTCGTGGGGTTATTGGAACTGGAACTACTGCTACCGCCCATTCTACGACCCATGGTACCGCCCAAGTTATAAGCCACACTTCAGCCACCACTACGGCTATTCGAATAAGTATAGCAACCGCAACTACTATCGTACAAACCGCACTGGCAGCTCAGTTTCGAGCCGTTACATCCCTGGCGCTACCGTAGCTTCACGCTCGGGTTCAACTTCGCGCGTCACATCTTCGACTCGTGGCACAGCGTCGAGCTACGTGAGCCCCTCTTCTTCGCAAACGCGTAGCGGAGTGACAACATCGAACAGCCGTTCGACTGCAAGTGGCTCAACTGCAACTCGCACAACCACTTCGAGCAGCGCAACACGTTCTACAGCTACGCCAACTACCTCGAATGCAACTACAACATATAGTCGCACGGTAACAAAGCCAACAACTACGACAACGCAGAAGAGCACCACAACTTCGAGTAGCGCAACACGCTCTACAACAACACGTTCAAACTCTTCATCGAATAGCTCGGCGACAAAATCTTCATCGTCGTCATCGTCATCGTCATCGAAAAGTAGCGCAACTCGTTCTTCGAGCTCGTCAAGCTCATCGAGCAGCAGAAGTTCTTCGAGTTCTTCGAGTTCTTCGAGCCGTAGCAGTGGAAGCTCTTCGAGCAGTTCTTCGCGAAACAGTCGCTAAAATATAATATTCGGCTTTAGCCCACACTTTGGAACAAAAGTTGTGGGCTATTGTGCGAATCATAAAAATGCAAACAGATTATGAAACAGAAATTAGTTATAGCTACTCTCGCAATTGCAGTGGCGATGTTGAGTGCAGCTGATATTCAAGCGCAAACTTATGGCGGTGCAGTGTTAGATCACGACATCTTGATGCCTGCCGACATCGCATCACTCTCTAAGACTCAGGTCTTTGGCACTTCGCGCGCCATGGCGATGGGTGGAGCTTTCACCTCGCTAGGTGCCGACATGTCGTCGGCTTCGATCAACCCCGCAGGTCTGGGTATGTATTCGCTAGAGGTCTTTTCGTTCACTCCGATGATCTCGTCGGCAAACTCGTCGACCGTGGGCACACCCTCGTGGGTGGGCAACAACAAGACATCGATGAGCATGGCAAATATGGGAGGGGTTTTCAAGGTTACGGAGAACGCTAGCGGTTCGCTTATCGCCGTAAATGCTGCGATAACCTACAATAGAGTAGCCGATTACAACACTCGTATGTCGTTTTCGAAGGAGTCGCTCTTCGACTCCTCGAACGGAAATTATGTGCCTTCGATCAACGATGTATTTATGCGCCAGCTCGATGGTGGCGGGATCTACCCCACAGACACAAGCAAGACGATGGAGTACGACGGCAACCCCTACTACTGGTCGGCGCAGAGTGCATACAACACCGTATTGATCGACCCTGAATCGGGTAACAACGGTTGGACAACAAACACCATCGGCTACAACGCCTCGGTATTGGGCTCTTACGAGGTTCTTCAGAGCGGTCGCACCGACGAGTATACATTTGCCCTTGGTGCCAACATCGGCAACTACCTCTATATGGGTGCGACGTTGGGCATTCACGACATTCGCCAAACAACCGAGTACACCTACCAGGAGGAGTACAATTACTACGATGATGATGATTACGCCTACGGCTCACCTAGCGACACGGAGCCCCTATCGAGCCAAGCGATATACAGCTCACTCTGGCAGAGAACAAAGCTCAGCGGTTCGGGCATAGACCTTAAACTGGGCCTTATAGCTCGCCCTACGCGTGCAATACGAATTGGCGCGGCCTTCCACTCGCCAACATACTACAATTTGGCTCGCACCTACGAAACTTCGACCGAGGCTAAATTCTGGGATAACTCCGACAACACGCAGTTCATCAATACGTCGCTCTCGCCCGAATTTATCGACGACTACGAGAATAGTTGGTCGTTCCGCACCCCATCGAAGCTTCTTTTGGGAGCCTCGTTCCAAGTGGGAAGCGTGGGTCTTGTGGCTGTCGACTACGAGCGCCAATGGTACAATTGGATGCGTGTGAGCAGCATGCCAACAGGTACTGGGTACTCAACTTATGACTACCAACAGACATTCGAGGAGAGTTACCAACCAACCAACACCTTGCGCGTGGGAATCGAGGTTAAGCCTGTTGCTACCGTTGCACTACGCGCAGGAGGTGGATTCAGCACATCGATGCTCACCGACGAGGCGCAGATGTATTCTACACCACTTGCAACAGATAGCAACTACATGACTTTTGGTCTAGGATTCCAACTCTCGGCAACTACAACCTTCGACTTGGCGTATCAATACTTCCACCAAAACTACTCGTCGTATAGATTGTTCTACGTCGAAAACGGCGGCGAGATGCTAAGCGCAAGCAACTTGTTTAACAGTTCGCTCGACGCAAACTACTTTACATTAACATTCACATTTAGACTCTAAAAGAGTCGGCGAGACTAGCAAGTCTCAGTCGACTCAGAGAGTCTCAGTCGTCTCAGTCGTCTCAGTCGACCTCAGCAAAACCCATAAAAAAAAGAATCCTGCTTCGAAAGCAGGATTCTTTTTTAATTAAGGCAATCCCTATTGGATTCCCAATTCAGCCTTAACTGCTGGTGCTACGTCGCTAACAGAAGCCTCGTCATAGTATGCTAGTGAAGCTACAGCTAGGTCGTAGATGACTGTATATTCGCCCTCTTGAGCTACTTTGCTGACTGCCTCGCGAGCTTTTGCGATGATTGGTTGAAGAAGCTCGTTTTGTTTAGCTTGCATCTCTTGCATTGCGCTTTGCTCGAACTGCTCCATGCGGCTTTGAAGATCTTGAATCTCCTTCTCTTTGAGACTACGTACAGAATCTGTAGCTGTAGTAACAGTGTTTTGGTAGTCAACATATTTGTTGTTGAGTTCAACCTGCATTGTCTCAAGGTTACCAAGAAGGTCTTGACGGAACGCCTCAAGTTTAGTCTGCATCTCGGTTGTCTCTGGCATAGCAACGATAATCTCCTGCATGTTGATACGGCCAAATTTTTGTGCGAAAATGGCAGTTGAGCTTAGTGTAAGCGCAAGAACCATTAACACTTTCATTACTTTTTTCATAGGGTTAATGTTTATTTATAATTATTCTATTTTAACAAGTTTATAATAGCCTCGGTGCGATCGACATTCGTCGCGTTGTAGAGTATCGTCGCGTTGGAAGCAAGGTCTAACACGAGGTCGAATCCGTTGGCTTTGGCATAAGTTTCGATTGCGGCGAAGACCTTCGATTGGATCGGAGAGATCATCTCGATGCGACGCTGCATAAGGGTTCCCTCGTTCGAGAAGATCGACTCTTGGTATTCGTTAGCCGCAGCCTCTTTTTCCAAAATTTGGTTTCTGTAATATGTTATCTGTGCCGAGGTCATCGAACTCTCCTGCGCCACATAGCTATTGTAGAGCGATTCCACCTCTGCGAACTTCTCGTCGACACTCTTTTGGTAGGTTGTTGCCAAACCTTCCAATTCAGTGATAGCTTGGTTGTAATCTGGCAAAGATTTAAAAATCTGCTCAGAGTCAACAACCATATAATTTTGAGCTTGAAGGCCCGCTACAGAGGCAATTAACGCCACAAATAATACTACTAACTTTTTCATAATTGCACGTATTGTTTAGTTATACAGATGTAAAGATAACATTTTTGTTTCAATTATACTGCCATTTGTATAAAAAAATGCAATTTTTAACGCTAACAACTAAAATTGTTGTCCCAGAACGAAGTGGAATTGGCTACCACTCTTCTCGGTGTAACCCGTTGCAGGGTCAAATCCGTAACCCCAGTCGATACCTAACATACCGACAACTTGAAGGTTAAGTCGCACGCCGACACCTGCCGAACGCTTGATGTTGAATGGCGAGAAATCTTTCCACGAGCTAAATCCGTTACCACCCTCCAAGAATCCGAGAACGTAGATCTGCGACGATGGTTGCAGGATAATTGGGTAGCGAAGCTCCATTGTGTATTTGTTGTAACCAAGCGAGTAGCTCGAATCGGGGTCGAGAGCACCATCTTCGTAACCACGCAAGCCGATCACATCGATTCCGTAGACACTATAGCCCGACATTCCGTCACCACCGACCTCGAATCTATTAAATGGCGACACTTTGTTTTCGTCGTAGTAACCAAGGTAACCAAGGTCGGCGCTCACCATAACCACCAACTTATCGTTCGACGATAGGGTTTGGTACCAATCCGACTTCAACTCCCAGCGGTGGTACTCGATCCAACGGTAGCGATCTTGGTCAGACATTGTGTCGTCCGAATAATCCTTGCCATCTAAAAGTGAGAACGGAGGTGTCACCTCTGTCGAGACACTAAAGCTCGAACCTCTACGCGGGTAGATCTGTTGGTCGACCGAGTTACGCGACAAGACGAACTTGATAGATGTCATATTTGCCGAACCATCCGACATCACGAATGTTGTTCCCCAATCCAGAAGGCTATAGTTCTCGTAGCTAAGTTCACCATAGAGCGAGAAGTATGGGTCGGGCCACGAAAGGCGTTTTCCCAATCCTGCCGCAACACCCGTTGTGCGGAAGTAAGCCGTTGGAGTTTGATACGAATAATACGCGTCATTTTGGTCGGAGTAGTAGAACGAAGCCGAGAACGAGTTAGGTTTGCGGCCGCCCAACCATGGATCCATAAAGCTCAGCGATGCAGCTTTGTAGTATGTACCGTTGGTCTGAGCCGAAAGCGAAATAGATTGATTTTTTCCCATTGGGTAGGGTCGCCACGACTCTTTCTTAAAGAAGTTGTCGGTCGAGATGTTGTTGAGCGTAATACCCGCCGAACCTACGAAGGTACCCGAGCCCCAACCTCCAGCGATGTTGATCTGGTTGCTCGACTGCTCTTCGAGAGTAAATCCGATGTTGACCTCCGAAGATGATACAGGGCGAATATCGGGGATGATATTTTCAGGGTTGAATTGACCCATCGCGTTGAGTAGTTGGATGGTACGCATCAATAACGAGCGGTTGTAGAGCTCACCTGGGTGGGTGTAGATCTCGCGACGAACCACCTCGTCGTCGACGGTGATGTTACCCGCGATGGTCACGTCGTTGATAGTAAATGGACGACCCTCGTAGATCTTAAGCTCTAGGTCGATCGAGTCGGCACCGATGATTGTCTCGGCAGGTTCGATCATCGACATTAAGTAACCCTCGTTTTGGTAGAGCGTGCTTATCGACATCTCGTCGGGGTTAGCCTCGGCACCGATTCCCAGACGCTTATCCATCGATTTTTTATCGTACGAGTCGCCACTGTGAACACCGAACATCATCTCTAGTTGCTCGGTTGGGTAGATCGAGTTACCCACCCACGAGATGTTGCGGATGTAGTATTTGTTACCCTCCGAAACCCTTAGCTTGATTCCTACACGCTCTGCGTTGATGTCGTAGATCGTGTCGCTAAGGATTGTCGCGTTACGATAACCTTGCGAGTTGTAGAAGTCGACAAGGTATT
This sequence comes from Rikenellaceae bacterium, assembly GCA_047172505.1. GTDB lineage: Bacteria > Bacteroidota > Bacteroidia > Bacteroidales > Rikenellaceae > Alistipes. The sequence continues at coordinate 66,005 of JBCQWE010000001.1, read as the reverse complement.
GTTTGTCGGCCTCGAACTCCTCTTCTTTGAATTTCGAGTTTTGGAAGAAGTTCCAGCTCTTTTGGTGGGTCTTTTTGAATGTTCTGCGTAGGCGCTTATCGTCGAACACCTCGTTGCCTTCGAAGATGATCTCGCCCACCCTAACTTTCTCTTTGCGATCGATCACAAAGGTGACGTTAACCATTGTCTCGCGCACAGGGTCGTTCTCTATTTTGACATTGACCTCGACGTTGAGAAAGCCCTTTTCGGCGAAGTATTCCCTGATGAGTTTGGTGTTTTTGTCGATCACGTAGTCCGAGAGTTCGGTGTTGCGGCGCAATTTTAGGATGTCGTCGTAAAGCTCTTTTTGTTTCGAGTTAGAGATTCCCTCAAACTTCCAGTTGAAGACGCGAGGGCGTTCTTGAAGCATGATGTCGATCTCGACTTGGTCGCCATCGAGCGTTGCACCCATCTGCACATCGGCGTAGAGGCGTTGGCTCCACAAGCTTTGGATCGCAGTGGCGATCGAGTTGCTTGGCAAAAATATCGAATCGCCCTCGATCAAACCGATCGACGAACGCAAAATATTATGGTCTATGGTCTTAACTCCGTGGACGTTAACCTTGCGAATAAGGTATTGCTTGGGAGTTGTCCCCTCTAAAACTGGTGCACCATCGTAAAGTGCAATCGAATCTTGGGCGGGAAGTTGCTCCTCGGAGTTCTCTTGGGCAAAGCTCTGCATCGAGTAGAGCGTTGCGGCCATCACCAACATTAATTTCAAAAATCTCATCTATTTTTGTTTTTCATTTATTTTTATCATCCTTTCTTTTGCGCAAACGAAGGTCATCGCAACCCTCGCGCAGGGGCTATTTTACTAACCCGTATCGCCTCTCGCGCGCAGCGTAAACCTCCAACGCTTTGGCATATTGAGCCTTGTCGAAGTCGGGCCACAAAACCTCGGGGAAATAAAATTCCGAGTACGAAGCCTGCCACAACAAGAAGTTACTTATGCGACACTCGCCACTTGTGCGGATCACCAAGTCGGGATCGGGCACACCTGCCGTATCGAGCGAAGTTGAAATTAGATCTTCGGTGATCTGTTCCGAAGAGATCTCACCCGCTGCAACACGTGCTGCAATGGCGCTAGTAGCTCTGCGGATCTCGTCGCGCGAAGAGTAGTTGAGCGCCAAAAGCATCTCTAACTTCTCACCGTTTGCGGTGTCTCGCTCCACAGCTTCAAGCGAAACGAGCACCTCTCCTGAAAATCGTGACTTGTCGCCGATTACTCTCACCCTAACACTTTGTTCTAAAAGGTTGGGGGTCTCCACTGCGATACATTTGCAGAAGAGTTCCATCAGCGCGTCGACCTCTTCGGCGGGTCGACCCCAATTCTCGGTCGAAAAAGCGTAGAGTGTCAAGTATTTAACACCAAAATCTATCGACGACTGGATTGCCTTCCGCACCGACTCAACACCTTGAATATGACCTTCAAAGCGCTCTTTCGATTGCAACTTTGCCCAACGACCATTGCCATCCATTATGATAGCAACGTGCCTGGGCACTCTTTTATTATCACTCATAAGGTGCAAATGTAATAAATAAAATCGATTTAATGGCTAATTGTCACTCTAAATTACCTGCTGCGGGTCAAACCTTTCTCTTTTCGCGAAGGTCCACGCCCCACATCATCTTTTCTCTTAACGTCTCATAAAAAGATATATTGCTCGGAGTGGCCAATAAAAACTCGTGCGAGGCGAGCGATAACTCTATCTGGGCACGCTGACCTATGGGGTAGGTGCGATTGTCGAGCGAGATGGCAGCATCACCCTGACGACAGAAGATCGAAAGCGAGAGCTTCGACGATGCAGGCACCACCAGCGGGCGCATGGTAAGGTTGTGAGGTGCCAGAGGCGAAACGACGAAACACGAGCAATGAGGTGCCACAATTGGCCCACCCACACTAAGCGAGTAAGCTGTTGATCCTGTGGGTGTTGAGACAACTACCCCATCGCCATAGTAGGTTGCTACAACCTGCCCATCGATACGCGTTTCCACCGAGATCATCGTAGCTCCCAAACGCTGCACCGAGAGCTCGTTGGCAGCAAAGAGAGTACCCTCACCTTGGGCGAAATCGCCCTCGACGGCAAGCATCATTCTAGCTTCGATCTTGAGCGAAGAGGTTGCTATCTCTTCAAAAATCTCTTCAATATCGTCACCCGTGCCGCTAGCCAAAAAACCAAGGCGGCCCGAATTGATTCCAACCACCGCCACTCGCTCTCCTCCCAAGCGGTGGAGACCTTCGAGGATAGTGCCATCGCCTCCATAACAGAGCATAACCGATCCAGGGGGCAGAGAACCCACCGTGGCACCATAAATTTTAGAAGGACAAATCTTCTTGGAGATAAGTCGCTCTACAACAGCTGCAAACTCCTCATTTACACAATATTCGAAGCCGTGCAATTCCACCTGAGCGAATATTCGCTCGACCTCATCTGCTTTATGTTCTACTCGATCACGAGAAAAAAGGGCAATTTTCATCGACATTTACTTTTTTTTAAGTAACTTTACAACGCAAATATAGTAATAAATTATGACTAAATTAAGCGTAAACATAAATAAGATAGCTTTAGTGCGCAACTCGCGAGGCGGCAACATGCCCAATGTCGAGCTTACAGCACTCAACATCGAGCGTTTTGGCGCCGACGGAATCACCATCCACCCACGCCCCGACGCTCGTCACATCCGCTATTCCGACGCCTTCGAGCTCAAAGCTTCAATCGCCACAGAGCTCAACATCGAGGGTAACCCCACCGACGATTTTATGGAGATGGTTCTCCGTGTTAAGCCCACTCAGGTCACCCTGGTGCCCGATGCCCCCGATGCACTCACCTCGTCGGCAGGGTGGAACACCATCGCCCACCGCGATTTTTTGAACCACGTATGCGCCAAAGCTAAAGCGGCAGGGGTGAGAGCCTCGATCTTTGTCGACCCCGACCCCGAGATGATTCGCGGCGCGGCGCTCTGTGGTGCCGACCGCGTGGAACTCTACACCGAAGCTTATGCCGCTGCCTACGCTGCCGACCCAGAGAAGGCAATCGCACCCTATGTGGCAGCAGCCAAAGTTGCCCGTGAGTGTGGCCTTGGGCTCAACGCGGGTCACGACCTGAGTCTAGAAAACCTCCAATATTTCGTCGAGCAGATCCCCTGGGTCGACGAGGTCTCGATAGGTCACGCCTTGGTGTGCGATGCCCTCTACTTTGGCCTTGAGAACACCGTGGCGCTCTACAAGCGCGAAATAACCAATGCGAAATAATGGAAATTGATAGCAAACACCCTCTCTCGCTTCCGCTCTTCAAACGCATCTCCAAGGTTGTCGATTCGATGGGCGTTGAAGCCTACGTTGTGGGTGGATATGTGCGCGACTACTACCTGCGCCGACCATCCAATGATATTGACATTGTGATAGTTGGAAGCGGAGTCGAAGTTGCCGAAGCCTTGGGTAAAGAGCTAAAGACCAACGTCTCGATCTTTCGCCGCTTTGGTACAGCGATGCTCCACATTGATGGTCACGAAGTGGAGTTCGTGGGGGCACGCAAAGAGTCCTACACCCCCGACTCGCGCAAACCGAGCGTGGAGGAGGGTTCGCTCGACGACGACCAACGCCGCCGCGATTTCACAATCAACGCTATGGCGTGGTGCATCAACGCCGACCGTTTTGGTGAGCTTGTCGACCCCTTCGATGGCATGTACGACTTGGAGGATTGCATAATCAGCACCCCCTGCGACCCCGACATCACCTTTTCCGACGACCCACTGCGCATGATGCGCGCCGTGCGCTTCGCCACTCAACTTGGCTTCGAGATCGAAGAGGAGACCTTTGAGGCCATTGAGCGCAACGCCCACCGAATCGAGATCATATCGCAAGAGCGGATACTTTTGGAGCTCAACAAGATAATGCTCGCCCCACGTCCATCGATGGGCTTCGAATTGTTGAGACATTGCGGATTATTGAAGCTAATTTTCCCCGAAATCGAAGCTTTGGCGGGAGTTGACAAAGTGGGTAAACATGCCCACAAAGATAACTTCAAACACACTATGGCGGTGTTGGACAATGTGGCGCAACACTCCTCAGATCTTTACCTACGTTGGGCGGCGCTGCTACACGACGTGGCCAAACCCCGCACCAAGGCCTACGACCCGAAGATTGGTTGGACATTCCACGGCCACGAGACCTTGGGTTCGAAGATGGTACCCAAGATCTTCCGCCGCATGACTCTCCCTTTGGGCGAGCCGATGAAATTTGTACAAAAGTTGGTTTTCTTGCACCTACGCCCCATAATTCTCTCCGAAGATGCTGTGACCGACTCGGCAGTGCGTCGCCTACTCTTCGAGGCGGGAGAGGACATCGAGGCCCTCATGACCCTTTGTCGTGCCGACATCACCTCGGGCATCGAATCGAAGGTGAAGCGCTACATGGCCAACTTCGAACTTGTCGAGCAGAAGATGCACGACTTGGAGGAGCGCGACCGCGTGCGCAACTTCCAACCACCGATCAATGGTGATATAATAATGAAAACTTACAACGTGGCACCTTGCGCGGCGATTGGTCAGATCAAGGAGAGGATCAAAAATGCAATCCTCGATGGCGAGATCCCCAACCAATACGATGCCGCCTACGAGCTCATGGAGCGATTAGCCGCAGAGTATGGATTTACAAAATAGTAACAGAATGAATATAGTTAATGGAATCAATAAGAGAACTTTATAAAATAGGCAAAGGCCCATCAAGTAGCCACACGATGGGCCCCAGACGAGCATCGCTACAATTTGTCGAGCGCAACCCCACAGCGAAGGCTTTCCGCGTGACGCTCTACGGTTCGTTAGCGGCGACGGGCAAAGGCCACATGACCAACGTGGCGATCCTCGAAGTGTTGGAGCCGATCGCACCAACCGAGATTGTGTGGCACCCCGAGATTGTACTCGACCTCCACCCCAACGGAATGAAATTCGAGGCGCTCGATGGCGACACTCTGCTCGAAGAGTGGACAGTCTTTAGCGTGGGTGGTGGCACGATTGCCTCGTCGGCCGAAGAGATCAAAAGCAACAACATCTACCCTCTAACCACAATGAGCGAGGTGATCGAGTGGTGCGACCACGAGGGGGCAACATTCTGGGAATATGTCGAACTCTACGAAGGAGCCGAGATTTGGGACTTCCTGCGCGAGATCTGGGAGGCAATGAAGCGTTCGATCGACAACGGATTGGAGACCGAGGGTGTGTTACCAGGAGGTCTGGGCGTGAGGCGCAAGGCGGTGAGCTACTACATCAAATCGAAGGGTTATAACGGCACGCTCAACTCGCGCGGCAAGTTATACGCCTACGCACTAGCAGTTTCCGAGGAGAATGCCGCAGGTGGCACAATCGTCACAGCCCCCACGTGTGGGTCGTGCGGAGTCCTGCCAGGCGTGCTCTATTACCTATATATAAATAAGGAGTTCCGCGAACGTCGTATTCTCCAAGCTCTAGCCACCGCAGCGCTCTTTGGCAATATCGCCAAGACAAACGCTTCGATCTCGGGTGCCGAGGTTGGCTGTCAAGGTGAAGTTGGAGTGGCGTGCGCTATGGCGGCTGCCGCAGCGTGCCAATTGTATGGCGGCACACTCTCACAGATCGAGTACGCGGCCGAGATGGCCTTGGAACACCACTTGGGACTTACGTGCGACCCCGTGTGCGGTTTGGTGCAAGTGCCTTGTATCGAGCGTAATGCTATCGCTGCGGCACGAGCTCTCGACTCGAATATCTACGCCACATACTCCGACGGCAAACACATGGTCAGCTACGACAGAGTGGTCGAAGTAATGAAGGTCACAGGGCAAGATCTACCGAGTCTCTACCGCGAAACCTCGGTGGGAGGGCTGGCCAAAGATGGAGATATTAGAGCCAAAAAGAAGAAATAGGGGCAAGTCGACTAAGTATAAATACTAATTTACACCTTTTCAATTGATAAAAAGGCAGATAATATTCACTTTATTTAGTGAAAATTTTATAACTTTGTATGTTAATGAAGATGTAATTTTTATAAAATCATAAATAACACAACAAATAATGGTAGATATTTTTGAACGCCTCGAAAAGAACGTGGGCGGTCCTATTGGACAATACATGAATGCAGCTCACGGCTACTTCGCCTTCCCAAAATTGGAGGGTGAGTTGGGTCCTCACATGATGTTCCGTGGTCAGATGATGCTCAACTGGTCACTTAACAACTACCTTGGATTGGCTAACCACCCCGAGGTGCGCGAAGCTGATGCTAAGGGTGCAGCAATCTTCGGTATGGCAGCCCCTATGGGTGCTCGTATGATGAGCGGTCAAACCAAGTACCACGAACAATTGGAGGGTGAGTTGGCTGAATTCGTTGGCAAAGAGGATTCGTTCCTTCTCAACTTCGGCTACCAAGGTATGGTTTCGATTATCGACTGCTTACTCACAGCTCGCGACGTTGTTGTCTACGACGCTGAGGCTCACGCATGTATCATCGACGGTTTGCGCATGCACAAAGGCAAGCGTTTCGTTTACGGTCACAACGACCTCGACTCGCTTAAGCTTCAACTTAAACACGCTACTGAACTAGCCGAGGAGCAACGTGGTGGCGTTTTGGTTATCACCGAAGGTGTATTTGGGATGAAGGGTGACCTTGGTTTCTTGGACAAGATCGTTGCTTTGAAGGGTGAGTTCAACTTCCGCCTTCTTGTCGACGATGCTCACGGATTCGGTACAATGGGCGCTACAGGTCGTGGTACTGGCGAGCACTACGGCGTGACCGACCAAATTGATGTATTGTTCAACACATTCGCTAAATCGATGGCGGGAATCGGAGCTTTCGTTGCTGGTCCAAAATGGCTTATCAACTTCTTCCGCTACAACATGCGTTCGCAACTCTACGCTAAGTCGTTGCCAATGCCTATGGTAATTGGTGCACTTAAGCGCTTGGAGCTTATCAAGGCTCACCCAGAGTACCTCGCTAAGTTGTGGGAGATCACCAACGCATTGCAAGGTGGCCTCAAAGAGAACGGTTTCGAGATCGGTGTAACCGAGTCTCCAGTGACACCAGTCTATATGAAGGGTGGCGTGAACGAAGCAACCAACTTGGTTGTCGACCTTCGCGAGAACCACAACCTCTTCTGCTCGATTGTTGTCTACCCAGTTATCCCCAAGGGCGAGATCATCCTTCGCGTGATCCCAACTGCGGTTCACACAATCGAGGATGTCAACTACACGATCGATGCTCTAAAATCGGTTCGACAAAAACTTGTTGACGGTATCTACGCAGCTATGCCTATCCCAGTTATGGGCGAAGGAATCTAAAAAATCAAACTATGAATTGCAAATTGTGAATTATGAATTGCGGCAAACAGCTAAGTTGGCCCGCTTCATAATTCACAATTTTTATTTATAACGCACAACATACAACTCAAATGCGACACCTAATTGACCCAACCGACCTCTCGAAAGAAGAGACAATCCAAATCATCGAAACAGCAGAAGATATTATCGCCAATCGCGCCAAATATAGCACCGTCTGCCAAGGAAAGAAGCTAGCTACGCTCTTCTACGAACCCAGCACTCGCACCCGCTTGAGCTTCAACGCCGCAATGTTGGAACTCGGAGGCACGGTACTCGGTTTCGACGATGCTGCCTCGTCGTCGGTTTCGAAAGGTGAAACTGTTGCCGACACAACTCGCGTGCTCGAATGTTTTGCCGACATCATCGCAATGCGCCACTACAAGGAGGGCGCGCCACTCGTCGCTTCGCAATATGTCAAGATCCCTGTGATCAACGCAGGCGATGGCAGCCACGCACACCCCACTCAGACACTCACCGACCTTTTGACTATCAAGCGCGAATTGGGTCGTCTCGACGAGCTAACTGTAGGATTCTGTGGCGACTTGAAGTATGGCCGCACCGTGCACTCGCTGATCAAAGCGCTAGCACGATTCACCTCGATCAAGGTTATCCTCATCGCTCCCGACGAGCTAAAACTCCCCAGCTACGTCTACAAGGAGGTGAGCTCTTCGCAGATCGAATTCTCCGAGGTGGCAACACTCGAAGATGCTATGCCTCAGCTCGATGTGCTCTACATGACCCGAGTGCAGGGCGAGCGCTTCGCCGATAAAGCCGAATATGAACGCCTCAAAGATAGCTTCATCCTCTCGCCCGACAAGCTCACCGAAGCTAAAAGCGACATGGTGATCCTCCACCCACTGCCACGCGTCAACGAGATCACCCGCTCGGTCGATGCCGACCCTCGGGCTGCATATTTCCGCCAAGTGGAGAATGGGAAATTTGTGCGCATGTCGCTCATCTACACGCTTCTACAGTGGAACGAAGGTCTTATACCCGCAACTACCCCACACTTCGAACCTGGAATCGAGATCGACAAACACATCTGCCACAACCCCGCCTGCATCAGCGCTAGCGAAGATGTAGAAAGACTCTCGAAGAGAGCCTCGGATGGCGCTCTACATTGCGCATACTGCGACAAGTAGATCTTTTTTTTGCGCTTCCTTTTGTGTGGCGCTTTTGGGCTTTTCGCTTTGTTCAAACAAGTCTCAGAAAACCTCAGGTTAACAAGATCCAACCTCAAAGATTGTGTGTGACAACCAAAGGTTGGCACAGATATATATAATATAATCCTGCTTTTGAAAATAAATTTTCAAAAGCAGGATTATATTATATATATCGCCAGGGCAAAGCCCCACACAATCTACGCAACAAAAAAGAAGCAGCACAAAATCAAAAACGAAGTTTTTGGGTCCAGGCTAGCCTGGCAGCCGCCCGCTGCAAGGGCAGTAAGAGAGCAAAGAATCTAAGGGGCCAAAAGCTACAAAGACAAAGGAGTCAAGCGGATGCTCACGCTATCGGCTAGATCGCCGCTGCGCACGACCATTTTATTTCGCCCGACATTGAGAAGGAGTGAATCCGCAACGAATTGTGCAGGTGCGAGGGGTTTCATCTCTATGGTGTCGGTCGGGGTGTAGAGCAGTGGGGCCTCTTGGCTCGATGAGTATACTTTCAGCGTGTAGAGCCTCTGAGAGGTTGCCGCACTACGTTTGTCGGGTATGTGTAACGTTTGCACGTCGCTATTCCACTGAGCCTTATAGAGATAGTAAACATCTTTGCGCGAGCGGCGGTCGAAGGTCACCAATCCCGAGTTGTTTTCGCCCAGAGCATTGCGCGAGCTTTTGAAGTCGAACATCGCATTGAGGCAAACGCCCCAAAACATCGAATCGGAAAGTATACGTTGGGCATACTCCTCGTGGAATACGCGCTGGCGACCCTCGGGTTTCCACGATGGTGCGGTAAACTGGTTGGTGGTCTTGTAAGCTTCGGGGAGCGATTGTTGGTCTACGCGGCCATTTTGACCGTAGGCAACCGCCGAGCGCAAGTTGCTCCAAGAGGTATGTAGCAGATCGCTCCACACCTCGATGTCGGAGAAGAGGCCTTTGTCCCAGCCTAGGCTCTGGTTCCAAACTATTAGGTCGGTGATAGAGTTAATATCGCCATCCTGGTCGCTCACGGCAACAGTTGGGCGCGAGGGGTCGAGGCTTTTGGCGAGCGAGTTTAGCTCCTTGATATATGGTATCGAGTTGTCGCCACGCGTGCTAAGAAGCGAAAATAGGCCCCACATCACCACCGAGGGGTGGTTGTAGTTTTGAGCTACGATCTCGCACACTGTTTGGCGACCTTGCTCGTGGAAACGAGCGGTTGGGTAGTAAGCCACATCGCTCAAGTAGGGGGCTTTAACCAGCGGAAAGTCGATCCACACCATCTTGCCCTGCCTATCGCACAAGTCGTAGAGGTGGGGGTGGTGAGGGTGTGTTGCGGAGCGGATGGCGTTGGCACCTAATTCCTCGATCGTCGCCATATCCGACTCGATGTCGCTCTTAGCTGCGGCACCACCTACGTGAGGGTAGTCGTGGTAGAGCGAGACACCTCGAAATTGAATTGGCTCGCCATTGATCTTGATAAATCCATTCTCGGCAAGGGTGATTGAGCGGAAGCCGCTCTGCACCTCAACAACGTCGGAGTTGGCGCCATCGCTAACGTTCACCACAAATTTGTAGAGGTTGGGAGAGTCCACTCTCCAGAGTTGTGGCGAGGGGATAGAGAATGGAACGACCACTGGCTCTGCCCCGATCTTTGCTTTGGGTGTAATCTTTTGAAAAACGACTCTTCCCTGCTCGTCGAATGCCGAGACTGTCAATTGGCAGTGGTTGCTCTCGCTCGACGTGAGGTGCACTCTGATCACTCCTTCGGCAGCCACGGCGTTGACATTTGCCCCGTCGACAAAGACTCCATCGGAGCCGTAGTAGAGAGGAGAAACAGCTGTTTTATCGGTTATAATCAGCTCCACATCGCGATAGATTCCGCCGTAGAGATCCTCCTCGTGCGAGGTGGGCAACACATCGCTTTGGGGTGCATTGTTTACAATTACGTGGATCTTGTTGTCGCGCTCCACGGTCAAGAAGTCGGTCAATTCGAAGCTAAAAGCGGTACTTCCGCCGCGGTGCTCACCCACGTAGCGACCATTAACCAAAACGTCGGCTACGCTCTGCACGCCATAAAATTTTATAAAAATTCGTTTACCCTCCCACACCTTTGGCACGTAGAGGTCGCGGATGTAGTTGGCCGTTGTGGGTTGAGTCGAGATCAAGACATTCGATTGCTCGTAAACCCAAGTGTGTGGCAATGAGATAGTTCGAGCATAGTCGGCACTATTCTCCGACGAAAAATAGAATCGCCAGTTGCCATTGATTTGAACGACTTCGCGCTGAGCAAATGCTGCGCAGGTCAACGAAAGAAGTGTAAGAAGTAGAAAAAAACGCTTCATTATATTTTGCAATTTATTACATAACGCGAATTAAGGTTTGAGTTTTTCTTATAAAACCCTCTATTTAGCTCGTCATTGCGGACCCCGATCCGCAATCTCAACCTCTGAGCTACAACATTTATTCGAGATTGCGGCTCGTAGGCCGCAATGACGTGGTTGCTTTAGTCTATTTTTCCAAACCTAAATTCGCATACTATAGTTTATCTCGGTTACAAAGATAACGTTTTTTTTGTATCTTTGTGATGTGAAATAGATCGTTTTTATGAATATTATTGACATTATTATAGTTGTAGCCTTCGCGCTATTCATAGTGCTTGGCCTTAGAAGTGGCCTTATAAAGCAGCTAGGGTCGTTTGCAGGACTTATTTTGGCTATCATCCTAGCCAAGTCGTTGTCGGCAGAGGTTGCCGCACTGCTGCACATTGGCGGAGAATATGCAACTATTTGGGGCTACATTATTGTCTTTGTGGCGGTTCTGCTTTCGGCGAGCGCTATCACCTACCTGCTGCGCAAAGTGGTGCAACTAGCTTGTCTAGGGCCACTCGACAGGTTGCTCGGGGCGGTGCTTGGCGCTATAAAGTGTGCGCTGATACTCTCGCTCAGCTTTGCGCTATTTGATTTTGTAAACTCTAGTTTCGAGATCGTCGACAAAAAAGTGACGGAAAGTTCACAACTCTACCACCCAATAATCTCTACCTCAAAATATATCCTTCCAACGCTAAATTGGATCGAAGAGAAACTACCTAACTCGGAATCGTAATGGAAAATAACACAAAAGGAGTAGTTATACGCGCCACAGGTAGCTGGTACGAGGTATTGGTCGATGACACAGTCTACAGTTGTCGCATTCGCGGCAAATTACGCCTCAAAGGTGTGCGCTCCACCTCGCCCGTTGTTGTGGGCGATGTCGTTTCGTTGGAGGCCGACGACCAAGAGAATTACCTTATCACACAAGTCGAGCAGCGCCGCAACTACATCATTCGCCGCGCGTCGAACCTCTCGAAAGAGTCGCACATCATCGCTGCGAATATCGACCGCGCGATATTAGTTGCTACCCTATTTTCGCCCTCGACACCCACCGAATTTATCGACCGCTTCTTGATCACGTGCGAGGCGTATAAGATCCCCGCAACGATAATCCTCGCCAAGGTCGACCTTGCTCGCACCGAGCCCGAGCTGTTGGCCGAATTTGTGGCGACATACCGCTCGGCGGGTTACCAAGTGATCGAAGTGTCGGCAACAGAAGGAATTGGCCTAGACGAAGTTAAGGAGATCCTACAAGGTAACACCACCCTTATTTCGGGCAACTCGGGCGTAGGTAAATCGACTCTCATCGGAGCCATCGAGCCCCACATAGAGATCAAGACTGGCGAGATCTCGACAAGCCACCACAAGGGCAAGCACACCACCACTTTTTCGACGATGTACCCCTTGAGTCAGGGTGGCTACATAATCGACACGCCAGGAATAAAGGGCTTCGGATTGTTGGAGATCGACGACGACGAATTGTGGCACTACTACCCCGAGATGATGAAGTATGGCGCCGATTGCCAATTCTACAACTGCACCCACACACACGAACCCAAATGTGCGGTTCTTCGCGCTGTAGAGGAGGGCAAGATCGCATATTCGCGCTACGAGAGCTACCTGAAAATATTAGATGAAGATGAAAAATACAGAAAATAAGAGCTTGGAGTGGCACCAAGAGAGGATCGAATATTTGGCAGATTTCATGACCGAGGAGCGCTATGCCAAGCTCTCGGAGATTGTCGCAAAGCGCACCAGGTATATGACAATTCTCACCGAGAACACCTTCCACTCTCAAAATGCTAGTGCCCTGATGCGCCACTGCGAAGCCTTTGGGCTCCAAGAACTTCACGCCGTGGAGAGCCTGTGTCAGTTCCGCACCTACACCGACATCGTTCGCGGAACAGATAAGTGGGTCGATCTCACTCGCTACGAAAAAAGTCCCGCAGCAATTGCGGCGCTCAAAGCCCAAGGGTATAGGATCGTTGCCACAACGCCCCACCGCGAGGATTGCACCCCCGAATCGTTCGATGTGGAGGCTGGAAAATTCGCACTTGTCTTTGGCACCGAGCACTCGGGAATTTCGGATGACATAATCGCTTCGGCCGACGAGTTTTTGCGCATCCCTATGTGTGGCATGGTCGAAAGCCTCAACGTCTCGGCTTCGGCTGCGATCTTGATATATATGCTTTCGGAGCGCATGCGACACTCCGCAGCTCAGTGGCAATTACCAGAAAACGAGCAGATTGAGATATTATATCGTTGGATGAAATCGAGCGTTCGCGATGCCGAAAATGTTATACGCCGTAAATTTGGAGAGGATCAATAATGAAACAGATACTTCGTAAACAGTTTTTAGCCCACGTGGGGCAGACCTCGCCCTCGCCTATGATGATCGAGGTGGCTCGCGCCGAAGGGTGCTCGTTTTTCACCCCCGAGGGCAAGCGCTACTACGACCTTGTGGCGGGAGTCTCGGTGAGCAACGTTGGCCACTGCAACCCCGCCGTAGTCGAGGCTGTGCAGCGCCAAGCGGCAGAGTACATGCACGTTATGGTCTATGGCGAATTGATCGAAACCCCACAAGTTGAGTACGCCACGCTGCTCTCAACGCTTCTCCCTGACCAACTTTCGTCTATCTATTTCGTCAGTTCGGGAGCCGAAGCAGTGGAGGGAGCATTGAAACTTGCAAAGCGCTATACAGGGCGGTGCGAGATGATCTCGATGCGCCGCGCATACCACGGTTCCACCCACGGAGCCTTATCGATGATGGGCTCGCCCGAGGGTGAGGAGTGGAAAGCTGCTTTTAGGCCTCTTCTGCCCTGCGCCCGCTCTATCGAGTTCAACGACTTCGAGGCTCTCGGTCAAATCACCGAAAAAACCGCTTGCGTTCTCTGCGAGCCCGTGCAAGGCGAGGCGGGGGTTAGGTTACCCCAAGATGGTTACCTCGAAGCACTTCGCTCTCGCTGCACACAAGTGGGAGCGTTGCTAATCTTCGACGAGATTCAAACGGGCATGGGACGCACAGGTGAGCTTTTTGCCGCAACGAAATATGGTGTCACGCCCGACATTATGACCTTGGCGAAGGCCTTTGGCGGGGGCATGCCTCTGGGTGCGTTTGTCGCTAGCGAGCGCGTGATGTCGACCCTTCAATCCGACCCAGTTTTGGGCCACATAACAACTTTCGGAGGTCATCCCGTTTGCTGCGCTGCGGGGTTGGCGGCCCTGCGATTTATCCTCGACAACAACCTTTTGGCGGGAGTCGAGGCTGCGGGAACGCAGTTTGAAAAGGCACTCTCGGGCCATGAAGCGGTGAAAGAGATCCGCCGCGCAGGGCTATTGATGGCTGTCGAGTTGGGCGAATCCGCAAAATTATATAAACTAATGGAAGTATTTAAGGATAAGGGGATTATGAGCGATTGGTTCCTATTTTGCGACACCGCATTCCGCATCTCTCCGCCACTTATAATCACCGCCGAGCAGATCGAAGAGTGTTGCGCACTTATCATCGAGGCGCTCGATATTATCGAAAACTGATAATTTTATCGATAGTACGTCACTGCGGACTTTATGAGATTGCGGATCAAGTCCGCAATGACGAAATAAAACCCCATCCGTCATTCTGAACTTGATTCAGAATCTCAACCAAAGAGATTGCGGATCAAGTCCGCAATGACGGTAAAAAGAAGAGATTGCGGATCAAGTCCGCAATGACGAAATAATTTTAACAAATATCGAAAACGAACTATTTTTGACCACATTACTCTAAAAACCATGAATTGGGATCACTCACTTTTTCTCTGGCTCAATGGCGACGCAGGTTCCTTCCTCGACTCTGCGATGCTCCTGGCATCGGGCAAGGCCACTTGGGCACCGCTCTACATTTTGCTGCTCTACTTGGTGTGGCGCAAAGGGGGTTGGCGCTCGGTGGGGCTATTTGTCTTGTGCATAATTGCCGCGGTGGGGCTCTCGGATATTATCGCGGGAATCTTTAAACATACGGGGCCACTGAAGCATGCGTGGGAGTCGTTCCCAGTGCGCCTTCGCCCCATGCACACCGCTGAATTGGAGGGTCTTGTGCACCAAATAAAAGGTGGTGGCCGATACGGCACCGTCTCGGCACACGCAGCTACCACCATATCTATTGCAATTATTGCAGCGCTCGAACTTCGCCAGAGGTGGCTCACGCTCGCTCTTGCCGTGTGGGTGCTACTTGTTAGTTACTCGCGCATCTATTTGGCCTACCACTTCCCACAAGATATTCTACTTGGTTGGCTCGTGGGAGCTCTCTGCGCAGCTATACCCTACCTTATCTATTTGCGCATCGCAAAGAAGTGATCTACAGGGCCGTGCCCCCCTCCGATCTCGAATTCTGCGCCCGAAATAATCGCCGAATTGATATACTCTTTTGCCGCACGTGCCGCATCGTTAAGCTCCATTCCCTTTGCTAGCATCGCCGCAAAGGCCGACGAAAGGGTGCAACCTGTGCCGTGGGTGTTGGGGGTTGTGAGTCGCTTCGATGCGAGCTCGACAATTTCGTCCGTTTCGGCGTTGTAGAAGATGTCGACCAGGCGATCGTCGGTGAGGTGCCCCGCTTTGAGCAAGACCGAAACCGAGCCTCCCATCGAAAGCTTTCGAGCCACATCGGAGAGTTGCGATTGGTCGGTAATTGACTCACCCACAAGGATCTCCGCCTCGGGGATGTTGGGGGTAATGACACGTGCACGTGGCAAAAGATTCGCTTTGAGCGACTCGATGGCACTCTGCTCGATTAGTCGATGTCCCGACGTTGCGACCATCACTGGATCGACAACGATATTGCGCACGCCAAATTTATCTAGTTGGCGAGATACAACCTCGACAACTTCTGTCGAGTGCATCATTCCGATCTTGATTGCATCGGCACCAATATCGCTAAGCACGGCCGATATTTGCCCCTCGATAACCTCCAGGGGAATTGGGTGAACCGCCTCAACACCAACGGTATTTTGAACCGTTACGGCAGTTATTGCCGATGCCGCGTAGCAGCCACAAGCCGAAATTGCCTTGATATCGGCCTGGATACCAGCTCCGCCACCCGAATCGCTTCCCGCGATGGTTAAAACTCTATTATACTTCATATTTTCAAATCACTAATGGTGCATTAACTCTTTAAAATCTATTGTAATTAATTGATATATAATTATTTATATATAATATTTGAATAAACAATTTGAATATAAATTTTATCTAACATGTCATTGCGGACCTGATCCGCAATCTCTTTTTTTTCGTCATTGCGGACTTGATCCGCAATCTCTTCCTCTAATTTTTGAGATTCTGAATCAAGTTCAGAATGACGACTTTACAAGTTCAAAAATGACGACTTTAGTTTAACGCATCAGTACTATTTTCAAATATTATATTCTCGTGCTACATCCTCGCCGCTATAGGCATATGCCCAAAATGCCCACTCGTACCACACAGCCTTCACAAATTCGCGGCGCATAGCGACTCGGCGGCTCGGCGAGCTCTTCTCGGCGAGCATATCTGCAAGCTCCACAGATAATTTCACGCCTCGCTGCATCATCTCCGATGAGTATGTTTCGACCCACTCGCGGTAGGGGTTCCCTTCGAGCGAGCAGTTCTCGTAGATGTGTCGTCCAACCAAGCTGTAGATCCAAATGCAGGGCAGGATTGCCGCCATCGAGAACTCTACATCACCCCCATCGACCCACTGCCGCGTGTGGTTCATGTATGCCTTTGTTGTGGCTGATGGCTCGACCACCTCGAACCGTCCGAAACTTTGAGAAAGCAGTGCATGAAGCGCTTTTTCGGCCTCCATACCTTCAACAGAGAACTTCTCGAAGAGATCGCGATGTGTGCCATGGGGCAACATCGCGGCGAGTTGCAACATCTCGGCGGAGTAGTTGGCGATATAGATTTTGTCTTGCTCGATATACCTTACAAAGCGCTCGTTGGAGAGCTCTCCGCTCATCATTTCGCAATTGAATGGTTGCGTGATAATCCTTCGATAGAGCTCCTTGCTAGCCCTGCGAGCTACTTGACTCCACTTGGGGCGACTCTCACAGATCGCTTTTTTAAGCTGAGCGGCAGCAGATTGCGGATCCTCGGCGCAGATTATAGCCGAGACAACAGCCACGCCATCGACTCCGCACGCCATGGTCTCCGCCACGTTACCAAGGTTGATCCCGCCAATAGCCACCGAGGGGTGGCGCGTGAGGTCGACACCCTCGGTGCACCCCTCGATACCAAACGGCGGCGCGGTGTCGGTCTTGGTTGGAGTAGCGTGCAGGGGCGAGATACCTATATAATCTACATCCAGCTCGTTGGCCGCGATAAGTTCGTCGAGAGACTCAACCGAGAGACCAATAATCTTGTCGGGGCCCAAAATTGCACGAGCGTCGACGTAGCTCATATCCGACTGCCCGATGTGGACTCCATCGGCATCCGAGGCCAACGCCACATCGATCCTATCGTTGATAATCAAGGGTACGGAGTGTGGCGCAAGAGCCGCTTTCAACCTGCGAGCACGCGCAATGAATCCACCCGTTTCGAGCTCTTTTTCTCTCAACTGCACGATGGTCACGCCACCCGCAACAGCCTGGCATACAATATCTTCCAAGGATTTATCGCCCGCAAGAGAGCTGTCGGTAACCAAGTACAACGACAAGTCGAAGTTCTCTAACATTGCTTCACGCTTTGTGCCAACTCCTCGCCACTAATCGCGTAGAGCGTATCGAGGAAATTGAGTTGAAGTGTTGCTGGAGCCGCCGAGATTGCCGCAGCCCTCTCGCCCGCCACGCCCATCAATGCCATTGCGTGGAGCGCCGCATCGAAAGCCAAGGGGCAAACTGCCGCAAAAGCGCCGATGATAGCCGTTGCAGTGCAACCCATAGCTGTCACCTTAGTCATCGCCGTTGAGCCATTGGTGATTGTCTCCACGCGCTCACCATCGGTGATGTAGTCTACTTGACCGCTGATGACCACCACAGCGCCCGACTCACGAGCCAACACCTTAGCCGCTTCGAGTGCCAAGTCCGACGATACGGAGCTGTCGACACCTTTGCTGATGACCTCGGCATCAACAAGAGATAGTATCTCGGAGCCATTGCCGCGGATTATCGTAGGTTTACACTCGGCAATAATTCGCTTGCTCACCTCGGTGCGGTAGGGGGTTGCACCCGAACCCACAGGATCGAATACTATAGGACGAGACAAGCGGCACATCGACTCACCCGCGGCGAAGATTCCTTCGACCCACTGCTCGTCGAGAGTTCCGATGTTGAGCACCAAGGCGCTCGCTATAGCTGTCATATCGGCCATCTCCTCCTTGGCGTGAGCCATAACGGGTGAGGCTCCGATAGCCAAAAGAGCGTTGGCATTGAAATTCATCGCCACGTAGTTGGTGATGCAGTGTACTAGGGGCGAGGCTTGGCGAACCTTGTCGAGGCTCGCAGCTAGATCTTCTCTACTTATCATAATTTCTACTGTTTAGTTGCTATAATTGCTACGTAATCACCACGATCGTAACCCTCCGTTGGCTCCTCGGGAGCATCGTCGGAGTAGAGCGGGTGGCGCGTTAGAGTCTGCGCATAGGTCAAATCGCCAAAGTTACACTCCTTCAACAACTCCACCTTCTCGGCTGTTGTGCGCCACGAGGCTTGTTTGACAAGCTCGATAGGATAGGGCAATTTTGGCGCAACACCCTGCAAAAGAGGATGATCCCACGACCCCACAGCCATCGCCAAGTTGTAGAGAGTGCCATACGAACTCTCTTTAGGCACATCGATCACGATGATCTTGCCCCCAGGGCGCAACGCGCGGTGAGCCTTGTCGAATGCCATCTTAAGGTCGGTAATATAACATGGGCAGCCATTGAAAAGAATCGTGTCGTAGAGCTCACACCCCAAATCTGCCGCCTCGACGGTGACTACTTCGACCTCCATGCCGCGCTTAGTGGCGATCTCGGCCATCCCTGCGGCAGGTTCGATACCTTTGCTAACCTTAATGTTGTACTCTTCGCTGAGAATCTTTTCGAAAAGGCCACTTCCGCAACCTATCGAAAGCACGTCGCCAATCTGGCCACTCAAACAGCGTGCAACCAATTTTACTTCCGATTCGAGAACAGATCTATTCTCGATAAACCAAGCATCGTACTCCGATGCGTACTTGTCAAATCCTTCGTATCCCATAATTATAATGTATATAAATAAAAAAATTCCACACCTTACGGGTAGGAATTAGCGGCTACACAAGCAGCCCACAACGGATTATCTCTCTGGTTCCCTACGTCGCTTCTGCGAATCAGGTTCAAAGGGTATAATCTCAGCTCACACTCGGGAGCACCCCTACCGTACGACAAAGATAGAGAAAAAAACTGTAATTGCAAATTTGCCCTAACCTTGCTCTCAGGGCAAACAACAAGATAAGGCTTTGAGTATAAAGTTATAAGCCCTAAGTGCAAAAAAATAACAAAATAAGTGGAAGTAATAAAAAAATTTGTATCTTTGCTACAACTACAATTACGCTATGACTTTACACTTATAGATAACTATCGCAAAGTCAGCACGTTGAGAATATATCCAAACAATAAATTTTAATATTATGAAGACAAATTACCAAGTACCTCAAATTGAGGTTGTAGAGATCGAACTCGAAGGAGTTTTGTGCACATCAGGCACAGGATCTGTTGAAGATTTAACATCAGGTGGATCAATCGGCGATTGGTAGAGACCAAAAAGAGACAACCATGATGAAGAAATTATTTTTTGTAGCGGCTGCGATTCTATGAATTACGAGCTGCGCAACAAGTGAGCTCGATGGTTACACTCCATCGGCTTCTGACAAGATGAAAGAGGTCACCGTAACGGTGAGTACCTCACAAACAGGCGACCAAGCTACACGCGTTGCGATCGAAGAAGATGCCGACAGTGGCGATCTTCTGCTCACGTGGGCCGACAACGATGCTTTGGGCGGTTGGTCGTGGAACGCTTCGAGCTTCTCGATCTTCGAGATCGACAACGAATCGATTGATAGCACCCGCAAGAGTGCAACTTTCAACGGTTCGATCTACGAAGAGGACGACTACTACCGTTTGATGCACCCCTACATTGCGGGAGCAGAATTCACCGACCAAACCTACACTATCGACTTCGCGGCGCAGAGCACCGACATGGAGCAAGACGAGTACTACACGTTGGGTCAAGGTCTATACATGATCAGCTCGTCGATAGATTCGCGAGGCACCGAGGCACCAGTTATGATGCACATAGGAGCGGTTCTCGACATCAACCTACGCTTCGAGAATCTTCCCGAAGATGTTAGCGTTAAACTCGCGAGCTTGAAGATCGAGGGTAGCGAGACTCTCGAAATCCCTCAAAGCGCTACAATCGACTTCCGCCACGATGTCGCAGACGACTCTTTCGTAAAGTCATCGACTGGAGGAGCTATCGAGGTGGAGGCGAAAAATTCGCCAGCACTCTCTGCAACAGAGACATACACGCTCAAAGCGAGCACCATGCCATTTACCTTTGGCGCAGACGAGGAGTTGACCATGACCGTGGTTTTAACATCGTCGACAACCAAATACACCAAGAGCTTCACCCTTGCCAACAACAGCGGGGATGCTATCGAGGTGGAGCGTGCGATGTATCTCACACTCAACAAGATGTGCGATATGGATGGCGCCGAGCAAAGTGCAATCGATGGTCTTTGGGACGGCTCTATCGCCGACGACTTCTCGGGTGGTGATGGTTCTTCTACAGACCCCTACCTTATCTCTTCGGCTGCCGAATTGGCAAAACTTGCCCAAAATTATTCAAATTACAGTGGGGGCACCTGTTTCGCTCTTACGTGCGAGATCAACCTCGGCGGTCTTCCTTGGACACCAATCGGCAACTACGATGACCGCTTCGATCACACCTTCGATGGTCGCGGCTACACCATTAGCGGATTATACATAGATAGCGAAGAGCCATTCCAGGGTCTGTTTGGCTATGTAAATGATGGTACAATCGCCAACCTCACAGTCGAGGGCGAGGTTACTACGACCGATCAAAACAGTGCGGGTATCGCAGGTATGGCTAAATATACAACAATCCTTAATTGCCACAACCGAGCTACTATCAAAGGAACTAGCCGCGTGGGTGGCGTAGCGGGTGGTGCTGGTTATGCCACAATCTACAATTGTAGCAACACGGGAACCATCACGGGCGACGATTATTCTGAAAGTAATGGGTCTAGCGGCATGGTAGAGCGCGTAGGTGGAATTGCAGGAACAAGCGCCGTTACATACCTCTACAACTGCTTCAACGCAGGTGCCGTGAGCAACCTTGCGGGCCAGGCGTATGCTTTGGCAGCTCCTTCGGGCGACGATAATTACAGCACCTATACAACCTATTGTTACTACGACGAAAATTGTGGCGGAGTCAACACAAACACATCAGCCTCGGGCGTAAGTAGTAGTTACATGCTCTCGGCTGAGTTTGTCGACTTGCTCAACGAAAAGGCGATATATCTAAGAAAAATCGATGGGAAAGATCTTAAATTCTGGGAGAGCGTAGATGGCTCATACCCAACAACAACCATGGAAGATGCTGTTGAGTCGTCGACAACATCTTCCCTTATCGAGCTCGATGGCGATTTCTCAGATTGGGACGCAGTTTCAGCAGACGCACTTGCTACAGCTAGCATGGACGGCTACACTTCAGGCTACCCAGATCTTCTTGAGATGAAGTTCTGTGCAGACGAAACTTATATCTACACCTACTTCAAGATCGAGACTGCAAACAACAACCACGAGTTGCTGATCTTCATCAACAGCACAGGTGATGCAGCCGACGGTTACTCTTCATGGATGTGGGACGGCAGTTTATACGCAGACTACATGATCATATCAACCGCATCGGGCAACTACGCAGATGATGCAGCTCTTTATGCGTTCGACACTGCTGACACTTCTCTACAGTGGTCTTGGATCTGGACAGGAGTTACTGGTAACAGCCTATACTCTATCTCTGATGTTGTTACCGATGGTACAATTGTCGAGTTCGAGGGTCGCATCGTCCGTGACTCCATGACAGGTCTTGGCGACGAGATCGAGGTGGGTGTTATGATCGATGATAACAACTGGGCTACAATTGGAGTTCTTCCAGCACTAACTACCGGCGGTGCACAAGCTCCACTTATAGTGAAACTTCCATAAGTTGTTTTAGGAAACTAAAATAATTTATTGCGGACTTTCCTCAATGAGTCGTATGCCGACGACTTCGGCATCACAGTTGCCGAGTGGTCGCTAGGCACTGACTCATATCCAACTACCAAGTAGGTTATTTTCGCGCCACGCTGTGGCTGAAATAACCCTTAATAAACTATCGACACCAAAGGAACCCCCTCGGTGTCGATAGTTTTTTTGTCTGCACAACTCAGCAAGACTCAGCAATGACTCAGAGAGTCTCAGTACAACCCACACAATTCTGCCCAAAAAGTGACATTTTTTAAGAAAAAAATGTATATTTGCAGTTAAACTAACTACAAAAACATTCAAGCGAACAAAAAATGAAGAAAAGTTTAATAATTATCTTAGCTGCCATAAGCTTCTCGCTGAGCGCCGTGGCAAAAAACAACTCTACGTGGGAGATCGTTGCCAAAGAGAAAGTCAGCAAATTCTACCCCGCCACAGTGGCAAATGGAATGATTGGTATTTTGCCATCCCAGAAGCCTTTGCAGATCGACAAAGTGATGCTCAACGGTGTATACGACGTCTATGGGCGCGGCGATGGAGTGTCGAACATCGTTCAAGGAATCGACTTTTTGAGCATGGATCTTATCGCCGACGGCACCTACCTTTCGCGCAGCAAGGAGCAGGACATTACCTCGTGGAGCCAACGGGTCGACATGAAGCATGCCGAGATTGTGACCGAATTTACGTGGAAGGGCAAACTAAAGATCGAGCACCGCGTTAGTGCGCTTCGTCACTTGCCATACAACGGTATGGCCACACTCAAAGTCGAGGCTTTGAGTGATGCAAAGTTCACATTTTGTAAGTCGTTCAAAGGTTCGGGCTCGGCAACATTGTCGCAGACAACATTCCAAACCATTGGCGCAAATAAAATCGCGCTCTACTCCGCCAAGGGCGAATCGCCCACGGGCAAACACACGATAGCTGCATCGAATTGCTTTATTGTCGAGGGCGATAAAATCCCCGACTTTAGATACTTAGACAATAAGTACAGCAGCAGTGTCAACCTCGACGTCGAGGTGGGCAAAGGTGAGACTTTCGAGATCGCTGTGGTGGGTGCGATCTGCTCGACAGCTCAATTCGACGACCCCGTCAACGAGGCTAACCGCTTAGCTCTCTTCGGCTACTTCGACGGCACCGAGCTCTTGCGCCAAAAGCACTACGCTCAATGGGGCGAGCTTTGGCAGAGCGACATAATCATCGAGGGCAACGACCAGGACCAACGCAACGTCCGTTTTGCGCTCTACAACCTCTACTCGTTTGCGCGCAAAGAGACCGCTTACAGCATTGGCCCTATGGGTCTTTCGGGTGTGGGTTACAATGGCCACATCTTCTGGGATTGCGAGATCTGGATGTATCCTCCATTGTTGATGATGCAGCCCGAGATTGCACACTCGCTCTTAGAGTATCGCCTCGAAAGAGTCGGAGCAGCAAAGCAAAACGCCTTTAACCACGGCTACGATGGGGCGATGTTCCCTTGGGAGAGTGCCGAGTCGGGATCCGAAGAGACCCCAATCAACGCTTTGACTGGACCACTTGAGCACCATGTCACAGCCGATATTGCCATCGCATTTTGGAACTACTACCTAGTGACCAAAGATTTGGAGTGGCTCGAAGCGAAGGGCTACCAGCTAATCAAAGAGGTTGCCGACTTTTGGGTGAGCCGCGTCGAGAAAAACGACAAGGGCGAATATGAGATTAAACGAGTGGTCGGAGCCGACGAATTTGCAATCAATGTCGACAACAACGCATTCACTAACGCTAGTGCTGTAATCGCGCTCGAAGCGGCGGTGAAAGCTGCGCAGGAGCTTGGCCTAGAGCCCAATAGCAGCTGGGGCGAAGTTGCCGCAAACATCCCACTTCGTTACATGGCCGACGGCACAGTGATGCTCTACGAGGGCTACCAGGGTGCGACGATCAAACAAGCCGACGTGAACCTACTTAGCTACCCACTAGGGGTTATCACCGACGAAAAGACCGTTCGCCAGAACTTGGACTACTACAGCCAGAAAGTATACACGAACACCCCCGCAATGACACATTCGATATACTCTATCATCTGTAGCGAATTGGGCGATTCGCAACGTGCATACGAATACTTCATCGAGGCGCACCACCCCAACTTAAGGGAGCCATTCGGCGTGATCTCGGAGTCGCGCAGCAGCGGAAATCCATACTTCGCAACGGGCGGCGGCGGCTTGCTACAAGCTGTAATCAATGGATTCGGCGGCCTAAGAATCACCGAAAACGGAGTCGAAAAGGTCTTTAACGCCACTCTACCCGCATCGTGGAAAAAGCTCACGATCAAAGGCATAGGCCCCAACAAAGAGACCTTTGTTATAAAATAACGTTTCACAGGTTTTAGAGTGCCCCAAAAGTTATTGAATCTAACTTTTGGGGCACTTTCTTATTTTGCTAGCCTGAGCTAAGGGCATAAAAAAATAGCAGCGTAAACTGCTATTTTATGATTTTGTGGGAGTTGAGGGATTCGAACCCCCGACCCTCTGCTTGTAAGGCAGATGCTCTGAACCAGCTGAGCTAAACTCCCAAAAGGAATATGTCGGTAAACCACTCTTAAAGTGATAAAAAACACAAGTGATAAAAAAACCACTCTTTAGAGTGGTTGTGTGGGAGTTGAGGGATTCGAACCCCCGACCCTCTGCTTGTAAGGCAGATGCTCTGAACCAGCTGAGCTAAACTCCCGTATCTTTAAAGAGGACTCGCCTCGATAAAGAACGTTTGCGCCTGAACAAGGACTTGAACCTAGGACCCCATGATTAACAGTCATGTGCTCTAACCAACTGAGCTATTCAGGCAAAATTTAATGAACTTGGAAAATTCAACACTTCTGTTTTGTTTTCGTGGTGCAAATATAAGAGGTTTTTTTTGATCTGCAAAACTTTTTGGTGATTTTTATAAAAAAAAGTGTATTTTTGTGAGGATGTAATTTAGTTAATAAGCCACTATGAGATATATTTCGCACGCAATTTGGTTGATACTCTGCTTGTTGAAAGCGCAAATGCTCTTCTCGCAAGAATTAGAGTTCGCCACGTCGACTTTCGACTTCGGAACGATAGCCGAGGATGGAGGCGAGGTGTCGCACACATTCACCTTTAAAAATAGCGGAGATTCGCCCGCTGTGATTATCTCGGCTAACAGCTCGTGTGGCTGCACAGTTCCAGAGTATAATCGCGCGCCAATCGTGGGTGGTGGCACTTCGTCGATTATGGTCACTTTCGACCCGATGAATCGCCCAGGTAAGTTTGCAAAGACGGTGCAGGTTCTCGTTGCCCCCACCAATAAAGTCTATGTTTTGACAATTTCGGGCGACGTTACCCCGCGCAAGAAGAGTACAGAGGAGGAGTTCCCATTCGATATGGGCGGCGGGTTGCGCATTGCGGCCAACTATTTCCCGCTTTCGCACGTCGAGCAGGGGGAGCGCCGCGAGACGCAAGTGAGCTATATAAATACCTCGAAGCGCCCTATAAAGATTACGTTACAGGGCGAGAACCCTAGTGGAATGATGGATATTTCGACTGCGTTTACAATTCCCGCTGGGCAGAAGGGAACCCTTGCTGCCGCCTACGATCTTCGCGAAAAGCCGTTTTTCGGCGCAATGAGCGATAGGTTCGCGGTCGCCATCGATGGCAAGGAGTCGAAGTACAAGTTGATTTTCAACGGCCACGCCATAGATAAATTCATTAGCGACGATTATGCCTCGCCACCGATCTGCAACCTTAGCACGCGTGTAGTGCGCTTTGGCGAGGTGACAAAGGGGGTGCGTAGCGCAGCGCGCGAACTTATAATCGAGAATAGCGGCACATCGGAACTTATCGTTCGCGCCGTGGAGGTTGACTGGGGCGCCATCTGCACGCTCGAAGCGGGAGCGGTGGTAGCACCCTCGGAGCAGCGCCGCGTCGAAGTGTGGGTCGATGGTTCGGAGTTGGGCTACGGCAACTTTTCGCGCTACATCATCTTCACGGTCAACGACCCCGACGACCCATCGCAGCGAATAAGAGTTGTTGGCGAGGTTATAAAATAGAGGTATTTACGTAAGGCAAAACAGACAAATAAATATATTATGTTCCAGATTTTAGAGAAACAAGAGCTTGCTCCAAGCATCTCGCTCATGAAGATTCAAGCCCCCAGGGTAGCCTCTTCGGCAAAACCAGGGCAATTTGTTATCGTCCGTATCGACGAGCAGGGCGAGCGCATCCCGCTCACGATTGCCGATTTTAGCGCCGCAGAGGGGTGGGTTGCAATTGTAATACAGGCCATTGGCGTTTCGACACGCAACATTTGCGCGCTCGAAGTGGGCGAATCACTAGCCGATTTCGCAGGTCCATTGGGTCACCCCTCGGACTTTATTACCGAGCCTTTGGCCGAGGTTAAGGCGCGCAAATATCTTTTTGTTGCGGGAGGTGTGGGTGCTGCTCCAGTCTACCCACAAGTGAAGTGGTTGCACGAAAATGGTGTGGAGGTCGACGTTATCGTTGGCGCTAAGAATAGCGAGATGTTGATTTTCGAGGAGCAGATGCAGGCGGTTGCTTCGAACCTATATATATGTACCGACGATGGCTCGAAGGGTTTCAAGGGGTTGGTTACGGCCAAAATCGAGGAGCTTATCGCCCAAGGCAAAGAGTATGACCTCTGTGTTGCCATTGGCCCGATGATCATGATGAAGTTCGTCTGCCTCACCACAAAGAAATATCAGATGCAGACCATAGTTTCGCTCAACACGCTTATGGTCGACGGCACGGGCATGTGTGGCGCTTGCCGCGTTACCGTTGGTGGCAAAGTGCGCTTCACGTGTGTCGAGGGGCCCGAATTCGATGGCCACCAGGTCGACTTCGACGAGGCTCTGCGCCGCATAGGAATGTATAAATCGCTCGAAGAGCGCGCATCGGCTATCGAGGCTGAGAGAGAGGCGGGTCATAAATGTAAAATTGGACTTGATAAATAAAGAAGGAGGAGAGAGAAATGGCAAATAAAATAGCACGCACCAAAGCGCGTGAACAAGACCCAAAAGCGAGAGCAGCCAACTTCGAGGAGGTCTGCTACGGTTTCAATTTAGAGGAGGCGCAGCTAGAGGCCTCGCGTTGTTTGGAGTGCAAGAAGCCGCGTTGCGTTGCGGCGTGCCCCGTGGGTATCAACATCCCTACATTTATCGGACAGGTTACCAAAGGCGACCTCGAAGGTGCTGTGGCAACGATCGCCATCGACTCGTCGCTACCAAGCATCTGCGGCCGCGTATGTCCGCAGGAGACTCAATGCGAGGGCTCGTGTATCTTGGGCATCAAGGGCGAGAGCGTGGCAATTGGGCAATTGGAGCGTTTTGTGGGCGATTGGAAGATCGAGAACCTGCCTAACGCAAGTTGCACAGTCGAGCCCAATGGCAAGAAGGTGGCAGTTGTGGGCAGTGGCCCCGCGGGCTTGGCTTGCGCTAGCGACCTTGCGAAGATGGGCTACGCGGTGACTGTATTCGAGGCGCTGCATAAGTTGGGTGGCGTTTTAGTCTATGGAATTCCAGAGTTCCGCCTACCTAAAGATCGAATTGTCGCAGCCGAGATCGCTGCGGTCGAGGCCTTGGGGGTGAAGTTCGAGCGTGATGTTATCGTTGGTCGCACCGTGACCATCGATTCGCTGATGGACCACGAGGGCTTCGACGCTGTTTTCATCGGCTCGGGAGCGGGACTTCCTCGCTTTATGAATATCCCTGGCGAGAGCCTCAACGGTGTGGTTTCGGCAAATGAGTTCCTCACGCGTGCCAACCTTATGAAGGCCTACGACCAGAATTATAGAACCCCAATCTTCACTGGCGAGAGTGTCGTGGTAGTGGGTGGTGGCAACGTGGCGATGGATGCTGTGCGCACCGCCAAACGCTTGGGGGCTAAAGCAACTATCGTCTATCGACGTGGCGAAGCGGAACTTCCCGCGCGCCTCGAAGAGGTGCACCACGCCAAAGAGGAGGGTATCGACTTTAGGATGCTCACCAACCCTGTGCAGATCTTGGAAAAAGAGGGCGGCTGGGTGCGCGCCATCGAGTGCGTGGAGATGGAACTTGGCGAGCCCGACGATAGTGGCCGCCGTTCGCCCGTGGTGAAGGCTGGTTCGAACTTCGAGGTTGAGTGCGACGTGGTGGTAATGGCTCTTGGAACATCGCCCAACCCACTTATCGCCTCGACAACCGCAGGACTCGACACCAACCGTTGGGGCTGCGTTGTGGCCGACGACAACGGTGCAACCTCGCGCCCAGGAGTCTTTGCGGGTGGCGATGTGGTGACAGGTGCCGCAACGGTGATCTTGGCGATGGGCGCAGGGCGCACCGCAGCCAAGGCTATCGACGAATACCTCAAAGCATAGAACCCTTTTCGACAATGAAGATCAAGTTTAGAGTTCCACTCACGCTCTGCCTCTCCATCATATTTATGGTGGGGTGCGTGGGTCGTGGTGGCTCCAAAGGTCGCACCGAGCAAAATAGCACCGAGCGCAAGGCTACATTCACGCTCCCCGCGGTGCCCAGTCAAATAGTTGATCGCCAGGCGCGTATGGATTACACGGCCGATCACTTTTGGGACAACTACAACTTTACCGACTCACTGCTTCTCGCCGATAAAGAGACAACGGGCCAAGCCTTTGCCACCTACGCCAGTTTGCTGGGCGCGCTTCACAAAGAGAAGGCAGAAGAGAGCATCGTAAAATTGCTTTCCAAATCTTTCGAGGCCGACTCCGCAGCTTTCGCAATCTTTGCCGAGCTCTTCGAAAGGTATTTCCACGAGCCCAACTCCCCCTTTCTGAACGAGGAGTTATATATCCCTGCGCTGCGTTTTATTGTCGAGGATGAGAGGATCGAGCCAATAAATAAACTCCGCTCGCAATTTCACCTTGAGATGGCCCTAAAAAATAGAGTTGGTGCTGAGGCCACCGATTTTAGCTATCTTCTCAAAGATGGCTCGCGGGGCTCACTGCACAAGATTAGGGCAGATTACACGATTCTATTTTTCAACAATCCCGATTGCCACGATTGTAAGCGCGTCAAGGAGTATTTTGCTGCGAGTGAGATTTTTAACTCCCTCACGCAGCAAGGCAAATTAAAGATTCTCTCGCTCTACCCCGACGACTCTTACGACCTTTGGGCGGCTGCTGAGTATCCCGCCATCATGATAAATGGCTACGACAAAGAGCAGAGTATCACCCAAGGCCAACTCTATGACCTCAAGGCGATACCCACGCTCTATTTGCTCGATGCCGACAAAAAAGTGATCTTGAAAGATACTACAATCGAGACTATTGAACACTTCCTAAATCAAGTGTATTAAAAACCTAGAAGCTGAACTGTGCCAAAAGATTAAAGCGGTTGGCATGGTTGCGCTCGCTATCAACATTCTTTCTGCGACCGTAGAGGTATTCGCCACCAAGTTTGAAACGTGGGGTGAGCGCATAGTAGAGATTTCCGAAGATATATTCGCCACGGAGGTACTCATCGTTCGAATAGTAACCATTTTTATCGTCGACAGCAGCTGTCGAGTAGCCTGCATTGAGCGATGTGCGTTCGCCAAGGAAGAATTCGCCACCCACTTGGAAGCCCCACATAGGTGTGGTTTGGATCTTGGTTGCATCCTCGGGGTCGGGCGTAAAGTCGAGACCCATGCCTGTGAAGTCGGCTATATATTGCGAAATTGCCGAACCATACACACCACTAAATTTGAGCTGCATCCACTGTGTGCCCGCGATGCAACCGCTGGCCTGAACACCCCAACCTGTGAGCGATGTGTTCTCGCCTGTGGTCAAGTTGTGCATATAAGGGTTGCGGATAACACCCGCGAAGCGGAGGTGGCTTTGACGATAGTAGCCCCACTCATACTGCAAGTAGAAAGGCACGTCGGGCACGCGCTGAGGAATCGCGGTGAAGTTGTCGCCGTAGGTGCCCCAATATTTGGGATACTCGGCAGCGATACCCATCGTGAGGTGATCGTTAGCAAGGTTGCACTCATAGCGAACCATCGTCGCAAAGTTCATATTATAGGCATTGGGGCCCTGGAAGTCGATTGTCGAGACCGCAGCATCGAGGTCGCAGAATGTAGTAACGTCGCGACCGATGGTAAAGCCCTTAAATGCCACATATCCCGAACGAACACGAGGGGAGTAGTTGCCCGCAGTGCCACCACGGTAGTCGGCATCGATGAAGAGTTCGACCTGACCTAGAGCTCGGCTGTTGATGATACCTTTAGCAAATACGCGCGAGGTGCTGGCATCCATCATTAATTTTGCCTTGGTGGCATAGTTTCCTGGCACAGGGATGTCGGCCGTAACGAAGTCGATGTTGCTCACCGCACCGTCTAGGTCGTAGCCCGCACGCAAACTGATGTAGCCACCAACGGCAAACGAAAATTTATTTTCGCGATGCGCAATGATGAGCATAGGCTGCTGCACTTGCTGATAACCAGTGCGGTAGGTGGTCTCAAAATCTAAAATTGCCGCCTCGACTGCCGCTTTGTTACGCAAAGCTATGCTCTGCGGCGTACAATTCTCCTTCGAATTGTCGGTTTGCGTGGCGATAATGTAAACTGTGGATGTTTCGCTGCCCTCGGGAGCCGAATAGCTTTGGGCAGATGCTGCCGACGAAATGAGCGTGGCTGCAATCAAAAGTCTAAATGTTTTCATAAACTAGTGTTTTGTTGTTTTTAATCGAAGTTCTCATATACTGCTACTACACAAGAACGATTTTGAAGAGAACAAAAGCAAGTTGTATGCCAAATGTGAAAACCCAAACTCGCTACATGGGCTTCCTCTTGCGGTAAGCCAAGTATAAAAGAGGAAAAACTATTTTTCGTGCGTTTGCGCTACACAACAATATGTAAAATTTGGAATTACTAGTGGTGCGTTAACTTTTTAAAATTTATTGCAACTAATTAATATATAACTATTTGCATCTAATATTTAAATAAACAATTTGAGTATAAATTTTATTTAACACGTCATTGCGGACTTGATCCACAATCTCTAATACTCTGATAATTAACGATAATTTGAGATTCTGAATCAAGTTCAGAATGACGACTTTAGTTTAACGCATCAGTACTAATTTGGAATTTAAAAAAAAATTCGTACCTTTGCCCTCCCGAAAGGGAAGTGAAACAACCTCTTATATTGGGTATTACACAATTCAGATGGGCTCCAAAGGGCTCGGAAGGGGATTAGGGCTTAATTGAGCGCTATGGTAGATGTGATGCAGCGATAATGTTGAGCGCTAAAAAATAAATTTATTGCAGCAATGAGCAAAGATGCATTGATTAAGCTCGTAAACGAGCAAATGTGGACAAAGACCGACGCGGATATTCCAACATTCGGTGCTGGTGATACTATCACCGTAACTTACAAGATCATCGAGGGTAGCAAAGAGCGTCTTCAATCTTTCCGCGGTGTAGTTATCCAAATCAAGGGTACAGGTAAGACCAAGATGTTTACAATCCGTAAGATCTCTAACGGTGTAGGCGTTGAGCGTATCTTCCCACTTTACTCTCCACACATCGAGAAGATCGAGATTAACAAGTATGGTGTTGTGCGTCGTGCACGTATCTACTACTTCCGCGAACTTACAGGTAAGAAAGCTCGTATCAAAGAGCGCAGAATGCCTATCAAGAAGTAATTCTCGGCCAAAGCACGAAATAAGCTACCAATTTATTGGTGGCTTATTTTTTTGCATATCTTTGTGCTATCGATACAGTTACGCCATCTTCGAAACAAAGTGTAAACAAAGTATAAAACTATGAAAAAACTATTTTTTATTGTAACAGCCCTTACTGTGGCCATGTTGTACAGTTGTACCTAGGCACTCACAGACGACACCACCACGCCCGACGTAGGTGGCGACTCGGCCGACGTTAACACCGCGATCACCTTCACCCCATCGGTAAATGGCGTGACTCGCGTTACATCCGACCTTTTCGAAATGGAGGACCAGATCTCGGTTACGGCTCTCGACGGCACATCTCTCTTCGCTTCGAACGTTCTCTACGCCTACGATGGCGACCGTTTCACCAGCGACTCACCGATCTTCTTTAGCAACGAGGCGCAGGAGCTTACATTCTTGGCGGTATACCCCACCACCACAAGTGCGCTCGATGGCTCGTTCTCGTTCTCGGCACTCGAACGTCAAGACACTGGCGACAACTTCGAGATGAGCGACTTGTTGGCATCTGTCACAGCCCCAACTTCGGACAATTGCCCCACGCTCGACTTCAACCACATGATGACCAGCATCGTGATGGAGATCACCACCCCAGGTTACGAGGATGGCGAACTTATCATCTACGCAGATGCAACAGCCACTGTCGAGGTGAGCGCAGGAAAATGTTACGCTTCGTCGAACAACAGCACCAAGATCTACGCCTATAACAGTGGCGATGGCAGCTTCAAGGCGATCTTGGCACCACAAACCATCGCTGCGGGCACACTTACGGCTGTCTACAGCATCGACGGCGAGACTTACGAGTGGAATATCAGCGCAAGCAAATCATTCGATTCTGGTTGCCGCTACACCTACCAGTGGGATCTTATCGAAAACCTTGTAACCCTCAACGGTTATATCAATGGTTGGGACGATGGCGAGGCTGACTATCCAACCGACCAGCCCGACGATTCAACCGACGACTACGACGATACTCAAAGCGACGAGGGTACAATAGCACTATGTTACATATTAGAAGCCCCTGCCGAAGGAGACTACATCACCATCGAGATCCTCGAAGAGCTTAGCGACTACAACCGTGATGTTGTAGTTGGCGTCTCGGGCTTATGGATGTATGCAGATGTGGATTGGGATACAAACCTCATATATATCACAGTCGATGAGAACCCCTATGCCTATAGTAGAGAAGGATCTTTAGAGATATTTTTCAACAAGACAACAGACTACGGCAAAGAGATAACCTCAACCATCGAGATAACAATCGAGCAGCAGGCAGCAGCCGTTGATGTCGAGTTCGAGGCGGGCTTTAGCTTCAACTTCGATTGGGGAGAAGGCCTCGACATAGTTGACTTAACACCAGACGACGACACCTCGCTCGAAATTGAATCTATCAATTTCTCAAATACAGCAAGCTGGGTCAACGTGTATGCTGTCGAACAAACAATGTATGTCATAGAAGTATCGGAGAATACTAGCGTCTTGGACAGAGAGACAACCATTGTGCGCGCTGTGACATACGTCGACGGAACTATGGCTTACTACATCGATACTATATCTCAGGAGGGCAACCCTAACTCTGACACCTCGGATGACACTTCAGGTGACAACTCAGATATGGAGTCAGATATTGTCCAAACAACATTCGAGATGGCGACGACCGAATTCGACAGTCTCGGTGGTACTGTATCGATTGGTGTAGAGACCTCGGACGACATGACAAGTGTCAAAACAGCTATAGCTACATCTGCGACATGGCTCACCGCCACAGTAGAGAATGGCGTAATTACAATTGCTGCAACCGAAAACAGCAGCAGCGACGAGCGCTCGGCCGAAGTAATCTACAGCGTTATCTACTCTACAGGTTTGCAATACGACTACATCATCTATGTAAACCAAGCAGGAGCAACAAAATAACGGCTCAGCCCAAATTAACACAAATAACGTGAGTTTTGGAGAAGAAATTCTTATCCAAGACTCACGTTGTTGTTTGCAAATTCTATAAGCCGAGTTCTGTACCCTCCCTTGCGAGCGGGCCTCCATCATTTATCTACGACGACAGTCACCTGCCGCCTCTAGCAACCTACCCCCCGACAACGGGCGAGTAACCCTTAAATGTCGGTATACATGGTCTTGCAACCTGCCAGGCGTACTGCCAGTGAGTATCACTACCACTGCGGTGGGCTCTTACCCCGCCTTTTCACCCTTACCACTTTAGGTGTTTTTAGTTAGCTGTTTTTGGGTTTTGGTGTTGATGTAAATGCGGAGCATACTTGCGTATGTGAGCAATTTACAGCAATATCAAAGCACAAAAAGAGCAGCTAAAAAAGCCTAAAGAGGCGGTTATTTTCTGTTACGCTACTACACCCTCACGAACGTCAAGCCGTTAACTTGGGCAGCACTCTGCGTTGCTCGGACTTTCCTCCCCCGCCCTTGCGGGCAGCAGCGATGAAGCGAACTTGCAGGGGCAAAGGTAGTGATAATATTCGGCATAAAAAAGTGGTGCCCCGAAAGGACACCACTTTAAATAGATTATCTTCTGTAGACTAGAAAGTTATACGAAGACCAACTTGCATTCTCCAACGAGAATAAGTGTCTACGATATCGTTCTCTTCGCCATTGAACGAATATGTCGCTGTAGTGACACCATTGTTAGTCTCTACGCTGTCAACACCGAGGATTGATACACCAGGATATGCTTGGTAGTAGTAAAGACCCCACTCAGGGTTGAACATGTTACCAAGGTTAAGAACGTCTAGAGAAAGTTGGATCTTGCTGTTCTTAGCTTTGTTGTATACGAAGTACTCCGACACGTGAAGGTTGAAGTGGTGCTCGAATGGGTTTTGTGCGCCGTAACGCTCCGACCACTGACCACGATTGTCAACTGCGTATGAGTCGGTGCCACACCACTCGATGAATGCAGCTTTGTCATCGGAAGAAGCCCATGACATTTGCTCGATCTCAGAATCTGTTGGGATATAGAAAAGTGTTGTCTCCTCTGTACCTGTACCGTTAACAGCATTGCTCCAGCTATCTCCGTAGATTAAAGAGTAACGAGAACCTGAGTAACCTTGGTAGGTAAGACCTACAACAGTGTTAAAGCGGTTGTCATAACCATATTGAGGAGATGTGTATGTTGCTGAAACATTGATACGGTGAGGAATATCGTAACGAGAGAAGCTAACCTCGTCGAGTGAGTTGATATCAACAGAAGCATTCTTCTTCCAGTTTGAGTTAGCAACCGAAGAGGCTGCATCGTTGAGAGAGTAAGAGTGACCGAACGAGTATGATGCGGTTAAGTCGAGACCGAAATCGAAGCTCTTCACAATCATTGCGCTAAGGTCATAAGTGTAACCTTCGCTTGTGTTTTGAAGAGAGATAACTGTAGAGTAGTCGCTATCAACTTGACTGTAGTGTACTGTAGATACGTCGCTATCAGCTGAAACTGGGTTAAATGTATCACCAGTATCTGCGTAGGCTACGTTAACGAAAGCTACATTATTGATAGTCTTAGAGTACAATGCCTCAAGAGTCATTGCCCAACCATCGCCGAAGTTTTTCTCCCACGCTAAGTTTGCACGGAATACTTGTGGCATCTTGAAGTCAGAAGATACAACGTTGATAGTGCTACTTGGTGTACCCGACTCAGGAACATAAGCCGAAGCAAGGTCAGTAGGGATATTAGTATATGTGCTATAGCTCTTAGACTCCATACCTGTGTTGCTGTAAACGTTAGAGAGCCATACAAAAGGAACACGACCAGTGAAGATACCTGCACCACCACGAAGAAGTGAAGTCTCGCTGAGGTTGTAACGGAATCCTACACGTGGAGACCAAAGGATCTGAGTTGAAACTGCCTCACCAACTGTGTATTCGCCATTATTAGCAATAGTAGAAGCGTTGAAATCTGCATTCTCGGTAGGAGTAGTGAACATCACAGGGATGTCTGCACGAAGACCATAAGTCAAAGAGAAGTCATTGTTTAGTCTCCACTCATCTTGAACATAGAAACCAAACTGTGCTGCATTGAAGCTAGCCATCCAACGGTCGGTACCTGCGATCTCTGCATCAGAGTATCCAATACGGTATCTTGAAGCGTTACCCGCCTCAAAATCTTCGAGAGAGTCGTAGTAGAAACAACCATTAGCGTATTGTGTGTAACCATTTGTCATTGAGTAGAACTCGTTGTGAGTACCAATAGTGATATTGTGGTTACCTTTAAAGATAGATACGTTGTCGGTAAGAGTAACAATATCTTGATCAAGTTGGTTGATACCCGAAGAGTACTCAGTACCCAAACATACAGTACCGCTATAGTCGCCTACGTTGTAGATGTACATTGTAGGAGCAGTTGAGTCGGGAGTGCGGATATCACGAACGCGAGAGTAGTTTACGTGGAACTCGTTCGAGATCTCATTCGATAAACGAGAGTTCAATTGAAGTACAAAAGCATTTGTGCTGTGGTCACGAGTATAACCACTATTGTTAAATGTTGCGTAAGAAGAGCTTGCTGTGCCATCAACTGCAGAAGCAACTTTCAATTGATAACGGAACATAAGTTTGTGATTTTGGTTGATATTCCAATCCAAACGAGCAGTAAGGTCGACAGACTCGGTAGTAACATCAATTTGATCTAGTTGATCGCTAACACCTGTAAGGTCGTAGTATCTCGCCGAGATTCTCTCTGCATCTTCTGTAGAAACGTAGCCGTCGAGACCAGCGTAGTATGAAGATGGGTAACTCTCTGTAAAGTACTCTCCATTAACAAACAAGAACAATTTATCTTTCTTAAGTGCACCACCAGCTGTGAAACCTGTAGTTGAAGTAAGTTGTTGTCCTAGTTTCTCACGAGTTTCACCCTCAGCGATTGGGCCAGGAGTTGTACCATAGAAATCTTGATTGTTGAAGTATGTGTAAACAGATCCCTTGAAGTCGTTAGTACCCGATTTAGTGATGGCATTGATCGCACCACCTGTAAAACCACTTTGACGAACGTCGAAAGGAGCAACTACAACTTGGATAGCCTCAAGTGCATCGAGCGAAAGAGGGTTGCTAGTAACACTACCGCCATTGGTACCTGTATCGGTAAGACCAAACACGTCGTTGTTCATAGCACCGTCAACTTGGAATGAGTTGTAACGGTTACTTGCACCAGCGAAGATCAAACCACCATCTTTACTTACGCTTGCTTGTGGAGTCATCTTAACGATGTCAAATACGCTACGATCAGTAGTTGGAGTAGCTGCGATAGCGTCTGCGCTGAAGTTGCTTGCCGCACCCGTTTTACTGTTGTTGAAACGGTCTGCTGCGCTTGAGATAACGATGATGTCATCCAATTGCTGACCCTCGACCATCTTAACATTGAAGTTAGTAGTTTCACCGAGGCTCAATGCTACGCCTGTGCTCTCAACAGTTTGGTAACCTATATAGGTATAAGTTACGACGTATGGGCCACCCGAGCGCATACCTTGGATTGTGTAGCGACCATCTGCGTTAGTTGCTGCACCGTACTCAGTTCCCGAAGGAGTGTGTACTGCGATAACGGTAGCGCCAATTAGCGCTTCACCACTCTGGCCAGTTACTTGGCCCGAGATGCCCGATGTTGTAATTTGTGCAAAACCTGCAACTGTTACGATCATCGCAATGAATAAAAGAAAAATTTTCTTCATAGATAATGAATTGGTTAATGATTGTGTTATTTGTGTGTTTTTTGTGTTTTTTAAATTCTCTCTTTCCGTTTTTAAAAAAATAAGGGTCTCTGCCACACGACAAAAACCCTTATTACATATTATTTAAACCTTACAAACGCGATATTATTATAACTAATACGATTAGCTGCTGCCTCTACACTCCATGAACCCAAGGAGTTAAAAACGTAATTGTATGTCAAACCGTGTTGCAGCATAGTCATCTCTCTATTGTAATACGGTGCAAAATTATTAAAAAATGTTCGCAAATCAAAATCTTTTCATTAACATTTTGTTATAAAATCACACAAGCGTGGAAGATCACCATCTTATCTTCGAATAAAAAGCAGCACCCACCACCAAAAGCAATAACCAGAAGCCCCAAATTTGGCCGCGCTGCCACCGAGTGAGTTGCCGCTCCACCTCGATGGTTTGGCTCATCACGCGCTCCTTGTAGATAATCGAATCGCGCACCTCGACAACGCTCTCCACGGGGTGGCTCAGTTGTCTTGGGATAGTTTCGAGCGAGTGGAAGAGCGCCCCATCGCCAAGGACTACCGCCGCGGAGCGAGCAAATTCGTTTTGCAGGAGGCTCGAATCGCGCCTCACCGTCACGCGTTCCACGATTTGTGGGATCGCGACATGCACAGTATCGCGAATCACCACATCGCGGGTTACGGTCTCTATGCGCACACTATCGCGCTGCGAGGTAGCGACGGGGCGAATAGGGGCGCAACCTATACCCAGAGCAATAATTAGCGCTACACTCGCTGTTCTCAGAGCAAAAATCACTTCGCGCCCTCCTCCTCTCTTTTTTCCACCTTCTCCACTTCGATGATGTCGACCTTGCGCGCAAACCACTTGAAAACATCGATTCGCATGGGTGTCCCCCGAGCCTCGAAGTAGTTCGAAAAACAGGAGTTCGTCTCCACGCCATAGATCACCAGCATCACCAGAGCGGGCAGGATAGTCACCCGTATCGACTCGCCAAAGGTGGCACCTAGGGCCCCCGCGAGCAGAACCCAACAGATGTAATCGACAGCCTTGTTGATGGTTCGGCGGATGGCCCTACTTGCTCGGATGGCCTCGCCGCGCGCGCGTGCAGCCTGGATCCCAAAGCGCAGATCGACAATGATCAGCACAGCACCCAAGAGCAACAACCATCGCAGCGGCGAGGAAAAAGCGTAGAGGTTGCCAAGCAGCGTTGCCGCCACTCCACCAACTACATTTCGCTCATCCATCGCGCGTAGTCCGTTGCGATTTGCTCCTTTAGGGCCTTGCGCTGGGCAAGGAACTCGGTGTAGGGGGTCTCGTAGCTCTCGTCGAGCAGACCTAGCTGAAAGGCTTGGAAGTCGTTGAGCAGTTTCTGTTCGACCCCTCCGCCCCACAGCGCATCGATCACCTCTTCGGTGATTGCGGCCTTAGTTAGATCCTCACTCACCGTCACCTCGTAGCACTCCCATAGGGTGCACGGATCGACATCGGGGGTTGCCTCGACCTCCACCTCGGAGATCTCCCACCTGTAAAGGTAGCCACCGTTGCCCACTGGCGCCAGGGCCGAGGGGCAGTTATCATATCGTACTTTTTTCATAATATTCTTTTTTTTGTTATTTACTAGTGATGTGTTAACTTTTTTAAGTTTACTATAATTAATTGATATATAATTATTTACATCAAATATTTGAATAAATAATTTAAATATTATTTAACACGTCATTGCGGACTTGATCCGCAATCTCTTTTTTTCGTCATTGCGGACTTGATCCGCAATCTCTTCTTCTCGTCATTGCGGACTTGATCCGCAATCTCTTCTTCTAATTTTTGAGATTCTGAATCAAGTTCAGAATGACGACTTTAGTTTAACGCATCAATACTATTTCATTATTCATTATTTGGATGAAAACACAATCTCGACCCAACGTAGGTTAGCTCCGCAGAGGGCAGATTAACCATATTGACACACGACAGACCCGCCATGTCGCCACTACTTGCAGCACCGCCAAACATCACGGCCTTGGTGCCCGCAGTGTCGTTGGAAGAGACATAGTCGCAGAAGTAGGTCGACGAGCTTGCACCCCCGAACTCATAGGCGAGTATATCGCCTTGGTCCTCGAAGATCGTCTCGTTGATGTAGCCCGAAGCTCGCGCCACCTCTCCGCGCACCTGGTAATTGCTAACATTGGTGCTGTTATAATCTGCCGTGGAGGTTGCAAAACAGGCCTGCGAGAGTGCTCCATCGTCGTTGGATACCGCCTTGATCAAAACGCCATCGGCCCACTTCCAGATGTGGCCAAAAGGGTTTTCGATGCCTCGATAACGAATTGCGTAGGTCGAGATAGTGACATCGTTGCAGGTGGCGGTGTACAATTTTCGAGTTGTGCCGTTGCCCGAAGTGTCGGTATAGCCGCAAGGGATAAATGGATTCGTGCCATTGAAAGCTTCCCAATCGGCGCTCGCAAGTGCCGTAGCACCATCGCCAAGCCCGCCCGACTTGTAGCCCTCGTCGGTGGTCATCAGCGTGTATGTCGATTGGATATTGAGCGTTGCATACTCAACTGTGATAAGCCAATAGAGAGTCTTATACGCCTCGTAGGTCATGCAGTTCCACTCCACAGTCGACGATTTGCGCATGCGGGCGCAAGGTCGGAAGTAGTCGAGCGAAAGGTTGGTGCAGGGGCGACCCAGAAGTGAATTCGCTTGGTCGTCGTAGGCGGCAGTGTTGTCGCCACCTCGATAATCTGCCGTGGTGTTTACCACCGACGAGAGCATAAGCATCGGGCGATATATCGAAGCCTCGTAGGCCGAAATATAGCATTTGTCGACCTTGGTGTAGCCATCGAGCGGATATTCGCTTATCCACAATTTGCGCACCGTGCCGTTGCCATGGTCGCACTTGCGGTAGTGCTCGGGGATCTCGACCATCACTTGTCCTTGCGACCCATCGCGCGTCGAGGTGAGCCAACTTCCCGTGGGGAGGTAGCTTACCACCTGCCCATCGTCGCCGAGCAAACAGCCGCGCATCTGCGACTGTATCGGGAGCGTTTGATGAAGCGTAAGGTTACCAATGCGGGTGCAGGTGGGTGTCGAGGTCGATATATCGAATTGAATGCCGTAGCTAAATATAGCTTCGAGATTCTCGTCGGTTCGCTGCACAAAAGCTGCACTCGAAGCCTCTTGGCTCATCACCATGCTGCTGCTCGACCCCACCTCTTGGGCGATCGACGATTGGTCGATTTTGGTCGAAAGAGTGGCACTGATCTCCGCCAAGAGTGCCGCCTTATCCTCCTGGGTGTAGTAATCGACACCTTTCACGGGGGTGTAACCCGCAGCACCTTGTTGATAAGTTGGGTAGATCTCCACCGTGGCGCTATCGTTTTGGCTCTCCTGGCGAACCAAAGTTACTCCCACCTGCTCGCAAGTGACTCTATTGCAGATGTTATCGGCAAAATCCGAATCGGTCAAGAAGTGTTCGCGGCGCACCCTCAACTCGCCCACATCGAGCTTGTGATCCTCGAAAATCACCAGCAACGAACCATCGTCGAGCCTACGGCAATTGGTATAATTCTCGCCATCGAACTCAGCGGTGTACGACCCAAGCGACGAGGTTTTATACTTCAACCTAAAAGGTGTAGTTGTGTCATCGATCCAGCTCTGCTCATAGAGCTTGAAATCGGACTCATAATTTATTCTCATATTGTAAAATTTAATGTAATTGAGCTTTGCTGCAATTTCACTGCGCGTCTTGCATAAAGATGGCACAAATATACAATATGAGAATCCCCCCTGTCAAGCCATTTATTTTCAAAAAATCACTTTTTGCTCTTGACAAGGGGAATATTACAAATGAGATAGTTTTTTAACTACTCGTTTTTCGCCGTGGCTATCTCCTCGGCAAAGATTCTATCGAAGTGGGTGCGCAGGGTTGTGGGATCAGAAATCACGACTCGCAGCTCGGCGAGGCGCGCAGCATTTTCCGAGTGGGGGATATATAGTTTTAGGTAGCCACCTTTGGCATATTTTTCTTGCAGGTGGTTGCAGAATCGTTCGAAATGTTGGTCGGGGTTTGCTTCGGGGTTTGCTTTTAGACCATATTGCACCGTGCGGCGCAGGGTTGTCTCGACCGAAATTACGCGGTCGGCCTCGGCGACCACAGCGCCGTAGAGGCTTCGCGGGGAGCTCTTTGCCGAGGCGCGGTGGTCCTCGATCGCCTCGATCATGGTTTGGATCTGGTCGGCAGCGAAGAGCGAAGAGATAAATTTGTCGGCGCGCAGAATCTCGCCTGAGATGATGTGGTGCCTCTCGCGCCCACCACAAAGGCCTGTGTCGTGGAATGCCGCGACCACATAGACCATCTCTTCGTCCAATTGCGGATAGTGCGTAGCCAAGGCGCCGCTCTGGGCGATTACCGTTTGCGCATGGTCGATGCTGTGGGCCTTATCGAAGGCTAAATATCGAGGCAAGATCTCTCGCTCGACATACTCGACTAACTCTTTTCGTATCATCGCACCTAGCTTATTGCGAGCAGTTCGACGTCGAAAATCAGGGTCGAGCCCGCGGGGATATTGCCACAAGCGCGGTTACCATAGCCCACCTCGGCGGGAATGAAGATTTGCCAACGGTCGCCCACGCGCATCGCACGCAGCGCTATCAGCCAACCCTCGATCACTTCGCGCAGCGGGAAAACTTCGGGGTAGCTATTCGCGCGCGACGTGTCGAACTCCAAACCGCTAATCAAAGAGCCGCTATAGTGGACCGAGACAATGCTGTTCGCCTCGCACGAAGCACCTTGCCCACTGCTGAGCACCTTATATAATATACCCTTTGGGAGTCTCTGCACATCTTCTTGTTGGGCGACACTCTCTAAGTATGCGACATTTCGTGCCACATACTCTGCGTTGACTCTTTTGGCCATATCTTATGAATTGTTAAAATAGGTATCTATCGTTTTTCACCTTCTCGACATAGGTGTGAATCTCTTGCCAAGCCTCATCGCCAAAGGTTGTGCCGACCACCTCGATTACTTTACCTGCGGTGATGGCTCCGATGGTTCCACATTGGCGTAGCGTGAGCCCTTGGCATAGTCCTGCGAGGAATCCTGCGGCGTAGAAGTCGCCCGCACCAGTGGTGTCGACGCGCTTAGCTGCGGCCATGATTCCGACGTGCACCGTCTCCTCGCCGCGCTTGATTAGCGCCCCCTTAGTTCCAATCTTAACGATCGAGAGTTCGCACATCTGCGAGATATATTGCAAAGCGTTGAGTGGTTCCTCCTCGCCCGAGAATACGCGAGCTTCGTCCTCGTTGGCAAACAAGATGTCGACGTAGTTGCGCACCAAAGCGCTCAAGAATTCGAGATTCTCCTCAACCACGTTGAAACTAGCCAAGTCAATAGCCACCTTTAATCCAGCCGCCTTCGCTGTCTTCACGACATTTTCGATAAGCGAGTGATCTTGAACCAAGTAACCCTCGATGTAGAGGGTGTCGTAACCATCGAACACTGTCGGCATAACCTCGGTGTGGGTGAGCTCTAGCGCTGCACCAAGGCTTGTTGCCATCGTGCGCTCGCCATCTTGCGACACCAGCGAGATGCAACGACCCGAGCGGTCCGAACCGCGAAAGATAATTGGCTCTACGCCCAAGTTGACCAAAGCCTGCTCGAAGAAATCGCCCGTTTTGTCGACTCCGACCTTACCGATGAAGCCCACTTTGCAACCCAGTTGAGCCATTGCGCGGATAGTGTTTCCTGCCGAGCCACCCAAAGAGAGCGAGTATGGCATACCCGCCACGCTTTTAGCGATGTCGTTTTGAAACTCCGAGTTTACCAAAGTCATTGAACCCTTGGCCAATTTATACTTTCCGAGCACTGTGTCGCTCTTTAGGTTGACGAGCATATCCGTCAAGGCATTACCGATGCCGATTACACGCTTCATTATTATTTATTTAATATTTACATTGAAAGAACACGCACCAAGTCCAGATCCAAGCGGTCAATCTTAGTGTTGTTCGAGTGGTTAATAGCTTTGATAAATGGCACACAAACCAGCTCGCCATTTTTGGTTCCGATCATCACGTTGCGTTGACCCTCGATAAGTGCCTCGATAGCTTTCGAGCCCATGCGCGAAGCCAGGATACGGTCGGTAGCCGTTGGAGAACCACCACGTTGGATGTGACCCAAGATCGTCACACGCGCATCATATTGAGGAT
The DNA here is from genome assembly GCA_047172505.1 of Rikenellaceae bacterium. Lineage (GTDB taxonomy): Bacteria > Bacteroidota > Bacteroidia > Bacteroidales > Rikenellaceae > Alistipes. Next base: position 22,293 of record JBCQWE010000001.1, on the reverse strand, counting down.
ACTCCTTTTTAACACGCTCCGCAAGACCAAACGCACCGCCCGTTTTAGGGTTCTCCGCAACCAACACGATTGCCGAGTTTTTACTTTTGCGGAATCCCTTCTCGATAAGTTCGGCCAATTGGTCGACCTCGGTCTCCATCTCGGGGACGATTGCAGCCTCCGATCCCGATGCGATAGCTCCGTTGAGAGCGAGGTATCCAGCGGCGCGACCCATCACCTCGACAAAGAAGAGGCGTTCGTGACTTGTCGCCGTGTCGCGCAATTTGTCAACACACTCCACAATTGTGTTCAGTGCAGTGTCGTAACCAATCGTCGCTTCGGTGCCACCCAAATCGTTGTCGATAGTTCCTGGTAGACCTACGATAGGCACGTTATACTCCTCGGCAAAGATCTTTGCTCCAGTGAGCGAGCCATCGCCACCAATCACAACCAAGGCATCGATGCCCGCGGCAACCATGTGGTCATAGGCTATTTTGCGACCCTCGACAGTTTGAAACTCTTTACAGCGAGCCGTTTTGAGGATCGTTCCTCCGTGTTGGATGATATTACTTACGCTACGACTGGTAAAATCTACTATTTCGTTGGTTACCAAACCCTTATAACCTCGCATGATTCCCTTAACCTCAAACCCGTTTGAGATTGCAGATCGTGTCACAGCTCTAATTGCTGCATTCATTGCTGGGGCATCACCTCCCGAGGTGAGCACTCCAATACATTTGATAGGCATTGTACAGAATATTTTAGTTCACAAAATTGCTCAAAGTTAATGATATTTTTTAATAAAGCCATATATCATCCACTAAAAAAACAAAATCGTAATATAATTCTTACTTTTAGCACGCCACCGCGCCACACATTAAAAGCTTACATTGTATGGCCAATAGCTAACCAAACCATGCTCGGTGTTGATCGGGCTAAGAACTTCGCGCACCCTCTCATACTCATCGACCAGTGGCACCTCACCTACAAAAGCCTTAATTTTTGCCTGCGCAGTTGCGAAAAGTGCAGCTAGCCCCGTTGGGTCGCTACTTAGCTCGACGATTCTATAATTGTCGGCAACACCTGCCCTATTGATCGCCAAATTGATCGCATCGTGAAAGCCGCCCACTTTATCGACCAATCCAAATTCAACGGCATCGGCACCACTCCACACGCGGCCTTGGGCGATCTCCAACACATCGCCGAGAGGTAGATTACGCCCCGCGCTCACCAATTCGGTGAAGTGGTCGTAGACCTTGTCGACACTCTTTATCATCACTCGTTGCTCGAATTGACTCATCTTCTGCATAGGCGACATAAAGTTCGACGAACTATTTGTCGAGACATTATCCACGGTGATACCCAACTTATTTTTCAGCGATCTATCCAAGTTGGGAAGCATGCCAAAGACACCTATCGAACCTGTGATAGTCAAACGGTTAGCCACAATAATATCTGCGGGAGCAGCGATGTAGTAACCTCCCGAAGCGGCGTAGGAGCCCATCGACACGACGAGCGGTTTCTCGTGGCGCAAAAGTTCCAACTCGCGCCACATCACATCCGAAGCCAAGGCGCTACCACCTGGTGAGTTGACACGCAAGACCACCGTTTTGATACTCTTATCGTAGCGCGCCTTTTTCACCAGCGCCGCTGTTGCATCGCCATAGACTTTTGCCTCGTAGCCATCGCCATCGACGATATTGCCCTCGGCGTAGATTATGGCAACTTTATCGGCTCCTATCGAGCGGTATGCAAGGCTTGTGGAGGTGATGTAATCGGCAAAATCGATGCTGTTTACACTATTGTCGCGACTGCTCACCTCGACTCCCAACTCCTCGAATATTTCGGCTAATTGATCTTCGTAGATTAGTTCGTCGACCATCCTGGACGCCAGAGCGCCATCGGCATCGAAGCAGTCGAGGTTGTCGGCAAAGCTATTCACCTGGTCGAGCGTAAGGCCACGCGCAAGTGCCACATCGCTAGCTATGGTGCCCCACATCGAGGTGAGGAGTTGCTGCATCTGCGCACGGTTCTCGTTCGACATCTTATCGAGGATATAGGGCTCAACCGCCGATTTGTAGCGACAAGCCGTGGGGCGAAAGACCTCGACCGAGATGTCGAGCTTGTCTAAAAGCCCCTTGTAGAACATTGGGTTCGACGACATGCCCTGCCACATCACCATGCCCTCGGGTTGAAGGTATATTTTGTCGGCAACCGACGAAAGGTAGTACCCCACTTGGCTATACATATCATTATATGCGATAATGGGTTTGCCACTCTCCTTAAATTTAAGGAGTGCCCCGCGAATCTCCTCCACGGCGGCAGCACCCACTGTCGAGTAGATGCTCGGGCGCAGGTATATACATTTAATATTATCGTCGTAGGTCGCCGACTCTATCGCCGCGAGGGTCTGCAAAAGTGTTATCGTGGGGCGCACCTCCAAGGTATTGAAGTCGATCTGCGCAAAGGGGTCGCTGGTGGGAGCCTCGGTGAAAACCTCGTCGAGGGTGATCTTAAGCACCGAGTTGGGCGTAACCTGCACTGGTTGCTCCATCCCGAGTGAACCGATTGCACCAAAAATCACAACGATCCAAATCAACAGACCAAAAACAGAGCTTACTATGCAGGCTAGGAGCGCCGCAAAAAATATCTTCAAAAATTTCATACTTATTATATTCTTTAAGAGTTATTGCAAATATAACACTTAATTTAACAACTACAAAATATATTACTGAGTCTTACTGAGACTCACTGAGTCTCACTGAGTCCTATGCAACCCACCTGTGAGCAAAAGCGCAAAGAGAGCGCAAAAAAAACATGCCGAAGGCATTCCGCCAGAACTCCCCTCCTACTAGCGAGGCGCCCGAGCCCAAAGGGGTCGGAATAGCGCCGAGTGAGGAGGGGTCGGGGGTAGTGGTCGAACATAACATACACATTATCAAATGATTATACACCAATCCCCGCGGTTCGATTTTGGGGCAAGCACCTGCGGGTGCTTGTAAATTTTATACTCTCCTAAATTGTGCTTAAGCTCGCTTAAAAGCACAATTTAGGAGAGTGTAAATTTTGAGCAAAGCGAAAAACCCAAAAGCGCAAAGAGAGCGCAACACGAACAAGCCCACAAATTTTCAACCATCACGACAAGAAATTTAATGATATTTTATTATATCACAATAATATTTTGTAGATTTGCGGTGCAAATGCAAACAAACTAAAAATATATATATCATGGCAGAATTTATTTATCAAGAGCCACTTCCACTAGGCGAAGACAAAACTCAGTACAGACTCCTCACTAAAGATTATGTTAGTGTTACGGAATTCGATGGTCGTAAGATTCTTAAGGTAGACCCCAAAGGCTTGGAACTACTCTCAAAGGCTGCGTATAGCGACGTGTCGTTCTACTTGCGCGCTGCGCACCTCGAAAAGCTTAGCAATATACTCAAAGATGCGGAGGCTACCGACAACGATAAATTTGTTGCCTACACCATGCTTCTCAACCAATGTGTTGCTGCTGAGGGTGAACTCCCAACGTGCCAAGATACAGGTACGGCTATCTGCGTAGCGAAGAAGGGCGAGGATGTCTACACAGGCGCAGAGGATGCCGAGCATATCTCGCGCGGTGTGTACGAGACCTATAAAGAGCGCAACTTGCGTTACTCGCAAGTGGTGCCTTTCACAATGGAAGATGAGGCAAATTCGGGCAATAACCTCCCTGCGCAGATCGACATCTACGCAACGCGTGGCAACCACTACAAATTCCTCTTTATGACCAAGGGTGGTGGCTCGGCAAATAAAACATTCCTCTACCAACAAACCAAAGCTCTGTTGAACGAGGCTTCGCTAACTGCCTTTATCAAGGAGAAGATCAAAGATTTAGGCACTTCGGCTTGTCCTCCCTACCACTTGGCAATCTGCATCGGTGGCACCTCGGCAGAGATGTGTCTGGCTACGGTAAAGAAGGCTTCAGCAGGTTACCTCGACGCTCTACCAACCCAAGGCAACGAGGGCGGCCAGTGTTTCCGCGATGTGGAGTGGGAGGAGAAAATCCTCAAGATCTGCCAAGAGTCGGGCGTTGGTGCTCAGTTTGGTGGTAAATATTTGGTTCACGACGTTCGCGTGGTTCGCGCTCCACGCCACGCTGCTTCGTGCCCCGTGGCAATTGGTGTGAGCTGTTCGGCCGACCGTAATATCAAAGCTAAGATCACCGAAGATGGTATCTTCCTCGAACAATTGGAGATGAATCCCGCTCGCTTCCTCCCCGCAGAGGCTCCCGCAATGTCGCCCGCTGTCGACATCGACCTCGACGAAGGTATGGACAAAGTGCGCGAGGTGTTGAACAAGTACCCAATCAAAACCCGTTTGAACCTTCGTGGAACGCTTATTGTAGCTCGTGACATTGCTCACGCACGCATCAAGCAGATGCTCGACGAGGGCAAGGAGATGCCCGAATACTTCAAGAAACACCCAGTTTACTACGCAGGACCTGCTAAGACCCCATCGGGAATGGCTTCGGGAAGCTTCGGCCCAACCACAGCTGGCCGCATGGACAGCTACGTGGATCTATTCCAGAAACATGGCGGTTCGATGGTGATGGTAGCCAAAGGTAACCGTTCGTTGCAGGTGACTAATGCTTGTCGCGACAATGGCGGTTTTTACCTCGGTTCGATCGGTGGCCCTGCGGCAATCTTGGCTAAAAATGCAATCAAGTCTGTCGAGCTAGTCGATTTCGAGGAGTTGGGCATGGAGGCAGTGCGCAAGATCTACGTCGAAGATTTCCCAGCCTTTATCATTGTCGATGACAAGGGTAACGACTTCTTTGCGGAATTCCAGCACTAGAGAGCGCTACAGAAGTTAAATTTACAAATAAGGATCTGGGGCAGATTCTTATTTGTCATTTATAATTAAGAGAGAGACTAAGCAAGAAATAGGCAATATGTTTCGTCATTGCGGACTTGATCCGCAATGACGTGCATAGGTGCCCCGTAGACTTATTAGTCGCTCACAATAAATAGGAAGATTCAATCGTTATACATGTTGATGAAAAGATTAGTATTAAAAATATCACTTGCCGCAGCCGCAGTGCTTATCACTTTGGTCTCGTTTGCCCAGAGTGCTACCACTTTTACCACCAGTGCACCTATGCAAGTTGCTGTTGGAGAGACTTTCCGCATCGAATTTGCACTGAATGCCAACCCCGACGACGATAGCTTCGCTCCACCCGCACTCAACGGCTTCGACGTGTTGGCAGGCCCTGCGGTGTCGCGCGGATCATCGGTTCAAATTATTAACGGCTCGATGACCAAAAGTGTGAACTACACCTATACCTATGTAGTTGTAGCGAACAATGCAGGCACAAATACAATTGGTGCAGCTACGGTAAGAGTCGACAACAAGAAGTACACGACAAAGCCTCTACCTATCGAGGTTGTCTCGGAGAGCGCAGCGCAACAGCAACAACAACAACAACAACAGCGTAGTGGAGCAGCCGAGCAGAGCAACCGAGGCGAACAAAGCAACAGAATTGCCGAAGACGATGTTTTGCTGCGCACCGTGGTTTCGCGCACATCGCTCTTTAAGGGTGAGCCACTTAGAGCTACGATCAAGCTCTATTCGCGCGTTGCGATAGCAGGTGCCGAGAACGAGAAGATGCCTTCGTTCAATGGCTTCTGGTCGCAAGATATTAAGAGCAAAAACCGCGAAGTACAACGCGAAACATACAACGGTAAGGTCTACGAGACCCAAACCCTCTACGATTACCTGCTCTACCCTCAACAGTCGGGCAAGCTGACGATCGACCCCGCGTCGATGACAATTATAGCTCAGGTAAGGGTGCAGAGCCGCAACATCGATCCATTCTTTGGCGGTGGCTACGAGATAGTTAACGTTCGTCGCGAAGTGGCGACACCTCGCATCACCATCGACGTTAAGGAGTTGCCCGCAGGGGCTCCCGCATCGTTTACAGGCGCTGTGGGTAACTTCACCATGGAGTGCTCGCTCTCGCCCGAGGAGGTGGCAACAAACTCGTCGCTCTCCTACACGGTCAAGATCTCGGGAAGTGGCAACCTTTCGCTTATCCAAGCGCCAAGCGTTAGCCTACCTTCGACTTTCGAACAGTATAGCGTTAAGAGCACCGAGTCGATCAACACAAATCAATATGGTGCGAGTGGCTACAAGCAATATGAGTACCCGATAATCCCCCGCTCGGAGGGTGAATTTATGCTCCAACCCACCAAATTCAGCTTCTTCAACACCAAGAGCATGAAGTACGAGACGCTAGAATCGCCCACCTACAACCTCACAATTTTGCCCGACAGCACGGCGGGCAGCAGCTCGGGCTCGGCAACGATAAAGCGTTCGCTGGCTCGCGAAGATGTTAAATTGTTGGGCGAGGATATTCGTTTCATCAAGATCGAAGATGCCGAGCTACGCTCCCAGAGCAAACCTTTCATTCTGTCGCGCGCATACTATATCGCATTGGCTTCGATCTTTGCACTCTTCGCACTGCTCTACACGCTTATAAGTCGTCACATTAGGATGTCGAAAAACTCGACTCTGGTTCGTGGAAAACGCGCCAACAAGGTTGCTCTGCAACGCTTCAAGGCTGCCAACACCTACATGACAGCACACGACGAGAAGTCGTTCTACACCGAGATGTTGAGCGCAATTTGGGGCTACATGAGCGACAAATTCAATATTCCTGTGGCAAACCTTACAAAGGAGAGCGTGCGCAAGGAGCTTGGCAAACGCGGTGTGGCGCAGGACCTCGTCACAGGATTCTCGGATATTGTCACTCTCTGCGACGAGGCGCAATATTCACCTATGGCCTCTGCTCAGATGAACGAGATCTACATGAGTGCCGTTCAGTTGATTTCTAAAATTGAGTCCGAGATTAAACGATAACACGCTATGAAACACACTATTATAAATACTGCCGTTTGTATCCTCTCGCTGCTTTCACTCTCGCTTTCGGCTAGTGGTCAAGAACTAGATTCATTAAATGCTAACAAGGTGGAGATCGAGCAGGAGGAGGTGATAATCGCCCCCGATTCGCTGTGGGACAGCGCCAATACAGCATATATCAATGCCGACTACGGTAAGGCTGTGGAGCTCTACACGGCCATCGCAGAGCAGGGACTTAGCTCCGAAAAGCTCTACTTCAACCTAGGTAATGCCCACTACAAGAACGACGACCTGGCGCGCGCGATACTCTACTACCAAAAGGCACTACTTATCGCTCCCAACAACAAAGATGTAAACTACAACCTCGCGGTGGCACAAAGCCAAACGCGCGACCAAATTCAGGAGATCCCCGAACTTTTCTTGCGCCGTTGGAGCCACTCCATTTCGCGACTGCTAAGCTGCACGGGCTGGACCCTGCTCTCGCTTGGCGCTCTGGTTGTTCTTTTGTGTGCTGCGCTTCTCTTTATCCTTGGCTCGTCGATACCGCTCCGCAAAACTGGATTTGGGGTTGGACTGGTGGCGGCCATAATCTTCGTCTCCTCGTCGCTCTACGCGTTGCGTGAACGTCGCGAGATCTTGGAGCACAACGGCGCTGTGGTGATGAGTCGAAGCATCTCGATCAAGAGTTCTCCCGACCACTCGGCGACCGACCTATTTATGCTTCATAGCGGCACCACAGTGAAGATCTTGCGCGAGATCGACGGCTGGTACAACATCGTCATTGCCGATGGCAAGGAGGGGTGGATCGAGAGTAAACGAGTGGAAAAGATATAACAATAAGAGGTGTCGAAAATTCTTGATAATGCAGTAGGAGAGCTTACAAAGCTCCCAGGGATTGGGCAGCGCACGGCGCTACGCCTAGCTCTTCACATCCTTAAGATGGAGAGCAGCTCGGTGGCCGAGCTCACCCAGGGGATCGACACTCTGCGCAACAACATAAAATTCTGCTCGACGTGCAACAACCTCTCCGACGAGGATCTGTGCCCCATTTGCAGCAATGCGGAGCGCGACCACACCACAATCTGCGTGGTTGAGCAGGTCTCGGACCTACTCTCGATCGAGAAAACAAATCAATATCGCGGGCTCTACCACGTGTTGGGCGGTGTGATCTCGCCGATGCAAGGAATCGGACCCTCGGATCTTAAGATCGACATGTTGACCCAGCGAGTGGCAGAGGGTGCAGTAAAAGAGGTGATCCTCGCGATCTCGACATCGATCGAAGGCGAGACCACCCACTTCTACATCCTCAACCGCCTAAAGAATTACCCCGAACTTAAGATCTCGACCATCGCGCGAGGCATAGGCTTTGGCGACGAATTGGAATATGTCGACCAATTGACCATCACACACGCTTTGATGAATCGTCAGAAGCTCAATTTGTAATGTATCAATACTAGCGATGCGTTAAACATAAGCCATCATTCTAAACTTGCAAAGCCGTCATTCTGAACTTGCAAAGCCGTCATTCTGAACTTGATTCAGAATCTCATAAATTAGAGAAAGAGATTGTGAATCAAGTCCGCAATAACGTGTATAGGTGAGACTTATTAGTCCATTCAATTAAGAATTCAATATCTCAGCAAAAGGATTATCATCATCCACAGGGGCTGGAGCTGGGGCTGCCTCCTCTACGGTTGAACTTGGCTCGGGAGCAACTTCGGGGGTTGGGGTTGGGTCATCCTCCTTAGTTAAGTCGCGATAGATAACCGCTGTGCACGACCACGAAATAGCCGCATAAATTGCACCAAGAATAAGGGGAAAGAGAATTGAAAACACAGGAAGTAAAAGGTAGTTTACAAGGCAGTAAGCTAAGCCCAAAACTAAATTTATCGCAAATATCGTTTTCTTATATCCGTATGTCGCTTTGTTACTCTGCATAATAGCATCCATAGGCGAGATCTGTTTGTCGAGGAGTAGCAAAACAGCTAAGCTCCACGATAGTCCCACAACGATAGCGGGGATCAAGAAGAAGAAAGCTGCTGTCATTATCGCCATCGACATGATAGCAATTAGAATAAGGAATTCACCCATAAATTGACGATACTCGGCATTGAAAATAAAAAGTGGGTTGATGATCTTTCCCTTGCTCAACTGTAGCGGAATTGTGCTAATAGCAATTGTCGTTCCTACGTTAATATATGGAATCCAAATAGTTAAGATCCACAACAGACACGTCAAGATCAACGGCACAACATTCTTAATGCCAATTTCTGCTCCTTGGGTGAGCACACTCACAAACGAAATTTTCTTCTCCATGATACTATTTTTTTAAGGTTAATGTGTCAAATTACATTAGAGACGAAACAATGTTACCAGATAAAACAAAATTAAAAAATTAAATTGATATTTACAAGTGTGGACCAAAAAACTTTGATTGCTTGATTGCTTGCTGAGAATTACTGAGAATTACTGAGACCCCTGCTGCTCGCTACCCAATAGTGCAAAAAAAACAATAAAATCAATATGTCATCGCAGGTTAGTCCAACAAAAAAGATCTATGGCTTATGTGTTGTTGCACTTTTTTTTGTATTTTTGTGGAGATTATAAATTTATGATAAAATGAATATTGCAACACTACAGTTCAACCCCATTGGGGAAAACACTTATATCGTATGGGACCAGACCAAAGAGTGCGCCATTATCGATGCGGGAAACTGCAACGATAGAGAGAACCAAGCGCTCTTTAACTTCATCGCAGAGAAGGGATTAACCCCCAAATTAGCGATCAACACCCACGGACACTTCGACCACGTGATGGGTGTCGAGGCGCTACGCGAGAAGTATGGAGTGCAGTTTGCGATCTCTTCCGACGACAAATTTCTGCTCGATAGCTCGACCCCAGGTTCGGTGATCTATGGTGTGAAGGTTGGTGCAATGCCACAAACCATCGACATCGATCTGAAGGAGTCTTGCGAGATAACTTTCGGCGAGACGACACTTCGAGTTATCGCCACCCCAGGTCACACCCCAGGTCACGTTTCGCTCTTCGAGCCCACCTCGAAGGTGCTCTTCACGGGCGACACGCTCTTCAAGGAGTCTATCGGCCGCACCGATTTGCCAGGTGGCGATTATTCGTGGATCATGAAATCGATCCTCGAATCGCTCATTCCACTGGGCGACGACGTGGAGTTCTTCCCTGGTCACGGGCCCAGCTCGACCATTGGCCACGAGGTACTCTACAACCCATTTGTTGTGGAGGTGATCAACGCCGAAGTAAATTATAAATAGCTATGAACAAGGCCATTCACAAAATATTATACAAGGCGCTTCCGCTAAAACTCTACCTTCGGGTGGTGAGTTCGATGCTCTTCGTGCTCCTGCGATTGGGCTGGGGGCGCAACAAAGAAGTGGTCGAGTATATCTACCACCTGAGAAACTTGGTGCGCGAAGGTGATGTGGCCATCGACATAGGGGCCAACCTAGGATACTACACCCGAACGCTCTCTGATATTGTGGGCAGCGCGGGGGTGATCTATGCCGTAGAGCCCGTGCCGCCAATCTTCGAAGTTTTGGCCGCCAACACTCGCCACCGCAGCAATGTAACGCTGATGAATGTCGCGCTAGGTAATGACAACTGCTCGATCACCATGGCCAACGACTCCGTAGCGGCGCAAGGCTACTTCGGCACAGGGCAAAACTTTGTGCAGGAGAGCAGCGAAAACGAGGCGATCACCTTCACCGCGGTTATGCAGCGCGGCAGCCAGCTCTTCTCGACCCTGCAACGTCTCGACTTGGTGAAGTGCGACATCGAGGGCTACGAGAGAGTCGTGCTCCCCGAGATGATGCCCCTCATTGAGCGTTTCCGCCCGATAGTTCTGCTGGAAAGCGGCGGGGCAACGCGCGGGGCGATGATCAATCTCTTCACCTCGATTAACTATAAGTGCTACACCTTACACGGCGGCCAGGAGGTGGAACTAGACCCCACGGCCGACAGTGGCAAAGATATAATTTTCAGACCTTTAGATATTTAATTTATGCGTATAGATATTCTCACCGTAGTTCCCGAACTGCTAACTTCGCCTCTCAACGAGTCGATCCTCAAACGTGCCCAAGAGAAGGGGCTCGCCGAGATTGTGATCCACAACATCCGCGACTACACCACCGACAAACACCGCACCACCGACGACTATCCTTTTGGTGGCGAGGCGGGCATGGTGATGAAGGCCGAGCCAATTTTTGCCGCGGTGGAGAAATTGCAAGCAGAACGCCACTACGACGAGATTATATATATGTCGCCCGACGGAATCACGTATAACCAACACGAGGCCAACAGGTTATCGACGCTCGAAAACATCATAATTTTGTGCGGCCACTACAAAGGAATCGATTATAGAATCCGCGAACACCTCATCACTCGCGAGATCTCGATTGGCGATTACGTTCTCACAGGGGGCGAATTGGCGGCGTGTATCATCGTTGACTCTGTTGTCAGAATAATTCCTGGAGCCATTGGCGACGAGGCTTCGGCACTCACCGACTGCTTTCAAGATAACCTGCTTGCGCCACCTGTCTACACGCGCCCAGCCGATTTTCGCGGGTGGCAGGTGCCCGACGTATTGCTTTCGGGCAACTTCGCAGCGATAGACCAGTGGAAAGAGGAGCAGGCCTACGAGAGGACCAAGCAACTTCGTCCCGACTTACTAAATGAGTAAAAGATGAAATATTTTCTAATCGCAGGCGAACCCTCGGGCGACCTGCACGGATCGAACCTTATGAAGGGGCTATTGGAGGAGGATCCCGCAGCAGAATTTTTGTTCTGGGGCGGCGATGCTATGGCCTCGGTGGGTGGCGAGCAGAATCTATTGAAACATTATAAAGAGAACTCGCTTTTTGGAATAATCGAGGTTATTCGCAACCTCGGCGCCATCTCCAAGCAGATCGACGAGTGCTGCCAAAGTATCTTCGACTATCGGCCCGACGTGTTAATTTTGATCGATTACCCAGGCTTCAACATGAAGATCGCCAAGGAGGCAAAAAAGCGTAACATCAAGGTATTCTACTACATAGCGCCCAAAGTTTGGGCTTCGCGCAGTTACCGTATTCGCGCGATGCGCCGCTACATCGACTCGCTCTTTGTGATCTTCCCCTTCGAGGTGGAGTATTTCAAAAAGCGGGGGTTCGAGCCCCACTATTGCGGAAATCCACTTTCGGATGCGCTAGCCGCAAAGGTCGACGCGCTACCCTCGCGCAGCGAATTTATCGCCGCTAACGGCCTCGAAAACAAGCCAATAATTGCTCTTTTGGCAGGCAGCCGCCGCTCGGAGATCAATGCCAACCTGCCTTTGATGGTCGAGGTGGCGCGCCACTTCCCGCAGCACCAATTTGTAGTAGCTGGGGTGGAGTGGATCAGCTCCGAGATCTACGATAAGTATCTCGATGGCAGCGACATAAAGGTTGTCACCGACCAAACATACCAACTCCTAACCTCGTGCGAGGCGGCGCTCATCACCTCGGGAACAGCGACTCTCGAAGCGGCACTGCTCAACGTCCCCGAGGTTGTGGTCTACCGAGTGGGGTGGATCTTGCAGTTACTGCGCCCGCTGATCCTCAATATTCCATTTATATCGCTGGTAAACATCAACTTGGGCAAGGAGTGCGTGCGCGAAATAATTCAAAGTTCACACACGGCACAACCCACAATCGAGGCACTACGAAAGATTATCGAGGGAGGCGAGCAGAGAGAACGAGTACTGGCAGACTACAAAAAATTACAAGAGATGTTTGGCCAAAGTGGCACGAGCCGCAGAGTAGCTACCAAGATGGTTAATTTACTAAATAACAGATAGATATGAAGATTATTTGCATTGGTCGCAACTACGACGAACATATAGCAGAGCTCAACGATGGTGGCACAAAACCGCAACAGCCGCTCTACTTCATGAAGCCCGACACGGCACTTCTGCGCAACAACGACCCCTTCTACATCCCCTCATTCTCGTCGGATGTGCACTACGAGTGCGAATTGGTGGTTAAAATCAACCGCGTAACTAAGTGCATCGACCAAAAATTCGCATCGCGCTGCTACTCCGAAGTGGGACTTGGAATCGACTTCACGGCTCGCGACCTGCAACGCGAAGCGATCGAAAAGGGGCTACCTTGGGAGCACTGCAAGGCATTCGACCACTCGGCAGCGCTATCGCCTAAGTTCCTCTCGCTCGACGAGTTAGGCGTTGGCACGGACGACCTACGCTTCGAGATGGAGCTCAACGGCGAGCTTCGCCAAAGCGGCCACACAGCACAAATGATCTTCTCTGTGGACGAGATCATCAGCTACGTATCGCAATTTGTAACACTCAAAATCGGCGATTTAATCTACACGGGTACCCCTGTGGGTGTCGGTGCAATCAAACCAGGCGACAATATCAAGGCTCGACTCTGCGGGGTGGAGCTACTAAATTTTGACATTCGATAACTTATGCTACTTTTCGAAAAAATTGAACAGCAGGGAATCAAATTGATTCTAGCTTCGCAATCGCCCCGCCGCCACCAACTTATGGAGGGGAGCGGACTCAATTGCGAAATAGCGCGCTTCGAGGTCGACGAAAGTTACCCGCAAGAGTTGGAGGCGAGCCAGGTTCCCGCATATCTCGCTCAGCTCAAAAGCGATAATTACCCTCACGAACTCTGCGAGGGCGAGCTCCTTATCACAGCCGACACGGTGGTGATATGCCAAGGTAAGATCTTGGGCAAACCCAAAGATGAGCACGACGCTCGCGCGATGCTCGCGGCAATCTCGGGGCGAGAACACTGCGTGGTTACGGGTGTTGCCATACGCTCCAAAGATAAATCGAGGTGCTTCGCGTGCCAAAGCCTCGTTCGCTTTGCCTCTCTTTCATCAGAGGAGATCGATTACTACATCACGCGCTACAAACCCTTCGATAAAGCGGGCTCCTACGGCATCCAGGAGTGGATCGGCTACATCGGCATCGAGAGTATCGAGGGGTCGTTCTACAACGTCATGGGGCTACCAATACAGAGATTATACAACGAACTAAATAAATTTATATAATGAAAAAGATCATACTAACACTGTGCTTATCAGCATTTTCGCTCATCTCATTCGCCGACGAAGGAATCTGGCTACCTAGCCTTATCTCGGGACGCATCGACGACATGCAGAGCAAAGGTTTCACACTCACTGCCGAAGATATTTACTCGATCAACCAAGCCTCGATGAAGGATGGCGTGATGCTATTTGGTGGCGGCTGCACCGCCGAGGTGATCTCCGAGCAGGGGTTGATCCTCACCAATCACCACTGCGGATATGGCCAAATCCAAAGCCACTCGACTCTCGAACACGACTACCTAACCAATGGTTTTAGCGCTAAGACAATGGAGGAGGAGTTGCCCAACAAGACGCTCAACGTCCGTTTTTTGGTGCGCATGGAGGATGTGACAGCACAAATCGAGGAGGGCAAAACCACCCAAGAGATCAAAGACCAGGCGAGCGAAGGTGGTCGCTACCGTTGCTCGGTGGAGCCTTTGTACTACGCCAATCAGTGGTTCCTTTTTGTCTACGAACAATTCAACGACGTGCGCTTGGTCGCTGCACCACCATCATCGATTGGTAAGTTTGGTGGCGACACCGACAACTGGATGTGGCCCCGCCACACGGGCGATTTCTCGATCTTTAGAATCTATGCCGATAAAGACAATCAGCCCGCCGACTACTCGCCCGACAACGTCCCATACATGCCACGCCACCACTTCAAGATCTCGACAAAAGGGGTCGCAGAGGGCGATTTCACCATGATTTATGGTTTCCCAGGCACCACACAGCAATATATCACTTCGGACGCTGCGGCCTATATCGAAAAGGTTTCAAACCCAATGAAGATCGACCTGCGCACACGCCGCCTCGACATAATCACTGCCGCACAAGAGGCCGACCCCGCAGTGAGAATCATGTACGCTTCGAAGCACGCATCGATTGGCAACGCATGGAAAAAGTGGCAGGGCGAGACCTTGGGTCTAAAGCGCCTATCGACCGTGGAGAAGAAGCAAGAGTACGAGGCTCGATTTGCCGAGTGGGCAGCTTCGCGCCCCCAGTACAGCACGCTACAAGACTCAATGCGAGTGGCTTACGCCGAATGCGCACCCATATATTTCAACTACGAACTCTGCAACGAATCGGTTCGCGCAATCGAACTCGGGCAGGTGCTTCCCAAGGTTAGCTTCCCGCTCGATGGCGAGAAATTGGAACTTTTCTTCAAAGATTACCAGGTTGAGATCGACCGCCAGATCGCCGTGCAGATGCTCCAACAGCTCGCCGCACGCATGGAGGAGATTCCCGCAGCGTTCACCGCAAAGGTCGAGGAGCATGGCTCAATCGAGGGCTACGTAGAGTATATTTTCGAGAGCTCGGCACTAACATCGCTCGATAAAGTCACAGCTGCCGCAACATCGAAAGAGTCGGTGGCAAAGATCAAAAAGGAGGATCCTATGGCCGAGCTACTTGCGATATTTGCCCCCTACACCGCAACACGACTCGGCAGCAACCTAAGCAGCATGAAGCAGATAACCAAATGGTATACTCCTTACCTCAAGGCACTTAGAGAGTTCGATCCCGAGCGCTCGTTCTTCCCCGATGCTAACCTCACGCTGCGCGTGGCTTACGGACAAGTGGGCGGCTACACATACCGCGACGGTGAGTATCACAAGCACCTCACCACCATCGATGGCATCATCGCCAAGGATAACCCCGAGATCTACGACTACGACATCCCGCAGTCGCTGCGCGAGAAGTACGCTTCGAAAGATTACGGCCGCTGGGCTGTCGAGATTGACGGTCGCAAGAGCGTTCCAGTCTGTTTCTTGGCCAACAACCAAACCACAGGTGGCAACTCGGGCTCGCCGATAATTAACGCTAAGGGCGAATTGGTAGGTCTGAACTTCGACCGCACATGGATCTCGACGATGAGCGACATCGCCTTCGACCCAACATTCTGCCGCAACATCTCGGTCGATATTCGCTACGTGCTCTTCACGCTCGAAGAGATTCTCGATGCCAAGCACCTAGTTGCAGAGATGGAACTCGTTGAATAAAACACTTTTACAAACATTACAGACATGTCACAATTTAAAACCAAAAGCACCCCCTCAATCGAGGGTCCTATGATAATTACCCCCACCCAGAGCGGTGGCAGCCAAGAGTGGCTCACCGACCTTAACGACCAGGAGCCCTACGCACAGATGGGGCTAAGTGAAAAATTTGTGGATCAATTCTCCGAGAAACTACCTCGCGGCGTGATACGTGGTCTGCACTTCCAACGCAAGGATAGCTACGCGCGATTAGTGGCTCTCACCGCAGGTCGAGCACTATGCGTGGTGGTCGATCTTCGCCCCGAAAGCAATAGCTTCGGTGCGGCAAACTCGGTGGAGCTCACAGCCGAGGTGCAAAACATGATCTACTGCCCCGCCTATTTCGCCCTAGGTTACATGAGCCTCGAAGCGGGAACCGAAGTGGTGATCTCGTGCGCAGGAGAACGCGACGAGAAGCAGGAATCGACAATAATATACGACGATGAGATACTTGCAATAAACTGGCAATTCGAGCGTTACGAGATCGACGAGAGGCGAATCAACATCAACCAACGCGACAAGAAGGCCCCAAGCTTCAGGTCGTATAACCAAAATACACTCTGGATAAATCGCCCGAAGAAGAGCAAATATGCACTTAGTCGCGAGAGGGTGAAACCCAACGTGTAGATCATTTTTCGAGAGTTTACACAGATATTGTGCTTATAATTCGCGAATTTTGCGTATGTTTGCAGTGCAAATTCTGATGGCTCTATAGTTCAAGGGATAGAATGAAGGTTTCCTAAACCTTAGATCCGCGTTCGAGTCGCGGTGGAGCTACTAGCACGGTTACTTAATAATTACGCTATTTACGATTCTCACTTTCGAGACTCTATTTATCTCGGTTTTCAATCCTTCTCGCTGCAAAAAGAGTTCGTGACGGATCATGCTCGATTCGACCTTAGCGTAGAGAATACCTCTTTCGAGGCGTAGCTCACGGGTCATATCGGCGATATGATCACCAAGAATTATGCGCCACGTGTCGGGGAGTTTACTCTCGGCAATACGCGCCGCAATATAGGGCCTGGCGAAGAAATCATCGAGCAGTTCACCCATCAACATTGTCTTGGTTCGTCTCATCGCTTAATCTCTATTTTTCCATCCTCAACTACATAGAGTTTGTAGGAAGCCGCGGCCCCATCGAGAATCGATTCGAGGCGCGAAGGGTTGCAATCTGTAATAAAGATCTGACCAAACGAATCGCTCGACACGATTTGCAGAAGTCGCTCCACGCGACCACGATCCAATTTGTCGAAAAGGTCGTCGAGTAGAAGTATTGGTCGCTCGCCACGGCGCTGACTCACAAGTATATACTGAGCCAATTTGAGTGCAACAAGAAATGATTTCTGTTGCCCCTGCGAACCATATTTGCGCAATGCAAAGCCTTCGATCTCGCAGATCAGGTCGTCGCGATGCACGCCAACTGTGGTGTGTTCCATCGCGCGATCTTTCTGGCGCGAACCGAGTAGCAATTCACCCATATCGCTCTGAGTGAGTTGCGAGGCATAGCTGAGCGACACCGATTCGCGCTGGCCCGAGAGTAGCGCATAGAACTCTTCGACAAGGGGCTGCATAGCCTCGATAACCTCCGCTCGTTTTGCGTAGATCACTTCGGCGCTTTGAATTAATTGCTGGTCATATATCTGGAGCATCGACTCATCGCCGCGCTGCTTCAAGAGCATGTTGCGTTGCGTAAGAGTGGCGTTGTAGCGAATAAGAGTACTTAGATAGTGCGGGTCGAGCTGCGAGATGAAGCTATTGAGAAATCGGCGGCGCTCCTCGGCACCATCGTATATCAAGGCAATATCTTGGGGTGCCACAACAACAACGGGAATCACGCCAATGTGGTCCGAAAGGCGCTCGTACTCCTTGCCGTTGCGCTTAAGGCTCTTAACGCCTTTGGCCTGCTGCCGACTAAACGAGCAGACAACCCCCTCGCTTAGTCCCGCGTCCGAGACAAACGAACCATCGATCACAAAAAAAGGCTCCTGGTGGCGCACACACTGCCGATCGGTCATTGCGGCCATCGACTTTGCCATCGACAAAAAGTGAAGCGCATCCATAACATTTGTCTTGCCCGCACCATTGTCACCCACCAGGGCGTTGATGTGTGGCGAGAAGTCGAGCTGAGCTTCACCAATATTCTTGAAGTTGATAAGTGACAGATTTTTGAGTTGCATATCTAATTTTTTCTTTGAGCAAAGTTACATATAAAATATCTATTACTAAAATTTTATATTCAAAAATAGTTGCACAATAAAGATATAAAAGGCTAAATTTGCATAGTGCAATTCTGTATTTATAAATAAAAAAACTAAAAAATGAAGAAATTTACTCTTTTAATGGTTGCAGTACTTGGGTTTGCGACTATGGCTTCTGCTCAAACTTTTGGCAAAGGAACTAAAGATTTAACTGCATCTATCGGCTTCGGTGGCGGTGGCACCCCTATCGCTCTCTCTTACGAGCAAGGTATCTACGACTTCGCAGCAGACCACAAGTTGGGTCTTGGAGGTTACGTTGGATTCTACTCTTCGAGCATCACTCCAGCCGTTGAGTGTAACTATCACTTCGTTGGTGTCGACAAACTCGACCTTTACGGTGGTGTGCGCTTCGGTTTTATCATCGTCGATGGTGGCTCAACAACATTCGACACATTTAGCGTCGGTGCAAACTACTCGCTCGACTCAAAATGGGCAGTCAACGTTGAACTTGGCTCGGGCGTAGGTTCAATCGGCCTTGGTGTTACTTACAAGCTATAAGGTTTAGGCCTCCTCACCAGAGGGCTTTTAATGAGATTGCGGCTCGTGGGCCGCAATGACGTATGGGTTCTTTAACCCGTGTGCGTCATTGCGGCCTACGAGCCGCAATCTTTTTCTTCGAGATCCTCAGTCAAGTTCAAGATGACGACAAATAGTTTCAACTTCCCTCAGAAAAGTCTCAGCCAACCCCCTATTTATACTTCTCCAAAACCGCCTGAACCAGCTTTTGGCGTTTTTTGGGGTAGCTGCGGATCATGTCGTTTACCGTGTAGCCATTGACCGATACATTTTGGTCGGCACCATGTTTTAGCAAACCCTCCATAAGCTCATAATTCTCCGAGGTAACCGAGGTAAATAATACTGGCATTCCTGCCGCAGGGTGCACCGTGTTTATATCCACGCCTTGGTCCAACATCACCTCGACGCATGCAGTTGTTTTGCACGAAGCAAAGACCAAAGCCCCCTTGTCGTCGTAACGCGCATAAGGCACTTTGCGGCTCTCGATGAAGTAACGCATCAATTCGTGGTTGCCCGTTTGAGCTGCGCCAAGCAGGGGCGACATATATTGGTACTTTTGGGCTGCTTTGTACGCGGCATAGTTCTCGGCCGAGGTGCTTTGTTTTATGATCGCATCGCTTGCATCGACGGGCGTGAAGTAGATGTCGCTTACGGCACCGCGCTCCACAAGGCTCTTAATTGCTGCGTTGTGGTACGAGTGGTCGTCGCCCGCTTCGCAAACTAATCGGTAGAGAAGGCTAACGGTTGGTAGTAACGAAGCCTTCTCCGAAGCTGTTGCATCGTAAGCGAAGCTACGATTGATTTGGCTCGTTGCATCGGCAAGACGTTGCACGAGAGCCTGCGCCGCAGGGGTGTGGTCTAAATATAGCGCCATAACCAACGTCTCGATCCCATATTTCACAAACGACTTAGCAAAATACCCGTGCTTGCAGAGCCGTATTCGTCGGATATTTTCGTGGACATACACTCCGATCAGATACGCCCAAATAAATGCTAACATCACCAATGACAACATCTTAGCAAATCTGTCAATGTCCCGAATATGTGTGGCCTCAATGTTAAATCCACTCGTCTTGAGCGATTTGAACGCACACTCAATCAGCCACCTCTCCTTGTACAATTTCTTCGACAACTCAGGTTGATTATACGAGGCAATAACCTGCAACTCCATCACTCCTTGCTTATTTTTCACCCGTGAAGCTGCCAAAAAACACAATTCTGAGCCTACATAATAGAGCCTGCGATGTGAGCGAAACTCACCATCTCGAACAGAATTAAATAGATGCCCGACCTTGACTCTGCTTCCCGTGCGAGGATCTGTAACATAGTGCCCCTCCTTGATGCGGATATAATATTTCGTGCCGCTATCATTCAAATACCCGAACCACTCCTTGCCGATAAACTCTCGGTCTGCTGTCAATCGTTCAATGCTATCTTCACCAAACAGAGCTTTGAATCGCTCCATTAACTCTATGCGCTCTGCCGATGATGAGTTACCAGCTTTAGGTAACATCGTGAAGAGAACAGGGAATGCAACGCCTCGATAGCAGATTGCTAATGTTAACACGTTCATATTCGTAGTGGCTGATTTCCAATGTGTTCGATCCATCGCAAGAGTGAATGGTGGCTTGACGGGAAGTAGCGACACGATGAGTTTTGCGATTAGGTTGATCGGCAAATCATAGATTGCAAAGAATCGTTCGATCCTGCGATGAGACGAGGCTGTGCTACGATCGCCACCGAAGCAGACAGAGAGTTTGGGCATCGAGACACTCTGCATACGGCAGAGGGCTTCGAGAAGTAAGGCAATGAATTTTATGCGTGCAAGATTGATATTTTTGCCTACGTGTGCTTGCAATATTGCTACAAGTTGTGTACTTTTGCAAATATTCACAAGTGTTTATTTGCTGATTATCAATTGGTTATGCGCCTCCTATTTGTTTTTGTCGGGTAGTTAGGGCGTAGATAAAGAGTGGTTGAGATTGACGCTCGACATCTACTACAACCCAAATAAATATAAAGTAGCAGCTGATGAAACACACAAACCGACCGTTGATGAACTTTTCGAAGAGTTTCTTTTGAAACATAAAATCTCGGAGGTGAGACAGAAGAACTACAAAGTCGTGAAGCGAATACTCAAACGCTACGAACTCTTCGTGCGCACCATTCGTCGTGGACAAAAGAGCTACACGCTATACGTGGAGGAGATAACAGCCGACACCCTGCGAGATATTTGGGATTTTGCCGATAAAGAATATATGTATTATGAGGAGTATCCGATGCTCTACGAGCAGATAACCGAGTCGAGAATCCCTAAGCCCAGAGGTCGCAATACGTTGCTTGGTATATTCTCGAAGATCCGCACATTCATCTATTGGTGCAACGACAACAAAGGCTACGCAAACAAATCATTCTCGGAGTTCTCATTGGAGGAGTGCACCTATGGCACGCCAGTGTATATTACCATCGACGAGCGAAATAAAATTTATCGCACCAATCTCAAGCGCCACCCCAAGTTGGCGATTCAACGAGATATATTTGTCTTTCAATGTTTGATTGGTTGCCGCATCGGTGACTTCTTGAAGATGAAAAAGTCGAATGTGATATGCGGAGCAATCGAGTACATACCACGCAAAACCAAGGATGGTCGCCCAGAAACTGTGCGAGTGCCACTTAACGATACAGCGTTGGAAATTCTCGAAAGATATAAGGATTGTGAGGGCGATTCACTACTTCCCTTTATCTCGTAGCAAAAATACAATGTAAGCATCAAGCGAATCTTTATGGCGGCAGGATTGAAGCGAATGGTAACAATTATCAATCCAACTACAAGAGAGGAAGAAAAACGAGTACTATACGAGATTGCATCGTCACACTTAGCTCGCAGAACCTTTGTCGGTAACCTCTACAAACAAGTAAAAGATCCAAACCTTGTAGGCTCACTCTCTGGTCATAAAGAGGGTTCAAAAGCTTTTGCCAGATACCGAGACATCGACGAGGAGATGAAGAGAGAGTTGGTTAATATGTTGGGGTAGTTGTAGGCATTTATACCCGATAAGGTATATTTTAATAAATAATTACTACTTTTACACCCGAAAGGGTATAATCACACAATCATATAACTTGAAACATAAGGCAATGAAATTATCAGAATATGTAAAAGAGCAGCGCAAGTTGCACAATCTAACACAAGTGGAGCTCTCTGACAAATCAGGAGTTGGGCTGCGCTTTGTCCGTGATTTGGAACAGGGAAAGCAAACTTTACGATTAGATAAAGTTAATGCCTTATTGGCAATGTTTGGTTCTGAGATTGGAGTTGTTGCACTTAAAAAAGAGGAGTAAAGTAGATGAAGCAAGCGCAGATATATATATATGACAAGCTCGCAGGAGTATTAACCGAGAGTGATAATGGCTATTTCTCAAAATATAATTAATCAATTTTAGTAATATGGTGAAGATAGTAATTAAGAATATAGGTGCAGATCGCGAGGCAAAA